>NZ_BAABCJ010000002.1:0-844172 GCF_039538765.1 Zhihengliuella alba | reverse complement strand
CACTACTCGCCCAGGCCGCCCGGCCTGCCCGGCCGGTCGGCGGGTTGCCGGTCGGGTCGGGGCGGTCCGGCCATCCCGGAGAGGAGACGCCGCCGGTCTGGTTGGCGGTGTCGTGGCTGTTGAGTTGGGTCAGGAGCATCTGGTGGTCCAGGGCGATCATGATCTGGGGGCGCTGGCCTCCGGTGGAGGGCAGCCGGTCGGTGGCCAGGGCGATCCTCAGGGCGGCGAGGATCCCGTCGAGCTCCAGCTGCGCCCGCGACCGGTCGTCCTCCAGGGCGGCGCCGGGCTCGGGCAGGAACGCCACCGACGAACCACCGGCACCACCAGCGCCGGCCGGCTCGTCCCCGGCACCGGCCGGCCGATTCTCGTCCTCGGGGCCGGACATGCCAGTGGCGTCGGGGCCGCCAACGGTGTCCGCAGCGCCGGTGCCGGCGGTGCCGGTGCCGGATCCGGGCGCACTCGTGGCGTCGGTGCTGCCGGCGCCATTGCCGCTGCCGGCGCCGCTGCCATTGCCGCTGTCGGCGCCATTGCAGGCGCCGCTGTCGGTGGTGGTCTCGGTGGTGTCGGGGGTGGTGTTGCGGGGGTTGGTCGCGGCGCCGGTGACCGTGCGGAGCAGTTCGAACTGATCCGTCGTGACGTTCAGGTGGAACCGGTGCAGCCCCTGACGCTGACCCTTGTAGAACAAGCCCTGCTGGGCCTTCCGCACGGCCTCGGAGGGAGCCAGGCCGTCCTGGTCGATCGCGGCCTCCCACTGCCGCCCGACCGCCTCCACCGTGCCCGGGTCCACGCCGCGGGCCGTCTCGGCCAGACCGGCCTCCATCGCCTCCCACAACCCGACCGCCTCCGGGCCCAGCTGCCGCGCCCGCGGCTCGACCCGCTCCAACGAGCGCACCGCGGTCACCGCGGCCTCCGCCGAGAGGTCCCCCTCGGCCGTGGCGGCGCCCAGGTGCGGGTACTTCGGCTCGAGCC
Organism: Zhihengliuella alba; assembly: GCF_039538765.1. Lineage (NCBI taxonomy): Bacteria > Bacillati > Actinomycetota > Actinomycetes > Micrococcales > Micrococcaceae > Zhihengliuella > Zhihengliuella alba. The sequence continues at coordinate 843,203 of NZ_BAABCJ010000002.1, read as the reverse complement.
GCTCCCCGGTCAGCGCCCGCCGGGGCAGGAGGGTCCGGGACAGCAGCAGCCGCCGGTTCGTCTCCGCGGTGCTCACGCGCTCGGCGTACCGGAACCAGTCCGCCGTGCCCTTGAACTCCGACAGGCCCCTCCCCGTGCCCGAGGCACCGGCCCCGGCCAGATCCGCCTCGTCGGCGGCCCTGGCCCCCAGCACCCGCCCCTGATCCGAGCGACGGCCCACCGACTCCAGCACGTGCACCAGCGAGGCCGCGGCGTGGGCGTCCAGCGGGCCCGCGCACACCGCCTCGACCGTCTCCACCACCAACCCGTCCAACACGGCCGAGACCGCCTCCCACCGCTCCAACAGCCCCGCCACCGACGGCGACACCGACGCAGGGGACGAGGAAGAGATGGCGGCGGCAGCGACAGCGGCTGCGGAGACCGTAGCGGCGGCATCCCGCACGGCAGCAGGCGAGGCATCCGCAGTCCCTGCTGGCACCTCGCCCGCCCCGCTCGCTCCACCGCTGAAATCCATACCCCCATCCTCCTCCCGCACCACCCTCGCCACCGGGGACGGCAACCCGCCTGTGCACGACCAAGACCCTCACCACCCCTGTGGAGGAGAAGTCATCGAACCGGGATCGACCCGCGCCGCGAGAGGCACGGGACCGCGCCGAGAAGCGCGGCTGGGGCCGGCGCGTCCGGGAGCGGAACCCTTGCCACCGGACCGGTCCGGTGCCACGGTGGAGGCGTCGGTCAGCGTGGACCGGCCGCGTCGAGCGACGCAGACGAGGACGACCGGAGAAAGCCATGGGCAGGTTCGAGGACGAGCGATACCAGAAGTACTACAACCGGCCGCCGCACGGTGAGATCCCGCAGGACCCCAAGCGGCGCGAGGCACTGGAGGCCGGCGCGCCGGAACCCGACGAGGTCGACTACGACCCGAATGTCGAGGCGCCGCGCGACGATTCCTGACCCGGCGCTCACCAGTCCCTGTCCGGCTGCGGCCCCGGAGCATGCCGCTACAGCAGATGCCCGACGGCAGCCCCCGGCGGAGGGACGCCGCCCGCGGGAGAACCCCCGGCTACGGGCCGGCGAGCACCTCGCCGACCCACCGCGGGACCTCGGACGCGGCCGGGCCCAGACGAACCTCCGCGAAGCCGGCGGTCACCTCCGACGGCTCGAGATTCAACTCCACCGTATGGGCCCCGGCGGCCGCCGCTACGTGGACGAACCCGGCCGCGGGGTAGACGTTGCCCGACGTCCCGATGGCTGCGAAGACGCTGCAGTGCTCGAGGGCCTCGAAGATCTCCTCCAGGCCGATCGGCATCTCGCCGAACCAGACCACGTGCGGGCGCAGAGTGCCCGTTGCACGGCAGTCCGGACAGACGGCCTCCACGGTGAGCTCGGGCCAGGCCTCCCGGACCGAGGCACAGGACGTGCAGGTCATCTTCAACAGCTCCCCGTGCATGTGAAGGACGTTCCGAGAACCCGCGCGCTCGTGCAGGTCGTCGATGTTCTGGGTGACGATCAGGACGTCGCCGTCGTACTCCTCCTCGAGCCTGGCGAGAGCCAGGTGGGCGGCATTCGGCTCCACGCCGTCAGTCGCCAGGTGCGCGCGGCGTGCGTTGTAGAAGCGGTGGACCAGGTCTGGATCGGCGTCGAAGGCCTCCGGCGTCGCCACGTCCTCCGGGCGGTGCTCCTCCCACAGGCCGTCGGCCGCGCGGAAGGTCCGGATCCCGGATTCCGCCGAGATGCCTGCCCCGGTGAGGACCACGATCCTCTGCGTCATCCGAACCAGGGCTCCTTGGCGGCGTCGTACGTCCCATCGTTCTCAGCCATGTTCAGCCACTGGTCAACGTACTCCTGGAACGCCTCGTCGCCCTGGGGGAGGAGGTACGCCTTCTGGGAGAAGTTGAACGGCTCGTCCGGGTGGACGGCGCAGAGCTCCGGCTTCTCGTTGGCCACCCACCGGGTCTCCGAGGCGTCCGTGGTCATGACGTCCGCGCGGCCGGCGATGATCTCGTCGAAGATCGCATTGTTGTCCTCGAAGCGGATGATCTCGCCCTCCGGGTAGTGCTCCTCCGCGAACTTCTCGTTGGTGCCGCCGATCGGCGTGATGGAGCGGACGCCGGGCTGGTTGATCTCCTCGATCGTGTCGAACTTCTCCACGTTCTCGCAGAGGGTGATCGGCGTCTTCCCCTCGTCGAGGGTCGCCTCGGTGTAGAACGCCTGCTCCGCCCGTTCCAGCGAGATGGAGATGCCGCCGACGCCGATGTCGCACTGCGTGAGGAAGTCCGGCATCAGATCCTTCCACGTGGTCTGGACGTACTCGACCTCGACGTCCATCCGGGAGGCGAGGTCCTCGACCATCGTGATGTCGATGCCCTCGTACTCGCCGGTCTCCGGGTCGAGGTAGGTGAAGGGGCGGTAATCGCCGGTGGTGCAGACCTTGAGGACGCCGGCCTCCTTCACGGAGGCCAGGCGGGAGTCCTCGGCGGCTGTCGCGGCGCTTCCCTCGGCCGGCTCGGACGCGGGGGCCGCTCCGCCGGAGCACCCGGCGAGGACCAGGGAAGAGGAGACGACGACGGCGGCTAGCAGAGGGCGGGAGCGCATGCGGCGGGCCTTTCGATCAGCGATGTGCTCTGGAACACTACCGAAACGGTGCTCGATCGTCATTCCTACCCGGCCGCTGGCCGGTGGAGACGCGGAGCGGCAGGGATTCAGGGTGTGAAGCGGTAGCCCATCCCGAGTTCGGTCCGGAAGTACTGGGGGTGCGAGCTGTCCAACTCCAGCTTGGACCGCAGCTGGGACATGTAGACGCGCAGATAGTTGGACTCCTCGCCGTACTTGGGGCCCCAGACCGTGGTCAGCAGCTCGGTCCGTCCGATCAGCCGGTGCGGATTGCGCGCGAGCACCTCGAGGAGGCGCCATTCGAGCTTCGTGAGACGGACGGGTTCCCCGGCCACGGAGACGGAGCGGCTCGCGAGATCGATGCGCATCCGACCGTCGGACGTCTCGATGAGCGGCTCGCCGGCGTCCGGCTGCGCCCGGCGCAGGGCGGCGCGCAGCCGGGCCAGGAGCTCATCCATCGCGAACGGTTTCGTGATGAAGTCGTCCGCTCCGCGGTCCAGGGCGTCCACCTTGCTGTGCGACTCGCCGCGGGCCGAGACGACGATGATCGGTATGGAGGACCACCCCCGGATCCCGTCGATGATGTCCGCTCCCTCGAGGTCGGGCAGGCCGAGATCGAGCAGGACCACGTCCGGGTGTACGTCGGCCGCGAGCTTCAGGGCCTGCTGACCCGTCGCCGCGTGGTGCGTGGCGTAGCCGCGGGCCCGGAGATTGACGAGCAGCGCCCGGGCGATCTGGGTGTCGTCCTCGACGACCAGCACGGTGGCGTTCACGGCAGCGGCCTCCACCCCTCGGGCCTCGCCGGGGCGGCGGCCGCTACGCCGTCGTCCGCTACGCCGTCGTCCGCTACGCCGTCGTCCGTTTCGCCGCCGTCCTCCTCGCCGCGGGCTGCTTCTCCGCCGGTCGGCAGCGAGAGCACCATGGTGAGACCGCCGCCGGGCGTGTCCTCGGCGCGGACCGTGCCACCCATGCCCTCGGCCAGCCCGCGGGCGACCGCCAGGCCCAGGCCGACGCCGACGGTCGCGTCGTGGTCCCCGAGCCGCTGGAACGGCCGGAAGATCTGTTCCCGCTGCTCGCGCGGCACCCCCGGTCCGCGGTCGACGATCCGTACCTCTCCGACATCGGCGAGGACCACGACGTCGTCCTCTGCCCGGCTGTACTTCAGCGCGTTCTCCAGCAGATTCGCGAGCACCCGGACCAGGAGCCCATGGTCGCCCAGAACCGGCGGGCACTCGGCCGGTACCTCGACCCGGATCCGGCGCCGCGCGGCGGTATCCCCGTCGACGCTGTGAATGGCTGCTGCCACGAGGTCGTCCACCTCGAGCGGGACGCGGTGGACCACCAGCTCGCCGGCCTGGATGCGGCTCATGTCCAGCAGGTCCTCGATCCGCTCCGTGAGCTGGTCCGCCGATTCCTCGACGGTCTGGAGCAGGTCCCGGGTGTCCTCCGGGCTGAACTGGACGTCCTCCATGCGGAGGCTGGACACGGCGGCCTTGATCCCGGCCAGCGGTGTGCGCAGGTCATGGGAGACGGCTGCAAGCAGAGCGGTGCGCATGGAGTTGCCGGCGGCCAGCTCCTGTGCCCGCAGCCGTGCCTCCGCCAGATCCTGCTGCTGGAGGACTCCGGCGATCCGGGCGGCGAAAGCCTCCATCACGCTGTCGTCGGAGGCATCGCGGGAGGTCCCGTCGATCAGCAGCCGGTGCCGGGCGTCCACGGACAGCGTGCGGTCGCAGGCGGCGGGGTCCGGAACGGACGGACCCGAACTGGCGACGAGCTCCCAGACCCGCTCGGTCCCGCTCGTCTCAGCGGGGCGGCCGACCAGGGCGACGCCGCGGAGGCCGTACGTGGCCCGCAGGCGCTCGAGCAGCGCCGGGACGCTCAGTCCCTCGCTGATCACGCCTCCGGCCAGCTCGAAGAGGACCGCGGCCTGCCGCCGGGCCCGGACCGCCTCTGAGGTCCGGCGTGCCTCGATGTCCACGATGCGTGCTACCCCGGCCGCGACGAGCAGGAACAGGCAGAGGGCCACCACGTTCAGCGGCTCGTGGATCAGCCATTGGCCGGTGGGCGGCGTGAAGAACCAGTTGAGGAGCATGGTGCTCAGCAGCGCGCTCGCCACGGCGGGCCACCACCCGCCGAGGATCGCGACGAACACCACCACCGTGAGATGGCAGAGGAAGTTGAGCGTCGTCGCGTCCGTGCCCGTTCCGGAGCCGAGGAAGCCGGCGGTCAGGGCGACGGGGCCGACGACGGCGAGGAGCCACCCGGCGAGCCGCCGCCTCCAGCTCAGCGGCGAGAACCGTTGACGACGCCGCAGGTCGGCCTCGAACGCCGACGGGTCTGCTGTGCTCACGGTCGCCTCCTGCGCATGGTCCCTGCGGGACGGGTCATCCCGTCCCCGCCCTCTGCCTCCCAGTATCCCCGGCCCGTCACCCGATGATCGGCCGTTCCTCCGGCAACCGGTAGAGGAGCCGCCGTGTGCGCAGCGCCAGGGCGGCCGCGATGGTGATGGTCCCGACGCGGCCCATGAACATCAGGCCGATCAGCACCAGCTCGCCCGTCGCGGGCAGATCGCCCGTGATGCCCGTGGACAAGCCCACGGTCGCGAAGGCGGAGACGCACTCGAAGAGGACCGATTCGAGGTCGTGATCCGTCAGGGCCAGCAGGGCGACGGTGCCCAGCAGGACGGAGCCGACGCCCATCAGGGCCACGGACAGCGCCTGACGCTGGACCGAGGAACTGATCGCACGCGCCCCCACGAGCACCTGGTCGTGGCCGCGGACCTCGTTCCAGATGGCGAAGGCCAGGATGAGGAAGGTGGTGATCTTGATGCCGCCGGCGGTGCCGGCGCTGCCGCCGCCGATGAACATGAGGGTGTCGGTCAGCAGCAGCGTCTCGGACGAGGCCTGGCCGTAGTCGATGCTGTTGAACCCGGCGGTGCGCGGGAAGGCCGTCAGCCCGAACGCGCCCAGGAGCTTACCGCCGACGGTCAGGCCCCCGAGGGTCTCGGGCCGGTTCCACTCGAGCAGGGCGAAGACCAGCATGCCCGAGGACAGCAGGACCGCCGTCCCCCAGAGGGTCAGGCGGAGGTGCATCGAGGGAAGCCTGTGGGTCCTGGGCCGGCTCAGCAGCTCGATGATAACGGGGAACCCCAGGCCCCCGACGATCAATGCCGCGCTCACGGGCAGGATGATCCAGGGGTCCGCCACGTACCCCACGAGGCTGTCGCTGAAGACGGAGAATCCCGCATTGTTGAACGCCGAGACGGCGTGGAAGACGCCGTGCCAGACCGCCGTGCCGGGGGGATGGTCGTAGACCATCCAGAAGCGGACGGTCAGGACGGCGGCCACGGCGGCCTCCACGGTCAGCGAGATCTGCGCGACGCGCAGGAGGACGCGGCGCACGTCGCCGAGATTGAGCGTGTGGGTCTCCGAGGCGGCGGCGAGCTGCGTGCGCACGGTCAGGCGCTTCCGGATCACCAGTGCCAGCAGCGTGCTCAGCGTCATGATGCCGAACCCGCCGACCTGGATCAGCGCCAGGATGACCGTCTGCCCGAACGGCGTCCAGAACGACGACGTGTCGACGGTGATGAGCCCCGTGACACAGACGGCGGAGAACGAGGTGAAGAGGGCGGGCATGAGCACCGGTGCGTCCGCATCGGCCCGGGACGCCGGCAGCATCAGCATCGCGGCCCCGAGGAGGATGACGGCGAGGAACCCCACCGGGACCAGTCGCACGGGGTTCTGCAGGAAGAATCGCTTCAGCCGGCCGGCCGCGGCCGACCACTGCGCCCGGACGGTCCGGCGGACCGGATCCCGGTGTGGAGACTGTACGGCCCCGGCCACGGTCCTGCTCCTCTGCTCTCGTCCTGCCTGCGGAGCCGACCGTTCCGTCGGCGCCATGGGACAGTCCACGCCTCCGAGTGCCGTGCGTGGGGCGTTCTTAATGCCGTGCTAACGCCCCGCTCGCCCTTCTTGACGCCGCCCTCACGCGGAGATGCACCGTGGGCCCGAGCGTCCCAGCGGCGGAGCCGGCTGCGCCCGGCGCGCGGCAGCCGCCGGCGACCCTGCCCACCGGCACCCGGCCGCCGCCACGAGATGCCCCGGAACAGGTAACGTGAGGGTGCGCGTGCAGGCAGCTGGCACCCCGCGGAACCACAGAAGGAGCACCACCATGAGCGACGCCATCAACCTCGGCCCGGCCGCCGAGATCGAGGAGGGCGAGGCCCGCGTGGTCCCGTCCGAGGAGATCGGGACCGACGACGACGTGACGATCTTCCACGCCGAGGACGGCAGCTTCTACGCACTCGACGACACGTGCACGCACGAGACCGCCTCGCTCGCCGACGGCTGGATCGAGGGCACCGAGATCGAGTGCCCGCTGCACTCCGCCCGGTTCTGCCTGAAGACCGGCGAGGCCACGTGCATGCCCGCCACCGTCGGCGTCCGCCCGCACAAGGTCGAGGTCGTCGACGGCGATCTGGTGCTGTACCCGAACCAGGCTCCCTGAGCCGGCCGGTCATCGAGTGCAAGCGGCGAGGACGGAGACCGGGGCGATGGAGACGAACGGCAGGGGCATCGACTCGATCGTGGTGGTCGGCGGCGGAGTCGCCGGCCTCACGGTGCTGCGCGAGCTGCGCCGGCACGGCTACGCGGGCTCGCTGACGCTCGTCGACCCCGACGGCCTGCCCTACGACCGCCCGCCCCTGAGCAAGGGGTACCTCCTCGGCGAGAAGTCGGGCGAGGACATCCTGCTCTCCCCGCCCGACTGGTTCGTCGAGAACCGTGTGGACCTCCACGCCGGACGCGTCCGCGAGATCCGCCCGGACTGCGGCGCTGTCCTGCTCGACGACGGCCGGGAGATCGCGGCGGACCGGATCGTCCTCGCCACCGGCGGGACGCCGCGCCGGCTCCCTGTCCCCGGCGGTGACCTGCCGGACGTCCTGGCGCTGCGGACCCGCGACGACGCCGACCGGCTGCGGGCCGAGCTCTCGCCGGGCCGTCGCCTCGTGGTGGTCGGCGCCGGCCTCATCGGTGCCGAGGTCGCCTCCGCGGCCGCGGCGCTCGGAGCCGAGACCACGCTGATCGAGCCCGTGGACCCGCCCCTGGTCCCGGCGGTCGGCCCGGAGATCGCCCGGCGCCTCCACGACATGCACGCCGAGCACGGCGTCCGCGTCATCACTGCGGTGCCCAGCGCGATCGAGCGCCACGCGGAGGGGTTCAGCGTCCACGTGGACCCAGACGCGGCGAGCCCCGCTGCGCCGCGTGCCGGCGCCTCCAGCGCCGCCGAGCCGACATCCACCGCCCCGGGCGCGCCCGGCGACCTCGGGCTCACGGTCCCGGCCGACGTCGTCCTGGTGGGCATCGGCGTCCGCCCCGACACGGCGCTCGCCGAGGCCGCAGGCCTGGAGGTGGACGACGGCGTCGTCGTCGATCCGTCCCAGCTCACCAGCCATCCGCGTGTGTACGCGGTCGGCGACGCGGCGCGGACCCGTGCGGCCGACGGGACGCTGCGGCGCCGGGCCGAGCACTGGGAGCACGCCATGCACAGCGGGACCACGGCCGCCGCGGCCCTGCTCGGCCTGCCGCTGCCGCAGCACGGCGCGCCCTGGTTCTGGTCCGACCGGTACGGCGTGCACGTCGAGGGCGTGGGGAGCATGGTCGGCGGCGAGACCACTGTCCTGCGCTTCGCTGCGGCCGAAGCCGAAGCCGAAGCCGTGGGCGCTGAGGGAGCCGTGGGGAACGCTGGCGGGGGAGCCCCGGGCACAGAGCCCTCGACCGAGGCTGCCGCCGGTGGTGCGTCCGCGGAGCGGGGACCCCTCGTGGCGGCCTTCCGCCTCGGGGCCGACGGGACCATGATCGGCGCCGCCGCGATCGACGGCGGAGCGCTGATCCGCGCCGCGCGCCGCATCATCGACCGCGGCATCGTCGTGGACCCGGTCCAGCTCGCCGACCCCGCAGTCGACGTGAAGCGGTTCGCCCGCGGCCGCTGAGGGTCTCCCGCGCCGTCGTACGCCGTCGCGCCGCTGACGGCCGCCATCGTCGCCGACTGCCGCCGGTCGTCACCGCCCCGCGTGCCTACGCCGGGTCGGCCGCCAGCTCCGCTGCGTACTGCTCCATGGCGCCGGCGAGACGGCGCACGCCCTCCCGCAGGCCGTCCGGCGGCACCGAGCAGAACGCGAGCCGCAGCTGGTGGGCGCCCTGCCCGTCCGTGAAGAAGGAGGCGCCCTGGATGAACACCACGTTCCGCTCCAGCGCGGCCTCGAGCAGCTCGTTCGCCCGCCAGTGCTCCGGCAGCGTGACCCAGCTGAAGAACCCGCCCTCCGGCCGGCTGAACGCGGGCCGGCTGAAGGAGGCGCCCTCCGGCAGCGAGTCCTCGAGGGCGCGGCAGAGCGCGTCGGCGCGCTCGGCGTAGCGCGCGGCCACGGCGGCGACCGACTCCCGCCAGGGCGTCTGCCGGACGAAGGCCGTCGCCAGGGCCTGGCTCAGACCCGAGGCGCTGATCGTCGTCGACTCCGCGGCCAGCTGGAGCTCGCGGCGCAGCCACGGCGGCGCGCAGACCCAGCCGACGCGCAGGCCGGGGGAGAGGATCTTGGAGAACGAGCCGAGGTACAGGACATTGTCCGGGTCCAGCCCGTGCAGCGACGGTCGCGTCGCCTCGGTGAAGCTCAGGAGGCCGTAGGGGTTGTCCTCGACGATCGGGACGCCGAAGCGCCGGCAGACCTCCACCACGGCACGGCGGCGTGCGGTCGCCAGGGTGATGCCCGTCGGGTTGTGGAAGTTGGGGACGGTGTAGACGAATCGCGGCAGCCGGGACGCGGCGGCGAGCTCCTCGAGCAGCCGTTCCAGGTCCTCCGGGACCATCCCGTCGTGGTCCATCGCGACGTGCCGGACCTGCACGCCCGCGCCGCCGAAGACGCCCAGCGCGCCCACGTAGGTGGGCCCCTCAGCGACCACCGTGTCGCCGGGGTCGCAGAGGAGCTTCACGATCAGGTCCAGGCCCATCTGGGAGCCGCTGGTCACCTGGATGGACTCCGGTGCGGCCAGGATCCCCTCGGCCGCCATGACCTCCGGGATGGCCTCCCGGAGCGCCGCCTCGCCCGGCCCGGAGCCGTACTGGAGGGTGCTCCCCGCCCGGGTCGCGATGGCCTCGGCGGCCGCCTCGGCCATCCAGTCGAGGTCCATGAGGGAGAGATCGGGATTCCCGCCGGCCAGCGAGATCATGCCGGGCTGCAGGGAAAGCTCCCAGACGTCGCGGACCGCGGACGGCGTGAAGCCGGCGGCGCGGCGGGCCAGACGCGGACCCGTCTGTGCAGAAGTCATGTGCGAACTCCTTCGTTCGGCTGCTTTCGGCGTCGTCCGGCGTCGTCCGACGACGGGAGTCCCGCAGGTCCCCCTGGGACGAAGACTAACGACGGCGGCCGCACGAGGCGAGCCTGCAGCGGAGCGACGCCCGGGTGGGCGCCTGCGCCGGGTGCGCCCCGGGAGGGGCACAGGTCCGGCTCAGCGGGCCGATCGGCGGTACCGCGTGGGCGTCAGCCCGGTCTCCCGGCGGAACTGGCGGTTGAAGTTGGAGAGGTTGGAGTACCCGACCTGGTGGGCGATCCGGGCGACCGGCAGCGACGTGCCCAGGAGGAGCTTGCTGGCGTGGGCGATGCGCAGCCGGCGCACCATGGCCGCGAAGTTCTGGCCGCTGGCCCGGGCGAAGTACCGGGAGAACGCGGAGTCGGACATGCCGGCCATGCGTGCCGCCTCGGACAGCCGGATGTCGCCCGTCAGGTTCTCGGAGACGTAGTTCAGCGCGCGTCCGACGATCTCCTGCGCGTCCGGGGTGTTCGCCGGCGGCACCCACCCGTCGGTGAGCAGCCGGTACTCGCCCTCGGGAGCCTCCGCCAGCCGGCGGAACAGGTCCAGCATGCTCAGCAGCCGGTCCATGCCGGTGGTGGCCCCGACCGCCTCGAGCAGCCGGGCAGCGTCCTCGGCGGTGGCGCCGCCGAACTCGACGCCGAACCTGGCCCTGGCCCACAGGTCGCCGAGCTCGCCGAGCTCGGGCAGGAGCAGCTCGCATTCCTGCAGCCACTCGTGCCGGAACTGCAGGACCACGTCCGAGTCCTCGAGGACCTCGCCCGGGGGCACCTGCGTCAGCCACTCGTGCGGGATGTTCGGTCCCACCAGGACCAGCTGGCCGTGCTCGAAGTGGCCGACGCTCCCGCCGACGATGTACTGGCCGTGCCGGCGGGCCAGGTGCAGCTCGTACTCGGGGTGGTAGTTCCAGCGCGCGAACACCCCCGGGTAGTCGTGCTGGTGCCAGCGGGCGGAGTGCCGGGGATCGTGCGGGACGACCTCGCGCATCGCGGGCCGCGCGTCGGCCGCCACGGATGCGGCGGGCGCGGCGGGTGCTACGGATGCGGCGGGCGCGGCGGGTGCTGCGGCACGGTCGAGCAGGGAACGGGCCATGCCCCCAGCCTACGTCGCCCACGTCACAGCGGTGCAAGAAAGTATCAGTTCCGGACTGGAGAGACGCTAGTCACACTCCCCGCCCGGTCCTAGATTCGAGGGGCAGGAGAAACGCCCGCGCCCCGGAGTGCGCACAGCACCGGGCGGGTGTCCGTGGACCAGAGAGGCTGACCGGTATGAATTTGCAGGAGACTTTCGGGCTGGCAGGCCGCGTCGCCGTGGTGACCGGCGGAACGCGTGGGCTCGGCGCGGCGTTCGCCCGGGCCCTGGCGGACGCCGGCGCCGACGTGGCGATCGCCGCCCGCAGCATCGACGACGGGGCTTCCGGCGGGACCTCTCCCGGAGCAGATGCCGACGGCGGGACCGCCTCCGGCCCGGGGACCGCCACCGGCCCGGGGACCTCCGACGGCGGCGGAGACACCGGGAGCACGGCGGCCGCGCTCGCGGACCTCGAGTCGCGCGGCGTGCGGGCGCGCGCCTACCGGGTGGACGTCACGCGGCGCGACGACGTCGAACGCCTCCTCGCCGATGTCCTGGCCGACTTCGGCCGGGTGGACGTCCTCGTGAACAACGCGGGGACCTGCATCCACCGGCCGGCGCTGGAGGTGGCGGACGAGGAGTGGGACTCCGTCCTCGACGTGAACGTCAACGCCCTGTGGAAGTGCTCCCAGGTCTTCGGCCGGCACTTCGTGGAGCAGCGGGCCGGGAACATCGTCAACATCGGCTCGATCTCGGCGCAGATCGTCAACCGCCCGCAGTGGCAGCCCGCCTACAACGCCTCCAAGGCGGCCGTCCACCAGCTCACCAAGAGCCTGGCCGCCGAGTGGGCCCCGTACAACGTCCGCGTCAACGCGCTCGCCCCCGGCTACGTGGGGACGGACATGGCGCCCGTGGACGACCCCCGGTTCAAGCCCCGCTGGATCGACGACGCGCCCATGCAGCGGGCGGCCACGCCGGAGGAGATCGCGCCCTCGGTGATCTACCTGGCCAGCGACGCCTCGACCTTCACCACGGGCACGGTGCTCGTCGCCGACGGCGGCTACACCCTCTTCTGACCCCAGACCCATCCAGTGGTACGCGCCCCGAGCGGGCGAGAACTGAGGAGACACCATGGACAACAAGCTCACGACGCCGACGCGGAGGCAGCTCCTCCGCATCGGCGGGGCCGGGCTCGCGGCCGCGGCCCTGGGCGGCCTGACCGCCTGCGGGCAGACGGCCTCCGCGCCGGTGCCGCCGCCCAGCCCGGGCGGCGACCCGTGGCGCCGGTTCGCGGGGACCACGATCAACTTCATCTCGGAGAACACGGCGCCCACGGCGGCGATCGCCGCGAACCTGCAGCCGTTCAAGGAGTTGACCGGCATCGACATCAACATCGTCACTCTGGATCTCCAGGCGCTCGTGCAGCGGGTGGCGCTGGACCTGGCCGGCGGCCAGTCCCAGTACGACGTCGTCTACGCCGATCCGTACCAGGTCCTCGCCCCGTACGCGGCCGGACTCGCGGACCTGCGCGAGTTCGCCGCGGACGACTCCTACCCACCGCTGGAGGGCGGCTTCGAGGACTTCATCCCGACGCAGCTGCAGGCCACCGGCATGTTCGGCGGGTCGGACGCGATCTACGCGCTGCCGTACGACTGCCCGACGATGATCTGGCAGTACCGGATGGACCTCTTCGAGAAGTACCACAGCCGCATGCAGGCGGACCTCGGATTCGACCCGACGCCGTCGGGGGAGCGGACCTGGGAGGAGTACTTCCGGATCGCCGAGTGGATCAACGAGAACGTGGACGAGGTGCCCTACGGCACCGGCCACCAGGCCAAGCAGCACGATTCGCTGATGGCCGACTTCTCCAACGTCCTCTGGGCCTACGGCGGGGACTACTTCCCGGACGGCCAGCAGGTGGGCCTCCGCGGCACCGACGATCCGGGCCCCTGCCTGCTCGATTCGCCGGAGGCGATCGAGGCCGCCGACTTCTACCGGCGCCTGGTCTCGATCGCCCACCCGGGGTCGCTGGGCTGGGACTGGGACGGCGTCGGCAACGCGCTGGCCGCCGGCGAGGTAGCGATGGCACCGAACTGGCACGAGTTCGCGGCCACCAACGAGGCGGCCCTGCCGGGCCAGGTCGGCTACGCGCCGCTGCCGCAGGGCCCCGCCGGCACGGCGAATCACTTCGGCGGCACCGGCATCGGGATCAGCGCGATGTCCGAGGGCGCCCGGCGCGGGGCCGCCTGGCTGTTCGTCAACTGGGCGACCTCGCCCGCCACGCAACTGAGCAACCTGAAGTCCTCCGCCGGCGGCGGAACGCCCACCCGGCAGTCCGTCTACGCGCTGCCGGAGGTCCAGGCCGCGACGACGCGGCCCTCGGAGATGCCGAACATGCTCACCGCGGACGCGGTCGGCATCGCGTGGGAGGAGGACAGGATCGGGCTCCGGCCCAAGATCCCCATGTGGAACGAGTGCGACACGGCGCTCTTCACGGAACTGTCCCGCATGCTCGCGGGCCAGAAGGCAGCGCGGGAGGCCATGGAGGACGCGACGTCCCGCATCGACGGAATTGTAGCCAGGGGGTGGGTCGCATGAGTGCCGATCAGACCGCAGACCAGGGCGCCGCGCGCGGCGGGGGCACGGCCGAGGGCAAGGCCCCGGGCCGGCCCGGGATGGGTCCGACGCCGGTCGCCCCGCCCGCCGGTCAGCACGATCGGCGGGGCCCCGGCCGCATCGCGTTCACCGGATGGATGATGGCCCCGGGCGTCGCCCTGCTCGGCGTGCTGTCCCTCATCCCGCTGGTCATGCTGATCATGATGAGCTTCAGCCGGGTCCGCCTCCTCGGCGGGCTGCAGCTGGAGTTCGTCGGACTCGACAACTGGATCCGCGCCTTCGGCGACGTGGAGCTGTGGAAGAGCTGGGGCCTGACCCTCGGCTACTTCGCGGCCACGCTGGGCGTGGAACTGGTGCTGGGCATCGCGATCGCCGTCGTCCTGAACCGGCTGAGCCGCGGCCGCGGTCTCCTGCTGCCGCTCATCCTGCTGCCGATGTTCGTGGCGCCCTCGATCGTGGGCCTGCTCGGCCGCTACATGCTGGACCCGACGTTCGGGCTCTACGCGCACCTGCTGCAGGGGCTCGGCTTCGAGCAGGACGTGCTCGGCAATCCCGTCTCCGCGTTCGTCGCCGTCACCCTGATGGATGTGTGGGAGTGGACGCCGCTGATCGCGCTCATCACCCTCGCCGGTCTGAGCGGGGTGAACCCCTCGGTGCTGGAGGCGGCGTCGATCGACGGCGCGGACGAGTGGAAGAAGTTCTGGAACATCGTCCTGCCGTCCATCAAGCCGATCCTGCTGGTCGCCATTCTGATCCGCTCCATGGACGCCGTGCGGTACTTCGACATCATCAGCGTCACCACCAACGGTGGGCCGGCGGACGCCACCAAGATCGTCCCCGTCCGGCTCTACGAGGCCGCGTTCCGGTTCTTCGACCTCGGATACGCCGCCGTCATCGGCATCATGATGCTCGCGCTGACCATCATGATCGCCCGGCTCTTCGTCGGCCTGCTCAGCGAGAAGGAGACCCACTGATGTCCACGCACACCATCGCCACGCCCCGGAGGCGCACAGTGCGCGGGCGCGGCCCCGGCGGCATCGTCGCCGTCGTCTTCCTGGTCCTCGCGCTCGCCTGGACGGTCGTCCCGCTGGTCTGGATGCTGCTCGGCTCCTTCAAGGGGCCCGGCGACGTCACCGCGTCGACGCCGCAGTGGCTGTTCACGCCGACCTGGCGGAACTACGAGAACCTCTTCAGCGGCGCCAACAACCTGGCGACCTACTTGAACCACTCCGTCATCGCAGCGGTCGGCGCGGCCGTCATCGCCACGGTGCTCGGCACGCTCGGCGGGTACGGCCTGGCGCGCACCGCCTTCAAGGGCAAGAAGGGGCTGTCCTTCTGGTTCATCTCCACCCGCATGGCCCCGATCGCGGCCGTGGTCCTGCCGCTGTTCCTGGTCTTCCGCTTCGCGGGACTGATCGACACCCTGCCCGGACTGATCCTCGCGTACCTGACGTTCAACCTGCCGTTCGCGATCTGGATCATGAGCGCCTTCTTCGAGGCGATCCCGCCGTCGCTCGAGGAGTCGGCGGAGGTCGCGGGGTGCACGCGCTGGCAGACGTTCTGGTACGTCGCGCTGCCACTGACCAAGGCCGGGATCGTCACGACGGCGGTGCTCTGCCTGGTCTTCGCGTGGAACGACTACGCGTTCGCCACGGTCATCTCCGGGCCGAACTCCCAGACCCTGCCGATCGCCGCGACGCAGCTGGTCACCCAGACCGGCGTCGACTGGGGCCAGCTCACCGCGATCGGGACGATCGTGGTGCTCCCCATGATCCTGGTGGGCCTCGCCGTGCGGCGCTGGCTCGTCACCGGGCTCACGCTCGGTGCCGTCACCGGCGAGTAGGGGCCCGCCGTGGCACAGCGAGCGAACAGAATGAGTCAGAGAGCATCAGGAACCGGTCGGCAGCGCCGACGCCGAAGTGGAGGAGAAGCATGAATCACCAGAACCCCAGCGCAGTCCTGCACGCGCCTCAGGACCTGCGCATCGAGGACCGGCCCGTCCCGGAGGCCGGGCCCGGCCAGGTGCTCGTCCGCGTCGAGGCCGTCGGCATCTGCGGGTCCGACGTCCACTACTACGAGCACGGCCGGATCGGAGACTTCGTCGTCGAGGCGCCGATGATCATCGGGCACGAGGCCGCCGGCACCATCGAGGCGGTCGGCGCCGGCGTCCCGGCCGACCGCGTCGGCCAGCTCGTGGCGCTGGAGCCGGGCGTGCCCTGCCGGTCCTGCCAGGAGTGCCTCTCGGGCCGCTACAACCTGTGCCCCGACGTCGTCTTCTTCGCCACACCGCCGGTCGACGGCGCCATCAGCCGGCTCGTGACGATCGATGCCGCCTTCGCGCACCCCGCCCCGGAGGCCGTGACCGCCGAGCAGGCCGCCATGGCCGAGCCCGTGTCGGTGGGCGTCTGGGCGTGCCGCAAGGCCGGGGTGTCCGTGGGGGATCGGGTGCTCATCACCGGGGCGGGCCCGATCGGGCTGCTCGCCGCGCAGGTGGCCCGGGCGTTCGGGGCCAGCCGCGTGACAGTGACGGACCTGAGCGACAGCCGACTGGAGAAGGCAGCCGCGCTCGGGATCGAGGCCCGGCGGGCCGACGCGGGACCCGACGGCGAGTTCGACGTCCTGCTCGAATGCTCGGGCGCCGCGCCCGCGTTCCGCTCCGGCGTGGGCCAGCTCGCCCGGGCCGGCCGGGCCGTGCTCATCGGGATGGGCGCGGACACGGTGCCCCTGGACGTGCACCTGATCCAGGGCCGCGAGCTGACCATCTCCGGCATCTTCCGCTACGCCAACTGCTACCCGGCGGCCCTGCAGCTGATCGGGACCGGCCAGGTGGACGTGGACGCCCTGATCACGCACCGATTCGGTCTCGAGGAGACGGAGGCCGCCATGACCGTCAACCGGCGTGACCCGCACGCGTTGAAGGCCATGGTCCTGCCGAACGGCTGACGAGGCCCGAACGAGCAACGGGACAGGGGCTCGGCCCGCCGGATCTCCGGCGGGCCCAGCCCCTGTCCCGTCTGTTCTGCGCTGTTCTGCTCGCGCGGACTCTCCCGAGACCTCAGTGCCGCGGGGCGGGCCGGCGCCGCGCGGCGAGCAGCAGCCCTCCGCCGGCGACCAGGGCCAGGCCGAGCAGGCCGGCCCAGGCGGCCAGGGTGCCCGTGTGCGCCAGGAAGCCGCCGTCGCGCTCTGACTGCCGCTCGACGTCGGCGGCGATGTCCGCGACCTCCGGCTCGAGCGTCGCACTGCCGGACGGGGTTGCGGCTGGGACGACCGCCGCGCTCTCGCTCGGTGCGGGCGTCGCGGACGGGGTCGGCTCGTCGGTCGGCACCGGGGTCTGGCTCGGAGCCGGCGTCTCGGACGGGGCGGGACCGTCGGTGGGGGCCGGGGTCTGGCTCGGCGCCGGCGTCTCCGACGGCGTGGTGCCGGCCGCGATCGCCCGCCCGATCTCGGCGGGGTCCACGATCTCGTGCGCCGCGAAGTAGTTCACGGTCGCATCGATGTCCACCTGTCCCGAGTCGGCCCGGTCGGTGCCCTCGGCGAACGTGGTGAAGTTGTCGCCGCCGGCGGCGAGGAAGGAGTTCGCCACGACGCGGAAGACCTCGTCGGAGCCGATCGGCTCGCCCAGGTAGGACATCTCCAGGATCCGCTCGCCCTGCGGCCGCGAGTCGTCGTACGCGTACGCGAAGCCCTCGGAGACGCCGAGGTGCAGCTTCGGCCGGGAGGACCCGGCGGGCTGCCACTGCTGCTCCAGCAGCGCCTTGATCTGCGCTCCGGTCAGGTCCATGGTGACCAGGGTGTTGGCGAACGGCTGGACCATGGCCGCCTCCGCGAAGGTCACCACGCCGCCGTCGTTCCCCACGTACAGGTCCTCGCGGACGCCGCCCGGGTTCATGAACGCGATCTGCGCCGGCTCGCCGGCGTACGTCTCGTTCGACGTCGCCCACAGCTGGATGTCCGCCACCAGGTTCACGGCGCTGGACTCGTGGCCGCGGCTGTCGCCGGGCTCGGACGCGGGGTCCGCGGGGTCCACGGCGCGCAGGATGTCGCCGGAGATCCGGCCGATCACCTCGGAGCCGACCACCTCGGCCTCCGCGACCGCCTGCTCGACGATCTTCGCGACGGTCGGGTCGGCGGCGTAGTCGCCCCCGGCGAGCGTGACGACCTCCGAGTCGTGGGCGACCACGTCGCCGGTGGCGGGGTCGACCTCGAGGGTCACGCGGGAGAGCGCCTTGCCGTAGTCGGCGCCCATCACGACGGGTCGGGTCGCACCGGCGTCGCCGACGGGCACCTCGCAGTTGTAGGACAGATGGGTGTGGCCGGAGAAGATCGCGTCGATCTCCGGGGAGGCGTCGCGCACCAGTCGCGCGTAGTCGGTCCCCTCCGTGGTCAGCGCGGCGCACTCGCCGGTCTCCGAGCCGTCGTGGGTCAGCAGGACGACGACGTCGGCCTCGCCGTTGGAGTCGTCGCCGTCGGAGAGCTGGCCGGCGACCCGGTCGGCCGCCTCGAGCTGGCTGCCGAAGTCGAGGTCCGCCACGAGCTCGGGGTTGACGAGGGACTCGACGGACTCGACGACCGTGCCGACGAACCCGATCGTCACGCCGTCGACCTCGCGCAGCGCGTACTCGGGCAGAGCCGGTGTGGTGGTGCCGGCGTGGTAGACGTTGGCGCCGAGCACGAAGGCGCTGCCGTCGGTGCCGGTGGCGGCGGCGTAGCGCTCCTGGACGCGGCCGCTCAGGTCGGCGAAGCCGCGGTCGAACTCGTGGTTGCCCACCGCGGACGCGACCAGGCCGGCGGCCGAGAGGGCATCGATGGTCGGGTTGTCCTGCTGCGACATGGACGTGAAGGTGGAGGCGCCGATGTTGTCGCCGGCCGAGACGAGCAGCGTGTTCGGGTTCTCGGCGGTGAAGGCCTGGACGGCCCCGGCGAGTTTGGCGGCGCCGACGGCGCCGCTGAACGAGTCCTCCTCGAGGCGCCCGTGGAAGTCGTTGATGCCGAGCAGGTCGACGGTCACGTTCTCGGCGGCCGCCGCGAGGGGGACGGCCTCCGGGGAAGGGCTCGAGTCCGCGCTGCTGGAGGCCGTCGCTGATGCGGTGCTCGACTCGGCCGCCGGCTGGGCGTGCGCCGGGCCGGCGAGCAAGCCGGCCCCGGCCACGGACAGCGCAGCCACCATGCCGGCGGTGCGGGCCAGCCGTGGGCGCTGTGGATCTGAACTTGTCATGAAGGCTCCCCAGGATTTACGCGAGTGAATGAAGGGTCGAGCGTCAGCAAAGCCGTCGGAGATGGCCAGCAGGTTAACGGCGGTCGGGCACGAGCGATGGAGCGACCGGAGGCGGCCGTCACGCCCCGATTTTCATCCTAGTGCGCGGTGCCCCGAAAACGCAGGGGTGGTTTCACAAGCCGGCGTTCACGGGGCCCTGCCGCCGCGGAGGCGGCCGATCGCGTCCGGCGTGCCGAGCTCCGGCCGGGCGGTGGGATGCTCCGCGTAGTGGCGCAGAGTCGCCAGCAGCGCGTTGGGGTCGCAGACCAGGTACTGGACCTCGATCGCCTCGTGGCTCGGCTCCTCGTCCAGTCGCGGCCAATGGGTGATGACGATCCTGCTGGGGCCTCGGTCCCCGAGCGGGCGGCGTTCGCCGAGAGCGGTCCGCGGCGGGTCCTCGGTGCGGATGTTCCTGACGTCCTTCCAGAACAGCTCGCGGGTCGCCCGCTGCCCCACGATGACCACCCGGCTGCGGGTGAGGTAGACGCCGGGCGGCTGGTCGGTGGCCTGGCGCAGCATCCGCACGCCCTCGATCAGGAGCAGCAGGCCCACGGCGAGGAGCATCACCGCGGCACCCAGCGGCAGCAGGTCGCGCGCGCGGGCGAAGGTGCTGACGGCCTCCGCGCCGAGGGCGAGCGCGCTGATCAGGGTGACGACGGCGACGCCCACGGTCAGCCCGCCGGTGGGCGCAGAGGCGCGGGTCGATGCGAATCGGGTCGCCGCCCGCGGCCCCGTGGAGGTGATCACGGCGGCGTTCGACGGCGCCACGTCCCGGCCGCCGCGGCGGAACTCCCGGATGATGGACCAGATGGCCGCGAAGCCGAGCGCTGCCAGCGGGATCGCGAGCAGCCACTCCCGGATCCAGGCGGCCCCGACGGCGAACCCGAGCAGCACGGCGACCAGCACGAAAGCGGGCAGCAGGTGGTGCGCCAGCTTCCAGCCGCGGTGCCGCGGTGCCCAGACATCGGTGGTCATGGCATCACCGTACCGCCACGTCAGCAGGCTGGAGGGTGAGCCGTGCGTGCGGGGTCCCGCGAGTGTCGTGGGGGCCAGCGGCCCAAGCGGCCCACGACTGTGGACCGACTGTCGATCAGTTGCCGACGACACATCGACCAGCAGTCGACATGTGATGTCTCATTCGGGGTGAAAGGTTCTCTTGCCGCCAGGAAAGTGATAGAACTCACGTTGACGCGCGGAGGAGATTCGCTCCGCCGCCAGACGTGCAGCCGACCGACGGAAGCGGGATACCCATGGCAGCCGAGACCAGTACACGCCCGAATATCGGGCAGGGGCGCGCGAGGATTCTGAAGCCCGTCTTCATCCCCGCGTCGATCATCATCTTCGCGCTGCTCGCGTTCACCGTCATCTTCAGCCGGTCCGCCGGCGACCAGATCGAGGAGGCGACCACCGCGCTCAACGCGGCGATCTCGGACGGGGTCGGCTGGTGGTACGTGCTCGTCGTGAACGTCTTCCTGATCTTCGCGGTGTACTTCGCGGCGTCGAAGATCGGGCGGATCAGGCTCGGGCGCGACGACGAGCAGCCGGAGTTCGGCATCGCCTCCTGGTTCATGATGCTCTTCAGCGCCGGCATGGGCATCGGCCTGGTGTTCTTCAGCGTCGCCGAGCCGTTGAGCCACTACATCACCCCGCCGTACGGCATCGAGGGCGAGAGCACGGAGGCCACGCAGGGATCGCTCGGCACCGTCATGCTGCACTGGGGGCTCCACCCGTGGGGCATCTACGCGATCGTCGGGCTCGGCCTGGCCTACATGACGTTCCGCCGCGGCCGTCCCCTGGCGGTCCGCTGGCTGCTCGAGCCGCTCCTCGGCCGCCAGCGCGTCGAGGGCTGGATCGGCCACGCGATCGACACGATCGCCGTCGTCGGAACCCTGTTCGGCGTCGCCACCTCCTTCGGCTTCGGCGTCAGCCAAATCGTCGGCGGACTCGAGTTCCTCGGCTGGGCCGAGAACTCGACCTGGCTGATCATCGCGATCATCGGCGGCATCACCCTGATCGCCACCTGGTCCGTGGTCTCCGGCGTCCACAAGGGCCTGAAGTGGCTCTCCAACATCAACATGTCGATCGCCGCCATGCTGGCGCTGGTGGTGTTCATCCTCGGACCCACGATCTTCCTGCTGAAGGCGTTCCCGGAGAACATCGGCAACTACATCAGCATCCTCCCGGAGTCGATGTTCCACGCCGGCCCGTTCTCCGAGGACGGGTGGGAGAAGGCCTGGACCATCTTCTACTGGGGCTGGTGGGTCAGCTGGGCGCCGTTCGTGGGCATGTTCATCGCCCGCATCTCCCGCGGCCGCACCATCCGCGAGTTCATCGTGGGCGTCCTGCTCGCCCCGACGGTGGCCAGCCTCGTCTGGTTCACGATCTTCGGCGACACCGCCATCAAGTTCCAGCGCGAGGGAACCGTGGACATGCTCGTCGACGGGGCCGTGAGCAGCACGACGGCGCTCTTCCAGTTCCTCTCCGCGTTCCCGCTGGCCACGGTGCTCAGCGTCGTCGCGATGCTCGTCGTCGTGTTCTTCTTCGTCACCTCGTCCGACTCCGGATCGCTCGTGATCGACATGCTCGCCAGCGGCGGCAGCACCAACACCCCGGTCAGCACCCGCATGTACTGGGCACTGCTCGAGGGGCTCGCGGCAGCGGTGCTGCTGATCGCCGGCGGCAGCGTCGCCCTGACGGCCCTGCAGACGCTCTCGATCGCCACGGCCGCGCCCTTCTCGATCATCATGGTCCTGACCTGCGTCTCGCTCCTCCGGGCCTTCCGGCACGACGTGGCGAACATGCCCAACTACATGCAGGTCATCCCGGCGCACGAGAACGGCTCGCCGCCCGAGCAGACCGCCGAGGGGCCGGTCGACCAGAACGGCCACCCGTTCCGGGGCATCGGCGGCACGTCCGCAGCGCTGTCCGGCTTCGCGGTCGGCCCGCGCACCGCCGCGGAGGAAGCGGCGGCGCACGAGCCGCAGATCATCAGCTTCCGCCACGTCGAGCCGGGGGCCACCTCGGTGGATCCCGAGACCGGCGCCATCCAGGTCCTCTCCGAGCCGAAGGACCCGCTGGCCGGCGAGGTGTTCGACACCCCGGAGTTCGAGTCCTCCCAGGAGTACCTCGACCAGGGCGGGGTGCCCCTGCACGACGAAGCCGAAGCCGAGGACGAGCCGGGCGCGGGCGGATCGCGCGGCCGGCACGCCGACGCCGACCCCACGGAGGCCGGGCGGTAGACCGCGCCCCCGACGGGCCGCACGGCGCCCGCGGACCGCTGGAACCCCGGCGGACCGCGGGCGCCGTCGTCCGTTAACCTCTCCGTCGCGTCGGCGACCACCGCGCGTCGCCCGGGCCGGGCAGGCTGTCCCGGTGGGCAGACTGTTCGTGGCGATCGGCGACTCCTTCACCGAGGGCGTGGGGGACTGGGACACCCGCCTGCCGAACGGCGTGCGGGGCTGGGCGGACCGCGTGGCCAAGCAGCTCTCCAAGGCGGACCCGTCCTGGCGCTACGCCAACCTGGCGATCCGCAGCCGGCGCCTCGGCCGGATCGTCGAGGAGCAGGTGGAGCCCGCCCTCGCCATGCGGCCCGACGTCATCTCCTTCTACGCCGGCGGCAACGACATCCTCGAGCTGCGCAAGGACATGGGGAGGCTCCTGGACGACTACACGGACGCCGTCGAACGGCTCTGCGCCTCCGGCGCGCAGGTCCTGCTCTTCACGGGATTCGACGTCCCGCTGCATCCCCTGCTGGAGCCCTTCAAGCGGCGCAACTGGGTGTTCAACGCGCGCGTCCGCGAGCTGGCGGCCCGCCACCCCAACGCCCTGCTCGTGGACTACTGGACGTGGGACGTCTACAACGACCGGCGCATGTGGGACACCGACAAGCTGCACATGAACCGTGCCGGCCACCGCTACATGGCCATCCAGATCCTGAACCTCCTCGGCGTCCGGCACCAGCTCGAGTTCGAGCCGTTCGGGCCCCACGAGCGCCTCGGGCCGGTCCAGCTGGCCAGCCGCGAGTTCGAGTGGATGCGGGAGTGGGTCCTGCCGATGTTCGGCCGGCGCCTGCGCGGCATCACCCTGGGGGACCGGCTGGAGCCGCGCTGGCCGGAGCCGATCCGCCCCGCGGACGGGCTGAAGAAGCTCTACCGCAAGCGGGTGGAGCGGCAGCGGGCCTCCTCCGGAACGCGCGCCTGATCAGGGACGGCATACGATATTGGCACTATGGAAACGCACGCTGCCCCCTCCAGCGTCCCGGACGCGCTCGCCGAGCCCACGGTTCCGGTCGGCGCGCGCTGGATCGCGGGGGTCGTGCTGGTCAACCTCGGCATCAACGCGGTCCTCTACGCGCCGCTGAACGTCCTCCTCGGCCTCCAGGCGACCGCGATCGACCCCGCCGCGAAGGAGGGGATGCTCTCGCTCGTCTCGGCGTTCGGGGCGGCCGTGGCACTCGTCGCGAACCCGCTGACCGGGGCGCTCTCGGACCGCACCACCAGCCGGTTCGGGCGCCGGTCGCCGTGGGTGCTCGGCGGCGCCGCGGTGGCGGTGGCCGCGTTGCTGTTCCTCGCCTCCGCGTCGACGCTCACGGGGACTGCGGCGCTGCTCGCCCTGGTGGTCGGGTGGTGCTGCGTGCAGCTGGGCGTGAACTCGGCCTACTCCACCATCGCTGCGACCGTCCCGGACCGGACACCGGTGAGCCAGCGAGCATCGGTGGGCGGGCTGGGCGCCATGGGCCAGACCGTCGGCATCCTCTGCGGGGCGGTGATCGGGTTCGTCATCGGCGGGGACATCGGCCTCGGCTACGGGCTCTGCGCGGCGGTCATGGCCCTGAGCGTGATCCCGTACTTGACCCATCGGGACGATCCGGTGCTGCCGGTCGCGGCGCGGCAGCCCTTCCGGTTCGGCGCCTTCCTGCGCGGTTTCTGGATCAGCCCGCGCCGGCACCCCGACTTCGCCTGGGCGTGGATCACCCGGTTCCTGATGTTCATGGGGAACCAGATGACGATCGTCTACCTGCTGTTCTTCCTCACGGACGTCATCCGCCATCCCGACCCGGCCGGCGGGGTGCTGGTCCTGACCGGCCTCTACTCGGTGATGGTCCTGCTCAGCGCGGTCGCGGCCGGGCGGATGAGCGACGCGACCGGCGGGCGGCGCCGGATCTTCGTGGCGGGCTCCTCCGGCCTGATCGGCGTGGCCACGCTGATCCTCGCGTTCTTCCCGGTCTGGCCGGCGGCGATGCTCGGAGCCGCCGTCCTCGGGGTGGGGTTCGGCGCGTACCTCGCCGTCGACTTCGCCCTGCTGACCCAGGTCCTCCCGTCGGCGAGCGACCGCGGCAAGGACCTCGGCGTGGTCAACATCGCCGCCACGCTCCCGCAGGTCTTCGCGCCGGCCGCGGCCTGGCTGGCCGTGACGATGCTCGGCGGGTACACCACCATGTTCCTCATCGCCGCGGTCCTGTGCGCACTGGGCGCCGTGCTGGTCTACCGCATCAAGTCCGTTCCCTGATTCCGGGCCGATCCCGCGCCGCCGCTGCCGCTCCTGCCGCCCGCCCGGTCCCAACGGACGGTCAGCTCGCCGTAAGGAAGCTCCACCCTCGCCGTCAGCTGGCGGGCGTAGTGTCGCGCTGAGGCAGCCGACGGAGACGGACGGCCGCAGACCGACGACGCCCTCCGGGGCGCAGCACGGAGAACGCACGGAAAGGGGCCCGACATGGCCGACAGGGACGAGCGCAGCACGGCGGACGGAGGCCGGACCGGCCGGGACGACGAGCCGCAGACCACGCGGCTCCCGGCCGGCTCCGGACGCAGCCCGGAGCACCGCCGCGAGGACCAGCCCGCGGGATACGACCCGTACAACGACGACGTCCAGAACGATGCCACCGTCGGCGGCGAGCCCACCGACAAGGACGGCACGACGAAGAGCAGCCACCTGAGGAGCGACGTGGACAGCGACCACCGGCAGGACGGCGACCGCGCCGAGAACGGGCGGACGGACGGCGAGAGCCGCCCCGCCGCCACGGAACCACCCGCCACGACGACGGCGGCGCCCGTCGTCGTGACCGACTCCCGGCGCACGTCGGCGGCGACCGTGCAGGTCGGCAAACCCCTCAAGCCGGCCGCCGGCATGATGGGTGCCGGGCTGGCGCTGCTGCTGCTCGGCATGGTCCTGGCCCTGGTCCCGCCGGTGCTGGTGAACATGTTGATGCCGATGATGGGCGCCGCTGGCGGCGGCCCGGCCATGCAGATCGTCATGGCCGTCATGGTCGCCGGCTACGTGGCCGTGTTCATCGGCCTCATCCTGGTGGCCATCGCCATCGTCCGGCTCGTCCGCGTGGCGGACCTCAGGGCGCGCCAGGCCAACGCCGAGGCGGACGTCGTCCGCTGACGCCGCCTGCTGGCCGACGGCCTCCGGTGGTGACGCCGGGCGCCTGCGCCGCATGATCGAGAGGCCGCCGCCTCCGGGACATCCCCGGAGGCGGCGGCCTCTCCTGCGCGCCGGCACCGCGGGCCGGGCTCCCGGCCGTGCGCCCCGATTCCCCGGGGCGGACGGCCGGTGGGGCGTCTCGTCAGGCGAGGACGTCCGCGGTGGAGACGAAGTCGACGCCGAACTCGTCGGCGACGGACTTGAAGGTCACCTGCCCGGCATGGACGTTCAGGCCGTTGGCCAGCCCGGCGTCCTCGCGCAGCGCCTGCTTCCAGCCCTTGTTCGCGATGCGGAGCGCGTACGGCAGGGTCGCGTTGGTCAGGGCGGCCGTGGAGGTCTGCGGGACGGCGCCGGGCATGTTCGCGACGCAGTAGTAGACGGCGTCGTGCACGGTGAACGTGGGGTCGGCGTGCGTGGTGGGGCGCGAGCCCTCGAAGCAGCCGCCCTGGTCGATCGCGATGTCCACGAGCACGGAGCCCGGGCGCATGGCGGCGACCATGTCCTTCGTGACGAGCTTCGGCGCCGCGGCGCCCGGGATCAGCACGGAGCCGATCACCAGGTCGGCGGCGGCGACCTGCTCGGCGATGGTCAGCTTGTTGGAGGCGAGCGTCTTGATGCGGCCGCCGAAGGCCTCGTCGATCTCCTTCAGGCGGGGGAGGCTGATGTCGATGATGGTGACATCGGCGCCCATGCCCGAGGCGATGCGGGCCGCGTGCGTGCCGGCGACGCCGCCGCCGATCACCACGACCTTGGCCGACCGGGTCCCCGGCACGCCGCCCATGAGGACGCCGGCCCCGCCGTTCGGCTGCTGCAGCTGCACGGCGCCGATCTGGGCGGCCAGACGGCCGGCGACCTCGGACATCGGCGCCAGCAGGGGCAGGCCGCGCCCGGCCGTGACGGTCTCGTAGGCGATGGCGGTGGTGCCGGACTTGACGAGGGCGTCCGTGCACGCGCGGGAGGCGGCCAGGTGCAGGTAGGTGAAGAGGATCTGGCCGTCCCGCATGCGGTGGTACTCGTCCGCGATCGGTTCCTTGACCTTCAGGATCATGTCCGCCTCGCCCCACACGGCGTCGGCGGACGGGGCGATGCGCGCGCCGGCGGCCTCGTAGTCGGCATCCGTGCTGCCGGAGCCCACGCCCGCGCCGGTCTCGACCACGACGTCGTGGCCGTGGTGCACGAACTCGGTGACTCCGGCCGGGGTGATGGCGACGCGGAACTCGTTGTTCTTGATTTCCTGGGGGACACCGATCAACATGGTGCGGCTCCGAATCTACGAGGGGTGGGCTGGATGCTGCCCGGGGAACAGACCACCAGATTAGGGAAAACTACGGCTCTTGCGCGTTCCTGCCGCAGAACTTTCGGTAGGATCGAGCAAGCTGACAATTTCTCACAGTGGGGACGGTGCGTGGTGCCGAACACAGCGAATAATCTGCAGGGCGGTCCCGTCAAGCTCGACGACCTCGACCGCCGGCTCCTGCACATGCTCGCCGAGAACTCGCGCCGGACCAACAACTCGATGGCGCAGGAGCTCGGGATCGCCCCCTCGACCTGCCTGGCGCGCCTGAACGCGCTGCGCGACGCCGGCGTGGTCCGCCGCTTCACCATCGACATCGACCCGGAGGCGATCGGCCACTCGCTCGAGGCGCTGATCTTCGTCCGGATCCGGCCCGGCGCGCGCCACCTGATGCAGGAATTCCAGGACCAGATCCGCGGCAAGCCCGGGGTGACGCAGCTCTTCTTCCTCGGTGGCACGGACGACTTCCTCATCCACGTGGCGGTCCGGGACTCCAACGACGTCCGGCAGTTCGTGCTGGACCACCTCTCCGCCAACCCGGCCGTCGCGTCGACGCAGACGTCGATCGTGTTCGAGCACGTGCCGGGCACCGCGCCCTGGGTCTAGGCGCGGGCCGGAATACGCGCAGAAATCAGCACTAAAAGATCCGCGGAATCGGGCGTACCGTGAAAGCACAGTGACCCACGCCACACGCGGGAGAGGCCCGCAGGGTCCGGAAACCGGGAGGGAACATCATGACCATCACGGTCCCGGTGGCCGACTGCACGGTCACCAACTGCTCTTTCAACGACCACTCCAACTGCCACGCCGCCGGCATCACCATCGGCGGGCACACCGAGCACGCCGAGTGCGCCACGTTCGTGGACATCGGCGCGCATGGCGGCCTGCCCAAGATGGTCGCCTCCATCGGCGCCTGCCAGCGGGCCGAGTGCGTCCACAACGACGACCTGCTGTGCACCGCCGAGGCGGTCCACGTGGGGCCCGGCGCGGACAACGCCGACTGCCTCACCTACCAGCAGCGCTGACCGCGGTTCACCGCTCCTCTGCGGTCCGGTACCCGCCGGGGACTTCGACGATCGCGAGCGTGCACCGGGAGACGCAGACCAGCTTCCCGTCCTCGTCCGTGATCCGGATGTCCCAGACCTGGGAGCGCCGCCCGCGACTGAGCGGGGTCGCGCTTCCGTGGACCCAGGTGCCGGGCAGTCCGGGGCGCACGTGGTTGGCGTTGATCTCCTGGCCCACCACGTGGAACCGCTCGCGGTCCACGGTCAGGTAGCCGCCCCACGAGGCGAGGGTCTCCGCGAAGGCCACGGAGGCCCCGCCGTGCAGGACGCCGGCCGGCTGCGTGGTGCGGTGGTCCACGGGCATGCGGGCCCGGACGGAGTCCTCCGTCAGCTCGAGGATCTCCATCCCCAGGGTCCCGTTGAGGCAGCCGGCGTGCATCGCGTTGAGCTGCTCCACCGTCAGATCGCCGAACCAGATGCTCATCCCAGGGCTCCCGCCGTCGTCGTCACCGGCCGCGGACGCGGCCGCCTGCCACGATCCTAGCCACCGGCCGGCGCCGGGCCCGCTGCGCGACCGAGGCTGAGCCGATGCCGACCCGCCGCGTTGCCGACGTGGACCCGCTGCGGAGCCGTATCGCGCTTGTCAGGCCTGCCAGGTCTGCAGGCGTCCGCACATGCCCCAGAGCCGGGGCTCGGGCTGTGGGTCGCCCCGGAACACGGTGGCGTCGCCGAGGCGACCGGGGTCCCCGTCCGCCAGTGCGTCGAGCTGCCGACGCGTCGCCTCGACTTCCGCCTCGACGTTCTCCGCCCAGATGCGCCGCCACTGGTCGATTCGCGGTCGCACGAGCGCGGCGGCCTGCCGGTGGAGCCGGTCGAGCGCGGCGGCCCCGTCCCGGCGCACCGCTTGGAGCAGGTCGTCGTACCCCTCCAGGGCCAGCTCCCGCCGGGCCCGGGCTGCGTCCGCCCGCTCGTCCTCCTGGTCGGGGAGGGCCGCGGCGGCACGGTACGCCTCGGGGTCGGCCAGGACCCGCTCCGGGAACGTCATGACGGCGTCGCCGGCCTCCGGCAGACCGGCGTTCTGCATCACCACGGCCAGGTGCAGGCCGCCGTGGTTGACCAGCCGGTGGACGGTCCCGGGGGTGAACCAGAGGAGCGATCCGGCCTCCAGCGGGTCGCGCGCCTCGCCGGCGGCGCTCACGGTGTGGACCTCGCCCCGGCCGCCGACCACCACGTAGGCCTCGGCCGAGGCGGTGTGCAGGTGCGGGGTCCCGCCCGGGCATCCGTCGGCGGACGCGAAGTCGTACACCCTCAGGTCGGAGACCGACGTGCCCCCGGGGAACTGCGGCAGGCTGCGGTTCACAACGCGAACTCCTGTCCGAGGGCCGCCAGCTCGGCGTCGTCCAGGACGCGGGCGACGAAGACGTAGCGGTGGTTCAGCGTCAGCGTGCCGCGGTGCGGCAGGTGGATCTCCTCGTAGAAGGCCGGCGAGGGGCTGACGACCGCGAAGACGCCTGTGCGCACGAACCAGCGGATCGGCGGGAGCTCCAGCGTCCGGCCCTCGTGCTCGGCGGCCGAGGAGCCGGCGAACGCCAGGATGGTGCCGCCGCCGTCGATTCCGTCGTGCTCGCTGCTCAGGGCGATCCAGTCCGCCACCGTGCCCATGACGGCCTCGTCCCCCTCGAGTCCTGTCGCGGAGCGCACCCGGGCGCCGGTCCAGGACCGGGGCCCCCGCCAGAACCAGCCCGTGTACCCGGCCTGCTCGCGGCCGGCGGTGGTGGGGCTGCCCATCGGGAGGGTCTCGCCGGAAACGTTCGTGAGCGTGGTGGTCAGGTCCACGGACCAGATCCCGCGCTCGGTGTCGAGCGAGTGCACCCGGTGGATGCGGTGCTCGTCGAACCAGTGCTGGCCGCGGGAGTCGATCCATTCGAGGGTCTCGTCGAAGACGGCCTCCCGGCCGTCTGCGGGCTGTTCGGCGAAGCCCTGGTGGACCATCCGGCCCAGATTGTCTTTCTGCTCGTAGCCGGCCTCACGGGAGAATGTCGGTCCGCCCCAGAAGTTCTGGTCCGCCACGTGCGACCACGTGAACTGCAGGCCGGTGTGCCAGCGGTGGTCCCACGGGCGGCGCACCGCGGCCTCGCCGCCGTCGAGGAAGCGCAGGGGGTACAGGTAGGGCTTGGGGGCCTCCTCGGGTGCGGTGTTGGGGCGGACCACGTAGCGGAGGATCTCGACGCCGTCGGCCGTCACTGCGACGTCCGTCTCGGTGGCGGCGACGGTGAAGTCGGCGGCCGCGGCGCCGGGGGCGGCGCCGTCAGCGGTGCGGGGGTCGGTCGTTGCGAGTGCTTCAGCCACGGGAGGTCTCCAGGATCGTGTCATCGGGCAGGTGGGCGGCGTCGGCGCCGGTGGGTGCGGCGGTGGGTGCGGCGGCGGCGGCGGCCTCGGCGGCAGGGTCGGGCGGGCCTCCGGGCCGGTCATCGCGGGCCTGCGGCGAGTCCGCCGTGGGGTAGGCGACGGCGGGGTCGTGCATGCCGGTGTAGTAGGGCCCGGAGGCGGTCAGGTCGCTGCGGCGCACCGGGCGCCCGGTCTCCGCCGACTGGTACAGCGCGGCGATGAACTCCAGGGTGCGGCGCCCGTCGGCCCCGGAGGCGCGCGGCCGCTCGCCGCGGTCCATCGAGTCGAGCAGCTCGCCGAGCTGGGCGGCGTGGGAGCTGGCCGTGCTGGCCTGCGGCAGCCAGGCGTCGCGCTGGTCCTCGGGCAGGTGCGGGCTGGGCGTGTAGCGCCAGTGGTCGTTGGTGTAGCCGTACAGGTGCTCGACTTCGACGGTCCCGTTGGTGAAGTCGAAGCGCAGGTAGCTGGTCTCCCGGGGCGCGAGCACCGTGTTGACGATGCTGCCGAGGGCGCCGGACTCGAAGCGCACGATCGCCAGCGAGGTGTCCTCGGTCTCGACGGTGCGGTCCTGCGCGTCGGCGACGGCGGTGACCTCCGTCCACTCGCCCATCAGGTCCAGGTACAGGTCCATCTGGTGGATGCCGTGCCCCATCGCGGGGCCCCCGCCCTCCGTGGCCCACTTCCCGCGCCACGGGACGTCGTAGTAGTCGTGGCCGCGGTACCAGAGGGTGTGGCAGACGGAGACCAGGGGCCGGCCGACCCGGCCCGAGGACATCTGGTCGCGGAGGTGCTGGGCCGCGGAGCCAAACCGGTGCTGGACCACGTAGCTCGCGTAGGGCCCGCCCTCGCGTTCGAGGCGAGCGACGTCGTCGTACTCCTCGAGGGAGAGCATGGGCGGCTTCTCGCACCAGACCCAGGCGCCCGCGGCGAGGCCGGCGACGACGGCGGAGCGGTGCGCGCCCGGGGGAGTGCAGACGATGAGGAGGTCCGGGCGGGTGGCCGCCAGGAGTTCCTCGGCGCTCGGGAAGTGGGCGGGGATGCCGTGCTCGGCGGCGGTGCTGGCGGCGCGTGCGGGATCGAGGTCGGCGATGCCGACGACGGCGGCGCGCTGCCGTCCCGCCTGCTCGTTGACGGCGCGGAGGGCGGGCAGATGGGCACCGGTGGCGATGCCGCCGGCACCGACGATGCCCACGCGCACGGTGGATCGGGTGGATCCGGACATGGGGACGACTCCTGGGTCGAGGATCGGGTGTGCTCGGGTTGGATTCGAACGCATCGATTCGAACCGACGCGTTCGGTCGGAGGGGGGACCGCGTCATTTTGTGATCGATCACTATTCGACGACGAGGAGGTGCGCTTTCCTTCGCGGCGAATGGGGGTGGCCCCGCGCACTGAGGCGGGATGCGCCAAAGTGATCGATCACAATATGATGTGATGCAGACTAGCGATGGCCGAATCGGGAAGTCAATAGTCCCCCAGACGAAACCCCTGCGACGAGAGGCAGTGCCATGACCCAGCAGTCGGAACAGGCCGACGGCGAGTCGGCGGCCCCCGCGGCGCCGACCCGCCGGCCGACGGTGAAGCAGGTCGCGGCTCACGCCGGTGTGTCCCACCAGACCGTCTCCCGCTATCTCCGCGGCGACCAGGGGATGAAGCCGGCGACGATCGCCCGGATCGAGCAGGCCGTCCGCGAGCTGGACTACCGCCCCGACCTGGTGGCGCGGT
Organism: Zhihengliuella alba; assembly: GCF_039538765.1. Lineage (NCBI taxonomy): Bacteria > Bacillati > Actinomycetota > Actinomycetes > Micrococcales > Micrococcaceae > Zhihengliuella > Zhihengliuella alba. The sequence goes on along the minus strand of NZ_BAABCJ010000002.1, from coordinate 811,454 downwards.
CCATGCGGACCGGGCGGACCCGGGTCCTGGCCGTCCTGCTGCCCTCCCCGGTGCAGGCGCTGCCCACCCCGACGCTGGCCGCGGCCGCGGAAGTGGCCCACCAGGCGGGCTACTTCATGGAGGTCGCGGTCGTGGACGGCGGAACGCCGGAGCGGGTGGAGCGGGCACGCGACCTGCTCGGTTCCGGCCGCGTGGACGGAGTCCTCTCCATGGGTGCCCTGCCCGGGCTGGAGGAGCGCCCGCGCACCCCCGAGGCGGCGGCCCTGGTGGTCCACCCGCAGTTCGACGATCGACTCCGCGGGCTCGGCGCGCTGGCGGACGGTTCCGTCGTGGCCGAGGCCGTGGAGCATCTCGCGGGCCTGGGGCATCGCGACTTCCTGCACATCGCCGGACCCGAGGAGTGGGCGTCGGCCCGCTCGCGCCGCCGGGTCTACGAGGAGGCCGTGGCCCGGCTGGGCCTGACGTCCCACGGGGTGGTCTCCCCGGGGGCCGAGTGGGACGCCTGGGGCCCGCGGTCCGGGTACGACGCCGTGGCCGCGCTGCCGCTGGACAGTCCCGTCACGGCGGTGATCGCCGCCAACGACAACGTCGCGCTCGGCGCCATCCGCGCCGCGGGTGAGCGGGGCTGGGCCGTCCCCGGCCGGCTGAGCGTCGTCGGCTGGGACGACGCGGAGTTCGGCCGCTACGCCACGCCCACGCTCTCCACCGTGGCGGTGGACCGGTCGGCCCAGGGCCGCTATGCGATGCGCCGGCTGATCTCGCTGGTGGCGGGGGAGGAGCCGGTGGACGCCCCGGAGCAGCTGAACCGGCTGGTCCTCCGCGAGAGCACCGGGCCGGCCCCGGCCCGACCCGGCCGTCCGCGGACCATTGACACGTGACTCAGGTCACTCTACTGTGTGGATCGCGCTTTCCTTCGTGGCATCACCTTCCTGCCGCCGCACTCCGCGTGCCGCGGCGAGACCAGAGGAGCATTCGATGCCGCAGACCACCCGACCATCACGCCGTCGTGCACCCCGGCCCGGAACCGGACGGTTCCTCAAGGCCGCAGCGGTGCTCTCCACCGCCGCCCTCGCCCTCACCGCCTGCGGCGGGGACGCCGCGGGCGGAGACGACGGCACAGCCACCCTGCGCTTCGTCTGGTGGGGCTCCGACGCCCGCCACCAGGCCACGCAGGAGATGATCGACGTCTTCGAGGAACAGAACCCGGACATCGACATCGTGCCCGAGTTCGTGGACTGGTCCGGCTACTGGGACCGCCTCGCCACCCAGACCGCCGCCGGCGACGCGCCGGACGTCATGCAGATGGACCTCATGTACATCCGCGAGTACGCCGAGAACGGCGTCCTGCTGGACCTGTCCGACGTCGACATGTCCCAGATCCCCGAGGACCTGCGCCAGAGCGGGCAGACCGAGGAGGGCACCTGGGGCATCCCGCACGGCCTGACCGCGCTGTCCATCGCCGCGAATAAGGACCTCTTCGCGGAGGCGGGCATCGAGCTGCCGGACGACGCCACCTGGACCTGGGAGGACCTCAAGGCCAAGGCGCTGGAGTTCGAGGAGAAGACCGACCACTACGGTCTGACCAGCCTGACGGCCACCATGACCCTGGAGCTCTGGCTCCGGCAGCACGGCCAGCAGTTCCTGACCGAGGACGGCCAGCTGGGCTGGGAACCGGAGGACGCCGTCAGCTACTTCGAGATGTACAAGGACCTGGCCGACTCCGGTGCCCTGCCCGAGACGTCGGTGATCGCGGAGGACCAGCTGCCCTCCCTGGACCAGACGTTGACGGCCAAAAACCAGACGGCGATGGCTCCGTGGTGGAGCACCCAGCTGACGGCGATCTCCGGTGCGTCCGGATCCGAGTTCGTTCCGCTGCGCCTGCCCAGCGTGACCGGCAGCGCCGAGGACGCCGAGCTCTGGTACAAGACGTCCATGTTCTTCTCCGCCTCCTCCAAGACGGAGCATCCGGAGGAGGCGAAGAAGTTCATCGACTTCCTCGTGAACTCCAAGGAGGCCGCCGAGCTGGCCATGACCGAGCGCGGGATGCTGGCCAACCAGGAGGCCCGCGACCACATCTACCCGATGCTCAGCGACCAGGAGAAGATCGTCGCGGACTACATCACCGCCATCGAGCCGGAGCTGGGCGACCCGGTCCCGATCCCGCCGCAGGGGATCTCCGACTTCCAGAACCTGAACTTCCGGTACGACCTCGAGGTCCTCTTCGGTCGGCAGACCCCCGAGGAGGCCGCGAAGAACATGCACGCCGAGATGAAGTCGGCCCTCGGCTAGCCATGCGGAAGGCCGATCGGTGCGGCGGGCGGTGCGGGGTCAGCCGCCGTCGGCGAGACCCTGGATGACGTCCAGGGGGATGCCGACCGTCACGGGCCGCCCGTCGACGGTGAGCCCGATGCGGACGACGTCGTCCCTCACCTCGGCGACCGCCTCGCCCGAGACGACTGCCTGGCCCGAGACGACTGCCTGGCCCGGGACGACTGCCTGACCCGGGACGACTGCCTGGCCCGAGGCAACCTCGCCACCGGAGGCGTCCTCGTCGTCCGGGTGGACGGCGGCGAAGCGGACGCGCGTGCCGGGGGCCAGCTGCGCGGCCAGGCGGAGGCTGCGGGGTACCACGACGCCGACCACCGGATAGCCGCCGGTCACGGGCCGATCCGCCAGGAACAGGATCGGCTCGCCGGACGGCGGCACCTGGATCGCCCCCGTGACCAGAGGCTCGCTGGGGAGCTCTGCTCTGCTGGCGGCGTCGGTCCGGCGCAGCGGGCGCTGGGATGCACCGTCGGTAGGCCGGATGCGCAGCCCGACCCGGTTGGACTCCGCCGTGACCTCCCAGAGGAGCTCGGCGAGCCGCTCCAGTTCCGCCGGGTCGAACCAGTCGTCCCGCGGGCCGGGGACGAATTCGAGGGTGACGGCCCCCTGGCCGGCCGCGAGCTGCCGTTCCAGGTCGTCGGACGGCCACGCAGCAGTCTCGGTCGGTGCTCCCGCCGGCTCCGGTCCGCCGGTGTGCGCGCCGGTGTGCTCGGCCCGGGGAGCGTCCCCGATCGGAAGGACGTCCCCGGCCTGCACGGGCCGGGGACCGAGGCCGGAGAGCAGGTCGGTGGACCAGCTGCCTAGCGCCGGGACCCCGTCCCCGGATTCGCACGCCTCCGGGGCGGCGAACCCGCCGCGGGCCGCGATCCAGCTGCGCAGCCCGGTCGCCGCTGCGGGCACCGTCAGCAGCTCGCCGTCGAAGAGGGTCGCGGCCCTCCCGCGCTCCAGCGGGCGCTCGCCGTCGGGCCCGCTGACGATGCCGTCGCTGGCTCCGCCGACGGCGACCCGGTGGTGGCCGCGGGCCCGCAGTGCCAGGCCACCGATGCTCTCCAGGACCGGTGCGCCCGCCGCGTTGCCGAGCACCCTGTTGAGGGCGGCTGCCGTCTCCGGATCCAGCACGCCGGAGGGGGAGACGCCCCACCGCTCCCCGCCGGGCCGGCCGAGGTCCTCGACCAGGGTCTGGAGCCCGGCGTCCTCGACGAGCAGTGCGCGGGCGCCGGTCGAGGTGTGCAGTGCCGAGCGATCCATCGGTGAGCCATCCGCCGGCGTGCCGGGCCGGGCCAGTTCCTCGACGGGCACGAAGCGGACGCGCGCCCCGGCCGCGAGGAGGGCTGGGGCGGGCCGACCGGTGCCGTCCACCCGGTCTGTCCGCCAGAGCGGGGCCGAGGTCGTCCCGATCAGCTGCCAGCCGCCGGGCGAGGCCTGCGGGTAGACGGCGGAGAAGCCGCCCGCGAGCGCGACGGAGCCGGACGGCACCCGTGTCCGGGGCGTCGTGCGCCGGGGGACGGCCAGCAGCCGGTGCAGGTCCGCTGCGGTCCGCGCGTCCGCCGTGTCGGCCTCGGGGACGAGGTACGCGAAACCGGGGGCGAACCCGGGGAAGGCCGCTATCCACTCGACGCCGGAGTGCGCGGCGACGATCCGGTCCGGCTCCAGGCCGGTGAGGCGGGAGATCTCGGCGAGGTCCTCACCGTCGTACACCACTTCGATCCGCACGGCCTCGGGACGGGCGCCCGGGGCGTTGCCCTCGGTGGCCGAGTCGTCGCCGGGGTCGGCGCCGGGGTCGGCATCGAGACCACCGGCACTGGCACCTGCGCTGCCACGGGCACCGGGACTGTCACCGCCGCTGCCGAGGGCGAGCTCGGCGAGGAGCGGCCGCGCCTCCCGGAGCGCGGCGCGCGAGTCGAAGCGGACCAGGAGCGTGCGCGCGCCGGGCACGAGTCCGGCGAGCCCCTCGAGGGCGGCCGGGATCCGGCCACGCAGCCGGACGACGTCGGACGTCGAGTCGAGCTCGATCAGCAGCGCCCGCGCGCCGACGGTCAGGAGGCGCACCATGCGAACCTCCGCAGCTCCACCCCGGCCGACTCCAGGCCGGAGCGCACCCGGCGGGCGATCTCCACGGCGCCGGCCGTGTCGCCGTGGACGCAGATGCTCTCCGCGGACAGCTCGATCTCCGTGCCGTCGACCGCCTCGACCCTCCCCGTGGTCGCCAGCCGCACCATGCGCGCGGCGATCGCCGCCGGGTCGTGGAGGACGGCCCCGGGCTCGCGCCGCGGGACCAGGCGCCCGTCCGGGGTGTAGGCGCGGTCGGCGAAGGCCTCGGTCACCGGGCGCAGCCCGCGCTCCTCGGCCAGCCGCAGCACGGCGGCGCCCGGCAGCCCGAGCACCGGCAGGTCCCCGAACGCCGCGACGGCCTCGACGACCGCTCCGGCGTGCGGCTCGTGCGTCACGATGGCGTTGTAGAGGGCGCCGTGCGGCTTGACGTAGGAGACGCGGGTGCCGGCGGCCCGGGCGAAGGCGTCCAGGGCACCGAGCTGGTAGAGCACGTCGTCCGCGAGCTCGGCCGGCGTGCAGTCGAGGAAGCGGCGGCCGAAGCCCGCCAGATCGCGGTAGGCCACATGGGCGCCGACGGCGACGCCGCGCTCCGCCGCCGTGGCCACCGTGGCACGCATGACGGAGGGGTCGCCGCCATGGAAGCCGCAGGCGATGTTGGCACTGGTGACCAGCGGCAGGATCGCGTCGTCGTCGCCCAGGGTCCAGGCGCCGAAGGACTCGCCGACATCGCAGTTGAGGTCGATGACGCCCGGTTCCGGGCCGGTCGAGGCCATGATGCCGTCCTCCTGTCGCCGTCGTATGGATCACATCCACCCTACTCGCCGAGGGTCTCCGGGCCGGGGGCGGATGCTCTCCGGCGGGCTCCGGCGGACGCGCCTGGGCCAACGTCTCCAGTGACCGCGTGGGACACTGTGCCCATGGAAATGGCCGTCATCGGGACCATCGTCGTGGGTCTCCTCCTGCTCGTCGCCGTGCTCGGCACTGTCTACCCGATCCTTCCCGGGAGCTGGCTGGCGCTGATCGCGCTGCTGGGCTGGGCCTGGCTCCTAGGCTCGCCCGCTGCTTGGACCACGGGCATCATCGGGGCCGCGCTCGTGTCCATCGGCTGGTCCGCCTCCGCAGTCCTCACCGGGCGGAGCCTGAAGCGTCAACGGATCCCGCGCGGCTCGATCGTCGTCGCCCTGGTCGCGGCCGTCGTCGGGATGTTCGTCATCCCCGTGGTGGGGTTGTTCGTCGGCTTCGGCGCCGGACTGCTCGGATCCGAGTACGCACGCCGCCGCGACCTCGGGGCCGCGCTGCGCTCGTCCGGCTCGGCCCTGAAGGCGACCGGCATCGGGATCCTCGTCGAGTTCGGCTGCGCGGCCCTGGCCACATCGGTCTGGGTGATCGGCGTCTTCTGGCACTTCGCCTCCACCTAGGGGCGGAGTCGCCGGTTCCGAGGCCGGTGGTAGATCGGGAGGGGATCGCGCCCGTGGCAACTGGACGACGACAACTGAAGGTTGAGACGTGACGAAGAGGAGATCCATCGCATGAGCCACCACCGGACTTGGCTGAGAATATCTCTCATCGGTGCTGTCATCAGCGGGGCTTTGGCGCTACTGCTCGCAGGTCTGACGTCGATCCTGTTTCAGGAAATTGAGAGCCCGGGAGACGTGACCAACGCGCAAGACTTCGGCTGGCGCGCAGTGGCGCTTGCAGTGTTGTCCGTCGCGCTTTTCACAGTATTTCTTGTCGGCCGCAGCGCGCAGCGTAGGAAGTTCAATAAGACGCAGAAGCACGGCACAGCTCCGTGAAAAGGCAGTAGGCGGGTTCGACGTGACACCAACCGGGACGTGAGCGCGCCCGGTCACAGGGGCCCGTGAATTCGGCGACTTTTCGCCCGGTTCTGCCCTCGGCGAACCTATGATCGCAACGTGACTTCCTTTTTCTCTGCCCGGCCGGACGGCACCCGCGCTCCGCGCACTGCTCCAGCCCGTGCGCACCGGGGGCGGATTCCGCGCAGCCGGTTCGTCTCCGCAGAGGCCGCCCGCCGCGATCCCCGCCACGGCGTGGCCGTCGACGTCCTGCTGGCGCGCCACGGGGAGCGTGCGGTGGGCTTCTACCGCAGCCGCGATTTCGACGTGACCGTCGCGTTGCTCGACGACGGCTCCACGGACCACGCACCCAACGCTCTGCTGGCCCCGGCGCAGCGGCGTGCCCTGGCCGCCGGCGACGACGAGATCCGCATCCCCGGCCGCGCGCCGCTCGCGGCCCCGGGCGCGAACGACGGCGGTGCGCGCCACGGCGGCGCCACCCGGCTGGCCGAGGCGACCGGGACGGCTGAGCCCGGTCGCGAGGTAGAAGGTGGACTCGACGGCGAATCCGCAGCCGACCAGCCGGACAGGAGCGGCGTGGTGGCGCCGTTGACGGACGGCGGCGGACCGGCGACGTCGATCGAGCGCCCGATTCGCGGTGGGGGCGATCTCGGCGGCGACCAGGGGCCCGTGCGGCGCGAGGAGGTGCGGTTCCTGCTGAAGCTGACCGGCGTGTGGATGGCGGCCAGCGCGGCGCTGATGGCCGGCGTGTACTGGTGGGCGGTCACCGTCTCCGATGTTCCGCTCGAGGACCTGACGGTCGGTTTCTAGCGGTCCTGCTCGTCGGCGAGGAGGCCGCGCGTCCGGAACGGGATGAGTTGGCGCAGGAACATCGTGGTGGACGTGCGCTCGATGCCCGGGCAGAGCCGGATCTGCTCCGACACCCGGTAGAGGTGGTCGCTGTCGCGGGCGACGATCCGGATCCGCAGGTCCGTGTCGCCTGCTGGGGCCAGGCACTCCAGGACCTCCGGGATCTCGGCGAGGGCCGCGACGGCGTCGTCCAGCCTGGACTGCTCCACCTGCGCGTCGACGGACGCCGAGACCGGGTGACCGAGCGCTGCGGGGGTGACCCGGATGCTGTTCTCGAGCAGGACCCCGGCGGCGGCGAGCTTCTCCAGGCGGGACTGGACCGTGCCTCGGGCGAGGCCGAGCTGCTGGGAGAGCATGAGCGTGGGAACGCGAGGATCCTCGTCGAGCGCCAGCAGGATGCGCTTGTCCGTGGCGTCGAGTTGGTAGCGCTGCGATGACATGGGGTTCCTCGTCCGGATAGGGATGTGCTCTAACGGTAGGCGCTGGCGCGCGAGGCGCTCAAAGTGTTGCGTCGCATGCACGTTCGGGGCGGTCGTGACCGCTCTCCCTCCACAGGCGGAGGCCGGGGATGGATGGGAGCGTTTGATGGCTGTAAATTCGTGTGTATGCGATTCATGCGACTCGAAGACGTGGCCGAGGAGCTCAACGTCAACATGCCCGTGGTCCGAGGGCTGGTGCGCTCCGGCGAGCTGCCGGCCATCCAGATCGGCGGACGCGGCCTGTGGCGCGTCGAGCGCTCCGAGTTCGAGGCGTACGTGGAGCGCCAGTATGCCGCGTCCCGCGAGGCCGCGGAGAAGCACAAGTCGGAGCAGCCCGCCGAGTAGGGGCGCGCGACGTGGGCGTCGCCGCGGGTCCGACGCGAGAATTTGGGCCGAGGCCGGTTCCGGGGCTAATCTAGCTTTCGTCCGACTCGCAGCAGTCGGCATGGGGCTTTAGCTCAGTTGGTAGAGCGTTTCGTTCGCAATGAAAAGGTCAGGGGTTCGATTCCCCTAAGCTCCACATCTGGACTCCGTCGGCATCCCGCGCACAGCAGGAGGCCGGCGGAGTCTTTTTAGTGGGCTCAATCGATGCTGTCGCGCAGGCCCGGTGCATGGTTTGCTACGGGTATGACTGACGACGCAACTGCGCACGGTGCCGACCGCGAACTCGGAGAGACGCGCCGGCCGACCGACCTGCTTCCGGATGTCTCGCCCACCTCCGTCGCCGACCTGGTCGACGTCGACCGCGTCATGGATCCGGGGATCGGCCCCCTCTGGCCGGGCATGCCGCGCGTGACCGGCCCCGCCTACGCGGTGCGCTGCGTCCCCGGCGACAACCTCATGATGCACGCCGCGATCTACCGTGCGGAGCCGGGATCCGTGATCGTCGTCGACTCCGGCGGATCGCCGCTCGCCGTCGCCGGCGGCAATGTCTGCGCGGTCGCCCAGCGCCGCGGCATCGCGGCCTTCGTCGTCGACGGCACCATCCGCGACCTCCAGGAGGTCCGCGACGCGGAGTTCCCGGTCTTCGCCCGCGGCGTGTTCCCGAAACCCGGCACCAAGCAGGGCGTCCTCCCGTCCGGTGAGGCCACCGTCGGCGGGGTCCGGGTGCGCACCGGCGACGTCGTCGTGGCCGACGAGGAGGGCATCGTGGTGGTCGAGGCGCACCGGGCGGCCGAGCTGCTCGGCGCCGCGGTCGAGCGCGACGCCGGCGAGGAGTCCCAGAGCCTCGGCGACTGGGAGGCGGCGCACCGCCGGAAGATCGAGGCCGGCCTCGCCGCCGGCGGTGACACGGCCGGGCTGCCTGACTAGGCCCGCGCGTTCGCGCCCCTCGGACCCGAGCCGCTAGGCAGCGAATCGCTACGCAGCGATTTGCTGCGCCGCGGAGGGAGGACCGAGAAGCATCTCAACCTCATGGATTCGCTGGGCGGTCGCGTCTCCATCTACCTGCAGACGCCCGGGGAGCCCGAGCGCGTCGACGGCCTCCCACGCCGCGTGGTCGAGGTCCTGGACGCCGCATCGGCCGTCGTGGTCGATCTCGCGCCGCACGCGCTGCCGGTCCTCGCGGCCGCGCGCGAGCGCGGACGCGACGCCTGGGTGGACCTGCACGACTACGACGGCGACAGCGACTTCCACCGACCGTGGTTGGAGCAGGGCACGCACGTCTTCCTCAGCTCGGACGGGCTGCCCGCGTGGCGGGACTTCCTCCGTGCCCGAGTCGACGCCGGCGCCCGGCTGGCCGTGTGCACGCACGGTGCGGAGGGCGCCACGGCGCTCACGCCCGAGGACGGCTTCCTGGAGGTCGAGGCGGTTCCGGTGGACGACGTCGTCGACACCAACGGTGCCGGCGACGGTTTCTTCGCCGCCTTCCTGGACGCTCACCTGCGGGGAGCCCAGACCGAGGAGGCCCTCCGCGCCGCGGCCGGGCATGCGGCCCGGGTGGTGCGCAGCCGCGACCTGGCCCCGTCCTGACGCGCGCTACTGCCCCGTCCTGACGCGCCCTACCGCCACGTCCTGCTCGTCGAGTCCTATTCGGCGAGCAGGAGCACCTCGGTCGCCTCACCGTGCGTGCAGCGATCCGGGATGCCCGCGGTGTCCTCGAGTGCCACGGCCTCGGCGGAGAAGTCGAACTGCTTGCCGACCTCCACCGTGCCGAGCCCGGAGGTGGTCACCGACGGCTGGCCGTCGCGCAGCACGAACTCGGCGTCCTCGGGGAAGAGCAGAAGCTGCGGCTCCGCGTTGTCCACCACGGCGAAACAGCCACCGGGGCCCGTGATCAGGCGGCCCGACGCGTCGTCGCCGTTCTGGGCCGCCTCGGCCGTCGTCAGTCCGATGGGTCCGTCGCCGATGGCCTCGACATCGATCCGGCGGTCCGCCCCGTCGGCATCCGACCCGGACTCGGACCCGGGCGCCGGCGCGTCGGTCGTTCCCTCCGTCCCGGCGGCCGTGGGGGCCGTGGCGGCCGAGTCGTCGCCGGTGCCGTTCTGCCCGCCGTCGCCCGGTCCGCAGGCCGCGAGGCCCAGCAGCAGCGTGGCGGCCACGAGGGCCAGGGGGCGTCGGTCGAACTTCTTCACGGGTCCTCCTCGTCAGTGAGCGGCCGTCGGCCGGCCGCCTGTGCGGCCGCTCCCGCTGACCGCTCTTTGCGTCGCGTCTCTGCGTCCGAGCATCAGTAGAACATTTTTGGAACGCCGGATCAGAATCGAGGGCCACGACCCACGGGTGGGGCACCGCTAGTCTGGCCGCATGCCGGTTCCCGACTTCGTCCTGCGCCTCCGCGAGCACATCGGACACGATCCGCTCTGGCTGATCGGTGTCACCGCCGTCGTCCTCCGCGAGAGCGAGGTACTCCTGGTCCGACGATCGGACACCGGGGTGTGGACGCCCGTCACCGGCATTGTCGACCCGGGCGAGCATCCCGCCGTCGCGGCCGTCCGCGAGGTGGAGGAGGAGGCAGCGGTCCGCTGCGACGTCGTCGGGCTCGCAGCCGTCGGCGTCTCCCCGGAGGTGGTCCACGTCAACGGCGACCGCGCGCAGTACCTCGACCACACCTTCCTCTGCCGCCATCTCGGGGGAGAGCCCCGTCCGGCCGACGACGAGTCCACCGCAGCGGGCTGGTTCCCGCTCGACGGGCTCCCCGAGATGCCGGAGCGGATGTGCGAGCGCATCCGCACCGCCGTCGAGTACGACGGCGCCGCGCGCCTCATCGCCGATCGCCCCGTCTGAGTCGGCTTCACGCGGCTCGACCGACCGTGTGGCATCGCCTACACTCCCGCCTCTTATCTTGACTATTTCAAGAGACAGGGCAGACTGTTACCCGTGACTGAAACGGTGGATCTCGAGCGAGTGCTCCGCGACGCGTCCCTGCGGGTGACGCGACCGCGCCGCGCCGTGCTCTCCGCCGTCGCCGGGAATCCGCATGCCGACACGGACACGATCATCGACGCGGTCCGGCAGGATCACCCCGCCGTCTCCCACCAGGCGGTCTACGACTCGCTGCGGCTCCTGACCCGGCTCGGGGCCATCCGGCGCATCCAGCCGCACGGGCACAACGCCCGCTACGAGGCCCGCGTCGGCGACAACCACCACCACGTGGTGTGCCGCTCGTGCGGCAACATCGCCGACGTGGACTGCGCCGTCGGGGAGGCCCCCTGCCTGGCGCCGTCCCACCACCACGGTTTCGAGATCGACGAGGCGGAGGTCCTCTACTGGGGCGTCTGCCCGTCCTGCAAGGACCTCGCCGAGGCCTGATTCAGGCCCACACGCCGCTAGTCCCGCGCCTATGGCTGCCGACCAGGTGGGTATCGACGATCCCGATGGCCTCCATGAGCGCGAACATCGTGGTGGGCCCGACGAAAGTGAACCCCCGCTTCTTCAGGGCCTTCGACAGGGCGACCGACTCCTCCGAGCGGGACGGGACCTCGAGCCATGTGGTGGGCTCCGGCGTCGCCTCCGGCCGGAAGGACCACACGAACTCCGCCAAGCCGCCGTCGGCCCGGAGCGCGACCGTGGCCCGGGCGTTGGCGACGGCCGCCTCGATCTTCCGACGGTTCCGGACGATGCGCTCATCCTGCATGAGGCGTTCGACGTCGTCGTCGCCGAACGCGGCCACCGCGTCCGGATCGAAGCCCGCGAAGGCCTCGCGGAATGCCGGCCGCTTGCGCAGGATCGTCGCCCACGAGAGCCCGGACTGGAAGGCCTCGAGCGTCAACCGCTCGTACACGCCCTGCTCGTCGCGGACCGGCAGTCCCCACTCCGCGTCGTAGTACTCGCGCAGGAGGGGATCGCGCGATGCCCAGACCGGGCGGGCCAGGCCGTCCTCTCCGATGACGAGGCCGGTCTCGGCCGGAGCCGGACCGGTCCGGAGGGCGCCGTCGGCGGCGTCTTGTTCGGTGGCGTCGGGCATCGTTCCTCCACGGTCGTCGCGATCTGGGGCGGTCCTGCTCCATCTTGCCACCGGGCTGGCCCGCCCGGACCGACTCGCTGGACGTGCTGTGGATAACACCAATCGTCGACACATCCACCTGCCAAACCCGTGTGGCGTGCGAGACAATGGGGAAGAAGCAGCGCCATCGCCGGGTTGAATACTCCGTAGCTCCATTCGTTGCACACCGCTCACCACCGTAGAAAGTATCGATGCAGACTCATGCCACGCCGCAGACGGCCACGTCGCTCCTGACCGGACGCCGACTGCTCGTTGCCGTCATCGCCCTCGCCATGGGCGGCTTCGGCATCGGCGCCACCGAATTCACGATCATGGGCCTCCTCCAGGAGGGCGCGGTGGACCTCGGCGTCGCCAACGAGGACATGGGTCTGCTCATTACGGCTTACGCGCTGGGCGTGGTGGTCGGCGCTCCGACGCTGACGGCACTGGGCGCCCGCGTGCCCAAGAAGACCATGGTCCTGTGGTTGATGGGGTTCTTCACCATCGCGAACGTGTCCTCGTTCTTCGCGCCGACCTACGAGGTCATGGTCCTCAGCCGCTTCCTCTCCGGGCTCCCGCACGGGGCGTACTTCGGGCTCGCCGCGCTCCTGGCGGCCACGCTGGTCCCGCCCACGATGCGCGGACGGGCCATCGCGTGGATCTTCCTCGGGCTCGCCGCGGCCAACGTCGTCGGCGTCCCGGTGTTCACGTGGGTCGGCCAGTGGCTCGGATGGCGCTCGATGTTCGTGGCGGTGGGCATCATCGGCGTCCTGACCTGGATCCTGATCAAGGCCAACGTGCCGTTCAGGCCCTCGCATGCCGAGGCCAGCATCCGCGCCGAGCTCTCGGCGCTCAAGAGCGGCGGCGTCTGGCTCGCCATGCTCACCGGCATCGTGGGCTTCGGCGGCTTCTTCGCCGTCTACTCGTACATCAGCCCGATCCTGACCGACGTGACGGGACTGCCGATCACGGTGGTGCCCATCGTGCTGGGCCTCTACGGCCTCGGCATGGTCGCGGGCAACCTGGTCGGCGGCCGTCTGGCGGACTGGTCGGTCTTCGGCAGCCTCTACATCTCGCTGGGGTCAATGGCGATCGTCATGACGACGTTCGGCCTGGTGTCGCCGATCCCGTGGCTGGCCATGGTCTTCGTGTTCATCATGGGCGGCGTCGGATCGCTCCTCGCACCCGGTCTGCAGTCGTTGCTCATGGACTCGGCCCCCCGCGCGCAGTCCCTCGCATCGTCGCTGAACCACTCGTCCCTCAACGTCGCGAACGCACTCGGCGCAGCCTTGGGCGCGGAGGTCATCCGGGCGGGCCTCGGCTACCAGGCCCCCGCCTTCGCGGGCACCATCCTCGCGCTCATGGGGCTGGCGCTCGCCCTGTTCGCCGGCTGGCTCCACCGCCGCCGCACGCCCGAGGCGCCCACCGCGGCACCGTCGGTGCCCGCAGTCGACGCGTCCGCGTAGGGCACGCCGTCGGTCTAGCCCGCGCAGGGCACGCCGTCGCTTCAGTCCGTGCGCGACGGCGGGGCAGCCCAGGCGCCGACCGTAGCCCGGGTCGGCAGCCAACCCCGGGGTGTCCGGCCTAGGAGGCCGACGCCGCGATGTTGAACATCCAGCTGACGCCGAAGCGGTCCGTCAGCTGCCCGAACTTGTCGCCCCACGGCGCCGTCTCGAGCGGCAGATTGACCGTGGCGCCGTCGGACAGGGCCTCCCACCACTGCTCCAGGCGGCTGTCCTCGTCCGGACTGTCCCCGCTGGAGCTGAGCGCCATGGTGCCGAACCCGTTGCCCTCCATGCCCGGCGGCAGGTCGGAGGCCATGATGTGCGTGCCGCGGTCCACGTAGATCGAGCCATGCATGATGAGGTCCTTGTTCTCGCCCTCCTCGCCCATGCCCTCGGCGTAGGTGCTGGTGTCCAGCTCGCCGCCGAACACCGCGTGGTAGAAGTCCAGCGCCTCGCGCGCGGTGCCCGGGAACTGGAGGTAGGGGGTCAGTCCGATGGTCATGGGGGAGCCTTTCGTCGGAGCAGTCGGCGCTGCCTCCTTCGGCGGAGGCGGGCCGGCGGTGACTGATTCGGCGCGGCGGGGCCTGCGGGTGCCGGCTCGCGGAGTGCCTCGGGCTCAGTCTCTTCCAGTGGGGCCGGTTTGTGAAGACCCCGACGACGCCGGCCCGGTATCCCGCTCCTCGTCCGGCTCGTCGTCCGGGCCCTGGTCCGGGCCCTGGTCCGGTCCATCGTCCGGCGCCGGGGCGCCTGCCGCAGGCGATGACGGTGGACCCGCGGCCTCCGCCGCGGCCTGCATCCCGGCCGGGACCTCCGGGGCCGGGTTGGAGGAGATGAGGGCATTGATCCAGCGGGCGCTCGGGTCCGCATCGACTAGGAGCGCCTTGAGCAGGAGCGTCGCCGGCAGGGCGAGCAGGGCGCCGAGCCATCCGAGCACCCAGTACCAGAACAGCAGGGAGATGAAGGAGAGCGTCGGCGTGACACCGACCGACTGGCCGGCGAACTTGGGCTGGATGATCGCCTGGACGGTGAAGTTCAAGAACGAGTAGGTGATGACCACGGCGAGGGCCGGACCGGGGCCGCCGTCGAGGAGGGCGAGCAGCGCCGGCGGCACCAGGCCGATCACGAAGCCGATGTTCGGGATGTAGTTGGTCAGGAAGGCCAGGACGCCCCAGACCCACATCAGCGGCACGCCGATGATCGCGAGGGCCAGGACGTCCAGCAGTGCCACGATCAAGCCGAACAGGGTGGTCACCACCCAGTAGCGGCGGACCCCCTGGCTGAAGCTGATCAGTGCGCTGGACATGCCGGGGTGGCCGGCCCGGACCATGGCCAGCCGGCGGTGGAAGCCGGCCGAGTCCATGGCCAGGAAGAAGACCGCCATGATGACGGTGACCAGCGTGCCGAGCACTGCGGTGACGTTGCCGACCACGGGACTGAGCAGGCTGGCGATGCCGCCGGCTCCGAGTGCGGCGAACTGGTCCACGATCATGGACTGGCTGATGCCGATCGCGGCCAGGGCGGCGACCGTGTCCGCCCAGAGGGAGGAGAACTGGCTGTTGTAGCGCGGGAGCTCGCGCAGCAGCTCGCCGACGGCCCACCCGCTGGCGCCGAAGAACGCGAAGACGACCACCAGCACCGCCACGAGTGTCAGCGCGGCGGCGAGGTAGCGCTGCATCCAGCGCATCAGGACGCGCTGGAGCGGGTAGGCCACGATCATCAGGTTCAGCCCCAGGAACACCGGGGCGGCGACGTCGCGGACGCCCTGGACCAGCTGCAGGAGCAGGGCGATGCCGGCGAACGTCACCGAGATGACGGCGATCCTCGGCCAGGCGGTCTTGTGGCCGGTTCCGGCCGCGGCGTCGGTTTCGGCCCCAGTCATGGTGTCAGTGTAGTGATGCACGGGCGGCGGGCGGCGGTTGCGCCGATTATGGGCCGGCCGGCGCGATGCTGTATAGTTTTTACTCGGTTCACCGCTGAGGCGATGAACTCATTCCCTCGGGGGTATGGCGCAGTTGGTAGCGCGTCTGCATGGCATGCAGAAGGTCAGGGGTTCGAATCCCCTTACCTCCACCGAAGGACGAGAAGGCCCGGACTCCAGGTCCGGGCCTTTTCTCATGCCCTGACGCGTTCTCATGCCCTGACGCGTTCTCAGGCCCTGACGCGCTCGGGGAACGCACCGATCCCTGTGGCGCCGTGGGGGATGCCGGGGCGCCGTGCGGGGCCGCCGGGGCGGGAGGCGCATCGGCGTCCCCGGGGGTGAGGGACTAGCCCACGGGCCCCGGCAGGGTCCACCATGGGCAGCATGAATGATCCGAAACGAAAGCTGTCCCCCGCAGAGATCGACGAGGCCGGGCTCGCCGGCTGGCAGCAGGTCGACGAGAACCTGACGGCGCGCTTCGCGACGAAGAACTTCGCGACCGGGCTCGAGCTGGTGAATCGCATCGGCGCCTCGGCCGAGGACGCCAACCACCACCCGGACCTCACGCTCACCTACCCCGAGGTCGGCGTGACCCTCTCCAGTCACGACGTCGGCGGCATCACCAGCCGCGACATTGACCTCGCCCGGGTCATCAGCGGTCACGCCGGGGACCTGGGAGTGGGGAGCGGCTCGGGCGACGGATGACCACCAGCCTGCTCCTGCTCGCCGACACCCACCTCCCCGTCCGCGCCAAGCGGCTCAGCGACGACGTCCTCCGCGCCGTCGACGCGGCTGACGTCGTCGTGCACGCCGGGGACTGGGTGGACACGGCCACCCTGAACCTGCTCGAGTCCCGATCCCGCCGGTTCCACGGCGTCTACGGGAACAACGACGGGCCGGAGCTACGGGCCCGGCTGCCGGAGGTCGCACGCTTCACCGTCGAGGGCGTCCGCTTCGCCCTGGTCCACGAGACCGGGCCGGCGCGGAAGCGCGAGGAGCGCATGGAGGCGGCCTTCCCCGGCGTCGACGTGCTCGTCTTCGGTCACTCCCACATCCCGTGGGATACGACCGGCCCCGGCGGGCTCCGCCTCCTCAACCCCGGCTCGCCCACGGACCGGCGCCGGCAGCCCGTCTGCACGATGATGAGGGCCGTCGTCGACGGCGGACGGCTGGACGTGGAGCTCGTCCCGGTGGAGCGCTGGCAGCCGGGCGTCCGGCCATCGGCCCCGACCGTCGGCTAGGCGAACACCGTGAGCGCGTAGACGGCGAACAGCAGCAGGTGGCTCGCACCGTGCAGGGCCGTCGCCCGCCGGCCGGAGAAGGTCGTGACCGTGAGCAGCAGGCTCGTCCCCAGCAGCACCAGATTCGTCGGGCCCTCGCCCAGGGTCACGGCCTGGCCGGTCAGCAGGCCGATCACCAGCACCGCCGGAATGGTCAGCCCCACCGTCGAGACGAGCGCCCCGTGGCACAGGTTGCTGACCCGCTGCATCTCGGCGGTCCGCGCGGCCCGGAGGGTCGTGATGGTCTCCGGCAGGAAGACGATCATCGCGATCAGGATGCCGGAGAGCGCCACCGGCGCGCCTGCGCGCTGCAGCCCCTCGTCCAGGAGTGCGGCCATGTCGTGGGACAGCAGCACGATCGGCACCACGGTCAGCACCAGAACCACCGTCCGCGCGATCAGCTCGCCTCGGTGCGCCGTGAGGACCGCGGCGATGGACGACGGCGGGGTGGCCGTCCCGTCGCCGGGGGCGTCCAGTTCCTGGAAGTCGGCGCGCTGGGCGCCCATCTGGCGGTAGAGGAAGAACGCGTAGAGAGCCACGGTGAGCACGGCGATGGGGACGGCCTGGGCCGGGGTGTAGGCGCCGTCGCGGCCGATGAGGCCGGGCAGGGCGAACGCCACGGCCGTGAGGACCACCAGGACGGACAGGTAGGCGGAGACGCCGGTCGCGTTCGCCCGCAGCCCGCCGTGGCGGAGGCCGCCCACCAGCAGTGCGGCGCCAACCACCAGGTTGAGGATGATCATCGACACCGCCATGACGGAGTCGCGGGCGATGGTCGCGTGCTCGCCCGGGCCGAGCATGACCGCCGAGATCAGGATGACCTCGATCAGCACGATCGAGAGCGTCAGCACGAGCGTGCCGTACGGGTCGCCGAGGCGGTGCGCCAGGTGCTCGGCCTGCGCGACGACGCCGAACGCGCAGGCGATGATCACGAGGACGATGGCGACCAGGACGGCCACCAGGGCCGGTGTGGCCAGCGGGTTCTCGAGCAACGGGTGGGCGACGACGGTGGTCGCGTCGGCGGCCCAGCCCAGCCCCAGTCCGGCGAGGGCGGGAACGGTCAGGACGGTGTGGAGGGTCGATGCGATGCGCACAGGCGATTCACGGTTTCCTGCGGGGCCGTCCCCGCTCTGACGTCCGCCGGCGGGCCGTCCCGCCAACTATTTCAGGGGTCAGTCTAGCCACTCGGCGTCGTCGCGCCGGGCCCGAGGCACGACAGACGGGCTAGAAGAGCTGCCGCAGATTCGTCTTGGCGAGCTCCAGCAGCTCGTCGCCGCGCCCGGACATCACCGTGCGCACCGCGTACAGGGTGAAGCCCTTGACCTGCTCCGCCGTGATCGACGGCGGCATGGACAGCTCCTGCCGCTCGGTCCGCACGTCGAGCACTGCGGGCCCGTCGACCGCCAGGAACTCCTCGACCGCCTTCGGCAGGTCCTTGGAGGACTCCACGCGCCGGCCCCAGAGCCCCAGTGCCTGGGCGACGTCGCCGAAGTTCGGGCTCGCCAGGTCGGTCCCGTACGTGACGAATCCGGCGGCCTTCATCTCCAGCTCCACGAAGTTCAGCGACGAGTTGTTGAAGACCACCACCTTCACCGGCAGCTTCTCCTGCACCAGCGTCGAGAGCTCACCCATCAGCATGCTCAGTCCGCCGTCACCGGCGAGGGCGACCACCTGGCGGCCGGGCTCGGTCGCCTGCACGCCCATCGCCTGCGGCAGGGCGTTGGCCATGGAGCCGTGGCTGAAGGAGCCGATGAGCCGTCGCCGCCCGTTCATCGTGAGGTAGCGGGCCGCCCAGACCACGGGGGAGCCGACGTCGGGCAGGAACACGGCGTCCTCCGACGCCTTCTCGTCGAGGAGCCGGGCCAGGTACTGCGGATGGATGTGCGCCTTGCCCCGACTCGGCACGGCGAGGTCGTCCAGCCGCTCCCGCGTCTTGGCGTAGTGGCGCCGCGAATCGTCCAGGTGCTTGCGGCTCCTGGCCTCCGCCAGCCGCGGCAGCAGCGCCGCGAGGGTCGCCCGGCTGTCGCCGACCAGGCCGAGGTCCAGCGGGTGCCGGCGCCCCAGCTGCTCGCCGCGCAGGTCGATCTGGATGGTGGTCGCGTCCTCCGGGAAGAACTGCTGGTAGGGGAAGTCCGTCCCGACCATCAGCAGGGTGTCCGCGTTCTCCATCGCCCGGTAGCCGGACGAGAAGCCGAGCAGGCCGGTCATCCCGACGTCGTACGGGTTGTCGTACTCGATATGCTCCTTGCCGCGCAGCGCGTGCACGATCGGGGCTCCGAGCCGGTCGGCCACCGCGAGCAGCTCAGCGTGCGCCCCGGCGACGCCGGCGCCGGCGAGGATCGTCGTCCTGCCCCGGCCGTTGAGGAGCTCGGCGGCGTGGTCCAGCTCGTCGTCGGACGGCACGACGACGGGACGCGCCTGCGTGATCACGGTGTTCCGGGTGGACTGGGCCTCGGCGAGGGCGACGTCGCCCGGGATCACCAGGATCGCCACCCCGCGGCGCTCGATGGCGGTCCGCAGGGCGATCTCCATCATGCGGGGCATCTGCGACGGGTGCGCCACGTACTCCGCGTAGACGCTGCACTCGCGGAAGATCTCCTGCGGGTGCGTCTCCTGGAAGTAGTTCGACCCGATCTCCGGGGTCGGGATGTGCGCGGCGATCGCCAGCACCGGGACCCGGGAGCGGTGGGCATCGTAGAGGCCGTTGATCAGGTGCAGGTTGCCCGGCCCGCAGGAGCCCGCGCAGACCGTGAGCTCGCCGGTCATCTGCGCCTCGGCGGAGGCCGCGAACGCGGCGGACTCCTCGTGCCGGACGTTGACCCAGCGGATGGTTCCGTCCTTGCGCAGCGCATCCGTGAGGCCGTTGAGCGAGTCACCGGGAAGCCCGTAGACCCGTTCGACGCCGTTCGCGCGCAGGGTACCGACGATGTTCTCTGCGACCGTGACCATGGTGTCCCTTCCCTCGAGAGGTGTCCTGGTCCGCACGATACTCCTGCGGAATCCGAATGGCCCGGGGCTGTGAGGGACCAGACAGGCACCCCCGGCCCTTGGCGCGGGAAGTCGCTACAGAACCCCGTCGAGCCGGAGCGCCTGCTCGCCGTCGAGCTCGCGCCACCTCGCCGGCACCCCGGCGCTCCGGGTCCCCGCCACCGATGGCATGAGGTCGGCGGCCACGAGGCGTGCGAGTTCGAGCCCGGTCAGCGCGGCGATGTCCACGACGGGCACCTGGAAGGTGCGGAACGGTCCCAGCGGCGGCGCCCCGCCGTCGACCGAGCCAGGGCGCGGGACGCCCGGCACACCCTCCAGCTGCGGCGTCTGATCGACCACGTACCCGGTGGCTGAGAGTACGCCCTGGTGGAGGAAGGCGGCGACCTTGAAGTACTGGAGCGGGATGCCCACGCCGCGGTAGACCGGGTCGCGATCGCTGAACACGGGACCGGTGAACACCGCGATCCGCCGCCCGTGGTCGGCCGCGTTGCGCAGCAGGTACGTCTCCAGGCCGAGCCACAGCTCCAGGCTCTGGTTGTAGGCGGCGGCCTGCGGGGCGGCGTTCGTGTAGAAGAAGGTGTCCTCGTTCGCCCGAGCCGCCTCGGCCCGGGACCTGCCCCAGACGGCGGAGGCCCGCCGTACCAGGTGTCCGCGGTCCAGATCGTTCCGGGCGTAGAGCTCCGGGCCGGCCTGCTGGTCCTCGGGCACGCGCGGATCGAGCCGCCAGTCGATGCCGGACCGGCCGAGCTCGAACATGCTGGCGCCGTCGATCCCGAGGGCCGTCACCGCCGCGAGGCGCCGGTCCGGCCGCAGGGACACCGAGAAGTGGGTGTACGGCAGCAGGACCGTCTCGACGCCCGGGAGCTCCGGCACCGGCAGATGCTCGCCTAGGAAGTGCTCGTCGAATCCCGGGCGGTCGTCCAACCCGTCCGTGGTCGTGGCGTCGTTGGTGGTGGCGGGGCCGTTCGTCGATGCCGGGGTGCTCGTCATGCCCGGAACGTACCAGCGGACGGTGACAGGTTGGTGAACGCCGGGCGGTTCCGGCCGGGCCCTACAGCGTGGCGGTGTCGACGACGAACCGGTAGCGCACGTCGCTGTCCAGGACCCGCTGGTAGGCCTCGTTGATCCGCTCCGCCGGGATCAGCTCGATCTCCGGGGCGATGCCGTGCTCGGCGCAGAAGTCCAGCATCTCCTGCGTCTCCCGGATGGACCCGATGTTGGAGCCGGCGAACGTCCGCCCGCCCATGATCAGGGAGAAGACCGAGACCGGCAGCGGCTGCGGAGGCGCCCCGACGTTCACGAGCGCGCCCTCGGGGCGGAGGGTCGCCAGATACGCGTCCATGTCCAGCGGCGCGCTGACCGTGTTGATGATCAGATCGAAGGAGCCGCGCAGGCCGTCGAGGGCGCCGTCGTCCCCGGTCGCGACGTGACGCGCGGCGCCGAAGGCGAGCGCGTCCTCCTGCTTGGACGTGCTGCGGGACAGGACGGTGACCTCGGCGCCCATCGCCACCGCGATCTTCACGGCCAGGTGGCCGAGCCCGCCCATCCCGACCACCGCGACGCGGGACCCGGCTCCGGCGTTCCAGCGGGCGAGCGGCGAGTACGTGGTGATGCCGGCGCACAGCAGGGGTGCGACGGCGTCGTACGGCAGCGACTCCGGGATCTTCAGCACGAAGTCCTCGTCCACCACCACGTGGGTCGAGTAGCCGCCCTGCGTGATGCTGCCGTCGCGGTCCACCGACGCGTAGGTCTGCGTGTTGCCCTCGAGGCAGTAGTGCTCGTTGCCGGCCCGGCACTGCTCGCACTCGCGGCAGGAGTCCACCATGCAGCCCACGCCGACCCGGTCGCCGACGGCGTGCCTCGTGGCCTCGGGCCCGACCTCGACCACCTCGCCGACGATCTCGTGGCCCACGACCTGCGGGTAGGAGATGGGCCCCCAGTCGCCGCGGACGGTGTGGATGTCGCTGTGGCAGATCCCGGCGTACCGGATCGCGATCAGGACGTCCTTGGGGCCGAGGTCCCGGCGCTCGATGGTGAGCGGGACCAGGGGCTCGGTGGGGGAGGGCGCGGCGTAGGCCTTGGCGGTGAGCATGGGGGCTCCGATCGTTAGGTGGTGGGTGGAAGTCTGCCAGAGGTCCCTGGGTTCAGGTCAGTGGGCGCCGGCCTCGACGAGGACCACACCGCCGATGACGAGGACGATCCCGAGGACCATGCGCTTGGTCAAGGGATCGTCCCAGATCGCCTTGGCCAGGATCGCGACCAGGGCGATTCCGGTCGCCGCCCAGATCGCATAGGCGACGCCGACGGGCATGCCCGCCCGGAGGGACATCCCTAGGAGTGCGAACGCCCCGGCGTAGCCGAGGACGACGGCGATCAGCCACCGCCTCCTGCGCAGGCCGTCCGAAGCCCGCAGGCTCAGTGTCCCGAGGAGCTCGCAGCCGATGGCGAGGGCCAGGTAGAGCCAGCTCATCGGGTGCTCCTCCGCTCGTCGGGACCACCGGGGAGGCCGGTGGGATCGGTGTCCAACCCCGCGTCGTGCTCCGCGGCTCCGGAGGGCCGGGCGTCCCGCGGGTGGGAGCCGGACTCGATGAGCACCACGCCGACGACGATCAGCGCGAGGCCCGCCACCGCCGTCGTACCCAGCGCCTCGCCGAAGAGCAGCGCGCCGGCGACCGCGGTGAGCGCCACCCCGGAGGCACCCCACACGCCGTAGGCGACGCCCACCGGCATCCCCGCCCGCAGCGTCAGGCCGAGCAGGGCGAAGGCGACGACGTAGCCCGCGACGGCGAGAGCGGTCCAGCCGCCGTCGTCGACGGCGGCGCGGAGCGCGAGGGTGCCCGTGACCTCGCCCAGGATGGCGAGCCCGAGATAGAGCCACTTGACCATGGTGCTGATTGTCCTCGACGACGTGCCCTCCGCGACAGCGGGGCCGCGCCATCCGGACGACGGCGCGGCCCCGCGGGCGGTGGCTGGCGTGCTCCGGTGTGCGCAGGCGGAACGCGCCGGCCCCGGAGCGGCCGGGATCGCTAGGCGCCGGAGAGCTGCTCGATCAGCTTGGCGTTGAACGCCTCCAGGTCCCCCGGGTTGCGGGAGGTGATGAGCGGGAAGCCGGCCGACGTGTCGAGGACGACCTCCTCGTCCACCCACGTCGCACCCGCGTTCTTCAGGTCCGTCCCCAGGGACGGGTAGGACGTGAGCCGCTTGCCGGAGGCGAGATCGGACTCGATCAGCAGCCACGGCCCGTGGCAGATCGCCGCGACCGGCTTGCCGGCCTGAGCGAAACCCTTCACCAGCATCTGCGCATTGCTGTTCACGCGTAGCTGGTCGGCATTGAGCGTGCCGCCGGGCACCACGACGGCGTCGTACTGGGCGGCGGCCGCCTCGCCCAGAGTGGTGTCGGCGGGGACCTCGGGGCCGGGCTCCTTGTCGCTCTTCAGCGTCTTGATCGGGCCGGCCTCCACGGCGGCGACCGTGACGTCGGCGCCGGCCTCGCTGAGCGCCTCGATGGGCTTGGTGAGCTCGTCGCTCTCGGTGCCGTAGTTGGTGCTGATGACCAGGACCCTGCGGTCGGCCAGGGCGCCGCCGGCGGGGTTCGGGGTGCTGTTCGCTGCGGATGCCATGGTGGTGCTTCCTTTCGACGGAGGGGGCGCCTGCGGGGATTCGGCGGGGATTCTCCCGCCGCGGGCGCCGCTTCTCCATGGCTACCACAGCCCTCCTGACGCTTCGAGGGGGCTGCGGCCCGGAGGTTGCTGGGAACTCGCTCGACGCTGGTTGGACGGGGCGGGCGACCTACGCCACGTCCGCGGCCCACCGGGTCAGGAAGTGCGCGCCGGCCGCATCGTGGACCTCGTCGTCGTGGCTCAGGACCGTGTAGTCGGTCTCGGGCACGCCGTCCGCGGGACGCACGTCCACGTGCGTGACCCGGCGGCCCTGACCGTGCAGCCAGTCGGCCATCGCGTAGTCGGTGCGCGAATCGCCCATGGTGTACCAGGACCGGGGCTCCACGCCGCGGGCGGCCAGCAGCTCGAGGGCGCGCCGCGCGCCGAGGTCCTTCCCGAGGCGGTCCGACTCGATGTCGGTGGAGATGATCGTCGGGTCGATCCGCACCCCGGTGAGGCCGTGCCGCTCGATCAGGGCGGGGATCGCGGCGTCGAACTCCTTCTGGGCCGCCCAGTACTCCTCGGAGCCCACGCCGACCCGCATCTCCGCGGACACCATGGCGCGCTTCGTGTGGTCGAAGAACATAGTGTCCGCGAAGCGCTCGCGGATCAGCTCGGCGACGTCGGCGCCGAACGCGGGCGGCAGGGCCAGCTCCTCGTCGATGCTCACCTCGCCGAGCCCGTCCGGCTCGACGGCGGCCCACACGGCGCCCTTCTCGCTGATGGTGAAGACCGGTGTGCCGGGGAGCAGGCCGAACTCCCGCAGGCGCGGGACCACCTGCTCGGCGATGAACGCGTCCGACCGGCCGGTATTGAACACCACCGGGATGCCGCGGTTCGCCATGCCGGCGAGGTCGCGGGCGATGGAGTCGATGGCTACCGTGCGGGTGACGGGGCTGGCGATGGGACCGTCGACGTCCAGCAGGAGGCCGAAGGCGGGGGAGGCGTCATGGATGGGGGTGGAGGTCACCCGTCCATTATGGGCGCCGCCCCGCGTAGCGCACCAAGTGCGTCGCGCGGGGCGGCGGGAGCAGCAAGGTCAGCCGGTCTTGCGCATCTGCTGCAGGGGGCACTCGAACGGGTCGCGTGCGCCCAGGCCGACGCGGTTCAGGTACTGGACCACGGCCTTGTAGGAGCTGACCAGGGAGACCTCGGTGTAGGGGATCCCCCGCTCGTTGCAGAAGCGCTGGACAATCCGCTGTGCCTCGGCGAGGTGCGGGCGCGGCATATTCGGGAACAGGTGGTGCTCCACCTGGTAGTTGAGCCCGCCCATGAGGCTGGTATTGAACCAGCCGCCGCGGACATTGCGCGAGGTCAGGACCTGGCGCTTCAGGAAGTCGAGCATCCCGCGCTCCTCGAGCAGCGGCATGCCCTTGTGGTTCGGGGCGAAGGACGCGCCCATGTAGAACCCGAAGACCGCAAGCTGGACGCCCCAGGCGGCGAAGGCGATGCCCGGCGGCAGGAAGATGAACAGCACGGCCGGCACGGCGATCAGTCGCACCATGAGGGTGATGATCTCCATGGGCCGGCGCTTGATGCTGTTGCGGCCGAAGACCGTCTGCAGCGCGTCGCGGTGCAGGTTCAGGCCCTCCAGCAGCAGGAGCGGGAAGAAGAGGTAGCCCTGGCGCTTGGCGATCCAGCGCAGCGGCCCCCGCCGGGTGGCGAACTGCTGCGGTGTGAAGGCGACCACCGGATCCTCGATGTCCGGGTCGTGCCCGATCGTATTGGGGTTCGCGTGGTGCTTGTTGTGCTTGTTGTTCCACCAGGCGAACGACAGGCCGACCACGAGGTTGGCGAGGACGAGCCCCACCCACTCGTTGGTCTTGTGGCTCTTGAAGACCTGGCGGTGAGCGGCCTCGTGGCCCACGAAGGCCATCTGGGTCAGCAGGATCCCGACGAAGCCCGCGATGAGGAGCTGGAACCAGGAGTGCCCGATCAGCACGGAGGCGACGCCGCAGGCGGTCAGGGCCGCGGTCAGGCCGGCCAGCAACCACAGGTAGAAGCCCCGCCGCTTGGCGAGGAGGCCAGCTGCGCGGACCTCCTTGAGGAGTTGGGAGTAATCACTCGTGGCCCGGAAGCGTGCCGGCGTGCCGGAGGAGCTGGTGGGCGGTGCAACAGTAGTACTTGTCATGCGGTGGTATTTCCTGGGGAGATAAAAACCGAAGGCGTATACGACGCAGCCGATCTTGATGTTGAAGTCTGCTGCAGTGGGTAGAGAAAAGCCGCAGCTGAAAGACCAAGTACCTTCAGCGTACGCGAGCGGGCCCGGGAAAGATATGAAGGCGGGCTGGGAGCTGCCTGACGAGGCCCTCCGCTGCCGCCGCCCGGCCCTTCGTCGGCGTCCCGATCCGCCCGCCGTGCTGCACCCGGAAGCTCAGCGGCGGCCCTATTCGAGGATGTCCTGCAGGGCTGCGCGCAGGGACGGGTGCTCGAAGCGGAATCCGGCGTCGGCCAGGACTCGCGACGTCGTGTGCCGGCCCGTCAACGCCAGCTCCGGGTCGGTCCGCAGGACGGCCGCGCCGGCCCGCAGCAGCGGTTCCGGGGTCCGGGCCCCGAGGCGTCGCAGCGCTCCCGGCGCCAGGGCCCCACGGAGGACGTCCATCAGGTCCTCGTTGCGCACGGGTTCCGGGGCGGCGGCGATCACTGGGCCTTCGGGGAGTGCGGCGCCGTCCGTCAGGCCCAGCATCGTCCGCACCACGGCGAGCCAGTCGTCCACGTGGATCCACGAGAACCACTGGCGCCCGGTGCCGACGCGCCCCAGCCCGGCGCGCCCGAGCAGCGCCAGCCGGTCGAAGGCCGGGCAGCCGCGGTCCAGGACGATCGACGTGCGCAGTGTGTAGCGGGTCCCGGCGTCAGCCGCGTCCGCGGCGGCCTCCCACGGGACCGCGACGCCCGTCATCTGCTCCAGCGCCCTCGGGCCCCCGGACGCTCCCCGCGGCGCGCCGTCGGTCGCGGGGAGGGGCGAGTCCTCGGTCACGGCGGTCTCTCCGGCGTCCCCGTAGAGCGCCGTGGTGCTGCCCTGGATCCAGAGGTCCACCGGGTGCCGGCGGCTCGCCTCGGCGAGTGCACGGGTCGGCTCCACGCGCGAGCGGCGCAGCTCGGCGATGTTCGCCGGGGTCGGACGCACGTCCACGAGCCGCCCGGCCAGATTGACCACGGCGACGCGCCGCCGCGCGCCCGCGGCGGCGTCGGGTCCTGACGCGCCGGAGCTCCGGGAGTCGCCCGGCTCGGAGTCGTCGGGTTCGGAGTCGTCGAGTTCGGAGACCCAGGCGCCGGCGGTTCGCCCGTCCCAGACCGTCTGCCGGAACGGCAGGGCCGGGTCGGGCCGCCGGGTGAGGAGGACGACGTCGTGTCCCCGGGTGAGCAGGTCCGCCGCCAGCCGGCGCCCGAGGAATCCGGTGCCGCCGGCGATGACGGTCTTCAGTCCGCTGCGGGGCGCTGGAAGGACCGGCGGGCCGTCTCCAGTCTCGGCCGCGGCGACGAGGGCGTAGAGGCGCGCGGCGTTGAGGGCGAAGTCGGCGGCGATCGGTGCCGCTGCGGCGCCGGCGGCGGCCACGGCGACCGGACCGTCGGCCGAGACCCGCTGCTCGAGGACCGTGCCGCCCCGGTACTCGCGGAGCGTCCAGCGGACCAGCATCCCGCCGCCGGGCTGTGCCTGCCGCCAGGCGAGGGCCGCGGCCGGCTCGGCCTCCGTCACCCGGACGGGCGGAGCGGTCCGGGCGTGGACCGCGCCGATGAGGCCACCCGCGACCGGCGGCCGGGGAACGAACCGGTACTCGTCGCCGGCCCGGGCCGAGCCACGGTTCCCACTGGCGGGGGCCATCGCGGCGACGGCCGGATTCCACTCCGGGAGGCGGGACAGGTCGGCGAGAACCTGCCAGAGGTGCGCGGGGTCGAGGGCCAGGAAGTGCCGTCCGGTTCTCGTCCATGCCATGGCCCAACTCTAGCGCCGGGGCCTTCGCGGAGCGCCGGGACAACGGACGAGGGCGGTGGCCCGGCGTCTGCCGGGCCACCGCCCTCGTCGTGTTCATGTCCGGCCTCCAGTGTGGGGCCGGGCCGCAGCCTAGGCGCGGCGCTTGACGATGAATCCCCAGATCACCAGCACGATCAGGGCGCCGATGATGGCCCAGATCCAGGTCGCCAGGTCGAAGAAGCCATCATTGGTGGAGAAGCCCATTGCGGAGCCGATCCAGCCGCCGAGCAGGGCGCCGATGACGCCGATGATCAGCGTCGCGATCCACCCACCGCCCTGGTTGCCCGGCAGGATCGCCTTGGCGATGGCGCCTGCGATAAGTCCGATAAGAATCCAGCTCAAGAAACCCATTGTTCCTCCTCTGACGTAGACCTGACTTCGGTGGATGTCAGGATCTTGGTGCGAGCGTAACACCGCCTCCGGGCAAAGTGCAGAGCCGGGGCGCACATTCTCGGGGAACCTGCAAGGAGACGTTCAGGAAGCTCGGAGGAAGTGCCGGTCGGACTCTGGCCGAGCTTGTCAGAAGGGCTTCGAGACACCTCAGGGGCGCCGGCGGGATCCCTCCCGCCGACGCCCCTGAGGCGTTGGAGACCCTGTCCGACGGCGTGGCGAAGGTTTGCACTCCACCCGCCGGGCGCCGTCGTACTGAGTGTCCCGCCCGCCGGCCCCGCGCGTGGGCGGGGCCGGCGGGCAGGTCTGGTTAGTTCTTGATCTGCTCCATCTCGGAGGTCATCGTGTCGAACTCCTCGTGGATGGCCGTGTTCTTCTGCGGCGAGATCGAGGAGACGACCATCGCCACGATGAGGCAGGCGAGGAAGCCCGGGACGATCTCGTACAGCCCGAGCCAGCCGAACTGGCCCCAGACGAAGGAGACCACGGCACCGGTGATCATGCCGGCCAGCGCGCCGGATCCGGTCATCTTCTTCCAGAAGAGGGCCAGGATGATCACGGGGCCGAAGGCCGAGCCGAAGCCGGCCCAGGCGAAGCCCACGAGGTCGAGGATCGAGTTGTCCGTGTCGAGGGCCAGGAGGCCGGCGACGACGGCGACGATCAGGACGCCGATGCGCCCGTAGATCACCTGCTGCTTCGGGGTCAGCTCCCGGCCCGTCATGAGGAACAGGTCCTCGACGAGGGCGGAGGAGGAGACCACGAGCTGCGAGGAGATCGTGGACATGATGGCGGCGAGCACGGCCGCCAGCACGAAGCCGGCGACGAGCGGGTGGAAGACCACCTGGGACAGCTGGAGGAAGACCGTCTCCGGGTTGTCCAGCGGCGTGCCCTCGCGGGTGAAGTACGCCAGGCCGATGAAGGCCGTGGCGACGGCCCCGAGCGCAGTCAGGATCATCCAGCTGATGCCGATGCGGCGGCCGACCTTGGCGTCCTTGGCGGAGCGCATGGCCATGAAGCGGACGATGATGTGCGGCTGGCCGAAGTAGCCCAGGCCCCAGGCTGCCGCGGAGACGACGCCGATGAAGCTGGCGCCGCCGAAGAGCGACATGTGGTTGATGCCGGCCTCGGCGTCCGCCGTGGCGATGCCCTCGGAGACGCCGGACGGGCCGAGCATGATGAAGGCGATGATCGGCACGAGGATCAGCGACAGGAGCATCAGGATGCCCTGCGCGACGTCGGTCAGCGTGGCGCCGAGGAAGCCGCCGAAGAGCGTGTAGCTCAGGGTCACGAGGGCGACCAGCAGCATGCCCCAGATGTAGGGCAGGTTGAACGACGCCTCGAAGAACGTGCCGCCCGCGACCATGCCGGAGGAGACGTAGAACGTGAAGAAGATGAGAACGATCGCGCCGGCGATGATGCGCAGCAGGCGCGACTTGTCACGGAAGCGGTTCTCGAGGAAGGACGGGACGGTGATCGAGTTGTTGGAGATCTCCGTGTAGGAGCGCAGACGCGGGGCCACGAACTTCCAGTTCAACCACGCGCCGATGGTCAGGCCGATGGCGATCCACGCCTCGACGAGGCCGCTGGCGTAGATGGCGCCGGGGAGGCCCATGAGCAGCCAGCCCGACATGTCGGACGCGCCGGCCGAGAGGGCGGCGGTCCCGGGCCGGAGGCGGCGTCCGCCGAGCATGTAGTCGTCCATATTGGACGTCTGCCGGTAGGCGTACACGCCGATCGCGATCATCGCGGCGAAGTACACGACGATCGCGATGGTTTGGAACGTTGAATCAGTCATGTCGTCCTCAGTTGGCGGAATGAACAGCTTCTGAGTATGACACCCCGCCCGGTGGCGCAGACCACATCGTTATGGAACCGTTACACATTTGCGAGGATGTCCGTATCCCGCTCGAGTAGCGTTGCCTCCTCCTCGAGCGCGGCCCGGAACGCCGCCACCGCGGGGTACGACGACGTCGAGCTGCGGATGGAGGTGAACACCTCCCGGCGCGGCAGATCGGGCAGCTCGATGTGCCGCGCAGTGGTCCCTCGCCGGGCCCACACGAGGTCCGCCAGGAAGGCCACCGCGTTGCCGGATTCCACCAACTGGATCTGGGCCTGGACATCTGCCGTCTCGAACTGGATGTCCGGCTCGAAACCGGCGATCCTGCACGCCTGCAGGGCCCAGTGCCGGATGGCCGCTCCCGGCGGCTCCATGACCCAGGGGAGGTTGGCCGCATCCTCCAGCCGGTCCACCCGGAAGAACTCCTCCGGGGAGTCGGGTGCCGCGGGGACCGCCAGTCGGATCGAATCCCGCAGCAGCGGCTGCCGGTCCAGCTCGGGGTAGAGGGGCGCGGAATGCCCGGGATACTGCTCCGCGATGACCAGATCGAAGTCGCGCATCCAGGTCTCCCGGAGGGCCGCCTCCGGCTCGTGCTGGACCATCTCCACGCGCACCTCGGGGTGCGTCGCCCGCAGCCGGCGGAGCGTGTTCGGGAGCAGCGAGAGGGCGGCCGTCTGGAAGACCGCCACGCGCACCGTTCCGATCACCTCCGTCTGGCTCGCCGCGAGCGCTGCCTCGGTGCGCTCCAGGGAGGCCAGGAGCTCCTCCGTGTGGGCCACGAGGACGTGCGCCTGCGGGGTCAGCTGGAGCTGCCTCCCGCTGCGCCGCAGGAGCTTCACGCCGGCCTCCTTCTCCAGCGTGCTCAGCTGCTGCGAGACCGACGAGGGGGAGTAGTTCAACTCGGCCGCGACCTCCGCGATCGTGCCGCGGATACTCAGCTCGCGGAGCAGTCTCAGGCGCCTGACTTCGAGCATCGGAACCACCTCCAGAATCCTTCGGTTTTGCTTAACAGTACCGTTCGTCATTGTTCATTTTTCACGGCGAAAGGTCTGACTCATAATCGACACATGACATTGCACTCCACCCCCGATGCGGCCACGGATTCCGTGCGTCCGCAGGACCTCGCCGATGAGGCGATCGCGTTGGTCCGTCGCTGGCTGAGCGAAGCCGCGAATCACCCCGTCGACCCGGCCGCGGCGCGGCTGGCCGGCGTCCTCAAGGACCCGAACGGCCTCGACTTCACAGTCGGGTTCGTCGATGGCGTGGTCCGACCCGAGGACCTCAAGGTCGCGGCGCGCAGCCTCAACGCCCTGGCGCCCAAGGTCCCGTCGTTCCTGCCCTGGTACATGAAGACCGCCGTCGCGCTCGGCGGCCGTGTCGCCCCGCTGGCGCCCGCCGTCGTCATCCCGATCGCCCGCCGCGTGCTGCGCCAGATGGTGTCCCACCTGATCGTGGACGCCACGGAGCACCGTCTCGGCCCCGCGATCGAGAAGATCCAGCGCCCCGGCACGCACCTGAACATCAACCTCCTCGGGGAGGCGATCCTCGGGCAGCACGAGGCCGAGCGCCGCCTGGCCGGCACGGCCGAGCTGCTCTCCCGCGACGACGTGGACTACGTGTCCATCAAGGTCTCCTCCACCGTCGCGCCGCACAACCACTGGGCGTTCGACGAGGCCGTCGACCACATCATCGAGAAGCTCGCGCCGCTCTACCGCCAGGCCGCGTCCTTCAGCCCCGCCAAGTTCATCAACCTGGACATGGAGGAGTACAAGGACCTCGAGCTCACCATGGCCGTGTTCAAGCGGCTCCTGGAGCGCGAGGAGTTCAAGGGCCTCCAGGCCGGCATCGTCCTGCAGGCCTACCTGCCGGACGCGCTCGGCGCCATGATCGAGCTGCAGGACTGGGCCGCGGCGCGGGTGGCCGACGGCGGGGCGCCGATCAAGGTGCGCCTCGTCAAGGGCGCCAACCTGCCCATGGAGACCATGGACGCGGACCTGCGCGACTGGCCGCTGGCCACCTGGGGCAGCAAGCAGGACTCGGACACCTCCTACAAGGCGGTGCTGGACTACGCCCTGACGCCGGAGCGCATCCGGAACGTGCGGCTCGGCGTCGCCGGCCACAACCTCTTCGACATCGCGCTGGCGCACCTGCTGGCCGAGCGCCGCGGGATCTCCACGCACGGCGAGACGCCGGACCTCGAGTTCGAGATGCTGCTGGGCATGGCCACCGGCCAGGCCGAGGCCGTCAAGAAGGACGTCGGCTCGCTGCTCCTCTACACGCCGGTGGTCCACCCGCGTGAGTTCGACGTCGCCATCGCCTACCTGATCCGCCGCCTCGAGGAGGGCGCGAGCCAGGAGAACTTCATGTCCGCCGTGTTCGAGCTGGACAAGAACGAGGAGCTCTTCGAGCGGGAGAGGCAGCGCTTCCTCGACTCGCTCGAGGCCTTGGAGGGTCCGGAGTTCGCCGACGGCGCCGTGCCGGCGTCGAACCGCGTCCAGAACCGCGCCGTCGAGATCCACCAGTACGACGACGTCGTCGCCGCCGAGTTCGAGGCCGGGTTCGTGAACACCCCGGACACCGACCCGGACCTGCCGGCCAACCGCGACTGGGGCCGGGAGATCCTCGACCGCGTGCCCTCCTCCCGGATCGGCGAGGACCTCGTGGAGCAGAACAAGGTCCGCAGCGGCGAGGAGCTCGAGGGCCGCATCGGCTCGGCGCTGACCGCCGCGGAGTCCTGGGGCGCCCTGAGCGGTGCCGAGCGCGCACGCGTGCTCGACCGGATCGGCGTGAAGCTGGCCAACCACCGCGCCGAGATGCTCGAGGTCATGGCCGTCGAGTGCGGCAAGACGCTGGACCAGGGGGACCCGGAGGTCTCCGAGGCGATCGACTTCGCGCACTACTACGCCCAGCTGGCCCGTGAGATCGACGGGGTCCAGGGCGCCGAGTATGTGCCGAGCAAGCTCATCGCCGTGATCCCGCCGTGGAACTTCCCGACCGCGATCCCGACCGGCGGCGTCGTCGCGGCGCTGGCCGCCGGATCGTCCGTCGCGATCAAGCCGGCCCGCCAGGCGGCCCGCACCGGGTCCGTGATGGTGCAGGCCGTGTGGGAGGCCCTCGACGAGGCCGGCATCGGCCGCGATCTGGTGCAGCTCATCCACGTGGACGACCGCGACCTCGGCCAGCAGCTGATCAGCCATCCCGCCGTCGACCGGTTGATCCTGACCGGCGGCTACGAGACCGCCGAGCTGTTCCGCTCCTTCCGCACCGATCTGCCGCTCCTGGCGGAGACGAGCGGCAAGAACGCCGTCATCGTCACCCCGAGCGCCGACCTCGACCTGGCCGCCAAGGACGTCGCCTACAGCGCGTTCGGCCACGCCGGGCAGAAGTGCTCGGCCGGGTCCCTGGTGATCCTGGTCGGCTCCGTGGCCCAGAGCCGGCGCTTCCACGACCAGCTCGTGGACGCCGTCCAGTCGCTCACGGTCGACTATCCGACCAACCCGGAGGCCCAGATGGGCCCGATCATCGAGCCGGCCGCCGGCAAGCTGCTGCGCGGACTGACCGAGCTCGGCGAGGGCGAGCGGTGGGTCCTGGAGCCGAAGCAGCTCGACGACAGCGGGAAGCTGTGGAGCCCGGGCCTGCGCTCCGGCGTGAAGCCGGGCAGCGAGTACCACCTGACGGAGTACTTCGGCCCGATCCTCGGCGTCATGACCGCCGACACGCTCGAGGAGGCGATCGAGTACGTCAACGCCACCGACTTCGGCCTGACCTCCGGCCTCCACTCGCTGGACCCGGACGAGATGGCCTACTGGGTGGACCGCGTGGACGCCGGCAACCTCTACATCAACCGCGGCATCACCGGCGCCATCGTGCAGCGGCAGCCCTTCGGCGGCTGGAAGAAGTCCGCCGTCGGTGCCGGCACCAAGGCCGGTGGCCCGAACTACCTGGTGGGCCTGGGCGACTGGAGGGACCAGCCGCTGGAGGCGATGTCCGCCCCGATCGCCGGCGCGCCGGCCGCTCTGCTGGACGCCGCCCGCGACGTCCTGGAGCCGGCCGACGCCGAGTGGCTCGCCAACGCGTTGTCCGATGACGCGGACCAGTGGGCGCGCGAGTTCGGCGTGGCGAAGGACCCGACCGGCCTCGTCGCGGAGCGGAACGTCTTCCGCTACCGTCCGATGCCCGTCACGGTGCGTCTCGCCGGTGAGCCGACCGCCCGGCAGACCGCCGAGCTGTTCCGGGTGGTCGGCGCCGGTCTGCGCGTCTGGCAGGCCCACGGCCACGCCGCACCGGGCGCCCGCGTCACGGTGAGCGTCGACGAGGTCGGCGAGGACGTGCTCCGCGTGCTGCGCGGCACCGGCGCGCTGGTGGTCGAGGAGAACGAGGAGGACTGGGAGCTGCGCGTCGCCCGGCTCGCCGCGATGACGGGACCCGACGCCGGCGCCCGCCTGCGCCTCGTCGGCGCCGACCCGGTGAAGACGTACGAGGCCGCCGATGGCGCCCCAATCGTCGCCGTCTACGACCACCCGGTCGTCTCGGCCGGCCGCGTGGAGCTGCTCCCGTTCCTGCGCGAGCAGGCGGTCTCGATCACCGCGCACCGGTTCGGCACGCCGGACCACCTGAGCGACCACGTGATCTGATCACCACCGCCTGACACACTCCACGGCTGGGGCGACCCGGCCGCGGAGGTGGACGACGAGGGGCTCCCTGGACTTCGGTCCGGGGAGCCCCTCGTCGTCTCGGGTGGTCGTCTCGGCTGCCCCGCTCAGCCCGCGGGTGCCGGATCCTCGGCGGGGTCGGGGTCGGGGTCGGGGTCGGAGTCGGAGGCCTCGGCCAGATGGCGCTGCCGGCCGGGCCGGCCCTGCTCCCGGCCGCGCCACGAGAGGGCGAGGTAGAGCAGGAACGTCAGTGCGAAGGTCGGCAGGGTGGCCCCCACCGGAAGCGGCCACAGATACGTGAACGCGAGCGATGCCGCGGCGCCGAGGGCCCACACCGCGAGCGCCACCGGATTGAAGCCGCCGCGGTACCAGTAGCGGCCGCCGGAGGCGCTGAGGATGTCCCGCGAGTACGAGCGGCGCCGGAGGACGTAGTAGTCCACGATCATGACGGCGAAGACTGGCACGAAGAGCGAGCCGATCACCACGAGGAAGCTCGTGAACTGGTCCAGCAGCGCCATCCAGGTGGACCCCACCACGGAGATCCCGCCGAGGACCAGCGCCGTCGGCAGGAACTTCAGCCGGCCGCCGGCCCGGGCGTTCACGGCGGACGTGACCATGCCGTAGACGGCCATGGTGTTGGTCGCCATGACGGAGAGGAAGACGACGACGGCGAAGGGCGCGCCGAAGGCCGTCACGAGGATGGACGGGTCGAAGGCGGGGGCCTCGTCGCCGCGGAGCATGACGTAGCCGAGCGCGATCGCCCCGAGCGACATCGAGATGACGGTAGAGGCCGAGTAGCCGATGCCGGCGCCGAGGAAGTTCGCCCGGCTCGAGCGGGCCATCCGGTTGATATCGGCCGAGAGCACGGTCCAGGAGATGGCGGTGGCCACCACGATGTCGAGCACGATCGCCGAGGTCATGCCGAGCTCGGGCGCGGGGGCGATGGAGGCGTAGTCGGCCGGGCTGAACGCTGTGAAGGCCGTGTAGAAGATCGTGCCGATGACGATGATCATGGCCACCGCCAGCCACGGCTCGACCCTGGAGATCCCTTCGTGGCCGAAGATGGCCAGCAGCACCACGATCACTTCGCAGATCACGGAGAACAGCACCGGGTTGGAGAACCCGGTGGTCTGCTCGACGAGCGCGTTGACGGTGACGCCGGCGAGCATCGCCTGCACCCAGCTCCAGCCCATCAGGATCAGCACGTTCGCGGCGACGGGGACGTAGGTGCCCCGGGTGCCGAACGATGCACGGGTCAGCGCCATGGTCGGCAGACCGGTGCGGGTGCCGATGTTCCCCACCAGGGTGAGGACGACGGCGCCGATCAGCGTTCCAACGACGATCATCGCCAGGGCCGTGCCCATGGTGACGCCAGGAATGAACAGCGTTCCCGTCAGGAGGGTCGTGACCACCAGGTTCGCGGCCAACCAGATCATGCCCAGACGGGGCGCAGTGGCCGTGCCGCGGAGCGGTCCGGCGTTGTCGGTGTGGGCCTCCAGGTACGCATTGAGACGGCGGTAGAGGTTCACAGCCGGTCCTGCCCCTGGCCGGCGGCGTGGTGGCCGGACCCATCGAGCTCGGCCTCCGTCGCGTCCGGACGCGGGGAGAGATGCTCGTGGACGGCCAGGAGGCGTTCGCCGTCGTACGCGAACACGATCGTCTCCCGTTCGCGGTAGGACTCGTCGCCGTCACCGGTGCTCACGGACGTGGCGACGTCATGGGAGAGGACGGCGCCGCCGGGGAAGGTCTGGATGTGCTGGCGCGTGGACTCGCAGGCCGCGACGTGCCATCCGGAGCGCAGCCACGACTGCCACAGCTCCTGGTACGCGGCGCGGCTGTCCAGGCGCTCCGGCTCGGTGTGGAACACGAAGCTGGCGTCCTCGGCGAAGAAGGCGAAGTAGCGCTCCGTGTCCGTGGCTGCGAAGGCGTCGACGAGCCCTGCGGCTGTGGCGCGGACTTGGTCGGTCGAAGGGATCATGCCGGTTCCTGTCGTCTCGGAGTATTACTGCTGACCAACGTGTGTTGCTCTGAGGTAAACACCGAAACGTTAGGGCGATCACACAGGGGTGTCAACGGTTGTGACGCCGGGCGGCCCAGTCGCTCCGGCCCGGCTCCTCCGGCCCGGCTCCTCCCGCCCGGCTCCTTCGGCCCCGCGGCACGGATCGGCCGGGCGTGGCTCGGGAACCTCCGCTGAAGCGGAGCGGGAACGGCGACGGCCGCCCTCCCGGAGGGGAGAGCGGCCGTCGTGCGGGCCTACGGACTGGTTCGCCGGTGGGCCCGGGGGTCGTTCGACCGGCCGTGGGCCCCTCTGCGTGCGCAGGCCTGCTCTACTCGGCGTCGTGGTCCGTCTCGAGGATCTTCACGAGGGTGTCCAGTGCCTCGTCGGCGCCCTCGCCCTCGGCGCGGAGGACCACGGTGGTCCCGTACTCGGCGCCCAGGCCCATGAGGGACAGGATGCTCGAGGCGTCGAGCGCGTCGTCGGCCGGCTCGCCCTCGAGGGCGATCGTGACCTCGACCGGCTGCTCGGCGGCGGCCTCGGCGAAGATGGATGCCGGGCGGGCGTGCAGTCCGACGCGGCTGGCAATGGTGGCGGTACGTTCGGCCATGGTGTGCTCCTTCGGGGGATGGTGTTCGCGAGGGTTTCTGTGGTTCATGATGCCAGCGGCCCGGCCGGAGGGCTCCGGTCGATCCGGCCGCTGGCGGCCGTCCGTGGCAGTCCGGAGTCCAGACGCCGAGTCCGGAGGCCGGGTTCAGAGGCGGAGTTCAGAGGGGGCGTTCAAAGGCGGAGTTCAGAGGCCGAAGCGCTCCAGCTCAAGGAGCTCGGCGCGGACGAGTTCCTTGGCCTCGGCGGCCGACGGCGCAGCGAGGGCCAGCCCGGCGAGCCGTTGCGCCTCCGCGAGGTCCACCGTGCGGAGGATCGCCGCGACGGCCGGCAGGGCGCGCCGGTTCATCGACAGCGTCGCGACGCCCAGGCCCACCAGGACGACGGCGAGGGCCGGGTCCGCGGCCGCCTCGCCGCAGACGCCCACCGGCTTGGCGCCCGTGGTCGCTGACCCCTCCGAGGTTGCACCGCCGGCGGCGCGACCGCCGTCGGCCGTGGCCTTGATCAGGTGCAGGACCGCCGGCTGCCACGGGTCGTTCAGCTCGGCGAGGGCGCCGAGCTGGCGGTCGGCCGCCATCGTGTACTGGGTGAGGTCGTTGGTGCCGATGGACGCGAAGTCCACGCGCTGCAGGATCTGCCCGGCGAGGACCGCCGCGGACGGCACCTCCACCATCACGCCCGGGGTGCGCAGCCCGGCCGCGGCGCAGAGCCCGGCGAACCGCTCGGCCTCGGCCGGCGTGGAGATCATCGGGGCCATGGTCCACACGTCGGCCCTGGAGTTCTCCGCGGCCTCGGCGATCGCCGCGAGCTGGCGGGCCAGCACGCCCGGCGTGGCGCCGTCGGTCCGGTAGCCCCGGACGCCGAGGGCCGGGTTGGGCTCGGTGTCGTCGGTCAGGAACGGCAGGGGCTTGTCGGCCCCGGCGTCGAGCGTGCGGACCACGACCTTGCGGCCGGGGAACGCGTCGAACACGGCCCGATACGCCTCGACCTGCTCCTCGTGCGTGGGCTCCTTGTCCCGGCCCAGGAAGCAGAACTCGGTGCGCAGCAGGCCGACGCCCTCGGCGCCCGCCTCCGCGGCCGCCACGGCGTCCGTCCCGCTGCCGACGTTCGCCAGCAGCGGCACGCTGCGCCCGTCCGCGAGCGCACCCGCGCCGTCGAAGTCGGGGAGGGCCGCACGGTTGGCGTAGCTCGCGGCGATCTCCTCCTCGGCGGGGCCCGGATCGCGGGTCACCGTGCCGGTGATCCCGTCGACGAAGACCAGGTCGCCGTCGGCCAGCGCCGTCGTCCCGGTCGCGGCGACGATCGCGGGCAGCCCGAGCGAGCGGGCGATGATGGCGGTGTGCGACTGCGGGCCGCCGTCCGACGTGACGAGCGCCAGGACCTTGGCCGGGTCGAGCGTCGCCGTGTCGGCGGGCGCCAGATCCACCGCGCACAGGACGAACGGCTCCTCCGAGTCCGGGATCCCCGGCGCGGGGACGCCGCGGAGCTCCGCGACGATCCGGGCGCGCACGTCCAGGACGTCCGTGGCGCGCTCGGCCATGTAGCCGCCGAGCGCGGTCAGCTGGGTCGCGACGGCGTCGGCCGCCTCCCAGATCGCCGACTCGGCGCTGGTGCCGGAGGCCACGAGCTTGGTGGCCGACTTCAGGAGCGTCCGGTCCCCGGCCATCAGCGCGGTCGCCTTCAGCACCGCGGCGGCGTCGCCGGTCGCGACGGCGGCACGGGCCTTCAGGCCGGCGGCCACGGTCTGCGTCGCCGTCCTCAGGCGCTCGGTCTCGGAGTCCACGTCGGCGCCCTCCGGCAGCGGGGCGCCGTCGGCCGGCGGCTGCACGGGATCCGGCATCCGCTTCACGCGGCCGATGACCCGGCCCGCGCTCACGCCGACGCCGGCGAGGACCCGGGTGCCGCCGTCGAGCGGGGGCGTGCCCTCGCCCGCGCTCACGCCGCCACCTCCACCGGTGCCGCCTCGGCCGGGGCGGAGGCCGGGGCCTTGCGGGCGAACTTCTTCAGCGCCAGGACGGCGGCCGCGGAGACCACGGTGCCGACCAGGGTGGCAACGATGAACATCGGCCACGTGCCGTCCATCGCGAAGAAGACGAAGATGCCTCCGTGCGGGGCCTGGCTGACGACGTCGAAGCTCATGATCATCGCGCCCGTGGTCGCGGCGCCCAGCATTGAGGCGGGGATGACGCGGAGCGGATCGGCGGCGGCGAACGGGATGGCGCCCTCGGAGATGAACGCCGCTCCCAGGAGCCAGGCCGCCTTGCCGTTCTCCCGCTCGGGCTGCGTGAACTGGCGCGGCGAGACCGTGGTCGCCAGGGCCATGGCGAGCGGCGGGACCATGCCCGCCGCCATGACGGCGGCCATGATCATCAGCGGGGCCGGGTTGTCCGTCAGGGAGCCGGCACTCAGCCCGGCGACGGCGAACGAGTACGCGACCTTGTTGACGGGGCCGCCGAGGTCGAAGGCCATCATCAGGCCGAGGATCAGGCCGAGCGCGGCGGCGGCGGTGCCGGTCATGCCGGAGAGCCAGTCGTTCAGCGCCACCGTCAGTGCGGCGATCGGGCCGCCGAGGAAGAGGAACATCAGGCCGGACGCGATGATCGAGCCCAGCAGCGGCACGATGACCACCGGCATCAGGCCGCGCAGCCAGCGCGGGACCGTCCACGAGTTGATCCAGCGGGCCGCGAGGCCGGCGATCAGGCCGCCGACGATGCCGCCCAGGAACCCGGCGCCCATGAAGCCGGCGACGGCGCCCGCGGTGAAGCCGGGGGCGATGCCGGGCCGGTCGGCGTAGGCGTAGGCGATGTAGCCCGCCAGCGCCGGGACCAGGAAGCCCATGGACAGCGCGCCGATCTTGAAGGCCACGGCGCCGAGGTAGGCGGAGAGGCCGCCCTCGGGCAGGTCGAAGAGCGTGTTCGCGCCCAGGATGTCGTCGGCGACGTCGGTGATGTCGTAGCCGCCGAGCAGGAAGCCCAGGGCGATGAGCAGGCCGCCGCCGGCGACGAACGGGATCATGTAGCTCACGCCGGTGAGCAGTGCGCGCTTGAGGCCGGCGCCGAAGGACTCCCGGCCGCCGGACTGGACGGCGGCGTCGGACTCCCCGTCCGAGCCGCCCGCGGAGCCGGGGACCCGCCGGGCGTCCGGGTCCGAGGCGGCGGCGACGGCGCGCCGCACCAGCTCGTCCGGCTGGTCGATGCCGCGCTTGACCGGCACCTGGATCACGGGCTTGCCGGCGAACCGGTCGCGGTCCCGCACGTCGACGTCCACCGCGAAGATCACGGCGTCCGCCGCATCGATCACGGACTGGTCCAGCGGGGTGGCGCCGGAGGAGCCCTGGGTCTCCACGGCGATGTCCACGCCCGCCTCCTCGGCCGCCTGGGCGATCGAGTCGGCCGCCATGTAGGTGTGGGCGATGCCCGTGGGGCAGGCCGTCACCGCGATGAGCTTCGGCCGGCCGCCGCCCGCGGGGACGGAGGCGTCCGCGCCGGCGTCCGGACGGTCGTTCGCATCGTCGCGGGTCCCGGCGGCCTGGTCGGGCCCGGCGCCGGACTGTCCCGCGCTGTGTTTCCCACCGGGTGCGCCTGCGGTGGCGGTGGCACCGGCCGCGGCAGCCGGCGTCGTACCCGAGGAGTCCTGCGCGGTGCCGGAGCCCGGCTCCGCCGGAGCCGGTGCGACGACGCCGCGAACCAGTTCGACGATCTCGGCCGGCGACTCCGCGGACCGGAGCGCGGCCGTGAAGTCCTTCCGGACCAGGGCGCGGGCGAGCTTGGAGAGCAGCTTCAGGTGCGCCTTGTCCGCGCCGTCCGGCGCGGCGATGAAGAAGACGAGGTCCGCGGCGCTGTCCTTGGCGCCGAAGTCGACGGCCGGGGCGAGCCGGGCCATCGCGAGCGTCGGCACCGAGACGGCGGCCGAGCGGCAGTGCGGGATGGCGATGCCGCCGGGGACGCCCGTGGCGGTCTTCGCCTCGCGGGCCTTGGCGTCCTCCGCCAGCGCGGCGGCGGAGTCGGCGCGACCGGTCGCGGCGACGAGTGCGGCGAGCTGGTCGATGACTGCGGCGCTGTCGGCACCGAGGTCGGCGTCCAGGCGGACCAGGTCCTCCGTGATCAGCTCGGGGCTGCCGGAGTCCTGCGGAGCATGGTTTTCAGTCATGGCGTGATCCTTGGCGGGTGATGTCGACGACCGTGACGGCGCCGGGGTCGGTGTGGTGCGGGGAGGGGATGACGGAGCCGGGCAGCGAGGCCGCCGCGGCGCCGTAGGCGACGGCCCGGGCGAGGCGCCCCGGTGCGTCGACGCCGGCGAGGTCCGCGAGGACGTAGCCGGCCAGCGATGAGTCTCCGGCGCCGACGGTGCTGCGCGCCGCGACCGGTGGATGGGAGGCGCGCCAGGCGCCGTCGCGGGTGACGAGGACGGCCCCGCCCGCACCGAGCGTCGCGAGGACCGCCTCGACGCCGCGGTCGAGCAGCTGCCGCGCGGTGTCGGCGGCGAGCTCCGGCGAGGCCTCGAGCTCGGCCTCCGTGGTGCCGCCGACGAGCTCGGCGAGCTCCTCGGCGTTGGGTTTCAGGAGCGACGGCGCCGACTCCGGTCCCGCGGCGAGCGCGGCCCCCAGCGGCGCGCCGGACGTGTCGACGGCGATGCGCGGGCACTCGGCGCCGAGGGTGCGCCGCAGCCGGGCGGCGAGCCGGGCGTAGTAGTCGGGTGCCACACCGGGCGGCAGCGACCCGGCGAGGACCAGCCAGGCGGCCCCGGACGAGGCCTCCGCGACGAGCGCCGCGAGCGCGTCCTGGTCGGCGGCGGAGAGCGTGGGGCCGGGCTCGTTGATCTTGGTGGTGGTCCCGTCCGGCTCCGTGACGGTCACGTTGCTGCGCAGCGGTTGGCCGATGGGCAGGGCGAGGTGGGGGAGGCCGTCCTCCGCGAGGCCGAGGACCAGCGGGTCGGACGGGTCGCCGGGCAGGACCGCCACCGTGGGCCGCCCTGCGGCGGCGACGGCGCGGGAGACATTCACGCCCTTGCCGGCCGGTTGGGAGTGGGTGGCAGTGGCCCTCTGGACGCCGCCGCGGACGAGTGGCGCGGCGAGATCGATGGTGCGGTCCAGGCTGGGATTGGCGGTCAGTGTGACGATCATGCCAGCATCACTTCCACGTCGGCCGCCTCCAGTGCCTCGGCGAGGTCACCTTCCGGGCGGGCATCGGTCACGAGCGTGTCGACGGCGTCGAGGGCCGCGAACCGGACCAGGGTCTCCTGGGAGAACTTGCTGGCGTCGGCCAGGATCACCACGCGGCGCGCGGAGTCGACGATGGCCGTCTTGACCGCCGCCTCGAGATCGTCGGGGGTGCTGAGCCCGAAGGACGCGTGGAGGCCGTTCGTCCCCACGAAGGCGATGTCCGGCCGCAGCGAGGCGTAGTGCGCCACGACGCGGGGGCCGATCGCCGCGCTGGTCAGCCCGCGGACGCGGCCGCCGACCAGCTCCAGCTGCAGGGTCTGCGTCGCCGCGAGTCGCTGGGCCACCGGGAGGGCGTGAGTGATGGCCAGCAGCTCGCCGTGCCGCTCCGCCATGCCGACGAGGCGCGTGGCGAGGAGCTCCGTCGTCGTCCCGGCGTCCAGGACCGCCGAGACCTGACCGGAGGGCAGCAGCTCGGCGGCGGCCGCCGCGATCCGCTGCTTGGCGTCCGAGTGGAGGCCCGTCCGGGCCAGGTGGCTCTGCTCCGTGATGCTGGCCGTGGTGCGGGCGACGGCGCCGCCGTGGACGCGGCGGAGCAGGTCGGCCGTCTCGAGCTGGGCGAGGTCGCGGCGCACGGTCTCGCGGGTGATGCCGAAGCGGTCGGCGAGCTCGGAGACGGAGACTTTCCCGTGCTCCTCGATCAGCTCCGCGATCAGGCGGTGGCGTTCCTCGGCGAACATGGCGCCCTTCCTCCTCGTTCTCGCTGCGTCCCGTCCCGGTGGCCTGCGCCCCTTCCGCGACGGGTGCCGAGGGAGGAGGTCGAAGTAACCGGCGTCACAACGATCTGTATTCGCATGACTTTATGCCTGTTTGTGTGGCTTCGTCAAGAAGTCGGGCACAAGCAGACATCCGGTCGGTTGGACCGACCGTTTTCGGCGCCGGGTGGTGCGGCCGGCCGCTCGGCCCGGACGGCGGCGATGGCACGGGGCCGCCACCGCTGCACGTGGCGTCGGTTACGGCTTGATCAAATGCTGATCCGCCGATCTTGCATCGGTGGTCGCCGTGCGATTGTCTGGTGCAATGGCATCACCCATTGAGGACTACGCACTGCTCTCCGACCTGCGTACAGCCGCTCTCGTCTCCAAGCACGGGAGCGTCGATTGGTTGTGCTTCCCGAGGTTCGACTCCGGGGCCCAGTTCACCGCGCTGCTGGGCGAGCCCTCGAACGGCCGGTGGCTCCTGGCGCCCTCCGGCGCGCCGGACAACCGCCACGGGGTCGAGGACGTCGACGGCCCGGACGTGCCGCAGGTCGTCGAGCGCAGCTACCTCAATTCCACCTTCGTGCTCCGCACGCTCTGGCAGACGCCCGCCGGGCATGCTCTCGTCACCGACTTCATGCCCATCGGAGCGCGCCGGGCGGCACTGATCCGCCGCGTCGAGGGCCTCGCCGGCAGCGTCCGGATGCACCAGGAGATCACCTTCCGCCTCGACTACGGCGGCGTGGTGCCGTGGGTCCGCCGCCACGGGGTCGCCGGGCGCGGCGGGAAGTCCATCGTCGCGGTGGGCGGTCCCGACGGTCTGGTCCTGCACGGCGACCGGCTGCCGCGCGCCAGCGAGCTCGCCCACGAGGGCGATTTCCTGATCTCGGCCGGCGAGGTGGTCGACTTCGAGCTGAGCTGGTTCCCGTCCCACCGCCAGGTGCCGGACCGCATCGACGTCGG
This sequence comes from Zhihengliuella alba, assembly GCF_039538765.1. Taxonomy (NCBI): domain Bacteria; kingdom Bacillati; phylum Actinomycetota; class Actinomycetes; order Micrococcales; family Micrococcaceae; genus Zhihengliuella; species Zhihengliuella alba. The sequence goes on along the minus strand of NZ_BAABCJ010000002.1, from coordinate 767,832 downwards.
CGCGACGCTCGAGGAGACCTCGGCCTACTGGCGCAAGTGGGCCCGCGACTTCCCGGAGCACCGCAAGTACGGGGACATGGTCAAGCGCTCGCTCCTGGTGCTGCGCGCGCTCACGCACGAGGCGACGGGCGGCATCGTCGCCGCGCCCACCACGTCCCTGCCGGAGGCGTTCGGCGGGGAGCGGAACTGGGACTACCGCTTCTGCTGGCTCCGGGACGCGGCGCTGACGCTCGAGGCGATGATGACGCACTCGTACCAGCAGGAGGCCATGCAGTGGCGCAACTGGCTGCTGCGCGCGATCGCGGGCAACCCGGACGATCTGCAGATCATGTACGGGCTCTCCGGCGAGCGGCGGCTGCCCGAGCGCGAACTGGACCATCTGGCCGGCTACGAGGACTCCCGGCCGGTGCGCGAAGGCAACGGCGCCGTCGACCAGTACCAGGGCGACGTCGTGGGAGAGGTGATGGTCGCCCTCGAGAAGCTCCGCAACATGGGCGGGCTGGAGGACCACTTCTCCTGGCCGCTCCAGAAGGCGCTGCTCGGCTACGTGGAGCGGAATTTCGAGCGCTCCGACCACGGCATCTGGGAGATGCGCGGCGAGAAGAAGCACTTCACCCACTCGCGCGTGATGATGTGGGCGGCCTTCGATCGCGGCGTCCGCGCCGTGCGCGAGCACGGTCTCGACGGCGACGTCGAGCGCTGGGAGGAGCTGCGCGACAAGCTCTACGAGGAGATCATGGCCGAGGGGTACGACCCCGAGCTGAACTCCTTCACGCAGACGTACGGCGGGGCCGAGGTGGACGCCTCGCTGCTCGTGCTGCCCCAGGTGGGCTTCGTCGCCTACGACGACCCGAAGATGCTCGGCACCGTGGCGCTCATGGAGCGCGAGCTCGTGGACGAGGAGGGGCTCATCCTCCGCTACCGCACCGATTCCGGGCTCGACGGGCTGCCTCCGGGCGAGCACCCCTTCCTGGCCTGCTGCTTCTGGCTCGTGGAGCAGTATGCCAGGTCCGGCCGGATCGAGGACGCGCGACGGCTCATGGACAAGCTCATCGGCTACGCGAATCCGCTGGGCCTGATGGCCGAGGAGTACGACACCGACCAGAAGCGCATGGCGGGCAACTTCCCCCAGGCCTTCTCCCACCTGGCCCTCATCCGCGCCGCCGACGCCATCAACGCCACCAGCCCGGTGGAGTAGCCCGGTGGAGTAGCCCGGTCGAGTAGTCCGGCCCCAGGCGCCGGACGAGCAGCGGCCTCGGACCCACTCGGGTTCGAGGCCGCTGCCTCTGTCCCTGCCGACTCCGACCCTGCGGCGTGCGGGTCTCAGGTTCGGCGCAGCGGGTGCGTGAGCTCGTCCTGGTGCATCCGGCCCGCGAACCAGGCGATCGCTCCGACGACCGGCGAGACGAAGGCGGCGACCGCGAAGATCACGGACAGGGGCACCACCTCTCCCACCGGGCCGGCGACTGCCATCGAGACGGGCATGAGGGCCAGCGACACGAAGAAGTCCAGGCTGGAGATCCTCCCCAGCATTCGCGCCGGGACCCGACGCTGCAGCAGCGTCCCCCAGATGACATTGCCGACGGCGCTGGTCACGCCCACCACGAAGATCGCGCCGGCCAGCACCCAGAAGCTGGTGACGAAACCGGCGACGACCAGCGGGATGGTGCCGAAGGCCCAGACGCCGACCATGACCGTGAGGTAGCGACGCGGCAGGGGCAGGGAGGCCGTGAGCATGGAGCCCAGGGCGGAGCCGAGCCCGAAGGAGGCGAGGACGAAGCCGAACATCTGCGCGTCGCCGCCGAGCCGGTCGCTCACGACGAACGGGAGGAGGACCTCGATGGGACCCATGAAGCTGAGCACGGAGATCACGGCGAAGATCAGGGTCCACAGCAGCCAGGGCGTCTCCACGGCATATGCGAAACCCTCGCGCAGGTCGGCGAGCACGCTCTGGCGATGCCCGGTGTGGTGCGGCGCGGTGTGGTGCGGCGCGGTGTGGTGCGGCGCGTCGGGCCCGGCGGCGGTCCCGGCCGATGCTGCCTCGTCAGGTGACGGTGCTTCGTCAGGTGACGCTGCAGGGGCCGATGCCCCGGCCTCGGCCGATGCGCCTGCCCTGGGGGCATCCTCCATGGCGGGTGGCCCGTCCCCGTCGGGGGCGGCGTCGTCGGGATCGGCCGGGTCGGCCGGGGCCTCGCGGTAGACGTTGGGGGACGTCGCGACGATCGGGATCGCACCCGTGGAGGGGGCCGCGCCGGAGGTCGCCGGCTGGGCCTCCGCCGGCGCTCCGGCCACGTCGTGGGCGCCGCCGTGGGTGTCGTAGGCCGGGTTGCGGGTGATGAAGTTGAGTCCGACGACGGCGACCAGGTGGCAGCAGGCGATGCCCAGGATGGCGTGGGCCGGGCTGAGCGAGGCGACGAGGATGCCGGCCGCGGCGGGGCCGGCTGCCGTCTGCAGGACCGGGCGCATGGTGCCTTCGACGCCGTTCGCGGCCAGCAAGTCGTCCGCCGGGAGCATCCGCGGCAGGAGTGCCGAGTAGGCCGGGAAGAAGAACGCAGCGCCCGCCCCGACCAGGAATCCGACCACGCCGAGGTGCCAGAGCTGGAGCGCGCCGGTGAGGGCCAGCAGCGCCGTCGTCGCCATCACGGCGAGGCTGAGGACTTCCACGGCGATCACGATCCGCCGGCAGGAGAGCCGGTCCGCGGCGATGCCGCCGAGGAGGACGAGGGCGACCAGCCCGAGGCTCGTGGCCGTGGCGACCACCGACAGCTCGGCCGGGCCGCCGCCGAGTGCGCGCACCTGGTACACCATGGCGACGGCCCACATGCCGTGGGCGAAGACGGAGGCGATGAGCGCGCTGACGAGCACCGTGTAGTCCCGGTGCGCGAAGGGGCGCAGGGCCCGGGGCAGCGAGCGGCCGGGGGCGGCGGGAGGAGTGGTCAACGGGTCTCCAGGGGAAGCTGTCGGGCGAGGGCACCGTCGACAGGCGGAGGGCGATCACCCGGGGCCGGCCGGACGCCGGCCGCCCCTCGGCGTGGGATCCCCGCTCGGCGCGGTGCGGGGCACGTGCGCCGGCGGGGGCTCCCGGTGGAGGTGGGGAAACGCCGTCGAGGTGTGTGGACAGCCTATTCTGCAGCGAGCGATTGAAAGAAGTCAATCGGTGCGAGGCGGGAGCGCGGATCGGCGCCGGAGACCTGCTCCCGAACCTCGTGGAGGCCCACGACGTCGGCCCGCCGGCCCAGGGCCGAGAACTCCCACCCGGAGGCCTTCCAGTCCTCGGCGGGGAGGACGTTGCGCCCGTCGATGAAGCGCCGCTCGCGCACCAGTGGCTCGAGGTCCCGGGGCCGCAGGCGCCGGAACTCCTCCCACTCCGTCAACAGGACCACCAGGTCCGCCCCGGAGACGGCCTCCTCGAGCGACCGCGCGTACTCGAGCCGCGGGAAGCGGGCCGCCGCGTTGCGGTTGGCCTGGGGATCGTAGACCGTCACGTCCGCGCCGGAATTGTAGAGGCGCGCGGCGATGTCGAGGGCGGGGGAGTCGCGGACGTCGTCGGACTCCGGTTTGAAGGCGGCGCCCAGCACGGCGATGCGGGCCCCCTGGAGCAGGCCGACGGACTGCGTGGCCAAGTGGATGACCCGGTCCCGGCGGCGGAGGTTGATCTCGTCCATCTGGGTCAGGAAGCGCATGGCGGCGCCGGCCCCCAGCTCGTCGGCACGGGCCTGGAGGGCGCGGATGTCCTTGGGCAGGCAGCCGCCGCCGAATCCGACGCCGGCGTTGAGGAACTTCCGGCCGATGCGGGCGTCGTGCCCGAGCGCGTCGGCCAGCGTGGTGATGTCGCCGCCGATGACCTCGGTGATCTCGCTGAAGGCGTTGATGAAGGAGATCTTGGTGGCCAGGAACGCGTTGGCCGCCACTTTGACCAGCTCAGCGGTTTCGAAGTCGGTCTCGATCAGGGGTGTGCCGGTCGCGAGGGGAGCGGCGTAGACACGCCGCAGCAGGGCGCGGGACTCGGCGTCGCCGTCGTCCGTCCCGACGACCAGGCGGTCGGGCGCCAGGGTGTCCTGCACCGCCCGTCCCTCCCGCAGGAACTCCGGATTCCAGGCCAGGGCCACGCGGGGGGCGGCGGGCTCCGGCCGGCCCTCCAGCTCGTCGTCGATCAGGCGGCGCAGCCGGCGTGCCGTGCCGACGGGGACGGTGGACTTCCCGACGATCAGGGCGTCCCGGGTCAGGTTCCGCACCAGCTCGGCCACGGCGGCGTCGACGTAGGCCAGGTCCGCGGCCGACTCGCCGGGCCGCTGCGGGGTGCCCACCCCGATGAAGTGGACGTCCCCGAAGTCCGCGGCCTCGCGGTAGGAGTTGGTGAAGCGGAGGCGGCCCGAGGAGACGTGCTTGACCAGCAGCTCCGGGAGGCCGGGCTCGTGGAACGGGAGCTCGCCGCGCGAGAGGGCGACGATCTTCAGCGGGTCCACGTCGAGGCCCAGGACCTCGAAGCCGAGCTCGGCCATGCAGGCGGCATGCGTGGCGCCGAGGTAGCCGGTGCCGATGACGGTGATGCGCGGCTGCGGGGCCGCGGCTTCGATCCGACTGGTGTCTCCGCTCATGAGCCCAGCGTGCGCCGCGGACGTGACCGGTCGGTGTAGTCCGGGTGTTGCCGACGTGAGCGGTGGGTGACGGCCCTGGGGCGGGCCCGCCCTCCCGTCCCGGGCCGCCACCCCGCACGGCTCGGGCCTGCTGCCTGGCCATCGCTTCGCTGGGCATCGTTGTTACCGCCGAGTAACATGGGTCACATGCACATGATCTTCCGACTCCTGCTGCTCATGCTCACCTGGCGCCGCCGGTCCCCGGTGGGGATCTTCGACGTGGCCCGCCTGGACATGCGGGCGCTGCTGACGGACATCGACACCGCCGGCCACATCAACAACGGCATGTACTTCTCGCTCTTCGACCTCGGGCGGTTCGACCTGATGCTCCGGGCCGGCGTCTGGAATGGCATGGTCAAGCGGCGTTGGGTGCCCGTGGTCCAGGCTGAGACCATCCGCTTCCGCAAGTCCGTGACCCTCGGGCAGAAGTTCACGATGGAGACCAGGATCGCCGGCTTGGACGACCGGCACATCCTGCTCGAGCAGCGCATCGTCGCCGACGGCGAGATCTACGCCTCCGGCATGATCGCCGCCCGGTTCCGCAGCCGCGGGGGAGCGGTGCCGATGCCGGAGGTCCTGGCCGCCTTCGGCGTCGAGCCGCCCGCCCATCTGCGCGCCCCGGAGTGGGTCGAGCCGTGGCTGGAGGCCACGCGGCTGCCCAGTGCCCGGAAAGCGGCGCCCAGCGACTGGTAGGCCGGCGGCGGTCCTCGTCCCGCACGCGAGGCGGCGCGGGCGGGCCGCTCAGGAGGCGGCGGACGCGGGCAGGGCAGCCTCGACGTCCTCCTGGATCAGGTCCAGGTTCAGTCCGGCGCCCGCAGTGACCCCCTCGGCGGCCGCGTGCGCCACACTGGCCGCCAGGTTGCTGCTGTTGCCGGCGGCCCAGACGCCCGCGAGTGCCGTCGCGCCGCGCGGGTCCGTCTCGACGAACTCGCCCATCGGGTTCTCGCTGACCGTCCCGCCGAGCGAGCGGTAGAGCTCGGAGCGCGCCACCATCCTCGACTGGACCGTCAGGGCGTCGAGGTCCAGCCGCTCCCCGCCCTCCAGGACGACGCCGTCCAGCCTTCCGCCGGCGCTCGAGACCGAGGCGATCCGGGCCTCGACGACCTCGACGCCGGCCGCCGCCATCTCCGCCCGCTGCCCGGCATCGAGCTCGACGGCGTGCGCGATCAGCGTCACCCGGCTGCTCAGCTGGGCGAACATCAGGGCCTGATGGGTCACCATCGGGTGCGTCCCGACGACGCCGATCCGCTGACCCTGGACCTCCCAGCCGTGGCAGTAGGGGCAGTGCAGGACCTGCGTGCCCCAGTGCTCGGCCAGCCCCGGGATGCCCGGCAGGTGGTCCTGCAGCCCGGTGGCGAGGAGGATCCGGCGGGCCAGCACCTCGTGTGTCCCGTCCGTGTCCCGGAGGGCGACGGCGAAGCGCGCGCGGCCGCCTGTCGCACCGGGAGTCGCCTCGCCGACCTCGAGCCGGCGGATCGCCGTGACCTCCGCCGAGCGGATCCGGACTCCGTACTTCTCGGCGTCCGAGCGTGCGGCGGCGAGGAGGTCGGCCGGGGCTGCGCCGTCGTTCGCGAAGACGTTGTGCGCGGCGGGCGACGGCGCGTTCCGCGGCTGTCCGGCGTCGAGCACCTGAACGGTCCGGAGTGACCGGCCGAGTGCCGTCGCGGCCGCCAGGCCGGCGACGCCGCCGCCGATCACGGCGACGTCGAGGACCGGTCCGGCCTGATCCGCCGTGTCGTCGGTGGGGTGGAGTGCGGCCCCGTTCAGGGTGGTCCCGTTGGTCGTGGTGCGGTTCGTGGTGGTTTGATGAGCGGTGCTGTGGTCCATGGCCTTCACGGCCCCCTTTCGTGAGAAACGTTCTCAATAGGAGTCTCCTCCCTGTCCGATGCACTGGCAAGTGCCATTGCCGTTATGGCAAACTGGCGGGCATGGACAACGAGGCGACCGAGGCCGCCGAGGGTGGCGCCCTCGTGGAAGACACAGCTGTGGACGACGCCGTCGAGCGTGCGGGCCGCTGTGAGGAGCCGTCGCACGATCGGACCGCACTGGACGGGGTGGCCGGCCGGCTCAGGCTGATCCGCCGGTCCCGGGACCTGACCCTCAGCCAGGTCTCGACGGGGACGGGCATCTCGGTGAGCACCCTCTCCCGGCTCGAGTCCGGGCAGCGCAAGCCCACGCTGGAGCTCCTGCTGCCGCTGGCCCGCCACTACCGCATCCCGCTCGACGACCTCGTGGGAGCGCCGCCCGTCGGCGATCCTCGCGTGCACATCCGGCCGGTCCGCCGCCACGGCCGGACCGTGCTGCCCTTGAGCCACGGAGTAGTCGGCGGCGGGAACGACGAGGGGCCGGGGCTGCGGGCCTACAAGCAGATCCTGCCGGCCGTGCGGGAGGCCGCTCGCCCGCAGCCCCGCAGTCATCCCGGCCACGAATGGCTCTACATCATCTCCGGGCGCCTCCGCCTGGTGCTCGGCGTCGGCGCGGACCAGCGCGAGTTCGAGCTGGGGCCGGGCGAGGCCGCGGAGTTCGACACGCGCACGCCGCACTGGTTCGACGCCGCCGGACCCGAGGCCGTGGAGCTCGTCGCCCTGTTCGGAGCGGACGGGCAGCGCGTCCACGTCGCCGAGCTCTGAGGCCGAGCCACGAGGCCGAGCTCCGTGGGCGTCGGCCGCCGTTAGGATGGCGCATGGCCAACTCACGCTCCGGGGACAAGCTGCTCGATCGCATGGTCCGGATCCTCGAGTCGTTCACCGCGGACGAGCCGCTCCTGACGGTCGCGCAGATCGCCGAGCGCGCCGATCTGCCCGCGGCGACGGCCTACCGGCTCGTCGGAGACCTGGCCGACCAGGGGCTCGTGGTCCGCGAGGCGGGCGGCGTGCGCCTCGGCCTGCGCCTCTGGGAGCTCGCCAACCGCGCCTCCGCCGCCCGCGATCTCCGCCGGATCGCGCTGCCCTACCTCGAGGACCTCAACCAGCTGCTGCGCCAGCACACCCAGCTCTCCGTGCTGCACGAGGACGAGGTCCTGGTGCTGGAGCGCCTCTCCCGCCCGGGCGCGGCCGTCAACAAGGCCGACGTCGCCGGTCGGCTGCCCGTGCACCGGACCTCCATGGGGATGGTCCTCCTCGCGTTCGCCCCGGCGCACGTCCAGGCGGACTACCTCGCGCGCCACGGGGCATCGGCCGCGGAGCGGCACGGCGACATCCGCCGCCTCCTGACGGACATCCGCCACCACGGCTACGCGAGCTTCCACGGTTTCGTCGACGACACCACCACGGGCGCCGCCGCCCCGATCCTCGACCGCTCCGGTCATGCCGTGGCGGCCGTCGGCGTCGTCATCCCCCGCGGATCGGACGCGCTCGCCGCCGTCGTCATGGCCCTGATGACGGCGGCCCGCGGCGCGTCCCGCGACCTGCAGGGCGGTGGGGGCCGGCCCGTCTCCCATTGAATGGGATCCGAGTGGATTCCGTGTGGCGCGCCGCACAGACTGGCTGCAGGAACCAGCCACTCGAGCCAGGAGACTGCAATGGGGCAGACGCCCACCGTCATCGCCACCCGCGTCGGCATCGTCGGCGGCGGACCGGCCGGGCTCATGCTCTCGCACCTGCTCGCCGCCGCCGGCGTCGAGAACATCGTGGTCGAGTCCCGCGACCACGAGACGATCCGCACCACGCACCGCGCCGGCATCCTCGAGGCCGGGTCCGTCGCCCTGCTCACGGACACCGGCGTCGGCTCCCGCGTCCTGACGCACGGCGACGAGCATGCGGGGATCGACCTGCGGTTCGGCGGCGAGTCCCATCCGCTCGACTTCAAGGACCTCGTCGACGCCACGGTCACGCTCTACGCGCAGAACGAGGTCTTCGTGGACCTCGCCGCCGCCCGGGCCCGGGACGGCGGCGACGTCCGCTACAGCGCCGAGGTCACCGACCTCTGGGACCTGGAGACCGAGACCCCCAAGTTCCGCTTCACCCAGGGTGGGGAGGGGGACGACGCCGGAGCCTCCTACGAGGTCCACGCCGAGATCGTGGTGGGGGCCGACGGCTCCCGCAGCTTCTGCCGCCGCGCCGTCGCCGGCGAGCGCGAGTACACCCACGAGTACCCGTTCGCGTGGTTCGGCATCCTCGCCGAGGCACCGAAGTCGGCGCCGGAGCTGATCTACGCGAACTCGCCGTCCGGGTTCGCCCTGATCTCCCAGCGCAGCGAGAGCGTCCAGCGGATGTACTTCCAGTGCGATCCGGCGGAGAACGTCGACGACTGGAGCGAGGACCGGATCTGGTCCGAGCTGCAGGGCCGCGTCGCGGGCCCCGACGGCTTCGAGCTGAAGACGGGACCGATCTTCGACAAGACGGTCCTCGGCTTCCGCTCCTTCGTGCGCGAGCCGCTGTCCCACGGCCGCCTCTTCCTCGCCGGGGACGCCGGCCACACCGTCCCGCCGACCGGCGCGAAGGGGCTGAATCTGGCCCTGGCCGACGTGAAGGTCCTCTTCGAGGCGATCGACAGCTTCTCCTCGACCGGCTCGGACGCCCTGCTCCGCGCGTACTCGGACACGGCCCTGCGCCGGGTCTGGAAGGCGCAGAACTTCTCCAGCTGGATGACCTCCATGCTGCACACCCCGCCAGGGCAGGACCCGTTCGTCGCCCGGCGCGCGCTCGGCGAGCTGGAGACCGTGGTCTCGTCCCGGTACGGGCAGCAGTACCTCGCGGAGTCGTACACGGGCTGGCCGCACAGCTGACCCCTCCCTGCACCCACCAGACCACTGCACCCAACAGACCACTGCACCCACCAGACCACCACCCCACCGAAGGAGTGCACGTGAGCCAGCCACCCGTCGCCGGGCAGCAGCCCGCCCTCGACCCCGCGGCCACCATGGACTCGCAGGAGAAGCTCTCCGGCGAGATCCAGGCGATCGCCGCCGACTACGCCGCGTCCGGCGCGGTCGAGACCCAGCCGCGGCTGGACTACCCGCCGTACCGTTCGTCGCTGCTGCGCCACCCGACCAAGGACCCGCACCACGCGGATCCGGAGACGATCGAGCTGTGGGCGCCGGCCTTCGGCGAGCGGGATGTCCATCCGCTCGAGGCGGACCTGACCATCCAGCACCACGGCGAGCCGATCGGGGAGCGGATCGTGGTCGCCGGGCGGGTGCTCGACGGCGACGGCCGTCCGGTGCGCGGGCAGCTGATCGAGCTCTGGCAGGCCAACGCGGCCGGCCGCTACATGCACAAGCGAGACCAGCACCCGGCGCCCCTGGACCCGAACTTCACCGGGGTCGGCCGGGCCATCACGGGCGAGAACGGCGAGTACCGGTTCACCACGATCAAGCCGGCCCCGTACCCGTGGAAGAACCACCACAACGCCTGGCGCCCGGCGCACATCCACTTCTCGCTGTTCGGCACGGACTTCACGCAGCGGATGGTCACCCAGATGTACTTCCCCGGCGACCCGCTCTTCGCGCTGGACCCGATCTACCAGACGATCGTGGACCCGAAGGCGCGCGAGCGGCTGGTCGCCAGCTACGACCACTCGCTGACGAGCCACGAGTGGGCCACCGGCTACAACTGGGACATCGTCCTCACCGGCAGCAACCGGACGTGGATGGAAGACGACGCGCAGGACGAGGAGCACTAGATGGCACACGCACCAGGAGCTTCCGCCGGCGGCACGCCGGAACTGAAGCTGGCCCCCACCCCGGGGCAGACCGTGGGCCCGTTCTTCGGGTACGCACTGCCCTACGAGAAGGGCGGGGAACTGCTGGCCCCGGGCCACCCGCGCTCGATCCGGCTCTACGGCACGGTGACCGACGGGGCCGGGCAACCGATCCCCGACGCGCTGATCGAGATCTGGCAGGCGGACGAGACCGGCGCGGTCAGCCGGGAGACCGGGTCGCTCGTGCGCGACGGCTACACGTTCACCGGGTTCGGCCGCGCCGCCGTCGACAACGCGGGGCGCTACACGTTCACCACCGTGAACCCGGGGCCGACCGAGCCCGGCCGGGCCCCGTTCATCGCGATGACCGTGTTCGCGCGCGGCCTCACCAACCGCCTGTTCACCCGCATCTACCTGCCGGAGGACACGGAGGCGCTGGCGGCCGACCCGCTGCTCTCCGCACTGGATCCGGACCGCCGGAGCACCCTCGTCGCCGAGCGCGAGGCGGACGGATCCCTGCGGTTCGACGTGCGCCTCCAGGGCAACGGGGAGACCGTCTTCCTGTCCTACCCGCGCGGTTCCTAGGCTGCCGCGGCGGGACGGCCTACGTTGAGGAGCATGATGGATCCCAGTGATGCGGGTCTGCTGGACCCCGTGAGTGCCGGCAGCGCGGCGGCGCGCGCCACGGGCGACGCGGCCTTCGTGCAGGCGATGCTCGACGTCGAGGCCGCCTGGGTGCAGGTCCTCGCCGACGCCGGGCTCGCCGAGGCGTCGGCCGCGGCCGCCGTGGCCGAGGCGGCGGACGTCGCCCGGTACGACCTCGCCTCGATCGCCGAGCGCACCCGCGACGGCGCGAATGCCCTGATCCCGCTCCTGGCCGACCTGCGCGCGGCCACGCGCGAGACGGCCCGTGCCGCCGGGGCGGACGAGGACTCCGCGGCGGCCGCCGCCGCGGCCGTGCACCGCGGGGCCACCAGTCAGGACATCGTCGACACCGCCCTCATGCTGGTGGCCCGCCGGGCCGGAGAGGCCCTGACCGCGGACCTGGCCTCCGCCGCGGCCTCGCTCGCCGCCCTCGCGGAGGCCCACCGGGGCACGCTCTGCGTCGCGCGCTCGCTCACCCAGCACGCCCTGCCGACCACGTTCGGGCTGCGCGCCGCCGGCTGGCTGTCCTCCGTGTCCACGGCCGCCGACCGTGCCCGCTCGGCGCTCGCCGCCGCCCCGCTGCAGTGGGGCGGCGCCGCCGGCACGCTCGCCGCGCTGGTGGACTCGCTCGCCGGGACCGGCCTCACGCCGGCGCGGCTCACCCGGGCACTGGCCGAGCGCCTGTCGCTGACCGACCCGGGCGCGCCCTGGCACACCCAGCGCCTGCCCGTCACGGCGCTGGGCGCCGCGCTCGCCGACGTCGTCGTGGCCGCCGCCCGGGTGGGGAACGACGTGCTGCTCGGCGCCCGTCCCGAGGTGGGCGAGCTGCGCGAACCGACCTCCGCCGGCCGCGGCGGCTCCTCCGCGATGCCGCAGAAGCAGAACCCGGTCCTGTCCGTCACGCTCAAGCAGGCCGCGATCGAGGCGCCCGCCCGGCTCGGCCAGCTCTACGCGGCGGCCGCCGCGGCCGGCGAGGAGCGGCCCGACGGCGGCTGGCACGCCGAGTGGTCCGCACTGCGGTCGCTGATCCGCGCCGCCGGTGCCGCGGCCGAGCAGCTCGCCGCGCTCGCGGCCGGCCTGCAGGCCGACCCCGAACGCATGCGCCGGAACCTGGCCCTGACCGGCGACCTGGTGCTGAGCGAGCGGATCATGGCCCGGCTCGCCCCGCACGCGTCCACGCCCACCGCCAGCGGGAAGGCGGCCGTGACGGAGCTGGTGCGCACGGCGCTCGCCGGCGGGGAGTCGCTGCGCCAGCTACTGCGCGCCGCCGTCGACCCCGCGGCCGTCTCCGACGCCGAACTCGACGCGCTGCTCGACCCCGCCGACTACCTCGGCGCCTCCGACGCCTTCATCGACCACCACCTCGAGACCTATCGAAAGCTGACCCTGCATGACTGAGCCCGTCCTGCGCCCGTCCCTGCTCACCCCGGCCGCCGACGGCGCGAGCCCGCCCCGGCCGTCCGCGTCCGGGCGGGCCAAGCCCACGCTCGTCGTGGGGCCCTCGCTCGGCACGGGCGTCGCCGCACTGTGGGGCACCACCGCGGAGCGGCTCGCCCATCGCTTCACGGTGATCGGCTGGGATCTGCCGGGCCACGCCGGCGCCGACCCCTCCGGCGCCGACTACACCCTGGCCGAGCTCGCCGACGCGGTGGTCCGGCTGGTCGCCGCGCTGCGCGCCGAGGGCGTGGTCCCGCCCGCCGGCCAGGCACCGCTGTTCTACGCGGGCGTGTCCATCGGCGGCGCCACCGGGGCCCAGCTGGGGCACGACCACCCCGGTCTCCTCGACGGGATCGCCGTCATCTGCTCCGCCGCGCGGATCGGCACCCCCGAGGGCTGGGTCGAGCGCGCCGACCTGGTGGAGCGGGCCGGCACCCCCACCATGGTGGCCGGCTCCGCCGAGCGATGGTTCGCCCCCGGTTTCCTCGAGGCCCACCCGGAGACCGGCACGTCGCTGCTGCACGTGCTGCAGAACGCCGACCGCCACTCCTACGCCCACGCCTGCCGCGCGCTCGCCGGATACGACCTCAGCGGCGACCTGGGCGCGATCACGACCCCGGTGCTGGCCGTCGCCGGCGCGCACGACGCCGTCTGCCCGCCGGCCGAGGCCGAGTTCCTCGCCGCCGGCGTCGCCGACGGCCGCGCTGCGGTCGTCCCCTCGGCCGCCCACCTGGCGCCGGCCGAGGACCCGGAGGCGACGGCGCAGCTGCTGGACGCCTTCTTCGGCGGGCTCGCCGCCGGGAAACCGACCGCCGGGAAACCGGCCGCTGGGAAACCGGCCGCCGGGAAACCGGCCGCCGGGAAACCGGCCGCCGGGACCGCCCCGGCCGGGCGCCTGCCCGGGGACCCCTACGACGCCGGGATGGCCGTGCGGCGCCAGGTCCTCGGCGACGCGCACGTGGACCGCGCCAACGCGGGCGTCGACCCGTTCACGGCCGAGTTCCAGGAGATGATCACCCGCTACGCGTGGGGCACCGTCTGGACGCGCGACGGCCTGGACCGGGTGACCCGCAGCGCCATCACGCTGACCGCGATGATCGCCGGCGGCTACTGGGAGGAGCTCGAGATGCACGTGCACGCCGCGGTGCGCAACGGGATGACCCCAGACGAGATCAAGGAGGTCTTCCTGCAGTCGGCGATCTACTGCTCCGTGCCGGCGGCCAACGCAGCCTTCAAGATCGGTCAGCGGGTCCTCGCCGAGTACGAGTGACGCGGTCACCGGCGGACGCGCCGGCTCCGCTACGCCGGATCAGACCGTTGGCCCACCCGGCGGACCACCCGCCGGCTCACTCGGCGGGCTGGACCGCGGCGGCGACGGCGAACCGGTCGACGTCCCGGACGTCCGCCGGGCTCCACCGCGGATCGCGGTCCTTGTCGATCACCTGCGCGCGGATCCCCTCCGGCAGGTCGGGGTGCTCCATGAGGAACTCCGCGATCCGCAGCTCCCGCGTGAAGGCGGACGGCAGGAAAGCGTCCTCGCGGGCCGCGCGCACGGCCTGCAGGGCCGTCTCCAGGGACAGCGGGGAGTGCTTGCGGATCTCGGCGGCGGCCGCGCGCGCCGCGGGCACCGGGGTCGTGTCCAGGTTCTCGAGGATTCCGGCCACGGTCTCCGCGGAGTATGCGACGTCGATCCAGGTCCGGTCCCGGCCGAGCGTCCGGGTCCCGGCGGGCGGCGCGACGCCGTGGAGCACCTCGAGCGCCGACGCGACCTCGAGCGAGCTCAGCCCCATCAGGTCCGGCAGCGACGCGAGCAGCTCGTCCAGCCCGTCCTCCCGCATGCAGAAGTCGGCGAACCCCGCCTCGATGGCGTCGGCGGCGCCCATGGCTCCGGCGGTCAGGGCCAGGTGCTCGCCGATCCGGCCGGGGGCGCGGCCGAGCAGGTGGGTCCCGCCGACGTCGGGGCTGTACCCGATGCGGACCTCGGGCATCCCGATCTGCGACCGCGCGGTGGCGATGCGGACGGAGGCATGCCCGGCCAGGCCGACCCCGCCGCCCATGCACAGGCCGTCCATGAACGCGACGACCGGCTTGGGGTAGAGCGCGACCTGCTGGTCGACCTCGAACTCGCGGCTGAGGAAGCGCAGGAAGTCCGCGTGGCGGTCCTGCACGATCGACTCGTAGAACACCTTGATGTCGCCGCCGGCGCAGAACCCGCGGTCGCCGGCGCCGTGCAGCACGACGATCTGCACGGCGTCGTCATCCTGCCAGGCGGTCAGGGTCCGCCCGACGGCGTCCACCATCTCCTCGGTCAGGGCGTTGAGTTTCTCGGGCCGGTTGAGCGTGATGATTCCGACGCCGTCGGCGACCTGGGCGAGCACGTGCTGCGCGGGGGCGGGCCGGCCGGTCATCGTCCCACCCGTCCCGCGAGCTCGAGCCGTCCGGCGCGGTGCTGGGTCTGCGACATGCTGTTTCTCTCCGTGACATGGCCGTTTCCGCCGAGTCTTCCACATTTGGCCCGGTCTTTGGAGTGAATTAACCCCGGCGTCCGCCCAGCGTCACCGTGACGCGGAATCGTGGCCCGGCAGGGTGGCCCCGCTGCCGCCCCGAGGAGCACCATGCCCGCAACGCAGAAGAAGACGAGGACTCGACGATGAAGCACCCCATGACCCGGACACTCACCGCGGCGGCGACCGGCGCCGTCGTACTGCTGGCCGGTGCCGCCGGCGCGCACGCCGCTGACGCAGGCCCCAGCGCCGGTCTGCCGGAGCGCGAGCAGCCCGTGCTGATCGGACACCGCGGGGCCGCCGGCACCGCGCCGGAGAACACCGTCGCCGCGTTCAAGGACGGCCGGGCCTCGGGGGCCGACTTCTTCGAGATCGACGTGCAGCTCTCCGCGGACGGCGTGCCGTTCCTCTTCCACGACAACACGCCCGCGCGGACCACGAACGCAGCCGAGGTCTTCCCGGGGCGGGAGGACGATCCGATCACGTCCTTCACCTGGGACGAGCTGCAGCAGCTGGACGTCGGCTCCTACTTCTCCGCCAAGTACGCCGGCGAGCGGATCCCGCACCTGGACGACGCCGCACGGATCGCGACCACGCAGACGGGCGTCTACATCGAGATCAAGTCCCCGCAGAACTCGCCCGGCGTCGAGGCCGTCGTCGCCGACGCACTCCACGGGGACCCGGGCTGGAAGAAACTGGTCGCCGCCGGCAAGGTCGAGGTGCTGGGATTCGACGCCGCCTCCAACGCGCGCTTCGCCGAGCTCGCCCCCGAGATCCCGCTGCAGCAGCTGGCCGGGACCGTGCCGGGCGAGGCCGAGCTGGAGCGCCTGGCCGGATTCGTCGACTCGGTGGGCACCAACTACCGCACGCTGGACCAGGCCGCCGTGGACCGCGTGCAGGCCGCCGGCCTGGAGGTGGGCGTCTACACGGTCAACGCGGTGGACGAGATGGAGAGGGCGCTGGCCCTCGGCGTCGAGCGGATCACGGGCGACTTCCCGATCCAGCTGGAGCGCTACCTCGACGGCCGCGACCCGTTCCCGGGTGGCCGCGGCGTGAGCATCCAGGGCGCAGTCAACGACGCGCCGGGCTCGGACACGCAGGACCAGCACGGCGAGCACGTGGTGATCGTGAACGAGGGTGCCGCCCCGGTGGACGTCTCCGGCTACTACCTCCGAGATGCCGCCAACAACGTCCTGAGCATCGGCGAGGGCTACGTGCTGGAGCCGGGCGAGACGCTGCGCGTGTACTCGGCGTCCGGCACGGACGCGGACGACGCCTACTACAACCACGGCGGAGCGGTCCTGAACAACGGGGGAGACTCGCTCGGGCTCTGGTCGGCCGAGGGCCGGCTGCTGGACACGTTCGGCAACTGACCCCGCTTGATGCTGGTGGGCGGCCCGGCCCCGGGGGCCTCCTCGGGGCCGGGTCGTCGGCGTATCCTGAGCGCATGGTGGAGCCGTCGAACCCCGTGAACCCGTCCAACGTCGCCGCGATCGAGAAGGCGTCCGGGCGCTCCTGGGCCGACTGGGTCGCCCTGCTGGACGAGGCCGGCGCGCGCGAGGAGCCACACCCCCGCATCGCGGAGCTCGCCCTGGAGCGGCTCGACGTGGCCAACGGCAACAACGGCTGGTGGGCCCAGTCCGTCGCGGTCGCCTACGAGCAGCACGTCGGTCGACGCCTGCCCGGGCAGCGGCCCGACGGCACCTTCGACGCCTCCGTCAGCCGCACCGTGGCAGGACGGCGCGACGAGGTCGCCCGGCGCTGGTCCGACCTGGCCGCCGCGGGTCTCGCCGAGGTGCGGGCCGGCGCTCCAGGGCCCCTCGGTGCCGGGCCGGAGGGGGAGCCGCGCACCTCGGCCACGGACCGGCGCGCCTATTGGCGGCTCGACCTCGACGATGGGACGCGCGCTGCCGTCTCCTTCGAGGACAAGGGTGCGGACCGGGTGCTCGTGACCGCCACTCATACCCGCATCCCGGCCCCGGACGGGGTCGCCAGCCGCAAGGCTGCGTGGAGGGAACTGCTCGCCGCCCTCTGAGCGCGTTCCCCGAGACCCCTGTGCTCATCCCGGGATCCCTGATATTGTTCAATTAGCGCACAAGCGTTCGCAGAGAGAACAATTGATCGATCCGACCGTATCGACGGGAGCCCCATGCAGCACGCCTACGTGTACGACGCCGTCCGCACGCCCTTCGGCAAGATCGGCGGCTCGCTGGCCGCCCACCGCCCGGACGACCTCGCGGCCCTGGTGCTCCGGGCCCTCGTGGACCGCGCGCCCGGGCTCGACGCCGAGCACGTCGCCCCCGGTTCCATCGACGAGGTGGTCTTCGGCAATGCGAACGGCGCCGGCGAGGAGAACCGCAACGTCGCCCGCATGGCCACGCTGCTGGCCGGGCTGCCCACCTCGATCCCCGGCACCACGGTGAACCGGCTCTGCGGCTCGTCACTGGACGCGGCGCTCGTCGCCTCCCGCCAGATCGAGGTCGGCGAGGCGGATCTCATGCTGGTCGGCGGCGTCGAGTCGATGTCCCGCGCGCCCTGGGTACTGCCCAAGACGGAGCGGCCATACCCGACGCAGAACCTCGAGCTCGCCAACACCACTCTCGGCTGGCGCCTGGTGAACCCGCAGATGCCGTCCGAGTGGACCGTCTCCCTCGGCGAGGCGACCGAGCAGCTGCGCGAGAAGCACGGGATCAGCCGCGAGGCCCAGGACGAGTACGCGGCCCGTTCCCACCGGCTCGCCGCCGAGGCCTGGGACGCCGGGCACTACGACGACCTGGTGGTCCCCGTCCCGCCGGCCGACCGGCGCTCCAGCGAGGTCGCCCGCGACGAGACCGTCCGGGCGGACTCGACGGCGGACACCCTCGCCGGCCTCCGCACGGTCTTCCGCCCGGCCGAGTCCGGGACGGTCACGGCGGGGAACGCCTCGCCGATGAGCGACGGCGCCTCCGCGGCGTGGATCGGCTCCGAGACCGCCGCCGGGGTTCTGGGGATGGACCCGCTGGCCCGGATCATCGGCCGCGGCACCTCCGCCAACGAGCCGCAGTACTTCGGCGAGGCGCCCGTCGAGGCCGCGAACACCGCCATCCGGCGCGCCGGCCTCACGTGGGGCCAGATCGGCGCGGTCGAGCTCAACGAGGCCTTCGCCGCCCAGACCATCGCCTGCCTCGACGCCTGGACCGCGGAGGGCCTGCGGAGCACGGACCTCGTCAACGCGTGGGGCGGCGCCCTCGCGATCGGACACCCGCTCGGCGCCTCGGGGCTCCGCGTGCTCGGCACGCTCGCCCGCCGCCTCCGGGCCACGGGCCAGCGCTACGGCGTCGCAGCGCTGTGCATCGGCGTGGGCCAGGGCATCGCCGTCGTCCTCGAGAACATCAACGCCGAGCAGGAGTGAGCATGGCCCCCAGAATCGCAGAGCAGGCCGCCGACGCCGTCGCGCAGATCACGGACGGCTCCACCGTCCTGATCGGCGGCTTCGGCAACGCCGGCCAGCCGATGGAACTGATCGACGCGCTGCTCGAAGGCGGCGCCACCGACCTCACGGTCGTCAACAACAATGCCGGGCAGGCCGATGCGGGCCTGGCCCTCCTGATCCGGGAGCGCCGCGTGCGGAAGATGATCTGCTCCTTCCCCCGCCAGTCAGACTCGTGGCACTTCGACGAGGCCTACCGGGCCGGCGAGATCGAGCTGGAGCTCGTCCCGCAGGGGAACCTCGCCGAGCGGATCCGGGCCGCCGGCGCCGGGATCGGCGGCTTCTTCACCCCCACCGGCTACGGGACGCTGCTCGCCGAGGGCAAGGAGACCCGCGAGATCGACGGCGTCGGCTACGTCCTCGAGACACCGATCAAGGCGGACTTCGCCCTGATCAAGGCCCTGCGGGCGGACACGTTCGGCAACCTCGTCTACCGCAAGACGGCGCGGAACTTCGGCCCCGTCATGGCCACCGCCGCGGCCAGTGCGATCGTCCAGGTCGACGAGATCGTCCCCGTCGGCGACATCGACCCCGAGCACGTGGCCACTCCGGGCATCTACGTGGACACGCTGGTCGCCATCGCGTCCGGCCCCACCCCGGCCCTGGCCCCGACCGAGAAGTGAGGAAGCCCGCCATGAGCGAACGCGCAGACACCGACGCCGCCCTGACCCGCGACGAGATGGCCCGGCTGGTCGCCGCCGACATCCCCGCCGGGGCGTTCGTGAACCTCGGCATCGGCCAGCCGACCAACGTCTCCAACCACCTCACCGCGGAGCAGGGCATCACCCTGCACACCGAGAACGGGATGCTCGGCATGGGACCGGTCGCCGCCGGCGACGAGATCGATGGAGACCTGATCAACGCCGGCAAGATCCCCGTCACCGAGCTGCCCGGTGCCAGCTACTTCCACCACGCGGACTCGTTCGCGATGATGCGCGGCGGGCACCTGGACGTCTGCGTCCTCGGGGCCTTCCAGGTCTCCGCGGCGGGCGACCTGGCCAACTGGCACACCGGCGCGCCGGGCGCGATCCCCGCGGTCGGCGGCGCCATGGACCTCGCCATCGGCGCCAAGCAGACGTGGGTGATGATGAGCCTGTTCACCAAGTCGGGCGAGTCCAAGCTCGTCGACGCGCTCACCTATCCCGTGACGGGCCTCGGCTGCGTCTCCCGGATCTACACGGAGCAGGCGGTCTTCGTCCTCGCGGACGGCGGGGTCGCCGTCCGCTCCACCCACGGCACCACATTCGCCGAGCTCCAGGAGCGCGTCCCGGTCGAACTGACCCGGGCGTGACGGTACGCTGGCGCTGATGTCCAGCACACCCGCACCGCAGCCCGAGGCGGCCGAGGCGCCGTCCTACTACGTGCAGTCCCTGGCCCGCGGCCTCGACGTGATCGGCGCGTTCGACGCCGATCACCCGTCGATGACCCTGACCGACGTCGCGCGCGCGACCGGGCTAACCCGCGCCACGGCGCGGCGCTTCCTGCTCACGCTGACGGATCTCGGCTACGTGCGCACCGACGGGAAGCACTTCGAGCTGACGGCGGGCGTGCTGCGGCTCGGCTACGCGTTCCTCTCCAGCCAGTCGCTCCCGCAGCTGCTCCAGCCGGTGCTGGAGGAGCTCTCGGCCGAGCTCGGCGAGTCCGCGTCGGCGTCCGTCCTCGAGGGCGACGACGTGGTCTACATCGCGCGCGTCCACACCCGCCGGATCATGCGCGTGGGCATCTCCGTGGGGACCCGCTTCCCCGCGTACGCCACGTCGATGGGGCGCGTGCTCCTCGCCTTCGCCGACGGCGGGACCGGCGACGGCGAGCGCGGCGCGGGCGAGGACGACGTCGTCGCCCGCCTGGACGCCGCGGGCCGGCTCCAGGCCCTGACGCCGCGCACGCTGACGGACCCGGACCGGCTCCGCGCGGAGCTGGCCCGGGTCCGTCGGCAGGGCTGGTGCCTGGTGGACCAGGAGCTGGAGCTCGGGCTGACCTCGGTGGCCGTGCCGGTGCGCTCGCCGGCCGGGGAGGTGGTGGCGGCCGTCAACGTCTCGATGGGGTCCGCCGGCGCCGTCGCTCCCGCCGAGCACGCGGAGCAGATCCTGCCGCGGCTGCGCGCGGCGGCCGCCCGGGTCGAGGAGGCGCTGCGCCTGCAGCGCTAGCCCGCCGCTAGGTCCGCAGCGCGCCGACGCCCTCCGCGGTGAGCCGCAGGGACTCCAGCCGCTGGGCCGAGTCGATGGCGGACTGGACGGTGATCAGCTCGTCCGCGCCGGCGCTCCGGGCGAAGTCCTGCAGGTACTCGCCGACGGCCTCCGGGGTGCCGACGGCCGTGTACTTGAGCATGCCGAGCACCTGCTCGCCGGCCGGGGACTCCAGGAGCATGTCGATCTCCTCCTCCGTGAACGGCGCCTCCGTGGAGCCCGGGGCCATCCGGCCGCGGCCGAGGAACCGGGCGACGCGGTCGCGGCGGACGGCCTCGAACTGTGCCTGGGCCTCCGCATTGGTGCGCCCGGCCACGACGCCGACGCCGGCGATGACGTACGGCTCGGACAGCTGCTCCGACGGCTGGAAGGTCTCCCGGTAGACCCGGACGGCCTGGTGCAGGGCGTCGGGGGCGAAGTGGGACGCGAACGAGTAGGGCAGGCCCAGCTGGGCGGCGAGCTGCGCGCCGAAGAGGCTCGAGCCGAGGATGTAGAGGGGCACCTTGGTCCCGAAGCCCGGATAGGCGTGGACGCCCTTGATGCGGGACTCGGTGCCGAGGAAGCCCTGCAGCTCCTGGACGTCCTGTGGGAACGCGTCCGAGGAGCGCGGGTCCCGGCGCAGCGCCTGGAAGGTGAGCTGGTCCGTGCCGGGCGCCCGGCCGAGACCCAGGTCGATGCGGCCCGGGAACAGCGTCTCGAGCGTGCCGAACTGCTCGGCGATGACGAGGGGGGAGTGGTTGGGGAGCATGATGCCGCCGGAGCCGAGCCGGATGCGCTGCGTGTGGTGGGCGATGTGCCCGATGAGGACCGAGGTAGCGCTGGAGGCGATGGTCGCCATGTTGTGGTGCTCGGCGTACCAGACGCGCTCGAAGCCCAGGCGTTCGGCCTCCTGGGCGAGTTCCACGGATTCTGCGAATGTCTCGGCGATGCTGCCGTTGGTGCGGATGGGGGCCAGGTCCAGGACTGAGAGCTTCACGTCCTGTGCCAACCAGTTGTGTCAGCGAATCATTCCCGCGCGGTCGGCCGGAGCGTGCCCGGACCGGCGGTGCGACGGCGGCCCGGGCACTGCCGCTGTGGGCCGGGCGCGGCGGGGAGCTTAAAACACAGCAGCCGACGTGCTGCGTCTCGGCCTCCGGGAAACCGGGGGCGTCGACGAGTACGTCGGCTGCTGGAAGAATGCGTGCCCGTCAGGGGCTGCTGACGACTGGGTCGTCAGGCCTCAGGGGCGCAATCGTCGCGGGCTGCTTAGAGCGCGCGGATGTTCTCGGCCTGAAGGCCCTTCTGGCCCTGAGTCACATCGAACTCAACGCGCTGGCCCTCTTCGAGCGAGCGGAAGCCGTTGGACTGGATGGCGGAGTAGTGTGCGAACACGTCAGCCGAGCCGTCCTCGGGAGCGATGAAGCCGAAGCCCTTTTCCGGGTTGAACCACTTAACGGTACCTGTTGCCATGATGATGTCCTTTCGAGACGTTGCGCCGGAGCGCCTGGGATAAGGCCACAGTTTCGTGGCCAAATTGTAGATGCGGAAAATTCGCCGCGACTTACAACGGTCCAGCCCCGTCAGGAACATGGCACTGCAAATACTGCGTGAAGAACTACGACTACTACGAGTAAGAGCCTACGCGATTAATCCGCGCTTGGGTACCCCCGGCATGCTCAGAGCATAATCCGGGCCCCCGGCGGCGCTTCTCGGGCCGCGACGGCGGGCCATCACGGCGGGCTGCCGCACCCTGCCGCCCCGGTCCGCCGGAGTCCCGTGCCGTGGCACCGGCCCACTACGGCTGGTCGTAGCGTTCCAGGACGATCTCCACGAGCTCCTGCGGCACGGGGCGCCCGGGGACGAGGAGGGGCTGGGCCACCACGTCGGCGCCGCAGGCAGCCACCCGGGCCGCGAAGTGCCCCGGGGCCAGGAGATAGGTCGAGACCACCACGCGCCCCCTCCGCGGCCGCCGTCGTGAGAACCACCCGCCCTCCCGGCGGGCGACGGCGGTGCGCACGGCGTGCTCGACCGACGGCTCCGCCGCGGAGACGAACGCGGTCTCGACGCGCCGGCCGATCCGCTCCGCGAGCAGGGCGGCCGTGGCCCGGCACTCCGCCACGCCGCGCTCGTCGGTGGAGCCGGCGCACGCGAGCACCACGTGGTCGTCGCGGCGGAGTCCGGCCTCGGCGAGCCGGCGCAGGAGGACAGCCGCCAGGCGGGGGTCGGGCCCCAGGGCGCGGGCGGTGGTCGCCGCGCGGACCGTGCGCGCGGCCTCGGCCAGGTCGTGACGGGTGTGGTAGCCGCTGGAGAGCAGCAGGGGGACGATCCGCGACTCGTCGCCCGCCTGGGCGAGGACCTGCGGCACCCCGGGGGTCTGGACGTCCACGAACGCCTCCTCCACCCGCAGTGCGGGGCGGGCGGCGGCCACGGCGTCCACCAGGGCGCGGATGGCGCGCTGCCCGGCCGGGCTGGAGGTGCCGTGGGACGCCGCCACCAGGGTGCCGGTCCCCACGCTGGGCACCCAGCCGGTCCAGGCCTGGGTCGCGGAGGGCGACCCGGGGGCGGGGAGGGCATGGTCCTGCGCGCCGTCGATGAGGAGGGTGCCCATGTCAGGACACCTCCACGCGGACGCGGCCGGCCTCGAGGCGGACCGGGAAGATCTCCAACCGGGGGACGGAGCCGCCCTCCCCGCCGTCGGCGTTCAGGCACTCGCCCGTGTCCAACCGGTACACCTCCTTGTGCAGCGGGCTGGCGACGGTGCGGACCGGCCGGCCCTCCACGATCCGGCCGCCCACGATCCCGCGGGACATGACGCGGGCGCCGGTCGCCGGGCAGCGCTGGTCCGTGGCGTGGACGCTGCCGTCCGGGAAGCGGAACAGCGCCACCTGGCGGCCGTTCAGCCAGGCCGCCTCGCCCCACCCGGGGGCGAGGTCCTCGACGCGGCAGGCATCGAGCCACTCCGCCCCGGTCTCGACGGCGGTGACAGCGGTGCCGCCGGCGGCTGCGTTCTCATCGAGCAGGATCGTCATGGTCCACTCCTCTTCACTCTGCTGGCGTCCCCGGGGCGGTTGCCTCCGGGGCGGTTTCATCAGCGACCGTGCCGAGAAGCCTAGGAAGCCCTTGTTACGGCCGGGCCCCGGGGGCCGTCACTGGGGTGTAAACGCTGCCTCACGCTCGGCCGCCGGCCACTGTGAGCCGCCGGCGCCGCCCGCCGGCCGCTCACTCGAGGCAGGTCCAGCCCTGTGTTGCCGGGCATGACGCAGCGTTTCGGTCAGGTTTCGTCCTTCTCACTCCGTCTCATGGGCGAAACAGAAAAGATGTTTCTATGGCGTGACACCCCAGCAACTGCCGGGCAAATCCAGATCCCTACATTCGTTATCGAGACCGCACGCAGAGCGGGCCCGCCGAACGCCGACCGCCACCCGGTCGGCGGCGGGCCGGGTGCACCAACTACCGAGTGAGGCAGCCATGACCAACCCCAGCAGCACGGAGAACCGCCGCATCGTCGTCGTCGGAGGCGGCCCGGCCGCGCACCGGTTCACCGACGCGATGGCGGCGCGGGGACTCGACGGCTTCCAGGTCACGGTCCTCACCGAGGAGCCGCACACCCCCTACGACCGGGTGGCGCTGTCCAAGGCGCTGACGAGCCGGGACGTCGACCTGACGCTCGGGGATGCCGCGCTCTGGCGGCGCGAGGGGATCGAGCTGGTCACCGGCACCCGGGTGGTCGACCTGGATCTGGACACCCGCGAGGCCGTGGCCGCGGACGGCCGCCGGTTCGCCTACGACGAGCTGGTCCTCGCCACGGGCTCCAACGCCGCGACGCTGCCGATCCCCGGCAACGAGCACACGCACGTCTACCGCTACCTCGAGGACGTGTGGACGATCAATCGGAGGATCGCCGAGCTGACGGAGGCCTACGGGCGCACGGTCACCGCCGTGACGATCGGCGGCGGCCTGCTGGGGCTCGAGGCCGCGGCGGGCGTCCAGTCGCTCGGTGCCCGGCCGGTCGTGATCGACGGCGGCCAGTGGCTCATGGGCACGCAGCTCGACGAGGGCGCCGGCCAGGCCATGGGCCGCCTCATCGCGGACAAGGGCCTCGAGGTCCACAGCGGCGTCTTCCCCTCGAAGGTCCTCACGGAGGACGTCGACGGCGAGACGCGGGTGACCGGCGTGGAGATGGCCGACGGCCGCGTCATCGACGCGGACCTGGTGATCGTGTCCATCGGTGTCCGTCCCCGCGACGAGCTCATCCGCCAGATCAACGGGCGGTCCCGCGAGGCCGCCGCTGCGGCCGCCGGGAAGAGCGTCGACGAGCTCGTCGGGACGGACCAGGAGCCGGCCGAGGACTACAGCCCGGTGTTCCGGATGGGGCCCCGCGGCGGCGTCGTCATCGACGAGACCTGCGCGACCGACGTTCCGCACGTCTGGGCCGCCGGCGAGGTCGCGAACTTCGGCGGGTTCTGCATCGGCCTGGTGGCCCCGGCCAACACCATGGCGGAGATCGTCGCGGACCGCATCCACGGCGGCGAGGCCACGTTCGCCGGCTTCGACACCGCCACCAAGCTGAAGCTCTCCGGCGTGGACGTGGCCAGCTTCGGCGACGCCTTCGCCAAGGCCGAGGGCGCGCTGGAGGTCGTCTACGCGGACCCGGCCCGCGGTGTCTACCAGAAGGTGGTGGTGAGCGACGACGCCCGCACGCTGCTCGGCGGCATCTTCGTCGGCGACGCCGCCCCCTACACGTCCCTGCGCCCGCTCCTGGGCCGGGAACTGCCGGCCGAGCCGGGCGCATACCTCTCCGCCGCCGGCGGCGGCGCGGCGCCCGAGACCGAGCTGCCGGACGACGCGACGCTCTGCTCCTGCAACAACGTCACGGCCGGCGCGATCCGCGACGCGGTCGGCGGCTGCGGCACCTGCGAGGGCAGCGAGCCGGTCCGCGAGCTCGCCGGCCTCAAGACGTGCACCCGGGCGGGCACCCAGTGCGGGTCCTGCGTGCCCATGCTGAAGAAGCTCCTGGAGCAGGAGCTCGTCAAGTCCGGGGTCGAGGTCTCCCGGGCGATGTGCGAGCACATCGCCTTCTCCCGCGCCGAGCTGTTCGAGGCCGTCCGCATCGCCGGGCTGACCAGCTACGAGGCCGTCATGGAGCGCTTCGGCACCGGCGACGGCTGCGACATCTGCAAGCCGTCCATCGCCAACATCCTCGCCTCCCAGCACAACGCCTACCCGCTCGACGGAGACCTGGGCGGACTGCAGGACACCAACGACCGGGCGCTGGCGAACATGCAGAAGGACGGCACGTACTCGGTGGTCCCGCGCATCCCCGGCGGCGAGATCACCCCGGAGAAGCTCGGCGTCATCGCCTCCGTCGCCCAGCGGTACGGGCTCTACACCAAGCTCACCGGCGGCCTGCGGATCGACATGTTCGGCGCGCGCCTGGAGCAGCTGCCGGACATCTGGAAGGAGCTCGTCGACGCCGGGTTCGAATCGGGGCAGGCGTACGGCAAGTCGCTGCGCACGGTGAAGGGCTGCGTGGGCTCGTCCTGGTGCCGCTACGGCGTGCAGGACTCGGTCTCCATGGCGATCGGGCTGGAGCTGCGTTACCGGGGCCTGCGCTCGCCGCACAAGCTGAAGATGGGCGTCTCCGGCTGCGCCCGGGAGTGCGCGGAGGCCCGCGGCAAGGACGTCGGCGTCGTCGCCACCTCCGACGGCTGGAACCTGTACGTGGGCGGCAACGGCGGCGCGAACCCCGCCCACGCCAAGCTGCTCGCCCAGGACCTCGACGACGCCACCCTGGTCCGCTACATCGACCGCTTCTTCATGTACTACATCCGCACCGCCGACCGTCTGCAGCGCACCGCGCACTGGATGGACGAGCTCGACGGCGGCGTCGACCACGTGCACGACGTGGTGGTGAAGGACTCGCTGGGACTGGGCGCGGAGCTGGAGGCCGCCATGGAGCGCCACGTCGCGAACTACGAGGACGAGTGGGCCGCCACCCTGAAGGACCCCGAGCGGCTGCGCCGGTTCCGCTCCTTCGTGAACGCGCCGGGCCAGGCGGACCAGAGCCTCGAGTACGTCGAGGAGCGCGGCCAGAAGCGCCCGGCCGGCCCCGTGCCGCTCGGCGCCACCATCCCCGTGGGCTCCCCGGCCGGGGGTGCCCGATGATGCTCCCGGGCACCCCGGACCTGACCGGGCGGACCGTGCTCGTCTGCGGGGAGCCGCGGGCCGCGCGCCGCGCCGTCGCACGGTACCGGGCGGCCGGCGCGGAGGTCCGCACCGCCGAGGCACCGTCCGAGGTGCTGCCCTCCGCCGCGCTGCCGTCCGGCACGGCGGCGGTCCCGGTGGCGCCCCTGGACGGCGTGGCGCTGGTCGTCGCCGTCGGCCCGGAGCCGGGGAGCGCGGACGACGGCGCCTGGGCCTTCCTGCCCGGGCTCTGCCGGGAGCGGGGGATCCTGCTGCTCGCCGAGCCGGGGGCCGCCGCCGCCGGGGGCGTCACGCTCGTCGGCGGCGGCCCGGGGCGCGCGGACCTGCTGACGGTCGCCGGGCGCACGGCGCTGGCCCAGGCCGACGTCGTCTACTACGACCGGCTGGGCCCGGCCGGGCCCGGCTCCGCGACGCCCGCCGCTGAGCTCGTCGCCGCGCTCGCCCCCGGTGCCGAGCTGGTCGACGTCGGCAAGACCCCCGGGCACCACAAGGTGCCGCAGGAGGAGATCGAGCGGCAGCTGGTGGAGGCGGCGCTCGCCGGCCGCTCGGTGGTGCGGCTCAAGGGAGGGGACCCGTTCGTCTTCGGGCGCGGCGCCGAGGAGGTCCGGGCGTGCGCGGCGGCGGGCGTGCCCGTGACGGTGGTCCCCGGCGTCACGTCGGCGATCTCGGTGCCCGGCACGGCCGGCGTCCCCGTGACGCACCGCGGGGTGTCCAAGCTGTTCACGGTCGCCTCCGCGCACCAGCCGTTCTCCGAGGAGGAGCTCGAGCACCTGGCCGGACTCGGCGGCACGCTCGTGGTCCTCATGGGCGTCGGCACCCTGCCGCAGACGGTCGCCGGCCTCCTGCGCCACGGCCTGGCCCCGGCGACTCCCGCGATGGTGGTCGAGCGCGGGTTCTGCGAGACTCAGCGCACCACCGCGGCCCCGTTGGAGGGGCTGGCCCTCGCGGCGGCGGAGGCCAAGTGCTCCTCGCCGGCGGTGATCGTGATCGGCGACGTGGTGGCGCTGGGGGACGAGTGGGTACGGCAGGCCGCGGACCTCGCGACCGGAGACCTGGAGGTCGAACGGACGTGATGGAGACAGCGCCGCCCGTGGACGGCACGGAGCAGGACCCCCGGGCGACGACGGCGGCGGGCCCGCCGGCCGGCCGGCTCGCCGGTCCGGGAGTCGGTCCGGGCCCGGAGGACGCGGCCGGGTCCCTGGCCGGGTTCCGGATCGGCGTGACCAGCGACCGCCGGTCCGCGGATCTCATCGACGCGCTCGAGCGGCGCGGCGCCGAGGTGCTCCACGCGCCGGTCCTGAAGATCGCACCCGTGGCCGAGGACGCGGCCCTGCAGGCCGAGACCGCGGCGCTGATCGCGGCGCGCCCCGACGTCGTGCTCGTCACCACCGCCTACGGCATGCGGCGCTGGATCGACTCGGCCGAGGCGCACGGGCAGGGCGAGGACCTGACGCGGACGCTGGAGCGGGCCACGATCCTCGTGCGCGGGCCCAAGGCCCGCGGGGCCGTGCGCGCCGCGGGGTTCGACGACGACGGCGCCGGCCACGACGAGCGGACGGCCACGATGGTGGACCTCGCGCTGGAGCGCGGGGTCGCGGGGCGGACCGTGGCGGTCCAGCTCCACGGGCTCGGCGACGCGGAAGAGATCGCCCGGCTCGAGGCGGCGGGCGCCCGGGTCCTCACCGTCTCGCCCTACCGGTGGGTGGTGCCGGAGGGCAGCGAGGAGAAGGTCGCCCGGCTGATCGACGCCGTGTGCGGGGGCGGCCTGGACCTCGTGACGTTCACTGCGGCGCCCGCCGTGGACGCGCTGCTGGACGCGGCGCGCCAGCGCGGACGCTACTGGGACCTGGTGGAGGCCTTCCAGACGCATGTGGTCGCCGCGACCGTGGGGCCCGTGACGGCGCAGCCGCTGCAGGCGGTCGGCATCGACCCCCTGGTCCCGGAGCGCTTCCGGATGGGGGCCATGATCCGGCAGGTGGTCGAGTTCCTCGGCGGTCGCGGCACCCGGCACTGCCCGACGGCGCTCGGCGACCTCACCATCCGCGGGTCCGTGGTGGCGCTGGCCGGGCAGGCCCGGGAGCTCGGCGCCTCGCAGCTGGCGCTGTTCCGGGCGATCGCGGACGCGCGCGGCGCCGTCCTCTCGCGGGCCGAGCTCATCGCGATCCTCCCCGAGGGACAGGCCGACCACGCCCTGGACATGGCCGTCAGCCGGCTGCGCCGCGCCCTCCCGGACCCGCGCCTGGTGACCACGGTGGTCAAGCGGGGCTACCGGCTCAACGTCTAGCGGCGACGACCTTCTCCAGCGTGTTGAGGTTGCGCGTGGTGTGGTGCTCCTTCAGGCGGGCCCCGGCGAGGATCCGCGCGAGCGGGTTCTCCAGCGTGGTCCCTCTGGGCGTCTGCCAGTAGAGGACGTCGTCCCGGGCCGTGGCCCGGTCCAGCGCGTCCGGCGCCTGGGCCTCCAGCCGCTCCAGCGCCGTCCGCGCCACGTCCGGCGCGGACGTGAAGGTCGCGTAGGTGTGCGCCGGGTGCCCCGCGTACTCGGCGGCGCGGTCGTACGGGCAGGCGGCGACCAGCTCGGCGACCTCGGGCACCGTCTTGACGAAGAGCCGAGCGGCGAAGCCGAAGCGCTCCCCGATCGCGGTCTCGAGCTGCCCGCGGGCCGCATCGCGGGACAGGCCGGAGGTGAAGAGGACGTTGCCGGTGGCGAGAACCGTCCGCACGTCCCGGGCGCCGGCGGACTCGACGCACGCGATCAGGTCCGGCATGGCGATCCGGCGCCCGCCGACATTGATCCCGCGCAGGAACCCCACGTAGTCGTTCATGGGCCCAGTGTGCCCCACGGGACCCCGGCTCGGGGAGCCCTCAGGCGTGCGGCTCCCCCGTCGGGGCCACCGCCACCGGCTGGCGGCGCAGCGCGCGGTGGATCACCACGGCCGCGACGACGGCGGTCGCCATCCCGATCGACGCGGTCACCGCCACGCCCGAGTCGAAGGCGTGGGCGGCCGACTCCAGCAGCGCGGCGGCCTGGTCCGACGGCAGGCGCGCGGCGACGTCGTGCGCACCCCCGAGCGTCTGGGACGCGGCCGCGGCGTCCGCCCCGCCCAGTCCGTCCGGCAGGCGGAGGTTGCGTGTGTAGGCGGCGTTGAGCAGCCCGCCGAGCACGGCAGTGCCGAGGACGGTGCCCGTCTCGTACGCCGTCTCCGAGATGGCGGAGGCCGCGCCGGCCTTCGCCGGCGGGACCGCGGAGAGCGCCAGGTCGTTGGAGAGGGTCTCCGAGAGCCCGACGCCGAGGCCGAGCACCGCGAACGCGCCCATCAGCGGCAGCACCGAGTCGGCCTGCGCCACCAGCAGGACCAGGCCGTAGGCGACCGCGTTGAGCCCGAGGCCGAAGACCATCAGCGTCGAGACCGCCACGTGGCGGGCCAGCCACGCTGCGCCCAGCCCGGAGACGATCGACAGGGCGAGGCCGGGGACCATGAGGACGCCGGCCTGCATGGGCGAGAGCCCCGCGACCAGCTGCAGGTGCTGGGTGAGGAAGTAGATGAACCCGACCATCGAGAAGATGCTGAGCAGGTTCACGGCCAGCGCGCCGGAGAACGTGGGGTTGCGGAAGAGGCGCACGTCCAGCATGGGGATCGGCCGGCGGAGCTGGCGGCGCACGAAGAGCCAGCCGCTCGCGAGCCCGATCGCGACGGCGGCCGCCGCGACGACGGGGTCCGCCCCCTTGGCGGCCAGTTTGATGCCGAAGACCAGCGGCGCCAGCGCGAGGATGGCGAGGGCGATCGAGAGCGGGTCGACGGGGCCCGGCTGCGGGTCCTTGAACTCCGGGATCAGGAACGGGCCGGCGAGGAGGATCGGCAGCAGCATCGGGACGGCCAGGAGGAAGACCGATCCCCACGCGAAGTGCTCCAGCAGCCAGCCGCCGAGGATCGGGCCGAGGGCGGCGCCTCCGGCGAATCCGGCCGCCCAGATGGCGATCGCGCGGCGGCGCTCGTCCTGGTCCGTGAAGATGCTGCGGATCAGCGACAGGGTGGCGGGCATCAGCATGGAGCCGAAGAAGCCCAGCAGGGCGCGGGCGGCGATGAGCCACTCGGCGCTGGGGGAGAAGGCCGCGAGCGCGGAGACCACGCCGAAGCCGGCGCTGCCGACGAGCAGGAGCCGCTTGCGGCCGATCCGGTCGCCCAGGCTGCCCATGGGCACCAGCAGGCCGGCCAGGACCAGCGGGTAGACGTCGATCATCCACAGCAGCTGGTCAGAGGTCGGGGCCAGCGCCTTGGAGAGCGCCGGCACCGCGAAGCTGAGCACGGTGTTGTCCACGGAGATCAGCAGCACGGGGAACATGAGCACGGCCAGCGCGAGCCAGCGGCGCGTGCTGGCCGGCGTGGTGGGGCGCGCTGAGGTGGTCTGTGTCATGGCTGTTCCCGGGGCTGGAAGGGGTGGATCTGGGATAACTGTACCGGCTGGACGGTTTAGAGGGAAGGCTCTGTGCGCGGTCTCACCGGGGCCGGCTCGATAGAGTGGTCCGCATGGCCCGTCCCCCCGCCGCCCGCGAGAAGATCCTCGCCGCCTACTGCGCGATCGTCAGCAGCGAGGGCGAGCGCGCTGCGACGCTCGAGGCGACGGCCGCCCGGGCCGGGGTCTCCAAGGGCGGCCTGCTCTACCACTTCAAGAGCAAGGACGCGCTCGCCGACGGCGTCCTGGACGGCCTGCGGCAGGCCGCGGAGGCGGATCTGGACCGCATGCGGCAGTCGCCCGAGGGGCCGTCGCGCTACTTCGTGCGCACGTCGGTCGAGACCGGCACCGAGCTGGACACCTTCTTCGTCGTGGTCATGCGCCTCGCGGCCGGGCAGCACCCCGGCGCGGCCGAGGCGCTCGCCGCCGTGCACGGGTCCTGGTGGCAGCTCATCCGGGAGGAGGTGGGCGACGACGCCGTGGCGGACGCGATCATGCTCCTCGGCGACGGCATGTACCACCACGCCGCGATGCCCGGTTCCAGCGCTCCGGGCTCGACGGCCGGATACTTCCGCGGCCGCCTCGACGCGGTGCTGGACCAGGTCGACGAGCTGCGCGCGCTCGCCCGGTCCCGCACGTCGCCGGACGCCGGCTAGGAGTTCCCGGCGCGGCACCGGGCGGCCGCGCTCACTCGGCGGCGGTCGCCTCGTCGGAGGCGGCGGCGGCCTCGTCGAGCAGGTCCTGCGGCGCCGAGTCGCCGGCATCGGCGAGGCGGCGCAGCGGATCGAGGACCTCGGCCGGGACGCCGGCGGCCTCCGCCGGCTCGACGAGCGAGGAGAGGAGTTCGACGTCGGACGCGTCCAGAGTGCCGTCGGTGACGGGCGCGCAGATCCTCGTCACGACCTCCTGCCGGGCGGACTCGGTGACGGAGCCCACGGCGGAGGCGGCGGCGTCCTCGGTGGCCTGCTGGACCTGGGCGCAGCCCGTCGCGCCGATCAGCAGGACGGCGGCGGCCAGGGCGACAGGTCGGATTCCACGCATGCTCCACAGTCTAGGGCCGCGGATCGCGGAGGGATGACCGGCTGCGGCAAGATGGACCGGTGACGATCTCCAACGCAGCCCCCGCAGGCCAGTCCACCCCCAGCGCTCCCGGCACACGGACGGGAGGCTTCGCGGCCCCCGCCGCCCCCGGCGCCGCGACCCGGGCGGTGGTCGCGCGCATCGCCGAGGAGCTCGGCGTCCAGACGTGGCAGGTCCAGGCCGCGGTGGACCTCCTCGACTCCGGCTCCACCGTCCCGTTCATCGCCCGCTACCGCAAGGAGGCGACCGGGACCCTCGACGACACGCAGCTGCGCACCCTCGAGGAGCGGCTGCGC
Source organism: Zhihengliuella alba (assembly GCF_039538765.1). NCBI lineage: Bacteria > Bacillati > Actinomycetota > Actinomycetes > Micrococcales > Micrococcaceae > Zhihengliuella > Zhihengliuella alba. Next base: position 735,303 of record NZ_BAABCJ010000002.1, on the reverse strand, counting down.
TACCTGCGTGAGCTGGAGGACCGGCGCTCCGCCGTCGTCAAGGCCATCGACGAGCAGGGCAAGCTCACGGACGCGCTGCGCGGGGCGATCGCGGCCGCCACCACCAAGACGGAGCTCGAGGACCTCTACCTGCCCTACAAGACCAAGCGCCGCACCCGGGCGCAGATCGCGCGCGAGGCCGGACTGGAGCCGCTCGCCGAGGCGCTGCTCTCCGACGCCGGGCTGGACCCGCAGGCCGCGGCCGCGGAGTACGTGAACGACGCCGTCGCCACGCCCGACGACGCGCTCACCGGGGCCCGGGCCATCGTCATCGAGCGGGCCGGACAGGACGTCGAGCTCGTCACCGAGCTGCGCGAGCGGCTCTGGAAGCGCGGCGTCCTGCGCTCCGCCGTCGCACCGGGCGCCGGGGAGGCGGCCGCCAAGTTCTCCGACTACCAGGACTTCGCGGAGCCCCTGCACCGCCTGCCCGGGCACCGGGTGCTGGCCCTGCTGCGCGGGGAGCGCGAGGGCGCGCTCGCGCTGACGCTGGCGGAGGCGGACCCGGCCGACGAGGACGCGCTGACCGAGGCCCGGGCCGGCTACGAGGCCGCCGTCGCGCGCGCGGTGGGCGCGGACGCCCCGGCGGGATCGCCGGCGCACGGCTGGCAGAGCCGCACCGTCCGCCTGGCCTGGAAGAGCCGCATCCTCACCCGCCTGGAGACGGACCTGCGCACGCGCCTCTTCGAGGCGGCCGAGGAGCAGGCGGTGCGCGTCTTCGCCGACAACCTGCGCGACGTGCTGCTCGCGGCGCCGGCGGGCAACCGCACGGTCCTCGGCCTCGACCCGGGCCTGCGCACCGGCGTGAAGGTCGCCGTCGTCAACGGCACGGGCCGCGTCGTGGACACGGCGACGATCTACCCGCACGCCAACGGGAAGGCCAGCACCAAGTGGGAGGACTCGCTCGCGGTCCTCGAGTCCCTGGCCGTGAAGCACGGGACCACTCTCGTGGCCGTCGGCAACGGCACGGCCAGTCGCGAGACGGACCGGCTCGCCGGGGAGCTCCTGGCCCGGCTCGCCGCCAACCCCCGCTACGGGGAGGCGACGGCGGCCGCCGGCGTCCGCCCGGCGAAGGTCATCGTGTCGGAGGCCGGCGCGTCCGTCTACTCCGCCTCGGCCCTGGCCGCGGCCGAGCTGCCGGACCTGGACGTCTCCCTGCGCGGCGCCGCGTCGATCGCCCGCCGGCTGCAGGACCCGCTGGCCGAGCTCGTGAAGATCGAGCCGAAGTCGATCGGCGTCGGCCAGTACCAGCACGACCTCACGCCGGCGAAGCTCGACCGGACGCTCGACGCCGTCGTCGAGGACTGCGTCAACGCGGTCGGCGTGGACGTCAACACGGCCTCGCCGGCCCTGCTCTCGCGCGTCGCCGGCGTCGGTCCCACGCTCGGCCGGAACATCGTCGAGTACCGGGACGCCAACGGGCCGTTCGCGACCCGCGCCGAGCTGAAGAAGGTGCCCCGCCTGGGCGCCAAGGCGTTCGAGCAGTGCGCCGGCTTCCTCCGCGTCACCGGGGGCAGGGAGCCGCTGGACGCGTCCGCCGTGCACCCCGAGGCCTACGGCCTCGCGCAGCGGATCCTCGCCGAGGCGGGCCTGACCAAGGGCGACGTCGGCGCGGCGGCCGGCGCCGTCGGATCGCTCCGCCCGGAGCAGTTCGTGGACGAGCGCTTCGGCGTCCCGACCGTCCGCGACGTGATGGCCGAGCTCGCCCGTCCCGGCCGCGATCCGCGCGGCGAGTTCGTCACGGCCGCACTGAAGGACGGCGTCGAGACCGTCGGCGACCTGGAGCCGGGGATGATCCTCGAGGGCACGGTCTCCAACGTCGCGGCGTTCGGGGCGTTCGTGGACATCGGCGTGCACCAGGACGGACTGGTCCACGTCTCCGCGATGAGCCGCGAGTTCGTCTCCGACCCCCGCGAGGTGGTCAAGTCCGGTCAGGTCGTCCGGGTCAAGGTGCTCGACGTCGACCTCGCCCGGAAGCGGATCTCGCTCACCCTGCGGTTGGACGACCCGCTGCCCTCGGAAGCCGCCGCCGGGCGGCCCCGGGGCGGGACCTCCCGCAGCGGGGCCGCCGGTGCCGCGCAGGACGGCACGCCGAAGGGTGGCGGGCCGGCCGGCCACGGCGGAAGCCGCCCCCGGGGCGGCGGAGCACGCGGCGGCTCGGCGGCCGGCGGTGGCGCCGGCGGACGGGCCGGGCGCGAGCGCGCCGGTGGGCAGCCGGGCGGCCAGCGCGGCGGGCAGAAGGACGACCGGAAGCCGCAGTCCGGTGCCGCGGCCGGCGGCGACACCGCCATGGCCGAGGCCCTGCGGCGGGCCGGCCTGGCCTGACCGCTCCGGCCTGACCGCTCTGCTGCTCGGATCCGCCCGTTCCGGCCTGAGTGTTCAGGCCCGCCCACGGGCGGCAGGCGGTGTCAGCGCGCCCCGGGGGAGAGCAGGAGATCGGCCATCGCGATGCCGGCTCCCTCGTAGAGGTTGTAGACGCCGTCCACGCCGAGCCGCTGGAGGTGCTCGGCCTGGTCCGGGTGGTGCGCCACGGCGGTGATGCGACCCTCGAAGCCGGCCTCGCGGAGCTGGTCCAGGGCGAAGAGGTTGGAATCGTGGAACGGCATGGCGAGGACCACCGTCTGGACCAGACCGCCTTGGCAGATCCGGTACCAGAACTCGAGGTCGGTGGCGTCGCCCTCCATCACGTTCAGGCCGGCCTCGCGGAGCCGGCGGACCACGGCGTGGTCGTTGTCCACGGCCAGCACGCGCAGGTCGGAGGCCGCGGTGATCCGCTCGTAGGTGGAGCGGCCGATCTTGCCCATGCCCAGGATGAGCACGTCGGCATTGCTCGTGTCGATGGGGCGGTCGTCGGGCCGGATGCGGTCCGGGTCCTGCACGGGCAGTCGGGCAGCCAGCCCGGGCGCCAGATGGCTGCCGCGCCCGTTGAGCAGGGAGGAGGCCACCATGCTGAGGGCCACCGCGATGCCCACCACGGGCAGCCAGTCCGCCGCGAGCATCGCGGTGCCGACGCCGACGGAGACCACGATGATCGAGAACTCGGAGAAGTTCCCGAGCACCAGTCCCGTGCGCACGGCCGAGCGGTTCCGCATGCCGAACGCGCGCCCCAGCAGGATGAAGCCGAGAGCCCGGAGGGGGAGCAGGAGGACGGTCAGCAGGGCGGCCAGCCCGAGGTCGCTCCAGGTGGGCTGGTCCAGCATGCCGATGCTCAGGAAGAAGCCCACGAGGAACAGCTCCTTGACGCTGTAGAGCGACTTGGACAGTTCGATGGCCCGGGGATGCCCGGCGAACAGCAGTCCCATCACCAGGGCGCCGAGGTCGCCCTTGATGCCGACGGCGTCGAACAGGAAGTAGCCCGGCCCCAGCGCCATGGCGACGCCGTAGAGGACCAGCAGCTCGCCGTGCCCCGCGTGGTCCAGGAGCCGGCGGAAGACCCAGCCGGCGGGGACCAGGAGAACCAGGGCGAGTGCCCACAGGCTGGGCGGCTCGTCCGAGGTCAGGGTGATGAAGGCGACCGCGGCGATGTCCTGGATGACCAGGATGGCGATGGCCGTCTGCCCGTAGAACGAGCCGTCGTCCGAGCGCTCCTCCAGCACCTTCATGCACAGCACGGTCGAGGAGAAGGACAGCGCGAAGCCGACCAGCACCAGCGACTGCAGGTCCGCATACTGGGAGAGTCCGACGGCGGCCAGGAGCCCCAGCAGGCCGGCGCCGACGAGGACGCTGAGAATGATGTGCACGCCCGCCGTGCCGAAGGCCTCGCGGCGCGCCAGCGAGCGAATGTCGAACTTGAGCCCGATCGTGAACAGCAGCAGGGTCACGCCGATGTCCGCGAGCGAGTCCAGACCCGGGAAGCCGTCGAGGCCCAGACCGCCCAGCAGGAAGCCCGCGGCGAGGAAGCCGACCAGCGGCGGGACCCGGAGGCTGTGCGCCAGCCATCCGAGTCCGGCCGCGGTCAGGAGGGTGATGGCGATCTCTTCCACGGGCTCCCGTTCGTCGACGTGCGGCGTGGTCCTACTTTAGGGCCCGCGCGTCGCGAAGAGGGAGGGATGACCTATTGCTTCAGCTCCGCCAGGAGACCCTCCATCTCCTCGATCTCGGCGGTCTGGTCCGCGATGACCCGGTCGGCCAGCGCCAGCGCGTCGGCGTTCCGGCCGGCCTCCAGCTCCTGCTCCGCCATTTCGACGGCGCCGCGGTGGTGCTCGATCATCCCGGCGAGGAACTGCTCGGCGGCCTGCGGGCCGTCTGCTGACTCCAGCTGCTGCAGCTGTTCCTCGGTGAGCATGCCGTCCATCGCGTGATCGCCGTGATCGCCGGCCGCGGCGCCCCAGGCCTCGAGCCATGAGTCCATGGCCTCGATCTCCGGGCCCTGGGCGGCCTTGATCCGCTCGGCGAGGTCGCGGACCGCGGGCGGCAGGTCCTCCTTGGCGAGCATGATCTCGCTCATCTCGAGGGCCTGCCGGTGGTGGGGGATCATCGTCGCGGCGAACGTGACGTCGGCGTCGTTGTGGCCGCTGTCCGCCGTCGTGCCCGCCTCGGCGGAGGCATCCGACGGCGTGCCCTCGGCCGGCGCCCCGTGCCCGCCGGAGTGCGCCGCCGAGTCCGGGGCGGGGTCCGGGGCCGTGGGGCCGCACGCGGTCAGGGCCAGGGAGCCGATCACGAGTGCGACGGCGACGGCCGCCGCTCGTGCCGGAGCCCGTGAGCCGCTCCGGTGGGCGCTGCGGGACGGGGCCCTGCTGCTGTTCACCGGCGGTACGGGGCGCGCGGAGGATGGGCGCACGAAGGACGGGTTCTGCTCGGCGGGGCGCTGGACGGCCCGCGCGGGTGCGGTGTGGGACATGGTGGTTCTCTCTTCCGAAGTCGTGGTGGGCAGGCGTGGCCGTGCCGCCGGTGCGGTCGCGGGGCAGGTGGTGCGGCGGCGCATCGGCGGGACAGGCGAGCGGCCTACGTCCGACTGATCGAGAGGAAGAGGAGCGAGGGCGGCCGGGCCGGCCGCGGGGTCGGCACCCACGCGGGGACCGTGGTGCGCGGGGCGAGCGCCAGCCCGGGGAGGAGGTGCGCCCGCGGGCGCACCAGCCGGAGCAGGACGGCCAGCGCGAGGAGGCACCAGCCAGCGACCGCGACCGCGACGGCCGCGCCGTCGTCGTCGGCCGAGTGCTGACCGACGAACGCACCGACCTCCGCGTCGGACTGCGCCGGTAGCGCCAACTGCGCCGACGGGGCCGCTGCGGGCGCGGACTCCGCGGCGAACGGCAGCACCATGCGGTGGTGCGCGGACCCGGGGTCCGAGGAATGGGCGGCCGAGGAGTGCGGGGACCCGCGGTCCGGCGCGGTCGGCGCGCCCGGGAGCGACATGGCCAGCGTGTGCATCCCCAGCAGGGCTGCGAACAGGAGCGGGAGGAGCAGGAGCAGGCGACGTCGGCGTACGTGCATCTGGCCTCTCCTCTCGGCTCGATTGGCGCATGCGGCGCGACAGCAGGATAGCCCGACGTCCTGGGACCTGTCCTGGGATCGGTTCTGGGGGTCGGGAACAGTCGGCTGCCGCTGAGGTGAGCCTGCCCGAACCGGGGCGGAGGACGGCGGTGTTCGCTTATTGCGGCCGCCCGGATCAGTTAGGCCGAACTCCGGTGACAGCTGTTTGGAACGGGTCTAGATTGAAGGCATGGAACTCAACGGAAAGCTCGCAGAAGCATTCAACGAACAGGTGACCCTCGAGCTGGAGGCGTCCATCGTGTACCGGCAGCTGGCGGTGGACATGGACGCTCTGGACCTGCCCGGCATCGCCGGCTGGTTCCGCGCCCAGGCCGACGAGGAGATCGTGCACGCTGAGAAGTTCATCGCCCACATGGTGGACCGCAGCGCGCATCCGGCGATCGGCGCCATGCACGCCCCGAACACGCGGGCGACGACCGTGATCGCCGCCTTCCAGGCCTCGCTGGCGCACGAGGAGAAGGTCTCCGAGGCGATCCGCAACCTGTACCGGCTGGCCCAGCAGGAGGGGGACATCGACGCGTTCCCGCTGCTGAACTGGTTCGTCGAGGAGCAGCTCGAGGAGGAGGCCAGCGTCTCCGAGATCATCGGCCGCGTGAAGCTGATCGGCGAGGACGGCAACGGCCTGCTGCGCCTGGACGCAGAGCTCGGATCGCGCCAGGCCGGCGAGGAGTAGGCGGGCCTACAGGTCGAGGGACTGCCGCAGCCGGTCGAGCTCGCGGCGGTCCTTCTTCGTCGGGCGGCCGGCCCCGCGGTCGCGCACCGGCACCTGGGGGACCACCACCTTGGGCCGTGCCGGCGTGTGGTCGAGGTAGCAGGACTGGGCCACCTGGGCGCCGACGCGCTTGCTGATCGGCCGCGTGACCTCGAGGAACCGGTCCGCCCCGTTCTGGCGCACGCGGATCTGGGCCCCGGGCGCGACCGTCTGCGACGCCTTCACCGGCCGACCGTCCAGTTTCACGTGCCCCGCGCGGCACGCCGTCGTCGCGGCCGACCGCGTCTTGTAGACGCGCACCGCCCACAGCCACGCGTCGATCCGAACCTGCTCGCTCATGGGAGACCAGTGTAGGCGGCACCGGCTCGCGGGAGCCGCCCGGTAGTGTGACTGGCGTCACTGTTGAGACCCATCGTCGACGCCGGAGGTCGCCATGCGCACGAATTCCGTCCCGCCCGGTCCTCGCCCGGAGGCCGATCCCGACGACCGAGGGCGGGGCGCCGTCCTCGCCTCGGTCATGCGGCCCATCAATCACGTCGTCGAGCGGCTCATCCCGTCCGCGCTGGTCTTCGCGATCGCGCTGACGTTCGTCGTCGCGGCGCTCGCCCTGGCCCTGACCGACGCGGGCCCGGTGGCCGTCGTCGAGAGCTGGGGCGTCGGGCTGGCGGGGCTGCTGTCCTTCATGACGCAGATGGCCCTGATCCTGCTCCTCGGGCACATCCTCGCCAACACGCGGCCGGTCCGCGCCCTGCTGACCCGCGCAGCCCGCGTCCCGCGGACGGCCGTCCAGGCCTACGTCTTCGTCTTCCTCGTCGCCGCCGCAGCATCGCTCATCACGTGGGGCCTCGGGCTGGTGGTCGGCGGACTGCTGGCCCGCGAGGTGGCGGCGCAGGGGCGCGAGCGCGGGCTGCGCCTGCACTTCCCCCTGCTCGTGGCCGCGGGCTTCGCCGGGTTCGTCGTCTGGCACATGGGCTACTCGGCCTCCGGGCCGCTGGCCGCGGCGACGCCCGACTCGTTCGTGACCGAGCAGATCGGCCGCCCGCTGCCGATCAGCGAGACCATCTTCGCCCCGTGGAACCTCGCGGCGATCGGGGCGACCGTGGTGCTCGTGGCCGCCGCGATCATCCTGATCGCCCCGCGGGGACGGGACCGCGTCGTCGAGCTCGAGGTCGACGCCCGCGAGCGGGGCGTCGCGGTGGAGGACGACGTCGTCACGCCCGCCGACCGCGTTGACGCCAGCCGGGTGCCCACGCTCCTACTGGGGCTGCTGCTGGTCGCCTATCTGGTCATCCACTTCGCCGGCGGTGGCTCGCTCACCCTGGACATCGTCAACTGGAGCTTCCTCGCGCTGATCCTGCTCCTGGTCCGCAATCCGTTCGAGCTCATCGCCCTCACCAAGGACGCGGCCTCCAACGTCGGGGAGATCCTCCTACAGTTCCCGCTCTACGCCGGGATTCTGGGCATCATGTCCGGGACGGGGCTGATCCAGATGTTCTCCGACTTCTTCGTCTCCGTCTCGACCCCGGTCACCTTCGGGCTGTTCGCCTTCCTCTCGGCCGGGCTGGTGAACTTCTTCGTCCCGTCCGGCGGTGGGCAATTCGCCATCCAGGCCCCGATCCTGCTGGAGGCCGCCGAGCGGATCGGAGTGGACCCCGCGGTGGCGATCATGGCGGTGGCCTACGGTGACCAGTGGACCAACATGATTCAGCCGTTCTGGGCGCTGCCGCTGCTGGCGATCGCGGGCCTGAAGATGCGCGACATCCTCGGCTACACCACCGTGGTGCTGATCGTGTCCGGGGCCGTCTTCGCGACGACGATGCTGCTGGTCTCCCTGTAGCGTCGCCCGAGCGTCGCGGCGGGAGGACAACGGGGACGAAATATGGGATACCAAAACGCGCGATTCGCTGCTAGGTTGTCATGAGCCTGCTCTCGACGACAAGGAAGTCAGCCATGTGCGTCCACGACCACAACGCCCTGCCCGCCCCCGACTCCGCCCTCGCGCGCCGGAGCGTCCTCGCCGGAGCCGCCGCACTGGCGGGCCTGGGCGTGCTCGGAGTCCCCTCCGCGTCCGCGGCCGTCCCCGCTCTGGCGGCCCCGGCGGCGGGTGCCGCCGCGGCCTCGGCTCCGTCCGGGCGGCCCAGTGCTCCGGGATACCCCGGCTCCGCTCCGGAGACCCGCCCGCTCGTCATCGAGGGAGGAACCCTCGTGGATCCGGTCACCGGCGACGCGACCGCCGATGCCGTCGTGGTGCTCGACGGGGGCCGGGTGGTCGCCGCGGGCGACCGCGACGCCACCCGCAAGGCGGTCGCCGGTGTGGCCGGCCGGGCCGACGTCGTGGACGCCGCCGGCCGGTTCGTCGTCCCGGGCCTGGTGGACGCCCACGTCCACGCGAACGCGCTCGAGGACGCGCGGCTCATCCTCCACAACGGCGCCACCACGGTCCGCAGCGGCTCGTCGAGCTTCTACCAGGACATCGCGCTGGCGGCGCTGCCCGAGTGGGCGCCCGGGCTTTCGCCGCGCATGCACCCGGCGGGGTTGTTCGTCTCGCCGGAGCTCGGCGACTCCGTGCTCGCCGACCCGGAGCTCGCCCCGCTGGCGGCACTGACCGACGGCGTGCGCGAGGAGAAGGCGCTGGCGCACCTCACCGGGGTCAACCGCAAGCGCGGCGCCACGGTCATCAAGACGCGCGCGAACCCGCGCGCCGGCCTGCCGGAGCAGGACCCGCTGGAGCTGGTCTACGGGGAGGAGCAGCTCGCCGCGATCGTGCGGGCGGCCAAGGGCGCGGGCGTGCTCTGCCACTCCTACAGCGCCGAGGGCATCGCCGGCGCGGTCCGGGCGGGCGTGCGGAGCATCGAGCACGGCGTGTTCGTGGACGGTGCCACGCTGGCCGACATGGCCGCGCGCGGCACCTACTTCACGCCCACGCTGGCGGGCATCGCCTCCATGCAGGGCTCCGCCGACCCGGTCCTGGCCGAGCGCGGACGCGAGTACGCCCCGGTCCTCCGCGAGGCCGTCCGGGCCGCCGCCGACGCCGGGGTCGGGGTCGTCGCCGGCACCGACTCCTTCGGCACGGACGTGACGCCGATCGGCACCGAGGCGCGCGCGCTCGCCGACGCCGGCCTGCCGGCCCTGGAGGCGCTGCGCTCCGTCACGACGCGCCCCGCCGCGCTGCTCGGGGTGGAGCGCGAGGTCGGCCGGCTCGTCAAGGGGGCCGTGGCCGACGTGGTGCTGCTGGACTCCGACCCGCTCGCGAGCGCGGCGGCGCTGGAGCAGGTCTCCGCCGTCATCGCGCAGGGCCGGGTGGTCCGCAACGACGGCTGAGGGTGGTCACCGCCCGTGCGCGAGCAGCCCGCAGGCGTGGGCCGTCGTCTCCTCGATCAGCCGGGGGGCCTCGCGCAGGAGCTCGGGGAGCTCGGCCGCGCCGGGCGCGATCGAGAACGCCGCGGTCAGCCCGGCCTCCCGGGTCTGGGCGGCTGACAGCCGCACGGTCCCGGCGATGACGACCACGGCGGCCCCGGCGGGGGAGTGGCGCCGGACGGCGTCGACGACCTTGCCGCCGAGCGACTGCGTGTCGAGGGCTCCCTCGCCGGTCAGCACGAGGTCCGCCCCGGCGAGCGTCTCGGCCAGTCCGACGGCGTCGCCCACGAGCTCCGCGCCCGGCAGCGTCTCCGCGCCGAGCAGCCCCACGAGCGTCACGGGCAGCCCGCCGGCCGCGCCGAACCCGGCGGCGGCGCGCAGATCGTCGGGTCGCCGTCCGGCGGGCCGTCCCACCTCGGCGACCACCTCGGCGAGGTGGGACAACCCGGCGTCGAGCACGGCGACGTCCTCCGCGCTGGCACCCTTCTGCGGCCCGAACACGGCCGCGGCACCGCGCTCGCCCGTGAGCGGGTTGTCGACGTCCACCGCGATGCGCCAGCGAACCTCGCGCGCCCGGGGGTGCAGGTGCTCCAGGTCGATCCGGGCGATGTCGGCCAGCCCGCCGCCGCCTGGCGCCACGGGCTCGCCGCGGTCGTCGAGGAAGCGGGCGCCGAGCGCCGTCAGCAGGCCCGTCCCGCCGTCCGTGCTCGCGGAGCCGCCGATGCACAGGAGGATCTCCTCGGCCCCGGACTCCAGTGCGGCGCGGGCGATCAGTCCCACCCCGTGCGTGTCGGCGCGCAGGGGCTGCAGCGGGACATCGGACACCGCGGGCAGGCCGTTGCCCTCCGCCGCCTCGACGACGGCGGTCCGGCCGTCCGCCGAGAGCCCGAAGCGCGCGTTGCGCGGCCGCCCGAGCGCGTCCACCGTGCTCACGACCTCCGCCGCCCGGCCCCACGCCGCCAGCAGCGCGTCGAGGGTGCCCTCGCCGCCGTCGGCGAAGGGCAGGACGACGACGTCGGCGTCGCCGAGGACCTGCCGCGCCCCGCGCGCCATGGCCTCCGCGGCGCCGAGCGCGCTCACGCTGCCCTTGAACGAATCCGGAACGCAGACGATGCGCTTCATGGGTGCCCCTCCCGGGAGATGGTCGCGTGCTGGACGGTGTGCCGGTCCATGACCTCGGGGTCCGGTGCGAAGCCCAGTCCCGGCGCACCGGGCAGGACCACGGTGCCCGCCGGACCGGGTTCGATCGGCACGCTCCCATTGTGGCCCAGGACACCCCGCTCGGCCGTCTCGTCGGCGCGAACATGACCGTGCGGCCGGTCCCGGCCGTCCCGCTGGTGGTCCTGCTGCTGGTGGTGGCCGTGCAGGGGGTGCAGGCGCTCCGGCCAGTCCAGGAAGGGGACCTCCAGCTCGGGCAGCGCGCGGCCCGAGCCGTCCATCCCCGGTCGGCCACCGGTCCGCTGGACCGGCAGGGCGGCGATCAGCTGCGCCGTCGCGAGCAGCGCCGGACCGTAGTAGAAGCAGTGCGGGACCACGGGCACGCCGAGGCGCTCCCCGGCGCGGTACACCTCCATCATGGCGGAGATCCCGCCGAGCTTGCCGACGCTGGGCTGGGCCACGGTCACGGCGCCGGCGGCCATGTCCCCGATCAGCCCGCAGGTCCCCGAGGCGTTCTCGCCGGCGGAGACGATGCCGTGGCGGGCGTTCAGGCGGGCCAGGGCGTCACGGTCGTCGGGCGGGAAGACCGGTTCCTCCAGCCAGCACAGGTCCAGCCCGGCGAGGTCGGCCAGGGCGGCGTCGGCCGCGGCCTCGTCCCAGCGGCAGTTGACGTCCACCATCAGCGGGGCGTCGCCGGCGGCCCCGCGCGCGGCGGCGACGGCGGGCACCGTGCTCTCGTGGAGCTTGAAGGCCCCGAACCCGGCGGCACGTGCCCGCAGGATCTGCCGGGCGACCTCGTCCGGGTCCTCGCCGTAGTGCACCAGGGAGGCGTACGCGCCGATCGAGTCGCGGGCGCCGGCGTCGAGCAGGCGCCGCAGGGGCAGGCCGGCGCGCTGGGCGGCCAGGTCCCAGAGGGCCGTGTCGACCGCCGAGAGCGCGTAGTGGACGGGCCCCGTCCGGCCGAACGCATGGAAGGCGTGCTCGGCCCGGGGGCGCAGGTCGGCGGCGTCCGCCGGCTGGCCGAGGAAGAACGGGCCGACGATGTCCTCCAGGGCCGCCCAGGTGGCCGGGTTGGTGCGGTGCCCGAACGCCTCGCCCCAGCCGACCAGCCCGTCCGCCGTCGTCACGGACACGACCAGTGACTGCATGGCCGTAAAGGTGCGCGACGATGCGTTAAACGAATCGACCGTCTCCGCCGAGGCGGCGCCGTCCTCCCGCCGACCCGCCGAGAACGGCATCGACAGCAGCCGCAGGTCGATGCGCTCGATGGCCGGTGCGGCCCCCGGTTCCGCCGGACTGGCGGCGTTCACTGGGCGTCCCCCGCGGGCGCGGCCCAGAGGGTGGCGCGCGGCCGGGGCGGGCCGGTCCGCGCGTCGTCGGGGCTCGCCTGATTGATTCGATTCAATGCGTCGTCTCCCTGCCGGTGTAGGAAAATCTCCTGTGTGGTTGACCTCACAGGGCGCCTAGCCTACCGTTGAGGACGACAGATCGGAAAGCGCATTCCATCGGCCGGTTCGCACGGGCCGCCGGGAGTGCCGGAACAAGGAGCCAGCCATGCTGACCCACACCTCTCGCCGGCCATCGGCCGACGGTGCTGCGGCGGAGGCGACACCATGAGCGTCGTCGCCGAGCTGCAGAGCCTCAAGACGCAGAAGGGCGGGAAGCGCCAGTACAAGGACAACAAGGCCGGGCACATCTTCCTGCTCCCGTGGACCATCGGCCTCTTCGTCATCACGCTCGGTCCCATGGCCATGTCGCTCTTCCTGGCCTTCACGGACTACAACCTCCTGCAGGCCCCCGAGTGGTCCGGCATGGAGAACATCGAGCGGATGATCAGCGACGAGCGGCTCCACAACTCGCTGCGCGTCACCTTCATCTACGTGCTCGTCGGCGTCCCGCTGCAGCTGGCCGTGGCCCTCGCGATCGCGATGCTGCTGGACCGGGGCATGCGCGGTCTCCCGTTCTACCGCTCCGTGTTCTACCTGCCCTCGATGCTGGGCTCCTCGGTGGCCATCGCGGTCCTCTGGAAGCAGCTGTTCGGCACCACGGGCCTGGTCAACCAGGTCCTGGCCATGATGGGCATCGAGGGCATGGGCTGGATCTCCAACCCGGACACCGCCCTGAGCACCCTCATCCTGCTCCACATCTGGACGTTCGGCTCGCCCATGGTGATCTTCCTGGCCGGGCTGCGGCAGATCCCCTCGATGTACTACGAGGCCGCCTCGATCGACGGCGCCACCAAGGTGCGCCAGTTCGTCAGCATCACGCTGCCGCTGCTGAGCCCGATCATCTTCTTCAACCTCGTGCTCCAGATCATCGGCGCCTTCCAGAACTTCACGCAGGCGTTCATCGTCTCCAACGGCTCCGGCGGTCCGGCGGACTCCACGATGTTCTTCACGCTGTACCTGTACCAGCAGGGCTTCAAGAACTTCGACATGGGATACGCGTCCGCCATGGCGTGGCTGCTCGTCCTGATCGTCGGCGGCTTCACCGCCCTCAACTTCCTCGTCTCCAAGTATTGGGTGTTCTACGATGACTGAGCAGATCTCCTCCCCCCGGAACGCGAAGGACGACGGCTCGCTGATGGCCGCGCCGGCGCAGAACAAAGACCTCACGCTCACGCCGGACCTGGCGGGCGAGGGCAAGGTGGACAACCTGCCGGAGCCCCACGTCTACCGGCCCTCCACGGGCTCGAGGATCCGGGCGGTGGTCAAGCACATCGTCATGATCGCCTCGGCCCTGCTGATGATCTACCCGCTGCTGTGGATGCTCGTCAGCTCGCTGCGACCCAACGACGAGATCTTCCGCTCGCCGGGTCTGCTGCTGAAGTCGTTCGAGATCGAGAACTACGCCAGCGGCTGGGACGCCCTGTCCCACCCGTTCAGCCACTTCCTGATCAACTCGGCGATCGTGGTCCTCGGCTGCATCATCGGCAACCTGGTCTCCTGCTCCATGGCCGCGTACGCGTTCGCCCGGCTGGACTTCCGCTTCAAGAAGCTCATGTTCGCGCTGATGCTCATGACCATCATGCTGCCGATCCACGTGATCATCGTGCCGCAGTACATCATGTTCTCCCAGATCGGCTGGGTGAATACGTTCTGGCCCATCATCGTGCCGAAGTTGCTCGCCACCGATGCGTTCTTCATCTTCCTGATGGTGCAGTTCATCCGCGGCATCCCGAAGGACATGGACGAGGCGGCCCGCATCGACGGCGCCGGCCACGCCCGCACCTTCCTCCAGGTGATCCTGCCGCTCATGGTCCCGGCCCTGGCCACCACGGCCATCTTCACCTTCATCTGGACCTGGAGCGACTTCTTCACCTCGCTGATCTACCTGACCAGCCCGGAGAAGTACACGGTGCCGGTGGCGCTGAGCGCTTTCATCGACTCCACGGGCGAGTCCAACTGGGGCGCACTGTTCGCCATGTCGATCGTCACCCTGGTCCCGGTGTTCATCGCCTTCCTGATCGGACAGAAGTTCCTCATCAAGGGCATCGCCACCACCGGCATCAAGTAGGCCGGACCGGACCGAGACCCGTGGACGGCATGGTCCGCGGACAGTACGACGCCGGGGCGTCGCCGGCAACGGCGGCGCCCCGCCTCCCCTATCCCTTCCGCCCCGCGTGCGCGCCGTGAGCGTGCGCAGATCCTAGGAGCACGTGCCCGTGAGCACCCCCCGCACCCGCTACGCAGTGATCGGCACCGGCAACCGGTGCCAGATGTACATCGAGGCCATCCTCGGCCCGCACCAGGACGTCGCCGAGCTCGTGGCCCTCGCGGATACCAATCCGGGGCGCGTCGAGTACTACCAGGACGTCGTCGAGCAGACCTTCGGCGAGCGCGTCGGAGCGTTCGACCCCGCCGACCTGACCGCGTTCGTCCGCGCGCAGGGGATCGACCGGGTCGTCATCACCACGCCGGACTTCACCCACGCGGACCTCGTGTGCGAGGCGCTGGAGGCCGGCGCCGACGTCGTCGTGGAGAAGCCCCTGACGGTGAGCGCCGAGGCCTCGGCGCGGATCGCCGAGACGGCGGGGCGGACGGGCCGCGAGGTGATCGTGACGTTCAACTACCGCTACTCGCCGCGCAACACCGCCCTGAAGGCAGCGATCCAGGACGGACTGATCGGCCGGGTCACGTCCATCGACTTCACCTGGGTCCTGGACACCGTCCACGGCGCCGACTACTTCCGCCGCTGGCACCGCATCAAGGAGAACTCCGGCGGCCTGCTGGTGCACAAGTCCAGCCATCACTTCGACCTGGTCAACTGGTGGCTCGGCGACACCCCGGAGCGCGTGTACGCCGCCGGTGGACTGAAGTTCTACGGTGCCCCGAACGCCGCCGAGCGCGGCGTCGTCGTGCACGAGCGCGGCACGCGCGACGACAGCGCCGAGGACCCCTTCGCGCTCGATCTGCGCTCCGACGAGCGGCTGAAGCGGCTCTACCTCGACAACGAGGCGCACGACGGGTACCGGCGCGACCAGGACGTCTTCGCCGAGGGCATCACCATCGAGGACAATCTCGCGCTCGTGGTCGACTACGCCGGCGGCCCCGTCCTCTCCTACAGTCTCAACGCGCACAGCCCGTGGGAGGGCTACCGCGTGGCCGTCAACGGCACCGAGGGGCGCCTGGAGCTCGACGTCGTCGAGCGCGCGGCCGTCCTCCCCGCCGAGGGCGGTGCCCCGGTGGACCCGTCGGTGTACGACGACGAGGTGGGCAGCCACGTGCGCAGCACCGGCGAGCGGCTGATCCTGCAGCGCCACTGGGAGGAGGCCCACGAGCTGGAGATCGTCAACGGCGAGGGCGCCCACGGCGGCGGCGACGGTCTCCTGCTGGCCGATCTCTTCCGCGGCCCGGGCGAGGACCCGTACCGGCGTCCGGCCGGGCTGGTGGACGGGATCCAGGCGATCGCCGTCGGCATCTGCGGCAATGCGTCCCTCGCGTCGGGGCAGGCGGTCCGCGTCGCCGACGTCGACCTCGGGCTCGAGCGGGCCCGCGCGGCCGTCGCGCGCGCCGGCGGGGCGGCCTCGGCAGCGGCGTCCGGAGCGGAGACCAGAGCAGAGCCCGGTGCGGAGACCGGGGCCGGCGTCGCGGCGCCGGTCCGCTAGGGGGGCGTCATGAACGGCAGTGTCCAGCCGATCATCATCACCGGTGGCTCCGGGCGCCTCGGCCGCAGCGTGATCGAGGGCTTCGCCGCGGCCGGGCACCGGGTCGTCAGCGTCGACCGTCAGGCACCCCCGGAGCCGGTCGACGGCGTCCGCTACGAGGACGTCGACCTCCTCGACGCACGTACCACGGAGGAGCTCTTCACGCGACTCGGCCCGGCCGCCGTCGTCTCCCTGGCGGCGATCGCCGTGCCCTTCAGCGCGCCCGAGGACGTCATCCTGAAGACCAACGCCGGCATCGCGCACAACGTCACCGCCGCGGCGGTGGCCTCCGGCGCGCGCAAGGTCATCGTCGCGTCCAGCCCCTCGATCATGGGCTACGGCTCCCCGGCGGGCTGGGTCCCGCCGCGGCTGCCGCTGGACGAGGACGTCACGCCGCGCCCCTGGCACGCGTACGGGCTCTCGAAGTACGTCGCCGAGCAGGTCGCGGCGATGTTCGCCGCCCAGCACGGTCCCGGCGACGGGGAGCACGGCGTGAAGTTCGCGTCCTTCCGGCCCTGCTACGTGATCGCACCCGAGGAATGGGAGGGCGCCCCGACCCAGCAGGGGCACACGGTCGCCGAGCGCCTGGACGATCCGCGGCTGTCCGCGCCGGCCCTCTTCAACTACGTGGACGCCCGCGACGTCACCGACTTCCTGCTGCTCCTGCTGGAGCGGATGCACCTCATCGAGAACGGCGACGTGTTCTTCGTCGGGGCCGCGGACGCGATGGCCCGGGCCCCGCTGGCCGAGGTGTTCCCGGAGGTCTACCCGGAGCTGGCGCACCTGTCCGGCGGGCTGACCGGCTCGTCGCCCGCGTTCAGCATCGAGAAGGCGCGCCGCGTGCTCGGCTGGGAGCCGAAGCGCAGCTGGCGCACCGAGCTGAAGGTCTAGTCCGCCCGGGGCACGCCGCCCGGCGGAAACGCCCTATCGTCGCGGCAGGGGCCGGAGGTAGCGTCGGAGGGAGTCCTCGCCGCACGGAGGTGTCCAGGATGCTCCACCCGCTGCCAGTGGCCGAACAGTGCCAGCGCGCCGCCGACGATGACCTGCGCGTGCTCGTCGTCGGCGCCGGGATCGCCGGTCTCACGGTCGCGGGGCTGCTGCGCCGGCGGGGCCACCGCCCCGTCGTGGTCGAGCGGCGCCGTGAGGGAGCCGACCCCGGCTACATGCTGGCCCTCATGCCCATCGTGGATGCGGCGCTCGAGGATCTCGGCGCGCGCCGGGCCTACCGCGACGCGAGCACACCCCTGCGCCGGTACCGGGTCCTGTCCCACCGGGGCGTCCCGCTGCGGACCGACGACATGACCGACATCGTCGGCGAGTACGGAGACTACCGCGGCATCGGCCGCGGCCCGCTCGTCGACATCCTCAGCCACGAGGGCTGCGACGTCGCCTTCGGGACCACGGTCACCGGCCTCGAGGAGCACGACGGCGGCCCGGTCACCGTCGAGTTCTCGACGCCGGGAGACGCTCGAGAGCCCGCGGCCACGGGCCGGGGGAGCACGACGGGCGAGTTCGATGCGGTGATCGTGGCCGATGGCCTCCACTCCGGCACGCGCCTCCTCCTGCCGGGACCGCTCGCCACGGTGGACGGCGTGGACACCGGCTGGGGCGGATGGGTCGTCTGGGTGGGACTGGACCCGTCCGACGAGCCCGCCGAAGAAGTCACAGAACCACCCGGCGGGGGCGCCGGGCCGGGGAGCGACGAGAGCGCATCCGGGACCGGGGCCGACCTGGGCGTCGAGCTCTGGGGGTCCGGCTTCTTCCTCGGCTCCTACCCGGTCAAGGGCGCACTGGGGGCGTTCCTCGGCGGACCGGAGGAGCTCACCGCGGCCGGCCCGGAGGCCTATGTGGAGCGCGTGCGCTCCGAACTCTCCACGGTCACGCCCCGCACGGGACGCCTGCTGCGGGCACTGCAGGAGGCGGAGGACCCCTTCTTCTGGCCGCTGACCGACGTCCGGGCGCGGCGCTGGGCGTCCGGCCGGACGGTGCTGCTGGGGGACGCCGCTGCCGGCTTCCTGCCCACGGCGGGCATCGGCGCCGGAATGGCCATGGAGTCGGCGTGGATGCTGGCCGGCGCGCTCGACGGCGCCGCCGCAGCGGATGTGCCCCAGCGGCTGGCCGCCTACGAGGCCGCCCAGCGGCCCCGGGTCGAGGCGGCCCAGGACACCTCGCGGCGGCTGGCCCGGATCATGTTCCGGGGTGGACGCCTGATGGCTGGTCTGCGAGACCTGGCGGCCCGCGCCACGAGCGTCGAGGTCGCCGTCAAGCCCATCCTCCGGCTCCTGCAGCACCCCGCCGACCCGGGGGTCTTCCGCCGGTAGCGGGCGGCCGCCGTCCGGGCCCGGAGGCCGCCGCCGGGCCCGGACTAGCGGCGCAGGACTGCCGGGCGCAGGCGGCCGCCCACCTCGACGGCCGGCCAGCGCGGATCCACGGAGAGGACGTCCACGAACGGCTCGCCGTCGCGCAGCGTCAGCAACGCCGTGTCCTCGACCTTGGCGGTGACGCCGTCCGGACCGGAGGCGCTGGGGTTCCAGGCGAAGGCCTGATCGGCGACGATCGCGTCCGGCAGGCCGGGGGAGAGGCGCGGGTCCCGGCCGTCGTACCCGGCGACGCCGCCCTGGTGGTGCCGCGTCCACTCGTCCTCCGCGAAGCCGTGCCGCGGGTAGGAGGCCTGGATCAACGGCAGCATCCCGGTCAACGGCTCGCCGGGGCGCAGCGCGTCGAGGATCTCGCGTTCGACCTCGAGGATCGCGGCGTCGGCCTCCTCTTCGCCGTCGACCGGCTCCCCGAACGCGACCCACCGGGTGGCGTTGGCGATGAGCCCGTCCCGGCGGGCGCAGACCACGGCCATGGCGCGCCGGCCCAGCGGCGCCGTGGTCGGCAGCGGGTGCCGGTGGGCTGCACGATGCTCGCCGGAGACGAGCAGAACCACCGGGTCCGCGCCGATCCGGACCAGCCCGGCCGCCAGCGCGGCGGCGACCTCGCGCTCGGTGGTCTCCGCCGTCGTCGCGGTCAGGACGTCGGTGAGGACCACCGCGGTCTCCTGGCAGAGTCCGCGGTAGCGCTCCACCTCACCGGGCAGCAGGGGCGAGCGCGCCGCGCGCAGCTCGGCCTCGACCTCCGCCTGGTCCAGGACCGTCCAGCCGGCGGCGGCCGGGAACCAGCCGGCGACGTCCTCGAGGGAGCCGTGCCAGTCCACGTCGTGCACGGTGACGCCCTCGGTTCCCCCGAGCTCCTCGGCCCGGAGCCGCTCCGACTCGTTGGAGAACACGCCCAGCTCGGTGCCGCCGTGGTGGACCAGGGCCCGGACGATCGGCGCGCCCGCCAGGCTGATGTGCGTCCGGGCGCCGCCGAGGAACCAGCCCAGCGTGGCGGGGGAGGACAGTACGACGGCGTCGGCCCGGCGGCGCTCCAGGATCTCGACGATCCGGGCCTGCTTGGCGGCGTGCTCGGTGGCGAGCAGGTCGAACTGCTCCGGCGTCAGGGCCTTCCCGGAGAGGGCGGCGGCCGGCGTCGGATGGGTGGCTGCGGGCGAGGACGGGGTCATGGGTGCTCCTGCGGGGTGCGGATGCTGTGGGCGTTGGGCGTTGGGCGGTGGACAGGTCTCAGCGTGAGCGGTGGAGGACGGGCGCCGAGGGCTCCCGGCCGGCCAGCTGCTGCTCGGCGAGGGCCGCGACGGCGTCGCGGGACAGTCGGCCGTCCGCCACGATCACGCGGACGCCGCGCCCCACGGGGTGGCCCGGCTCGGCCAGGACCGGGGCGTCCCACGCGAGGGAGGCGCCCAGGCCCGGGTAGCCGGAGCAGCGGACGAACCACGGATCGGCGTCCGTGGAGACGAGGATCAGCGTCGCCGCGCCGTGCCCCACCGCGAGGTCGGCGGGCGCGACGGCGTCGGAGGAGAAGTCGGCGGAGAAGGCCAGCCAGTCGGTCACGCTGCCGTGCACGGCGTCCTCGCCCTCGGCCTCCGCCGTGAAGATCTCCGCGCCGGAGACTTCCGGCAGGCGCCAGAAGAAGCCGCCGTACCCGCCGCCGGTGCGCCCGTTGGAACCGGGGGAGCCGAGTGGGACGGTGCGCTCGCCGGTGGCGGCGAGGGCGTAGCGGAAGTCCAGGGTCCAGCCGGAGCCGCGGGCCCCGTCCGGCCCGGCCAGATGCGGGGCGGCCTCGTCGCCGAGGGGCCGCGCCAGCACCTGGCGATCCTCGTGGAGGAGGACCTCGCCGTCGTGCCCCGCGGAGCCGGCGCCGATCCACTCCAGACGGGCCTTCAACCGTTGAGCGCACGCGCCGTGCGCCTCGGCCTCGGTCACCACCGTCTCGGAGACCGTGCGGATCCGCCCGTGGTCCGGCCGCCAGATGTAGCGCCCGTCGGCGCGGGTGTAGGTGCGTCCGCCCCAGAAGTTGTTGCCGTCCACGTCCTGCAGCGCCACGGAGACGCCGAGGTGCCACGGGTGGTCCAGCGGCTGTTGGTCGGTGACGACGACGCCGGACAGGGTGCGGACCCGGTCCAGGAAGGGGCGCGGGGAGTTGGTCGGCGCGATGTCCGCGCCGGTGCGCAGCCGGGCGACCTCGATGCCGGAGCGACCGCCGGGTGGCGTGATCCGCAGGGTCCCGCTGCTCGCCGCTTCCGCGGCCCACGGGGCCCCGAGCGACGACCAGCCCGTCTGTGCCCGGACGGCCCGGGCCACGTAGTCCTCGATGTGGGGCACCACCGGGTGGAGGTCGGCGCCCTCGCCCTCCAGCCGGACCTGGCCGGTGGGGATCGGCGCCGGGTCCTCCGCGGTGCGGACGGCCTCCAGCACGCGCATGAAGGAGCCGGTCTCCTCGAGCGGGCAGAGCAGCCGCTCGGCGGCCCCGGTGCGCACGTCGATGAGGTTCTCGAGCAGGTCGGCCCGCCCGAACTCGATGGTCCGCCCCGACGCGATGGCCGCGCCGACGCCGGAGGCCCCGGCGAGGTCGGGGTTCGGGGTGACGACCAGCTCGTCGCGCGTGTAGTGGAGGACGGCCTCGCCCTCCGTGCCGTAGACGGTGATCCAGGGGTCCCGCGCCGTCTCGGCGCACACGGTGAGGGCGCACGTCACGGGGATCCCGGACGTGGTGGTCAGCCGGACGGTGGACGTGTCGTCCGCCTCGATCCGGTGCGCGTGGTAGAGCTCGGTGCTCAGGTCCGCGACGTCGTCGGCCGCCTTGGCGCCGGCGATGTGCAGGGCACTCATGACTGCGTGGGCGAGCGGGTTGGTGACCACCCCGTCGACGACCTGGACGCCGTCCAGCACCCGATGCCCGGCCCACGGGGAGCGCTCGTAGTATCCGCGGGTGCGGACCCAGAGGCCGCTCGCGCCGACGGCGCGCAGCCGGCCGATGGGGGAGGCCTGCCCGTCGCCGGCGAACCAGCGGTCCAGCTCCTGCAGGGCGAGGGAGCCGATGGCCTGGAAGCCCACCTGCACGCGCCGGCCCGCCTGCTGGGCGGCGGCCAGCAGGTCGCGGTACTGCTCCATAGTCGCCGTCGGCGGCTTCTCCACGTACACGTCCGCCCCGAGCGCGAGGGCCTCGAGCGCGATCCCGTGATGCGTGGCGATGGGCGTGGAGACGATGACGATGTCCGGGCGCACCCCGGCCGCGACGGCGTCGGCCAGTGACGCGTAGACCGGCGTCCCGGCCCCGCGCACGTCGGGGCCGGGGTCGTTGAAGTCCACGCCGGCGGCGAGGCGCATCCTGCCGAGGCCGACCAGACGCTCGATGTTGATCAGGTGCTGCCGGCCGAACCCGTTGAGGCCGATCAGCACGACGTCGGGCGCGTCCGTCGACACCCCGCCCGTCGGCGCTCCAGCGGCCTGCGGTGCGGCGGCCTGCGCTCCTGCGGTCTGGGGTGCGGCGGCCTGCGCTCCTGCGGCCTGCGGTGCGGCGGCCCGGGTGTCGGTGCCCTGGAACTCTGTCATCTTGCCTCTGCCTCCGTCGGGTCGGGTCTCTAGCGGGTGGGGACCGCGGCCGCGGCGCCGGCCTCGAGGTGCGGGAGCACCAGGTCCGCGTAACGCTGCTTCATGGTCGCCAGCGTGAGGGCTGCGTCCTGCCCGTTGACCTCCTCGTTGAAGATCTCCACCTCCACCGGTCCGGTGTACCCGGCCTCGGCGACCCAGCGGGAGATCGTCGCGAAGTCCACGTAGCCGTCGCCCATCATGCCGCGCGACTTCAGCGCGTCGGCGGCGATCGGCAGGTTGAAGTCGCAGATCTGATAGCTGGCGATCCGGCCCTCGCGCCCGGCCCGGGCGATCTGCTCCTGCAGCTGAGGGTCCCACCAGACGTGGAACGTGTCCACCACCACGCCGACCGTCTCGGCCGGGTGCGGCGCCGCCAGGTCGAGCGCCTGGCCCAGCGTGGAGAGGACCGCCCGGTCCGCCGCGTACATGGGGTGCAGCGGCTCCAGCACCAGCCGGACGCCGTGCTCGGCCGCGAACGGCACCAGCTCGGCCAGCCCGGCGGCGACCCGCTCGCGGGCGGCCACCACGTCCTTGTCGGCGGGGTCGCCGACGCCGCCGAGAACACCCGCGGCGGCCGGCAGGCCGCCGACCACCATGATCAGTTCCCCGGCGCCGACGGCGGCGGTCTCCAGGATCGCGGCCCGGTTCGACTCCAGCGCGGCGGCCCGGCCGGCGTCGTCCGACGCCGTGAGGAATCCGCCGCGGCACAGGGTGGTGGCGCTCAGGCCGGCGTCGGTGATGATCGCGGCGGCGCGCTCGGCGCCGCCGGCCTGCTCCAGCAGGTGCCGCCAGGGGCCGATGTGCCCCAGGCCGGCGTCCGCGACGGCGGCCGCGGCCTGCTCGAGGGTGAGGTTCGGCGTGGTGCCGGTGTTCAGCGAGAGTTCGAAGCTCATGACGTCGCCCCCGCCCCGTGGCCCGCGCCCGGCTGGGCGATGCCGTAGGTCTCCAGCAGGCCGCGCATGCGCTCCGCGGCGAGCTCGGGCCGCAGCAACAGACCGGCCTGGTCCGCGAGGACGAATGTGCGCGACAGGTGGGCGATCGAGCGCCCGGAGTGCAGCCCACCGACCATCTGGAAGCCGGCCTGGTGGCCGTTGAGCCAGGCCAGGAACGCGATGCCGGTCTTGTAGTAGAACGTCGGCGCCGAGAAGATGTGCTTCCCGAGCTCGCGGGTGGAGTCCAGGATCGCCCGGCCGCGCGCGTCGTCGCCGGCGTCGAAGGCTTGCAGGGCCGTGGACGCCGCCGGGTAGATCGCCGCGAAGATGCCCAGCAGCGCGTCCGAGTACGCCTCGCCGTCGCCGTGGATGAGCTCCGGGTAGTTGAAGTCGTCGCCGGTGTAGAGGCGGACGCCGGCTGGGAGCGCGGCGCGCAGCTGCGTCTCGTGCTCGGCGTCCAGCAGGGAGACCTTCACGCCGTCGACCTTGTCCGCGTGGGTGCGGATGAGCTCGAGGAACGTCGCCGTCGCCTCGGCGACGTCGTCGCTGCCCCAGTAGCCGGCCAGCGCCGGGTCGAACATGGTGCCCAGCCAGTGCAGGACCACCGGCTCCTCGGCCCGTTCCAGCAGCGTGCCGTAGACGGCCAGGTAGTCGTCGGCGCTCGTGGCGACCCGGGCGAGGGCGCGGGAGCACATGATGATGACCTTGGCGCCGGAGGCCTCGACGACGTCGAGCATCTCCAGGTAGGCGTCGCGCACCGCGGCCAGGCCCTCCGGCCCCGGGGCCACGGAGGCCGGATCGAGCTGGTCCGTGCCGGCGCCGCAGGCCACCAGGTCGCGGACCGTGCGCCCGGCCAGCGCCGGATACTTCGCCGCGGCCACCACCGTGGCGGCCTCCTCCGCCGAGCGGCGGATCAGCTCGCAGGTCGCGGCGTAGTCCAGGCCCATGCCGCGCTGGGCGGTGTCCATGGCGTCGGCGACGCCGAGGCCGTAGGACCACAGCTCGTGCCGGTAGGCCAGGGTGGCGTCCCAGTCGAGGGTCGCCGGGGCGCCGGGGGTGTTGTCCGCGTTCATGACCGGGACCACGTGCGCCGCGGCGTAGACCTTACGGGAGGCGATCGGCGCCTCCGGGCGGCCGAACGGGCCGAGCTCCGGGCGGGCCGCGCCCGCGAGGGTGTACTCGGCGACGGACCCGTCCGCGGACGGCAGGGCGAGGCTCGTGCGGGTGGCGGCTGTCGTCGCGGTACTCACAGCGTGATCTCCGGGATGTCGATGGTGCGGCGCTCGGCGGCGGACTGCAGGCCGAGCTCGGCGAGCTGCACGCCGCGGGCGGCGGAGAGGAGGCCGAAGCGGTGCTCGCGCCCGGCGACGGCGTCGGCCAGGAACTCCTCCCACTGCAGCTTGAAGCCGTTGTCCAGGTCGGCGTTCGCCGGGACCTCGAGCCACTGGTCGCGGAAGGACTCGGCGACCGGCAGGTCCGGGTTCCAGACCGGCTTGGGGGTGTGCGCGCGCTGCTGGGCGACGCACTTGTTCAGGCCCGCGACGGCGGAGCCGTGCGTGCCGTCGATCTGGAACTCGACCAGCTCGTCGCGGTACACGCGGACGGCCCAGGAGGAGTTGATCTGCGCGACGACCTCGTCGCCGCCCGGGGTCTCCAGCTCGAAGATGCCGTACGCGGCGTCGTCCGCGGTGGCCTCGTAGGCCTCGCCCTTCTCGTCCCAGCGGGTCGGGATGTGGGTGGCCGTCTTGGAGTTCACGGACTTCACCTTGCCGATGATCCCCTCCATGACGTAGTTCCAGTGGCAGTACATGTCCGTGGTCATCGAGCCGCCGTCGGCGAGGCGGTAGTTCCAGGACGGGCGCTGGGCCTCCTGGATCTCGCCCTCGAAGACCCAGTAGCCGAACTCGCCGCGCATCGAGAGGATGCGGCCGAAGAAGCCCTCGTCCACGAGGCGGCGCAGCTTGACCAGGCCGGGCAGGTAGAGCTTGTCGTGCACCACGCCGGCGGTGATCCCGGCGTCCTTGGCCTGCCGGGCCAGGTCGACGGCCTCGGTCAGCGTCTCGGCGGTCGGCTTCTCGGTGAAGACGTGCTTGCCGGCGGCGATCGCCTTGGACAGCGTCTGGTAGCGCAGCGAGGTCATGGACGCGTCGAAGACGACGTCGATCGACGGGTCGTCGATGAGCGCGTCGAGGTCGGTGGTGTAGTGCTCGACGCCGTGCTTCTCGGCGAGTTCGGCGATCTTGGCCTCGTTGCGGCCCACGAGGACCGGCTCGACGGTCACGCGGGTGCCGTCGGCGAGCGTGATGCCGCCCTGGTCGCGGATCGGCAGGATCGAGCGCAGCAGGTGCTGGCGATAGCCCATCCGGCCGGTGATGCCATTCATGGCGATGCGGAGGACACGGGTCTCGGTCATGGGGAGCTCCTCTGAGAGGGACGGGGAAAGAAGTCCTAGGTGGGAATGCGCTTTCCAAGGTAGTCTCGGGACGGCGCGTGTGTCAACTGTCACAGCCGCGCGCAGGGATAGGCTCTCTGGATGGCAGCGACGGAAGGGAACGGTGTGGCGGTTCGACTGGCCGATGTGGCCCGGGAGGCCGGCGTCTCGCCGGCGACGGCATCGCGCGTGCTCAACGGCTCCAGCCGGAAACCGGCGGAGGAGATCGCCGACCGGGTGCGCGTCGCGGCGCAGCGCCTCGGCTACTTCCCCAACGCCCAGGCGCAGGCGCTGGCGCGCAACACGGCCGGCCTGGTGGGGCTGATCGTCCACGACATCGCCGACCCGTACTTCTCCTCGATCGCCCGTGGCGTGCAGCAGGGCCTCGGGGAAAACGGTGTCCAGCTCCTGCTGAACAGCACGGGCCGGGATCCGCAGCGGGAGCTCGCCGCGGTGCGGGCGTTCATGTCCCACCGCACCGACGCCATCCTCCTGGCCGGTTCCCGCAGCCAGCAGGAGGACCACGAGCTGATGGAGGCCCTGCGCCGCTACCAGGACAACGGGGGCCGCGTCGCCATGATCGGCCAGCCGCTGCCCGCCGCCGGCGGCGTCCAGCTGGACAACGCCGGGGCGGCCGCGGCACTCGCCGACGAGCTGCTCAAGCTCGGCCATCGCCGTTTCGCCGTCCTCGCCGGGGACCAGTCCCTCGCCACCGCCCGGGACCGCGTCGAGGGCTTCGTGGGCAAGCTGCGCGACGCCGGCGTCGAGCCCGTGGCCGTCCGGGAGGGCGCCTTCACCCGCGATGGCGGCTACCACACGGCCGGGGACCTCGTCCGCGACGGCCTCCTCGAGGCCGGGCGGCAGACGTGCG
The DNA here is from genome assembly GCF_039538765.1 of Zhihengliuella alba. NCBI lineage: Bacteria > Bacillati > Actinomycetota > Actinomycetes > Micrococcales > Micrococcaceae > Zhihengliuella > Zhihengliuella alba. Next base: position 709,195 of record NZ_BAABCJ010000002.1, on the reverse strand, counting down.
TCTTCTGCGCCAACGACGTCATGGCGCTGGGCACCATGACGGCGGTGCGCGAGCGCGGGCTGCGCCTGCCCGACGACGTCGCCGTCGCCGGTTTCGACGACATCCCCACCCTCGGCGACATGTTCCCCTCCGTCACCACCGTCCGGATCCCGCTGGAGGAGATCGGTCGCATGGCCGGGGAGATGGTGATGGAGGACGGCGACGCCCGTCGCCTGGTGGTCTCCGGTCATCCCGTCCTCCGGGAGAGCACGCGCCCGGTCGGCGCCTGACGCCCTCGGGGCGTTCTCTTGACATGTGAGCGAGGGCACACCTACGCTCCCTCGTGAACGTTCACTCACCGCCGTGCTTCGCCCTCTGGCGCATAAAGTGAACGTTCTCGTCATCGGAGCGATGCCACCGCGGTTGCGTGAGGCGCGCGCCGGTGACGGCCCGAGCGGACCGAGAGGCGGCCCGGGTCGATCCGACAGTTGATCCGGCCTCCAGAGAGGCTCGGCCACCAGAACTCAAGGAGGAGAACGGTGCTCAACAACAGCACAAGGCGCTCATCGCAGCGGTCCCGGCTGGCCCGGGCCGTCGCCACGGCAGCAGTAGCAGGCCTCGCGCTGACGGCGTGCGGCGGCGCAGCAGGAAGCGACGAAGGCAAGGAGGGAGGCGAGCAGGTCAGTCTGCGGTTCTCCTGGTGGGGGTCGGACCAACGGTCCCAGAACACCATGGCGATCATCGAGGCATTCGAGGCGAAGAACCCGGACATCGACATCGTTCCCGAGCCGAACAGCTTCAGCGGCTACTGGGACAAGCTCGCGACGCAGTCCGCGGCCGGAGACGCTCCGGACGTGATGCAGATGGATCTGGCCTACTTCCGCGAGTACGCGGATCGCGGCGTCCTGCGGGACGTGCCGGACGTCGATACCTCCAAGATCAGCGATGACCTGCTGTCCCAGGGGCGAACCGACGAGGGTCAGTTCGGGATCCCCACCGGCTTCGCCTCGATCGCCATGATCGCCCATCCGGGGGTCTTCGAGGAGGCAGGCGTCGACCTGCCAGACGATCAGACGTGGACCTGGGAGGACTTCGCCGACGTCACCGAGCGGATCAGCGAGAATGTCGAGGGGGCCTACGGCTCCACCTCGCCGTTCGAACCAGTGGGCGGCTTCATGACCTGGCTGCGCCAGCAGGATCAGCACATCACGACCAGCGACGGCGAGCTCGGGTTCGAGGAAGCGGATCTGCAGCAGTATCTGGAGTTCCAGAAGGCCTTCGTCGATGCCGGGAGCTACCCCGATCCGACCGTCATCGAAGAGGACCGGGCGGCCGGTACCGAGCGCTCGCTGCTCGCCCAGGGCCGGATGGGCCTCCTGAGCGGCTGGACCAACCTCCTGCCGGCTGCCTCCTCCGCGTCCGGGGCCGAGCTGGTACCACTGAGGACGCCGAGCATGACCGGGAAGGCGGAGGACAACGGGCTGTGGCACAGGGTATCGATGTTCCTCTCGGCCAGTTCGGGGACCGAGCATCCTGAGGAGGCGCAACGGTTCATCGACTTCTTCGTGAATTCGGAGGAAGCCGGGATGGAGAACCTGACCGACCGGGGCCTCCCGGCGAACTCCGAAGTCAGGACCGCTGTGATGGATCAGTTGGAAGGGCGCGATCTGGCCGCTGCGGAGTTCCTGGACGACATCGAGGACGAGGTCTCCGAACCTGAGCCGGTGCCCGTTGCCGGATCGGCGGAGTTCGAGGGGATCCTCCACCGCTACGAGACCGAGGTCTACTTCGAACGGCTGACTCCCGGCGAGGCGGCCGCTGCCGCCTACGCCGAGATGAAGCAGGCCATCGGCTGACCCGGGGTCTCTCGAAACCGGACGGTCACCGAGGATGAAAGGGCGGCGCGCCGACGTGCGCCGCCCGGCACGTGAGGAAGCATGTTGAACGAGAAGACGTTGCCGGTTCCAGGCGACGAGAAGTGCCACCCGCCGGCTGACTGGGGTCGCAGTCCCATCACGGGGTATACCCGCGAGCATTGGGAATCGGCTGCGGATCGGCTCCTGGAGTCGGCGTGGCGGTGGGCCAGCCCTTCGGGCGCGGCCCTCAATCCTCCGGGACCAGCCTCGGCGAGCGGACCGGCGTCGGATGGCTTGGAAGGCTTTGCCCGCAGCATGCTCATCGCGGCCTTCCGCGTCGCGGGCTCGGGCGGCACGGATCGGCGCGGTTGGCTCGCCCGGTACGCCCGAGGCCTGCAGGCGGGGACGGCCCGCCCCGGGGATCCACTGCCGGCCGGTACGGCCGCCGAACCGTGGCCGGTCATCGGCGACCACTTCGACGGCGGCCAGCCGATGGTGGAAGCCGCGTCCGTCGCCCTCGCGCTACGGCTGACCCGACCGTGGCTCTGGGACCTCCTCGACCCGCTGGTCCAGGAGCGCGCCGTCGATTGGCTCTCCGGGGCCCTGCGGGCCGTGCCGGCCCCCAACAACTGGTACCTCTTCCCCTACACCGTCGCGGGCTTCCTCGAGTCCGTGGGGCGCGGCAGCGAGGAGACCCGGGCGGCCCGTAGACGGGCGCTGGCCCTGCTGGAGGGGTGGTACGGCGGCGACGGGTGGTACGCCGACGGCGAGGGGCGAGCCTTCGACCAGTACAACGGCTGGGCGATGCACTTCTATCCAGTCCTCGATGCCTGGATGGACGGCCGTACGGACGTGCACGTGGACCGGCTCGAGACCTTTCTGGCGCGCTTCCGCTACCAGTTCGGATCGGATGGCGCGCCGGTCTACATGGGTCGGTCCATGACCTACCGCTGGGCCGCCGGCACGGCGATCGCCGTGGGGGCCCTGACGGGCCGGACGCCGATTTCACCCGGCCAGTCGCGACGGCTGCTCAGCGGATCGCTTCGATACTTCCTAGAGCGCGGAGCGCTGAACGAGCACGGACTGCCCTCGTTGGGCTGGCACGGCGAGCATGCCCCGACAGTGCAGGACTACTCGGGGCCGGCATCGCCCCTCTGGGCCGCCAAGGCCTTCGTGTGCCTGCTCGCCCCGCGGGACTCCGCGCTATGGACGGCGACCGAGGAACTCGCTCCGGTGGAACGGGAGAGCAGAATGCTCGCCGATCCGGTGCCCAACTTCCTGATCCAGGCGACTGCCGACGACGGCATCGTCCGGCTCCACAACCACGGGTCCGACAAGGTGCGCCCGTACCAGGAAGCCGGTGCAGCGGGCGCCGATCCTCTCTATGCCCGCCTGGCCTATTCGAGCGCCACCGGCCCGACTCGCGCCGGCGAACCCGAGGACAATCATGTCGGCGTGAACTGGCGGGGAAACAGGTCGGCCCGCCGACGCATCCATCCGATCGGGGCCGCCGACCACGGCTGCTGGGGTTGGGCCGCGTCCTGGCACCGGCCGGTCTTCGCGACCGGCTCGACGTCGATCCCGGGGATGACGGTCGAGAGCTACGTGGTCGCCTGTGGAAGCACCGAAGTCCGGATCCAGCGGGTGCGGGGAGCTCTGTACGACGTCGTCCTGGAATGCTCGGGGTGGGCGGTTCCTCAAGGCTCTGCCCTGGAGTCGACGCTCGAGAACCTGCAGGGGTTCGTCTCGCGGGAGACGGCTGTCGCGCCGTCCGGGACCGCGTTCGGCGCGGGGCCCGCCGCGGTTCCTCGGCTGACCGCACCGGTACGGGGCGATGGGACGTTCGTCGCGCGCGCTCGCCTCGCACCGCACGGGACACGGGGCGCGGGGATCGAGGATGTGGAGGTCTCCGCCGACGGTGCCCGCGTGCGATTCCGGTTCGTCCCCTCGTCCGCGCCCCCGGAGCGGAGCGGGGACCCGCTGAACGCGCCGCTGTCGATCGTCGTGGACATGGCGCAGCAGACCGTCCAGGAGGCCCGGCGGTGAGCCGCCGATTCGCCGTCAGCACCCTGGGGATGCCGGGGCGGCCGCTGGCCGAGAGTGCTGCACTGGCTGCCCGTGCAGGCTGCGACGGGCTCGAGATCCGGACCCACGCGGACGAGGAAGTCAACGTCGACGCGGGGGACCGGCGGCTGAGGTCGCTGCGGACCGTCGTCGAGGACGCAGGGCTCCAGGTGGCGTGTCTCGCAGGCTATGTCCGCGTGTGCGCCGAGGCCCCTCCGGGCAATGTCGAATCCGATCTCCGACGGCTCATCGACGCGGCCCAGAGCATGGGAGCCCCGTCGATCCGCGTGTTCCCCGGAGGCGCTCCCGGCGACACTGCTCGGGGGCGGGCGCGCCTCCATGCGGTTCTGCCCGAATTGGAGACGGCGGGCGTCCAACTGCTCGTCGAGACGCACGACTCCCACCCGACGGTCCGAGCCGCCCGGGAGCTCGTGGCACCGCTGGAGCGCCCGGAGCAGTTCGGGGTCCTGTGGGACGCGGTCCACCCCTGGCTGGCGGGAGAGTCCCCGGCCTGTTCCAGGAGCTTGGCCGGTGAGCACCTCGCCTACTTCCAGATCAAGGATCTGGCGCTCCATCCGAAGGATCGGGACCGGCCCCTGCCCGCCGTCCCCGGGGAAGGCGATCTGCCTTTGGGCGAATTCGCCCGCGCACTGCAGGGGTGGCACAGCGATGCCGGCGGCAGAGATGCATGGATCTCTCTGGAATGGGAACTCGCGTGGTACCCCGAGATCGGCTCCGTCCGGCCGGCGCTCGAACAGGCCGGCCGCTGGTTCCAGGCCCTCGCCGAATGATGCTCTCTGAGTATCGTTTCATCTTCAATATGAAAGGTCAGAGCACTAAAAATCCTTGACCGTGATTGCCGTCACATCTAGATTCGAAACCGGAAAACGATTTCCCGGCCGGTTCGGATCCTGGTGGAGGCGCCTCGCTGAGGGGGCCCGGGTGATCGCTCAACGAGGAGGTAGCAAGTGTCACGAGGTAAGAACTCACAGCGCCGAGGCCCCGTGTTCGGTGGCCGTCGGCTGGCGAAGGCGGCGGCCATCGCCGCTGTGTCGGCCCTGGCCCTGACCGCGTGTGGAGGCGGCGGCGAGGCCGCCGAGGGCGAGGGTGGCAAAGTCACGCTCCGCTTCACCTGGTGGGGCTCGGACTCACGGGCCGACACCACCAACAAGATCATCGAGGCCTATGAGGCGCAGAATCCCGACGTCGACATCAAGGGCGAGTACGGCGACTGGAGCGGCTACTGGGACAAGCTCGCCACGCAGGTGGCGTCGAACGAGGCGCCGGACATCATCCAGATGGACGACAAGTACCTGCGCGAGTACGCCGATCGCGGCGCGTTGCTGGACCTCGAGGGCGTCGACGTCTCCAAGTTCGACGAGGGCGCCGTGGAGAACGGCCGCACGGACGACGGGATGTTCGGTGTCACGACCGGCATCAACGCCATGGTCCTGATGGCCAATCCCGCGCTGTTCGAGGAGGCCGGGCTCGAGCTGCCGGACGACACGACGTGGACGTGGGAGGACTACGCCGAGATCACCCAGCAGATCACCGAGGGCGTCGAGGGCAAGTACGGCGCCACGGGCCCCAACGAGCCGGCGGGCTTGCAGATCTGGCTGCGTCAGGACGGCAAGTCGCTCACCACCGACCAGGGTGAGCTGGGCTTCGAGGAGGCTGACCTGGAGAGCTACTTCCAGCACCACCTCGATCTCCTGAAGAATGGCTCCTACCCGCAGGCCTCCGTCATTGCCGAGGATCAGTCGCCGGGCCCGGACCAGTCGTTGACCGGTACCGGGGGCGCGGCCCTGGGCATGTGGTGGACCAATCAGCTCAGCGCGCTGTCGGGTTCCGCGGGTGTGGACCTCGTCCCGCTGCGGATGCCGACCCATACCGGCGACTCGAAGGATGCGGGCCTCTGGTACAAGTCCTCGATGCTCATGTCCGGCTCGGCCCAGACGGAGCATCCGGAGGAGGTCAAGGACTTCATCGACTTCTTCGTGAACTCGCAGGAGGCCGGCGAGCTGAATCTCACGGACCGGGGCCTTCCGTCCAACAGCGACGTCCGCGAACAGGTCATCGGCAGCCTCGAGGGTCCGGACGCGACCTCGGCGGAGTTCATCGCCGACATCGAGGACGAGCTCGGCCCGCAGGAGGCCGTGCCTGCCATGGGCTTCAGCGAGCTCCAGGACATCATCTATCGCTACGAGCTCGAGGTCTTCTTCGAGCGCCAGAGCCCGGCGGACGCCGCGAAGAAGGCGCACCAGGAGATGGCGGCCGCGATCGGCTGATCACTCGGCCGCGGGCCGGGAGGGTGGCACGTCCACCGTCCCGGCCCCTCGCCTTTCCGGGTGCCGGAGGAGGGCGCCACTTCCCAAGCGGCGGCAGGCCCGCTAGGATGTGGTGAGCATCACGGAAAGCGTATTCCCGTACGCGGGAAGTGAAACGTTACAGAGGGCTGAGGGACCGACTTCATGGAGGCCGCAGCACCGCGAGGAGGAACAACAATGGGGACCATGAACAAGAAGAGAGTAGCCCAGGCGGTGGCCATCGCCGCCGTATCCGCGCTCGCGCTGACGGCGTGCGGCGGAGGGGGCGAGAGCGAGGACGGCGAGGTCCAGCTCAGCTTCGCCTGGTGGGGCTCGGACGACCGGTCGGAGCTGACCGAGGAGATCATCGCCGCCTTCGAGGAGCAGAACCCGGATATCAAGGTCCAGGGCTCCTACTCGGACTGGAATGGCTATTGGGACCGACTCGCGACGCAGACCGCTGCTGGCGACGCTCCGGACATCATCCAGATGGACTCGCAGTACCTGCGTGAGTACGCCGACCGCGGAGCCCTGCTCGATCTCTCCGGCGTCGACGTCTCCAAGTTCGACGAGAGCGCCATCGACAACGGGCGCACCGAGGAGGGTCTCTTCGGGATCACCACCGGAGTCAATGCGCCGACCATCCTGGCGAACCCGGCCGTCTTCGAGGAGGCCGGGGTAGAGATCCCGGACGACACCACCTGGACATGGGAGGACTACGCCGAGGTCTCGCAGCAGATCTCCGAGGGCACGGACGGCAAGTTCGGGTCCTCCGGCCCGTCGGAGCCCCTCGGTCTCCAGGTCTGGCTGCGCCAGCAGGGCAAGGCGCTCACGACCGAGGAGGGCACGCTCGGCTTCGACGCGGCGGACGCGGAGGAGTACCTCCAGCACCATCTCGACCTGGTCAAGAGCGGCGCCTATCCGCAGGCGGCCATGCTGGCCGGTGACCAGACCGTGAGCGTGGACCAGTCCCTCATGGGCACGGGCCAGTCGGCCATGGCCCAGTACTGGACCAACCAGGTCAGCACGATTGCGTCCGCGTCCGGCGCCGACATCCAGCCGCTGCGTTTCCCGTCGCCGACCGGCAGCGCCGAGGACGCCGGCACCTTCTACAAGGCCTCCATGCTCCTCTCGGCCTCGGGCCAGACGGAGCACCCGGAGGAGGCGCAGAAGTTCATCGACTTCTTCGTGAACAACGTCGAGGCCGGCGTGATCGGCGGCACCGAGCGCGGCGTGCCGGCCAATAGCGAGGTCCGCGAGGCGGTCATGGCCGAACTCGAGGGCCCCGACAAGGCCTCCGCCGAGTTCGTCCAGGAAGTCGAGCCCGAGCTCGGCCCGGCCGAGCCGATCCCGCCGAAGGGCTTCTCGGAGCTGCAGAACATCGTCTTCCGGTACGAGACGGAGGTCTACTTCGAGCGCCAGACCCCCGCAGAGGCCGCCGAGGCCATGATCGGCGAGATGGAGCGAGCCATCGCTTCCTGACCCGACCCGAAGGCTCGGGTCGCGGCGGGCGGGTGGTGGATCACGCCTCTGGCCCACTCCGCGCCGACAGAACCGAACGAGGCCCCTCTCGCCGCTGGTGGGAGGGGCCTCGTCGTCTCCATTTGTGCCGGTGGCCGAGGCGTGCCAGATCGTCTGGGATGCGCACGTTCTCGTCGAGAGGGTGCGAGACTGTTCGGACGATCCAAGGAGGACAGGCATGTCGACGGCACAGCGGCCCGGCAAGCGCGCCACGATCATCGAGGTGGCGAAACTCGCCGGCGTCTCGCACCAGACGGTCTCACGGTACCTCCGGTCCGACGGCGGCATGAGGGAAGAGACCCGGGACAGGATCCGGGCCGCCGTCGAGGAGCTCGGGTACCGGCCCAACATCGCCGCCCGGGCCATGCGCGACCGGCGCACCGGGAGGCTGGCGCTGCTCCTGCCCAAGGGCGGCGCGATCAGCTCGCTGGAGGTGCTCGAGGGGGCCACCGAGGCGGCGGGCGCCCACGGATACGTGGTCGAAGCCGTCACCCTGGGCGGTGAGCCGCAGTCGAGGCACTTGCGAGTGCTGGAACTGGCCGACTGCGGACTCTTCGAGGGTCTGGTCTCCTTGTCCCCGATTCCGGAGATCGAACGACTCGGTCCCACTCTGCAGACCCCCATCGCGGTTGAAACGCAGTACGACGAGTCGATGCGGGGGATCGGAGACCTCGCCGACGCCTCGATCGTGTCGGAACTGGTCCAAGGGCTGGCGCGGCTCGGACATCGGACGTTCGTCCACGTGGCCGGCAACTACACGAATACGTCCGCCCGTGAACGCAGAGACGTCTACTTGAAGACGATCGAGCGACTGGGGCTCCGGTCGGCCGGTGTCATCGAGACCGGCTGGGATCCCGAGCGGGCGCGTGCGGGCGTCCTCGACCTGTCGGCCGCTGACGGCGTGACAGCGGTGATCGCAGCTAACGACCAGCTGGCAGCCGGAGTCGTCCGGGGAGCGGTGGAACGAGGCTGGCGGGTCCCCGAGGACCTCAGCGTGACCGGTTGGGACAACACAGTCGTGGGTGCCATGCTGCCCCCAGGTCTGACCAGCGTCTCCGTCGACTTCCACCGGATCGGTCGGCGGGCCATCAATCGGCTCCTGGCGTTGCTCGGTGCCGGTCAGGTGGAGGTGGAGCCGGACGCACCCTTGACGGAGATCGTCTGGCGCGGTTCCACTGGTCCTCCCGGTAGCCCGTAGGCGAGCACGACCGGTTCGCCGCGGGGTGTGCGATCAGAATTTACGGACGAAGGCCCTCCGCCATCTGGGCGGAAAGCCTTCGTCGTGGGGACCGAGTGCGTCGGGCGGCTCAGGCGGGGGAGGCGTTCCCGTCGATGCGGCGGTTGAGGCCGCGCGGGTTGGCCTCCTGCAGATCCTCCGGCAGCAGCACGTCAGGAAGGTTCTGGTACGCGACGGGCCGCAGGAAGCGCTCGATCGCCAGACTGCCGACCGAGGTCGTCCTGCTGTCCGACGTCGCCGGGAACGGGCCGCCGTGCACCATGGCGTGGCCGACCTCGACTCCCGTGGGCCAGCCATTGGCGAGGATGCGCCCAGCCTTGCGCTCCAGGACGGGCAGGAGCCGGCGTGCGGACTCCTGGTCCGAGTCGGTCAGGTGCAGGGTTGTGGTCAGCTGCCCCTCGAGGCGCTCCGCCGTCTGAAGTAGCTGTTCGGCGCCGTCGTACCGCACCACCAGCGAGGCGGCGCCGAAGATCTCCTCGTGCAGGACCGGGTTCGCCAGGAACGTCGGGGTGTCGGCGGAGAAGACGACGGGGGCCGGCGCATTCTCCGTCGCCCCGTCCGTTCCGCGGCCGACGATCTCGACGCCGTCCTGCCGGTCGAGCGCGTCCACGCCCGAGCGCCAGGAGTCGCAGATTCCGCGTGTCAGCATGGTCTGGCCGGCATAGTCCGCCGCCGCCCGTCCGACGGCCGCGACGAAAGCGTCGCCGGCGTCGCCCACGGGGACGAAGACCAAGCCCGGCGCGGTGCAGAGCTGGCCGCTGGAACCGGTGACGGAGCCGAGGTAGGCCGCCGCGAGCGCATCGAGGTCGCCCTGCAGTGCTCCCTCGAAGAAGAACACGGGGTTGATCGAACTCATCTCGGCATACACCGGGATCGGCTCCGGGCGGCCCGCGGCGGTCCGCATGAGGGCGGTGCCGGCACCGCGTGAGCCGGTGAAGCCGACCGCCTTGATGGCTGGGTCCGCGACCAGTGCCTGCCCGATCGTCGATCCCGGGCCGAAGACCAGGGAGAAGACGCCGGGGTGCAGATCGAACGCGCGGACGGCGTCCACGACGGCGCGGCCGACGAGCTCACTGGTGCCGGGGTGCGCATTGTGGGCCTTGAACACCACGGGGCACCCTGCGGCGAGGGCTGACGCGGTGTCGCCGCCGGCCGTGGAGAACGCCAGCGGGAAGTTGCTGGCCCCGAACACCGCTACCGGGCCGAGCGGGATCCGGCGCTGGCGGATGTCCACGCGGGGCATCGGCTGGCGGTCCGGGAGGGCTGGATCAATGCGGACCCCGCGGTGGTCCCCCTGGCGGACGACGGCGGCGAAGAGGCGCAGCTGGTTTGCGGTGCGGCCGCGCTCGCCGACCAGGCGCGCCTCCGGGAGGCCGGTCTCCGCCATGGCGCGGGCCACGATCTCGTCCCCCGAGGCCTCGATGTTCTCCGCGATGCGCTCCAGGAAGGCCGCGTGGATCTCCGGATCCAGTGCCCGGAAGGAATCGAACGCCTCGGCGGCCGCGCGCGTGGCCTCGCCGAGCTGTTCCGCGTCGATCAGGGTATAGGCGGGCTCGAGGAGCTCGTTCGTGGCGGGGTCGGCCGCAGCGGTGGTCCCTCCGCGGCCCTGGACGGCGCTGCCGTTGATGAGCGAATGCCCGGCGAGTGCGGTGGCGGTGCTGGTCATGATGCTCCCTTGCTCGGTGGTGCGGTCAGGCGGTGACGAGCGCGGCGTCTGCGGGTCGGATGCCGGCGGTGTCGATGAGGGCCGTGAGGTCGGCGAGGTCTTGTTCGGCGAGGTCCTGCAAGGGTGGGCGGACGCTGCCGGCGTCGCGGCCGACTGCTTTCAGGCCGCCCTTGACGATGGAGACACCGTAGCCCTTCACGCGGTCGCGGATGTCCAGGTAGGGCAGGACGAACCGGTTCAGCTTCTCGGTCACGGCCACGCGGTCCTGGCGGCGCACGTCGGCGTAGAACTCGAGGGCGAACTCCGGGACGAAGTTGTACATGGCGGAGGAGTAGGTGCTCATGCCGAGTTGGAGCATCGGCAGGGCGAAGGTCTCGGCGGTCGGCAGGCCGCCGAGGTAGAACAGGCGGTCGCCGGCGCGGGCGACGACGCGGGTGACGGCCTCGATGTCGCCGGTGGCGTCCTTGAAGCCGATGAAGTTGGGGTGTCTCTCCGCCAGCCGGACCACGGTCTCGGCGCTGTAGATGGCATTGGCCCGGTTGTAGACGATGACCGCGATGCTGGTCGCCGAGCAGACGGCGTCGACGTGGGCCAGGAGCCCGGCCTGATCGCACTCGGTCAGGTACGGCGGCAGCAGGAGCAGTCCCTCGGCGCCGGCGGCCTCGGCCGCGCGGGCGTTCTCCACGGCCTGGGCGGTCGAGCCGCCTGCGGAGGCGAGGACCGGGACCCGGTCCCCGGCGACGTCGACGGCGAGCTGGACCACGCGGGCGGACTCGGCCGGCGTGAGGCTGAAGCCCTCGCCCGTGCCGCCGGCGGCGAACAGCCCGGCGACGCCGTGGCTCGCCTGCCAGTCCAGGTGGCTGCGGTACGCGGCCTCGTCGAGGCGCAGGTCGGCACCGAACGCGGTCACGGGGAAGGACAGCAACCCGTCCTTGAGCTGTTCGGCGAGTTCCTGAGGGGCAAACTGGGGCACGGGTACCGTCCTTGATCGCAGATCCAGCGCGCACGGCGCGCGGGTGACAAGGCGAGCCTATGAACGGATTCAATACCTGTCCAAGCCCGAAATTAGATGGGATCATGCCTCGAGGGTATCGGGCCGTACTCGAGCGATAAGGACCCCTATCGGGGTGGCTCGCCGGCGTCCAGATACTCGGCGAGCCTGGCCACGGCGGGGTTCCGCGTCCCCCGGTGCCAGATCGCGTGGAGCTCGACGGCGTCACCGCCGGCGGAAGCCAGCGGCACGTACTCGACGCCCTCGATGCCGAGCCGGCGGGCCGACTCCGGGACGAAGGCGACGCCCCGGCCCGCGGCGACGAGCGAGACCATCGTCAGGATCTGGCTGACCGAGTGGATGACATTGCCGTGCTCCACGGGCATGTGCCGGACGGCCAGATCATAGAAATACCGGGCCTTGGTGGGCGAGTGCATGATCAGCGGCTGCCCGCGCAGGTCTCGTGCGGCGATCGGCTCGCCGGCCGTCGACAGCGGATGCCCGCACGGCACCGCCAGCAGGAGGGACTCGGCCAGCAGTAGTCGCGACTCGAACTCCGCAGCGTCGAACGGCGGGCGGGCCAGTCCCACGTCCAGTTCGCCGCCGAGCAGCGCCTGCATCTGCTCGGACGTGACCATCTCCTGCAGGTCGATGTCGACGTCGGGGAGCGTCTCGGCCAGGCCTGTCAGGAGGGAGCCCAGGACGCTGAAGCCGGAGGTGGCCGTGAAGCCGATCCGCAGCTGGCCGGCCTGACCCTGGGCGATGCGGCGCGCCGTGGTCGGGGCCTGCTCCGCGGTGGACAGCAGTCGGCGGGCGTCGGTCAGGAAGGCCCTCCCGGCGGCAGTCAGCGCCACGGAGCGGTTGTCCCGCTCGAGCAGCAGGGTGCCGATCGAGCGCTCGAGTTTCTGGATCTGGCGGCTCAGCGGGGGCTGCGTCATGTTGAGCCGCTCGGCGGCGCGGCCGAAGTGCAGCTCCTCCGCGACGGCGACGAAGCTGCGGATCTGGTCCAGTGTGAACATGATGCTCCCGGGGTATCGAACGGCGTCGAGGAATGCCTTAGTCAGGCATCCTAGGGCCGATGGCCCGCCGCCGACAGCCGTCGCCGCGATGCGGTCAGGTGCACTCTCATGGCGGCCGCCGCCCCGGCGGCGTCGCCGTCGGTCAGACTCGCGAGGATCTCCGCGTGCTCCGCCCCTACCTGCGCGTGCGCCGTCGCCCGGTCCGGCCCGACGACGGGCTCGCCGCCGCCGCGCGTCGCCGACCCGGTGTTCGCCCCAGGGGCGGCCGGGGTTTCGAGCCGGGCGCGCGGCATGGCGATCATGAGCGGGCCCAGCCCGGCGATAGCGTCGGCCAGGTACGGGTTGCCCGAGGCCCGGGCGATGCCGAGGTGGAAGGCGAAGTCGCTGCCGAGGGCCTCGGCCGGTCGGTCGGCTGCGTCGCCGAGGCGGACCAGGTGCCGGGAGAGCTCCGCCAGCTCCGCCTCGGTCCGGCGGCCCGCGGCCAGTGCAGCCGCCTCCGGTTCGAGCGCCAGACGGAAGCCCAGCAGGTGGAGGCGGTCCTCGAGGGTCCGGACGGGCCGGACCCCGGGAGCGGCCGCCGGATCGGGCGGCGGGGCGAGCACGAAGCTGCCCGCGCCCCGGCGGGTGTGGACCAGGCCCTCGGCCTGGAGGCGGGTCAACGATTCGCGGACCGCGGACCGCCCCACCCCGTGCTCCGCCATCAGCCCGGCCTCGCTCGGCAGCCGCGTCCCGGGCGGGAGGGCGCCGTCGACGATCTGCGCCCGCAGGTGGGCCGTCAGGGCATCGGTCCGTGTCGCCACCTCAGGCGGCTCCGAACTCGACCGAGTCGGTGGTCCAGGCGCGAGCCTGGTCGGAGAGCGTGACGCCGAGTCCCGGGCGGTCGGGGACGACCATGCGGCCATCGCGGGTCTCGAGGCGCTCGTTGAAGAGCGGGTCCAGCCAGTCGAAGTGCTCCACCCATGGCTCGCGCGGGTAGGCGGCGGCCAGGTGGAGATGGATCTCCATGGCGAAGTGCGGGGCCAGGTCCAGCCCGGCGTGGTCGGCGAGCGTGGCGAGCTTCAGGAACTGGGTGATCCCGCCGACGCGCGGGGCGTCCGGCTGGATGACGTCGCACGCCCGGGTGGCGATGAGTCGCTCGTGCTCGGCGACGGACGCCAGCATCTCGCCCGTGGCGATCGGCGTGTCGAGGGCGGCGGCCAGCGCTGCGTGCCCCTCGGCGTCGTACGCGTCCAGCGGCTCCTCGATCCACACCAGGCCGAACTCCTCCAGCCGTCGGCCCATCCGCAGGGCCGTGGCGCGGTCCCACTGCTGGTTGGCGTCCACCATGAGCGGGACGTCGTCGCCGAGGTGCTCGCGGATGGCGGTCACGCGGCGCAGGTCCTCCGCGCTGTCCGGCAGGCCCACCTTGATCTTGATGCCGCCGATCCCGTCGGACAGCGAGCGCGTGGCGCGGTCCTTGATCTCTTCGATGCTGGCCTGCAGGAAGCCGCCCGAGGTGTTGTAGGTCCGCACCGAGTCGCGGTGCGCGCCGAGGAGCTTGGCCAGCGGCAGGCCCGCACGCTTGGCCTTCAGGTCCCAGAGTGCGACGTCGATCGCGGCGAGCGCCTGCGTGGCCACTCCCGAGCGGCCCACCGAGGCGCCCGCCCAGAGCAGCTTGGTGTTGATGCGGCCGATGTCGCTCGGGTCCTCGCCGAGGAGGAGTTCGCCGACCTCCTTCGCGTGCGCGTACTGCGCGGGCCCGCCGGCGCGCTTGGAGTAGGAGAAGCCGATGCCCTCGTGCCCCTCGGCGGTGCGGATCTCCGCGAAGAGGAAGACCACCTCGGTCATCGGGCGCTGCCGGCCGGTGAAGACCTTCGCATCCGAGATCGGGGTCGCGAGGGGAAGGGTCGCGGTGGAAAGGCGGACGTGGCGAATGGTGTCGTGAGTCATGGAAGTAATCCTGCAAGCCGTCGACTTGTCAGACAAGCTATGGCGGGCAGTCGGTCCGCATCGGCATGGCGGGGTGCCGGCACGGCATGGAACGGCGGCGGGTCCGCTGGGGGCCCGCCGCCGTACTCGCTGTGGAACTGGCGCATCGTGTGCGCTACTGCGCGGTCAGAACCGCTGCTGCGCCTGCGGGTTGAGCTCCTTCAGGTTCTTCTTCGCCTTGCCGTCGATCGACGGGTCGAGCTTGAAGGTGTCGAAGCCCAGGTCGAGGTCGTTCGAGTACACGTAGCCGTTGTAGTAGTACGACGACCAGGTGCCCCCGTCGCTCACGCCCTCGCCGCGATCGAACCACGCGACCTCCTTCGGGTTCTCCGAGTCGGTGAAGTCGAAGACCGACGTGCCGCCCTGGTACCAGGACTGCACCATGAGATCGCGACCCTTCACGGAGATCAGCGAGCCGTTGTGGGCCACGCAGTTCTCGTTCTCCGTGTTCATCCGGGGGATCTTGTAGTAGGAGCCGAACTCCATCTCGCCGCCGGCGATGTCGTAGATCGCGTTGGCGCCGAGCTCCGGGCCGAACTCCTCGGTGCAGGTCGCCCAGCCGCCACCGCCGAGCTCATCGGTGAACACGACCTTGGTGGCGTCGTTGTTGAAGGTCGCCGAGTGCCAGAACGCGAAGTTCTCCGTGTCGCGCACGCGGTCGATCACCTCGGGGTTCTCGCGGTCGGAGATGTCCATCAGGATGCCGTCGCCCATGCATGCGCCGGCGGCCAGATCCTTCTCCACGTAGGTGGTGATGTCGTGGCAGCCGGACGTGGCGCTCGCGTTGCCGCGCTCGTCGCCCTCGTAGCCCCCGTCCGGGAAGAGGGACGGCTCGGAGACGACGGCGGCCGAGGCCGGGTCGCTCGTCGGGATCTTGACCACCGAGATCAGATCATGCGGCGGCTGGCAGTTCGCCAGGGCCTCGTTGGGGGAGTAGGACGAGACGTAGACGTAGAGGTCCTTGCCGTTCTTCGTCGGGGCCAGGGAGTTCGTGTGGGAGCCGCACTTGGTCTCGACCGCCTTGACGTACTTGGGCGCCGTCGGATCGCTGATGTCGAAGATCCGGATGCCCTCCCAGTAGTCCTGGGTGTCCGAGGTCCGCTCGCTGCCGCAGGAGGAGTCGGCCATGCGGGCGTCGACCGACGTGACGAGCAGGTCGCCGTGGACGGAGACGTCGTTCTGGGCTCCGGGGCAGTAGACCTCGACCACGGTGCGGGGCTCGGCCGGGTCCGAGAGGTCGTAGACCGTGAAGCCGTCGTAGTTGCCCGCGAAGGCGTAGTCGCCCTGGAAGGCGATGTCGGAGCCGGTGCCCTGCAGCGCGCCCTCCTGCGGGACGTTGCTGAGGTGCTCCATGTTGCTGCTGGCCACATCGCCAGGCGCGACATCCGGAGCGGAGGTCTGGGAGGCCCCGTCGGGGGCGGAGAGCTGCTCGGCGAACGCGTCCTCGGCGAACGCCTGGTCGGGGACGAGCGCGTCGTCGTCGGCGGGCACGGCCCAGGCAGGGGCCGTGGCGAAGAGGGCCGAGCCGGCGAGCAGCACGGCCGCGGCCGCTCCGAGCGCCGATCGGCCCCTCGGGCGGTTCTGTTGGGATAGACGCATCTTGCGTCTTCACCTCCTAGGTCGGGTGTCTGTAGTCTGTCGGGTGAACGAGCATTCGTCCAGAACTTTTCGGAACAGTTCGTTCGGTCGTGATCACCCGCACGAGAGGAACCAGACGTGGACCGCGAAACCCCGAGTCATCGTTCAATCTTCAACGAAACGAGGGGGTCCGTACGGCGACGACTGGCGGCCTCGAGCGCGGCGTGCATTATGACACTCGCACTCGTTTCCTGTTCGGCGACGGCCGCGGTGACGACGGGGAAGGGCCCCAAGAAGTCCGAGGCCCCGGCCTCGTCCCCCGCCGTCGTCATGCCCGGGGCACCCGGTGAGGAGGGCGAGACCGGCTCGCCCGGGGACCTCCCCGAGGATCCGGGGACGGACCAGTGGAACGACGCCGACGCCCACTTCATGGCGATGATGATCCCGCACCACGCCCAGGCCGTGGAGATGACCGCCCTGGTCCCGGACCGCGCCCAGTCGGAGCAGTTGAAAAACCTGGCCTCGCGCATGCACCTCGAGCAGGGCGCGGAGATCGACTACATGGCCGAGTGGTTGACGACGCGCGAGCTCGACGTGCCGCCCGAGGCCGACGGCGGCGGCTCCGGCCATCACGGTCACGGCGGGGACGCTCCGATGGAGGGGATGCTGACCGAGGAGGAGATGGCGGCGCTCGCCGCGGCCGAGGGGACCGCGTTCGACCGGCTGTTCCTCGAGGGCATGATCAAGCACCACCGCGGGGCGCTGGCCATGTGCAGCGACGTCCAGATCCACGGGATCGACCTCACCACCCAGGAGCTCGCAGCCCACATCGCCTCCGGCCAGTCGGCCGAGATCGCCCGCATGCAGGACCTGCTCGCGGCCCTGCCCGGGTGAACCCGCCGCGGCCCGTCGACCGGGTGCGCTAGGAGCGCCCTCGGGGAGATGGCCGGTGCCCGCCCCCGCCCATCACTCTGCGGAGGGGCTCTTCGGCGGCGACGGCTTCCGGGGCGGCGTCGAGAACCCCGGCTGCGGGTGCGGGGCGATCCGCTGCTCGAGCAGGGCGACGAGCTCCCGTGCGCGGCGCACCCGCGACTCGGGACGCTTGAGCGTCTGGACCCGGTGGTAGAGGGCGAAGCGGTTCGCCGCGTTGAGCTCCGCGTAGATCCCACGGGCCCCGGGATGCTCCGCGAGGGCGGCGGCCAGCTCGGCCGGAGGCTCCGCGCTCGCCGATCCGGCGTAGGCGCGCTCCCAGCGGCCGTCCGCCCGCGCCGCCTCGACCTGGGCGAGCCCGGCCGGCTGCAGGCGCCCGTCCGCGATCAGGCGCTCCACGAGACGCACGTTGCGCTGGGACCACATCCCGCCCGGGCGGCGTGGCGTGAAGCGGTTGGCGAAGGTCTCGGCGTCGCGGGCGTTGCGCCGCCCGTCGATCCAGCCGAAGCACAGCGCCTCCGCGACGGCCTGATCGTACGTGAGCTGCGTCGTCGTACCGTTCTTCTTGGTCAGCACCAGCGACACCCCGGCGCTGGACGCGTGGTGCTCCAGCAGCCACGCGTGCCAGGCGTCGGCGTCGGGCACGAGGAGCTCGGGGAGATCTGCCATGGGTCCTTCCGGGGGATGTGGGTGGCGGGGGGCCGGTCCTGTCCGCGGGTCCCGTCAGCGCTCGGCGACCGGCTCCGGGTCGTGCAGCTCCGGATGCGAGCGCCCGGACCAGACCTTGATGATCGCCCAGGTAGCGGCCGTGAGCGGCACCGCGAGGATGGCGCCGATCAGTCCGCTGACCACCGTGCCCATGGTCAGGGCGAGCAGGATGACCAGCGGGTGCAGGCTCAGCGTGTGGGCCATGACGATCGGCTGCAGGAAGTTGCCCTCGAGCTGGTTGACCAGGATGACCACGCCCAGCACGATCAGGGCGACGACCCAGCCGTTGGCGACGAGGGCCACGAGGGTGGCCAGCACGCCGGCGACCGTCGCACCGACCATCGGGATGAACGACGACAGGAAGACGATCACGGCGAGGGGCAGCGCCAGCGGCACGCCCAGGAGCAGCAGCGCGAGGCCGATGCCGACGGCGTCCACGGCGGCGATGATGGCCGTGCCGCGGATGTAGCCCCCGAAGGTGTCCAGCGCCTCGTCACCGGAGGCCCGCCACTTGGGCAGGTGGGCGTCCGGCATCCAGGACAGGAAGAAGGCCCAGATCTTGTCGCCGTCCTTGAGGAAGAAG
Source organism: Zhihengliuella alba (assembly GCF_039538765.1). Taxonomy (NCBI): domain Bacteria; kingdom Bacillati; phylum Actinomycetota; class Actinomycetes; order Micrococcales; family Micrococcaceae; genus Zhihengliuella; species Zhihengliuella alba. The sequence goes on along the minus strand of NZ_BAABCJ010000002.1, from coordinate 690,789 downwards.
AACAGGATGACCAGCAGCAGGACCGTCCCGGTGAGGAAGGAGCCCGCCGCGGTGATCCCGCTCAGGGCCCCGGCGCCGAACTGGCTGCTGGTGAGCCAGTCGGCGACGGTGTTCACCGAGTCGTTCAAGGCGGTGTTGAACTGGTCCTGGCTGACGTCGAACGGCAGGTTCCTGGACATGTCCTGGACCGTGGACTGCAGCTGTGTGAAACCCTGTACCGCCTGGTCCACGAGCCGCGGCCACTCGCTCATCACCGAGACCACCAGGCCCCACCCGAGACCGCCGAGCACCACGATCGAGCCGAGGAAGACGGTCCACGCCGAGAGCAGGGGGCTCATGACCCGGCGCAGCCGCGCCACCAGCGGCCACAGCGCGCAGGCGAGGATCAGGGCGATCAGCAGGGGCAGGACGGCGAGGCTGACGATCCGCGAGCCCCAGACGATGACGCCGACGACGGCGAGGACCAGCAGGATCTGGGCGGAGCGCGTCGCCGATGAGCCGAGGAAGTCGCCCCACATGCGGGCGACTCGGTCCGAATGGGTCCGTGCGGCCGCGCGGGCGACCGGCGGCCGGCTCGCTGCTTCCAGACGGCGGCGGCGGAAGAGTCCCATGGGCATGACGCTCCTTCGTGGGTGACGCGTGCTCGGTCCTCGCCGTGCGGGGAAGACCTGCGGATGGACGAAACTGTGTTCAGGCTACAGCGGGACGGGGTCAGAAACTCGACGACGAGCCCGTGCCGGAGAAACCGCCGCCGGTCGGCCCGTACCCCGTGGCCGTCCCGGACCCGCGGGCCGCGTCGACGGCCGAGGTGCCCGCGGTGTACCAGCCCGCGAAGACGGCGCTGTGCAGCAGCAGGGTCGCCGGGTGGGAGACCTCGAGGATGCCGGCATGGGGCCGGTCCGCGGAGCGCCTGCTCTCCGCCATCTGCTCCCGCAGGGTGTCCCTCTCGTCATCCGACTCGGCGTAGGCCTCGATGACGGCCTCGGCATAGGCCTCGAACCGGTCCGAGAGACCCGTGCGCAGCTCCTGCAGCTCGTCCAGGGCCAGATCGGGCGTGATCTGACGGGCGCCGAGACGGGAGCCGATGGTGCTCAGGTCCACCCGGGCCCTTCCCGCGAACTCGAGCAGCGCGGTCGCCTCCGGGCCGTCGGCCGCGGCCGGCTCGAGATCCACGATTCCCGGGGCCTCCTCCAGATCGGCGCGCAGGCCGTCGGCCTGCCGCTGCCAGGCGGCGAGCCACTCGCCGGTCATGGTCAGCAGGTCCGCGGTGTCCGCGACCACGTCGTCGAACGAGTCCAGCCGGGCCGCATCGTCCGCCCAGGCCTCCGCCCGCTCCGCAGCCTCACTGCGGGACCGTGCGGCCGGGTCCAGGGCCTCCAGGGCGGTGCGTTCCGAGCGGACCCGGGTCCAGTCGTCGGCGAAGGACCGGTACCGCTCCAGCACGGCCCGCCCGTGCGGCGACGTCGTCGGGATGCGGGCGGCGTCGCGCTCGGTCGCGTCCAGGTCTGAGGCCACGCTGGCCAGGTGCCCGTCGCCCCGGTCCAGGGCCTCCTCGACCCGGCGGCGGTTGCGTCCCCGGGTCGAGGCCACGGCCGCGCCGACGGTCCCGCCGGCCACTGCGGCCACGCCGAGCAGGATGTAGGGCGCCGGGCTCCGGTACCAGGGCCTGCCGATCCGGCTGGCCGCCTCCTCGGCGCCGGCCAGCACGCCCGCGTCCCACTCCTCGACGCGCAGCCGGTCCTTCGACGCTTCCTGGATGTCGTCCTGGGTCGACTGCGAGACGTCGAGGTCCTCGCCCGCGTACGTTCCCACGTGTCGCCCGACCGGGTCGACGGCCAGGATGAAGACGCCGTCGGCCCAGGTCCGGCCGTCCTCGCTGAGCCATTCGGGATGTTCCGCGCGGGCGTAGGCGAGGACGGCCTCGTTGAGATTGGCCGCTTCGCCGCCGTCCAGGGTGAGGACCACGAGGTCGACGGGGCGGTGGAAGTCGAGGTCCTCGAGCGCGGCCGTCAGGCTCGCCTCGTCCAGGACCGCCGCCGTGTCGAGCACCTCCACGCCCGACGGCGGTCTCGCCGCTGCCGGGCCGGCCAGGCCGAGCAGGGCGCAGAGCGCCAGGAGCGACGCGGCCACGAGCGGCGCCGCCAGGGCGCCGATCTGCGTCCCGCGCGAGCGGGCGTCCCGGACCGGGGCCTGGGCGGGGAGGGCCGGGGCGGGGAGGGCCGGGGCGGCGCTGACCGGTTCCACGGCCGACTCAGCTCCCGTTCTGGCCGCGTCGCGACTCGGCGCGGTTCTCCCCGGCGGTGATGCGGTCGATCAGCTTCAGCTCCTCAGCGGAGAACGCCGGCGCGTCCAGGGCGCCGAGGTTCTCGTCCAGCTGCGCCGTCGAGGAGGCGCCGATCAGGACCGAGGTCGCGCCGCCGTCGCGCAGGAGCCAGGAGATCGCCATCTGGGCGAGGGTCTGCCCGCGCTCCTCGGCGACGCGGGCGAGGCCGCGCACGATCGCGAGGTTCTCGGGCGTGAGCGCGTGCAGCGTCGTCCGGCCGCCGCTGGGGGTGGCGTGCTCGTCCTTGAGGTACTTGTTGGTCAGGAGGCCCTGGGCCAGCGGAGTGAAGGCGATCGAGCCCATGCCCTCGCGCGCCAGCGTCTCCAAAAGCCCTTCCTCGACCCACCGGTTCAGCAGGGAGTAGGCCGGCTGGTGGATGACGAGCGGGGTGCCGAGCCCCCGGGCGACCGCGGCGGCCTCCGCCGTCTGCTCCGCCGTGTAGGAGGAGATGCCGACATACAGGGCCTTGCCCTGGCGCACCAGGGCATCCAGGGCGCAGATGGTTTCCTCGAGCGGGATCTCGGGGGAGGGGCGGTGCGAGTAGAAGATGTCGACGTACTCGAGGTTCATCCGCTGCAGGGACGCCTCCGCGGAGGCGAGGATGTACTTCCGGGAGCCGCGGGTGCCGTACGGGCCGGGCCACATGTCCCAGCCGGCCTTCGAGGAGATGACGAGTTCGTCGCGGTAAGGCGCGAAGTCCTTGGTCATCATGCGGCCGAAGTTCTCCTCGGCGCTGCCGAAGGGAGGTCCGTAGTTGTTCGCCAGGTCGAAGTGGATGATGCCCCGGTCGAACGCGTGCCGGAGGATCTCCCGCTGGACGTCGAACGGCCGGTTGTCCCCGAAGTTCCACCAGAGCCCCAGGCTCAGTGGCGGGAGCAGCAGTCCGGAGCGCCCGACGGCGCGATAGCCGATCGAGTCATAGCGCTCCTCGGCGGCCACATAGGGTCGGTGCGTCTCCTCGACGCGCGAGCAACGGAACTCTTCCACCTGGACTCCTCGAAGTTGGGGCACTCATCGGCAGCGCTCGGCGGTGCGGCGGCCGGCGCTGTCGCGGCCTGTCTCTCCTTGCATTCTGCCACCAGCGCCGAGGCCGGGCGGGCCCGCCCTGGGGTCGCGGCCTCCGGACATGCGAGAAGCACCGGCCGAATGCAGACAAGGAGGCGATAAACCGCATTCGACCGGTGCTTCGTGATCACTCGCACCTTGAGAAGGTAGAACCAGCCTAGGAGGCGTTTCTTGGAGGTGCCTGAGCGCCGCGTCTGAGTGCGCTGAGGTCCCGGGCTGACTCGACGCGGAGGTTCGAGCGGCACGGAGCGGGCCGACCCGGTGGGTCGGCCCGCTCCGTGCCGGGGACTCCCGCCGTCCGGCCGGTGCCGGCGGCGGGGACGGGATCAGTAGTTGGACGGCGGATCCGAGCCCGGGAACGACTCGTCGATCCACTCCTCGACGCGCTCGTCGTCGTGACGGCGCTTGAGCTCCTCCTCGGGGATCTCGACGGGCTCGTCCTCGGACTTCGCGTTCAGGTCGTTCCGGTCCAGATCCTGCGGATCCGTTCCGGGTGCGCTGTTGCTCACGGTGTCTCCTCTCCGTTGGTGCTCTCAGTCTGCGTGGAGATGGGCCGCTTGGCCAGCCGGGGCGACCCCTGCGGCGATGCTCTAAGGAAGCTGCCAGCTACTGTCCAGCGGTGTGTTGCTCGGGGTGGGCCGTGGCGTGCTTAAACGAATGAGCACCGGCCGGCGGTTGGGGGGGAACCGTTGATCCGACCGGTGCTCTCATCACTCGCACCTTCATGAGGTGATTCCACTGTAGGAAGTGGACCTTGGCGCGTGCTGTGAAGCGAGTAGCAGCACGGTGGGAATCTCAGCCGGCGAAGGCCGAGCGGCCCGTGATGGATCGGCCGATGATCAGTGCCTGGACGGTCTCGGTGCCCTCGTAGGTGTGGATCGCCTCGATGTCCGCGAGGTGGCGTGCCACCCGGTGCTCCAGCAGGATGCCGTTGCCGCCCAGCAGGTCGCGGGCGTTCGCGGCGATCGAGCGTGCCGTCCGGGTGCACGTGTACTTGGCCAGCGACGCCTGCTCCGGCGTCAGGGAATCGGCCTCCGCCCGGGCCGTCATGTGCCGGACCATCGTCTGCATGGTCACCAGCTCGGACTGCATCCTGGCCAGCCGCTCCTGCACGATCTGGCTGGCCGCCAGCGGCCGGCCGAACTGCACCCGCTGCTGCGCATACTGGACCGCCGTCTCGTAGCAGGCCGTGGCGTGGCCGACAGCGGACCAGGCCACGCCCAGCCGCGTGGCGAAGAGGACGCGGGCGGTGTCCTTGAAGGTGCGGGCCTCGGGGAGGACGTGCGTGTCGGGGACGAAGACGTCCTCCATGCGGAGGTGTGCCTGCCAGATGGCGCGCAGGCTGAGCTTGTTCTCGATCGTCGTCGCGGTGTAGCCGTCCCACTGCTGCTCCACGAGGAAGCCGCGCACCGCGCCGTCGTCCTCGGTCCGCGCCCAGACCACGGTGACTCCGCCCTCGGGGGTGTCGGCCAGCGAGGCGTTGCCGATCCACTTCTTCTCGCCGCTGAGCCGGTAGCCTCCGTCGACGCGCGTCGCCCGGGTCTCCAGGGACACGGAGTCGGAGCCGTGGGCGGGCTCCGTGAGTGCGAAGGCGCCCCAGACCTCGGCGCGGGCGAGTCGGGGCACCCAGTGCTCCACCTGCTCGGGTGAGCCGCAGTAGGCGACCGAGCGGAGCGCCAGTCCGCCCTGCACGCCGCAGATGGTGCCCACCGAGCCGTCGGCGCGGGAGAGCTCCATGTTCACCAGGCCGGCGGCGAGGGTGGTCATCGGGGCGAATCCCTCGACGTGGACGCCGTCGCGCAGCAGGTCGAGCTCGCCGAGCCGGCGCCCCAGGTGCAGCGGATAGTCCGCGCGGTTCCAGTAGTCGTCGATCACCGGGCGCACATCGTCGAGACCGAAGGCGCGGGCCCGGTCGCGGTAGGCGCGGTCCTGCTCCGGGAGGTCCGCGAAGACGCCGGCCGGGTCGGTCTCCACCTCGCCCCAGACCTCGTACGACGGCGCCTCCGCGCCGTGCGGGAAGTCGTCGCCGCCCGCAGTGCCGCCGGGCGCCGGGCCGGGGCCGGGGGCCGACGGGCGGGTCGAGTGGGTCTCGGGGTTCATGGGTGGCTCCCTTGGCGTGGCCGCGCGCAGCGGTGGACGTGTCGAGACCACTATTGATGAAACTCAGTTCCACGTCAAGGAACTCAGGTTCATCCCGGTTCGCCTGTTGCCCCGTCCTCCAGTTCTCGGACGATGTCCAGATGGCCGGCGTGCCGTGCGTACTCCTGGAGCACGTGGAACCCGATCCAGAGCAGAGGCGGTGCCGGCGGCGTCGGGAACCGACCGCCGAGGCCGCCGTGCGTCGAGAGCGCGTTCCTGCGCAGGATCCGGGTCGTCGTCTCGCCGCCGGCGAGCAACTGGGTGCAGAGCTCGTCGGCGGTCCGCCGGGCGTCGTCGGTCGGCGGTGCCTCCCACGGACCATCGGCCGCTCCGCCAGCGTGGTCGCCGAATGGGGCGGGGACTGACTCGGCGAGGAATCCCCAGCGGAACCAGCGCTGCTCCATGTGGACCAGGTGGTTGAGCAGTTCGAGCGGCGTCCAGCCGGAGGGCAGCCGGGCCCGCGTCAGCGCGGCGGCGTCGAGGCCGCCCAGCTTCGCGACGACCACGCGACGGTAGTAGTCCAGGTAGGCGACGAGGTGTTCGGCCGGGTCGCTCGTGTCGAGCCGGGGTTCCTGCGGTTCGAGGGTCATCACTCCGCCTGCGCCGGCGGAGGGGCGGGGCGACCGCGCAGCTGGGCACGGACGGCCTCCAGCACGGCCGCCTCGTCCAGACCGCCGTCGAGCCCGGCCTCCAGGACTGTGACGACGACACTGGCCGGGCGGCGCGGGCCGTGCGAGGGTCCGGGCGTCCCGCCGGTGGCGCCCTCGCCGGAGCCGCCGGCTGCGGGCGGGATGCGCAGCAGCTGCCCGACGACGCCGCGCAGGTCCGCCTCGAGCCTCGCGCGCGCGGCAGCGGTCGCCGCGGCCGCTTGGTCCTCGGCCCGCAGCCACTCGCGCAGCCGTGTGTTGTGGACCGCGACGATGGCCGCGGCGAGCGCGGCCGACGTCGCGTCCTCCTCCAGCAGCGGGCGGAGGGCGCGGCGGAAGGCGCGCTCGTACCGGTGGGTGCTGACCAGCTCGCGGTCGCGCAGGGCCGGGACCGCGGTTAGGAGCCGGTGGCGCAGACGGGAGACCTCGGCGTGGCCGGTGTGGTGGTCGAAGACGGAGAAGGCCGTGGCGAGGAGCGTCTCGAGGATCTCGGCCTCCGGGGTCCCGGGCCGGTCCCTCCCGGCATGGGCCTCCCGGCACAATCCCGCGGCCGCGCCGTTCCCGGGCATGGGGTCTGCCAGCTCGCGCAGCGGCGCGAGGCCGTGCTCGACGGCGGCCAGGATCCCGTCCAGGTCGGCGAAGACCATGCCCTCCTTGGAGCCGTAGCGGCGGAAGAAGGTGCTGCGGCTGATGCCGGCTGCCGCGGCGAGCTGGTCCACGCTCGTCGCCTCGAACCCATCGCTGATCAGCAGGCGCAGGGCGTCCTGCGGGATCGCGGAGTCCGTCATGACGGCGAATCTAGCACGCGCTCGTCCGCCCGCTCGTCGTCGCGCACGTGCCGGAACCCCAGGGCCAGGACGCCGCCGAGCAGGGCCGCGCACCCCGGGAGGAGCAGCGACTGGCCGAGCCCGGTCGCGACCGCCTCGGCGAGTTGGGGCGGGATGGCGCCGGCCAGCAGCTCGCCCGGATCGCCCACCCCGCGGGCCGCCGCCGCAGTGCCGTCGCCCGACGCCGGCGCCGCGGCCTGGGCCGCCACGCTCGCCGAGATCCGCGCCTCCATCAGCAGCGCCACGACGGCGGAGCCGACCACGCCGCCGAGCTGGCGGGACGTGTTGTAGATACCGGAGCCGGCGCCGGCGTTGGAGTGGTCCAGGTCCCGCGTCGCCGTCAGGGAGATCGCGGGCCAGACGAACGCGCTGCCGGCGCCCATCAGGGCGGCGGGCACCAGCAGCCAGGGCAGCGGGATGTCCAGCGGCAGGAGGAGGCCGTAGCCGATGATGGATCCGCCGAAGCAGAAGAAGCCCAGGGCGGCCTGGATCCGTGGGTCGCGCCGGTTCACGAGGGAGCCCGCGTAGCGGGCGAGCAGCGCCCCGACCACCGCCATGGGCGCGATCAGCAGGGCGGCGACCGTCGGCGTCGTGCCGCGCACCGACTGGAGGTAGAACATGATGGGGATGTTCAGGCAGTAGATCACCAGGCCCATGCAGGTCACGGCGGCCGTGGCCAGTGTGAAGTTGCGGTCCCGGAACAGGCCGAGCGGGACCAGAGGGTCCAGCCGCGGCCACCAGCGGCCCTGCGCCGACTGCCAGAGGACGAAGACCACCATGATGACGGCCCCGGCGGCGATGAGGTGCCAGATCCCGACCCACCCGACCACCGGGCCCCAGTCGTACGACTCGGCCTCCTGCAGGCCGAAGACCAGGAGCAGGATCCCGACTGCCGAGAGCCCGACGCCGGCCCAGTCCACGGTGCGGGCGTGCGTCTCCAGCCGTGGCACGGCGACGACGACGCGCCAGAAGGTCACGACGCCGATCGGCACGTTGACGAAGAAGATCCACTCCCAGCCGAGGGAGTCCGTCAGGATGCCCCCGAGGAGCGGCCCGGCCAGCGAGGCGATGCCGGCGATCGCACCCCAGACGCCCATCGCGGTCCCGCGCCGCTGGGCCGGGAACAGGCGGGTGATGAAGGTCATCGACTGCGGGGTCATCAGGGAGGCGCCGAGTCCCTGGGCCACCCGGGCGACCACCAGGGTGGTCAGGTCCCCGGCGAGGCCGCAGGCGAGCGAGGCGGCGGTGAAGACCCCGAGCCCGACCAGGTAGAGGTTCTTGGGGCCGTACCGGTCGCCGAGCCGGCCCGTGATGAGCATCGGGACCACGAGGGCCAGGAGATAGGAGCTGTGGACCCAGACGACGCCGGAGACGCCGGCGTCGAGGCCGCTCATGATCGCCGGCATGGCCGTCGTGACGATCGTCGAGTCCACGAGGATCATGAAGAAGCCGATCGCCAGCGCCCAGAGGGCGCGCCACGCGGCCCGGTCCTCCTCGGTGATGGCCGCGTCGGGTGCGGCGCGGCTCACGGCAGCAGGACCGAGCCGTCGATGCACGTCACCGAGTGACCCGCGAGCCAGACGCCCTCGGCGTCGCGGTACGGGTAGAGGTCGCCGGCGCGGCCCACCCGGGTGCCCTGCCGGACGGAGTACGCGTCCTCGGCCAGGCCCTCCGACATGAGCCAGCGCGCGAACCCGGCGTTGAGGCTGCCGGTCACCGGGTCCTCGGGCAGCGCCTCGCCAGGGCAGAACGCCCGGACCTCGTAGTCGGCCGGTGCCTGCTCCACCGCCGAGCCGAAGGCGCTAAGGTTCATCGCCGCCGTGTCCGGCAGAGGCTCGAGCTCGGCGCGTGCGCCGCTCGGGCGGACCGCCTCGCGTGCCGGATCGTGGCGCATGACCTGATCGGCCCCCGGCCGCGAGTACGCGCCGATGACTCCGACCTCGAGCCCTTCCAGCGCGGCGAAGTCCGGCTCGATCCGCAGGACCGTCTCTGCGTCCTTGAGCAGCAGACCCGCCCAGTGCGGCCCGTTGACGAGCCACTGGTGCGCGACGACGTCGTCCGGGCCCAGCCCGAGCGCGGAGACCGCCCACTCCAGGACGTCGTCCTCCAGCGGGCCGGTGCGCACGAACTCGGGTCCCTTGAGCGCCAGCCGCGGACTCGTCCCGGCGGACTCGATCCTGACCTCGATCAGACCGGCGCCGCACTCCTGCACCAGGACGCCGGGGCGCGACGGCCGGCCCCCGGACTCGAGCCACGCGTGCGCGGTGCCGAGCGTCGGGTGGCCGGCGAACGGGAGCTCCGTGGTCGACGTGAAGATCCGCACGCGGTAGTCGGCCCCCGGGCTGGTGGGCGGGAGCACGAACGTGGTCTCCGCCAGATTCGTCCAGCGGGCGAAGTCCTGCATGTCCTGGGTGCTCAACCCGGACGCGTCCAGCACCACGGCCAGCGCGTTGCCGCGGTACGGCGCGGTGGAGAAGACATCGACCTGTTTGAAGGGGACAAGAGCCATAGGTGAATCGTGGCACAAGGGACCCTCGCTTGGGGCACGGCGGGCCAAGATGACCCGGGCCGCCGGGCGGGGAGCGGCCCATCCTCCCGGTCGGATGTGCCACGCTTGGACCATGCAATCTTCCGTCCTGACCGCCCCTGCAACGGATGAGCCGATCATCGATCCGGACCGGTTCGGCGAGCCGGACCCCGGGATGGGCAAGTTGACCGAGGAGGTCGTGGCAGGCCTGCCCGCCTACCTGCAGCCCTGGGTCGGCGCCGGCATCGCGATCGTCGTCGCGTTCGTGGTCACCTGGGTCGGGGCCGCCGTGGTGAACCGGGTCCTCCGACGCAAGCCGCTCCTGCGCGACGACATCAAGCGGGCCCGCTGGCCGTTGTTCCTGCTGCTCAGCTGCATCGGCACGCTGGGCTCGTTCGCCGTGACCGCGCCGGAGTCCGAGTGGCGCGGCTCGGTCGACTTCCTCCTGCTGGCCACGATGATCGCCGCGTTCGCATGGCTGGTGACCGTCCTGCTGCACCTCGTGGAGTCGATCCTGCTCTCCAAGTACCGCAGCGAGCAGTCCGTGGACGCCCGGCACATGGCCAAGCTCCGGACCCAGGTCTCGCTGCTCCGGCGGGTCGTGGTCGCGGCCGTGCTGGTGTTCGCCGTTGCAGGCATCCTGCTCCTGATCCCCGAGGTGCGGGCGCTCGGAGCCGGCATCCTGGCCTCCGCGGGCCTCATCTCCGTCATCGCCGGCATGGCGGTCCAGTCCACGCTCTCCAATGTATTCGCCGGGCTGCAGCTCGCCTTCACCGACGCCCTCCGCGTGGACGACACCGTGGTGATCGAGGGCTCGCGCGGCAACGTCGAGGAGATCACCCTGACCTACGTCGTCGTCAAGCTGATCGACGACACCCGGATGATCCTGCCCTCCACGTACTTCACCACCACCCCGTTCCGGAACTACTCGCGCGGGACGGACGACGTCTCCGGGGGCATCGAGATCGAGCTCACCTGGAAGGCGCCCGTGGAGCTGCTGCGGAAGCGGCTGGAGGACACGGTCGCGGCGAACCAGGCGTGGGACGGACGCGATGCGAGCCTCGCGGTCTCCGATGCGAAGGGCGGCCTGATGACGGTGTTCATCTGGCTCACCGCCCGCAATGCGGGCGACCTGTGGAACCTGCAGAACAGCGTGCGCGAGGAGCTGCTCCGCACGCTCCAGGAGCAGCACCCGGACGCGCTGCCGGAACCGGTGATCCGGGGCGGCGGCGCCTGACCCGATCGGTCCGCGACCGGACGGGATCGGGCCACGCGGGCCCGCCTGACGGAGTGGCGGGTCACCGATGGGGCAGAATGGTCCGGTGCCGTTCGACCAACCATCCGCCCCTGAGCAGCGGGAGAACCATCCCTGCCTGCGCCGCGTGGTGGCCGATTCCAGCGACCGGGTGGCGTGGCTGCGGGCGCGCACGCGCGGCATCACCGCGACCGATGTCGCCAAGCTCTCCACGCCGCGCAGCATCGAGGTCGCCGTCGAGGCGAAGCTCGGAGGGTCCGGGTTCACCGGGAACCCCTACACGGAGTACGGACGCACCAGGGAGCCGGTGATCGCGGACTGGGTCCTGCGGAACCACGGGATCGAGCCGAGCAGCCTCCTGTTCCACGCGGAGGCGGAGATCCGCCACCTGGCGACACCGGACGGCATCGCGATCCGCCCCGACGGGCGCGTGGAACTGGCCGAGATCAAGACGACCAACAAGGTCTGGCGCTCCATCCCGCGCCACTACCTCCGCCAGGTCTGGTGGCAGCAGTATGTGATCGGCGCCGAGCGTACGCTCATGGTCTGGGAGGAGCACCGGGACTTCCGGCCGCTGCACGACGAGCCCCGGATCCAGTGGGTGGACCGCGACGACGAGCAGATCGCCGATCTCATCCGCAATGCCAACCGCCTGATCGACCTCCTGCACCACCGCACGGTCGCCCAGCAGGAGCGCGCCGCCCGCCGCGCCGACTACGGACCCGCCGCGCTCAACTACTGAGCCCGGCCTCTCCCGCGCCCCCTGCAGTGGTCCCGCCTCTGCACGAGCCGTGTCGCCTGCTCCGGGCCTTCCCCGAGCGGACCCCGAGACCGGGCGGCGAGCCCCCTGAAATACCGGCGCGACGGCCCGGAGATCCGGACGGATCCCTCCTCTGCGGGCCGGTCAGGATCTAGTCTGGCGCCATGGACACTCACGACGCCGTCGATGCACCGGCCCGGAGGCCGGGCCGACCCGCCCGGAGGCCGCTCCGCTCCGTGCTCCTGACGATCACCCTGGTGGTACTCGGCGCGGCCGCCATCGCGGCCGCCGTCCACTTCGGCCGGCCCCTGCTGCCGCTCTTCAGCGACCCGGAGACTGCCCGGGAGACGATCGGCGGGCTGGGCGCCGCGGCTCCGCTGGCCTTCATCGGCCTGCAGGTGGCGCAGGTGGTCATCGCGCCCCTGCCGGGCCAGGTCAGCGGGCTCGTGGGCGGGCTGCTGTTCGGGCCGTGGCTGGGGCTGCTCTACACGATGATCGGGGCGTTCATCGGCTTCTGGCTGGTGTTCGTCCTCGCCCGACGGCTCGGCCGGCCGTTCGTGGAGCGCTTCGTCAAGCCCGCGACGCTGGAGCGGTTCGACCGCCTGATCGCCCGGCGCGGCGCGTTCGTCCTGTTCCTCATCTACCTGCTCCCGGCCTTCCCGGACGACATCGTCTCCTTCGTGGCCGGACTGAGCACCCTGCGGATTCGGACGCTGCTCCTGGTCTCCCTGGCCGGCCGGCTCCCCGGCTACCTGGTGCTGAGCTTCGCGGGGGAGGGCCTCACCGGCGAGAACATGAACCCGATCGTCGTCGGCGGGGCGGTCCTGCTCACGCTGGGCATGGTGGCCCTGTGGCAGCGCCGCTGGATCCACGAGTTCGTCGCCAGCGAGGACCACGCGGCGTTCCTGCGCGCCTCGTGGCGGTTCTCGCTCGGCTGGACGATCCTCCTGGCCATCGGCCTCGCGGGCCTCGTCGCCTTCCTGCTCTGGGCGGCCCTCGTTCCTCCGGTGCAGTAGGGTCCCACCGGTGCAGGAGGGGCCCGCTGGGTCAGCAGGGGGCCGGGTCAGTGCGTGAAGATCGCCACGGGGCGGTCCTCGATCCGGTGCACCCGCACGTCGGTGTCGAAGACGTCGGTGAGCACGTCGTCGCGCATGATCTCGTCGGGGCTGCCGGTGTGGCAGACCTGGCCGTCCCGGAGCGCGATGATGTGGTCCGAGTAGGACGCCGCGAAGTTGACGTCGTGGATCACGATCACGATGGTCTTGCCCAGTTCGACGGCGGCGCGGCGGAGCTGGCGCATCATCAGCACGGCGTGCTTCATGTCCAGGTTGTTCAGCGGCTCGTCCAGCAGGATGTACTCGGTGTCCTGGGCCAGCACCATGGCGACGTACGCGCGCTGCCGCTGGCCCCCGGAGAGCTGGTCCGTGAACCGGTCCTGCAGAGCGGTCAGGTTGAGGAACTCCAGGGCGCGGTCCACGGCGGCGCGGCACTCCGGGGTGGGCCGTCCCTTCGAGTGGGGGTAGCGGCCGAAGCCGACCAGGTCGCGCACCGTGAGCCGGGCGGTCATGTGGTTCTCCTGCCGGAGCACGGAGATCAGCCGGGCGAGGTCGGCGCTGCGGGTCGTGGCGACGTCGTGCCCCTTGACCGTGATGTGCCCGGCCGAGGGGTCCATCAGGCGGCCGATGATGGTCAGCAGCGTCGACTTGCCGGCGCCGTTCGGGCCGATCAGGGCGGTGACGCCGCCGGCGGAGATCCCGCCCGTGACGGGCCCGAGGACCCGGAGGCCGTTGTAGTCCTTGACGACGTCGCTGAAGGCGATCACAGCTTGCCCTTTCGCAGCAGGAGCAGCAGGAAGAGGGTGCCGCCCGCGAATTCGATGATGACGGTCAGGAAGCCCGACGCGTAGAAGACGTGCTCCAGGACGAACTGCCCGGCGGTCAGGGTCAGGAGACCCAGCAGGAACGCCATGGGCATCACGTACTGGTGCCGGTGCGTCCCGGCGACCTGGTACGCGAGCGTCGCGACGACGAATCCGAAGAAGGTCATCGGCCCGGCCAGCGCGGTGGAGAACGCGACCATGACGGCGATCAGCACCAGCATCACGGTCAGCTCGCGTTTGTGGTCGATGCCCAGGTTCTGCGCGGCGTCGCGGCCCAGCAGGAGCACGTCCAGCCGGAAGCGCCGGCGCCACAGCACGAGTCCGACGGCGGCGCACACGGCGAACGCGAGCGGGAGGTAGTCGGAGTCGACGGAGCTCATCCGGCCCATCAGCTCCACCGAGAGCATGTCGTAGTCCGTGGGGTTCAGGAGCCGCTGGACGAAGACCGAGATCGAGTCGAACGCCATGCCCAGGACCACCCCGACCAGCAGCAGCACGTAGAGGCTGCCGAACCGGCCGGAGAACAGCCAGCGGTACAGGAGCGTCGCGAAGACCACCATCAGCAGCGTCTCCGCGATCAGCTTCGGGATGCCCTCGACGCTCGCCAGGAAGACGCCGCCGAAGACCCAGACCAGGATGGTCTGCATGAACGTGTAGAGCGAGTCGAAGCCCATGATCGACGGGGTCAGGATCCGGTTGTGGGTCACCGTGTGGAAGACCACGGTCCCGACGCCCTGCGTGAAGGCGACCACCAGCATGGTGCCGAGCATGGCGAGCCGCTGGTCGATCGCGAAGGCGAACGAGCCGCGGATGAACAGGAAGAGCAGGCAGCACGACGCCGCGGCGGCCAGGGCTCCCACCAGGACCAGCCGCTGGCCCGGACCGAGGCGTGCGGGACCGAGGCGAGGGGGACCGAGGCGTGCGGGACCGGGGTCGCGCCCGGTGACGGCCCGTTCCCCGCCGGGCTCCGGCGTCGTACCCCCGGCATCCGGGCCGGCGGGCGCGGCGTCAGGGGCGGGCGTGCGGTTCGAATCAAGCATTGACATGTCTGCGCTGCCTCAGGACCAGGGCGATGAACACGACGGCGCCGACGACGCCGAGGATGACGGACGCCGGGATCTCCATCGGCATCACGATGGTGCGGCCGATCAGGTCGCACACGAGCAGGAGCACGATGCCCAGGAGGGCGACCCACGGCAGGTTCCGGCGCAGATCGTCGCCGAGGACCATGGACACCAGGTTCGGGACGATCAGCCCGATGAACGGGATGAAGCCGACGACGACGGCGGTCACTCCCGTGGCGAGTGCGACGATCGAGACGCCGAGGAAGACGACCCGGTGGTAGTTCAGGCCGACGTTCGTGGCGATGTCGCGGCCCAGGCCCGCGACCGTGAAGCGGTCCGCGACGAAGTAGGCGGCCCCGCAGGCGAGGGCGGCCAGCCAGAGGGGCTCGTAGAAGCCCTCGACGATCCCGCTGAAGCCGCCCGAGCGCCACGCGGACATGGTCTGCAGGAGGTCGAAGGTCCCCGCGATGAAGGTGCTGAAGGATCCGACGACGGCGCCGAGCATGATCCCGACGAGCGGGACCACCAGGGAGTCCTTGACGCGCACCCGGTTCAGGAAGGCGATGAAGATCCACGTGCCGCCGAAGGCGAAGACGATGGCCACGGCCATCTTCGCCAGCGGAGGAGCGCCCGGATTCACGAGCAGCACGGCCAGCATCCCGAGGCCCGCCCACTGGGCCGTGCCCGCCGTGGTGGGCTCCACGAACTTGTTCTGGGTGATGAGCTGCATGATCACGCCGCAGATGGCCATCGCGGCGGCGGCGAAGACCAGGGCCAGCGTGCGCGGGACGCGTGAGACCCAGAACATGTGCTGGACCCCGGGGTCCGTCAGGAGCCCGTGCAGGGTGATCTCGTAGCCGCCGATCAGCAGCGATGCCGCAGTCAGCGACAGGGCCGCCACGACGATGGCGGCCAGGAAGAGGCGTGAGGAGGCGGTGCGCATGGGGGCCTTCGGGGAGGGGCGCGGGCCCCGCGTGGGGCCCGCGCCGGTGGCTGCTACTCGGCCGAGAACGCGTCCGCGATCTGCTGGTAGGCGGCCGTGTAGGCCTCGATGCCCTCGGTGACGTAGAACGTCGGCTCCAGGTAGATGATCTGGTCCCCGGCGTGGAACGTGGTGTCGCCCCAGACGCCGCCGAGCGCCTCGACCAGCGACTCCGCCGGCGTGAACTCCTCGCCCTCGGCGGAGACCGCCGCGTCGCGGTCCATGACGATCATCCAGTCCGGATCGGCCTGGGCGACGGTCTCGGGGGCCAGCCCGGAGTCGTTGTGCACGGACTCGCCGTCCAGGTCCTGCTGGGCGAAGACGTCCTCCAGGTTCACGCCCTCGAGGAGCCGCCCGATGCGGCCGGCACCGTTGTCGATCCGGCCGCCGGAGGCGTTGGCCAGGAAGACGGTCTCGCCGCTGGTGGCCTTCTCGGCGGCGGTCTGGGCGTCGTCGAGGGCGGCCACCAGCTCCGCGGCCCGCTCCTCCTCGCCGAAGATCTGGCCCAGCACCTCGGTCTGGTGGCGGAGGCCGCCGAGCCATCCGTCCTCCGACGCCTCGTCCGGCTGCACGTCCACGACCGGGGCGATCTTCTCCAGGTCCTCGGTGTACTCGGTGAAGCGTCCGCCGCCGATGATCAGGTCGGGCTCCGCGGCGCTGACCGCCTCGAGCTGGGCCTCGCGGTGCGAGCCGGCGTCGGCGATCTCCGGGTCCTCCTCCCACTCCGCGTAGCCCTCGGCCGGCAGCAGGGGCTTCGGCACGGCGACGGGCTCGACGCCGAACGCCTTGACCGTCGCGAACGTGGTGTTGTTCAGCACCGCCACGCGCTGCGGCTCGACGGGGACCTCCATCTCGCCGTTGTTCGTCTGGACGGTGACGGTCCGCGGCTCGGCGGACGACGCCGGGGCGTCGCCCGCCGCGGGGGCGGTGCTGCCGCAGGCGGCGAGCGACAGGACGGCGGCCCCGGCCGCGGTCAGCGTCAGGGCGGACTTCAGTGAAAGCTTCATCGACTTCTCCTGGGCGAGAGCGGAGCGCCGGGCGGCCATGGCCACGGACGCTGCAGAATTAGAACACGGGATCGTTTCGAAAACCCCGTGTCGCATTGAAAGCTACACCAAGGGTTGCCTAACTTGGAAACGGGCGAGGGGCGTCGGGTCATCGTGTGACCTGTTTCTCACCCGCGGGCACATTTCCGTAACACTAGTTTTGTGTAATTGGGCTGAGTGAGGCTAGCCTTACTCCTTGGCGACCCGTGCTCGCCGACCCCTGAACACGATCCCCGACCGCAAGGACGTCCCATGGCCATCACCCGTCGCGCCGGACTGCTCGCAGCAGCAGCCGCCGTCGTTCTCACCGCCTCGGCGTGCTCCGGCTCCGCCGCACCCGCGGAGTCCGCAGACTCGCAGCAGGGCGCGGGAGGCTTCCCCGTGACCGTCGAGCACATCTACGGCGAGACCGTCATCGAGGAGCAGCCGGAGCGCGTCGCGACCGTCTCGTGGGTCAACGCCGACACCGCGCTGGCCCTCGGCGTGGTGCCCGTCGCCATGCCCGAGGACTCCTGGGGCGGCAACGAGAACGGCTCCACCGACTGGAAGGACGCCAAGCTCGAGGAGCTCGGCGCCGCGATCGGCACCGAGAACGCCCCGGTGCAGTACTCCGAGGCCGACGGCATCAACTACGAGGCCCTCGCGGAGTCCACGCCGGACGTCATCCTCGCGGGCTACTCGGGCCTGACGCAGGAGGAGTACGACAAGCTCTCCAAGATCGCGCCGGTCGTCGGCCCGCAGAAGGAGAACTACCTCGCCTCCTGGCAGTCCGTCACCGAGGCCACGGGCGCCGCCCTGGGCAAGTCGGACGAGGCGGAGAAGGTCGTCGCCGACCTCGAGGCGCAGTTCGCCTCGGTCGTGGAGGAGAATCCTGTCCTGGAGGAGACCACCTTCATCGCCGGCAACGTGGACGCGGCCGCCAACACGCTGAGCCTCTACGCGGGCGACGACACGCGCCCCCGCTTCTTCAAGGCGCTCGGCATGGAGCAGGCCCCGGTCGTCGACGAACTGGTCGAGGACGGCCAGTTCTACGGCGACGTCTCGCCGGAGCGCAGCGCCGAGCTCGAGTCGGACGTCTTCTACAGCTGGGTCGCCGGCGAGGAGGGCGCGGAGGCCGTGCGGAACCACGACCTCTTCAAGCAGATCCCGGGCGTCGCCAACGGCGGCTTCGTCACCACGACGGACGACCACTCGACGCTCGCGATCTCCTCGGCCTCGGCGCTCAGCCTGCCGTGGGCCATCGAGAACGTCGTGCCGGACGTCGTCGCGGCCGCCGAGGCCGCAGCCCAGTAGGCACCCGCCAGAGCAGGGGCCCGGCCGGTCCGCGAGCAGCGGAACCGGCGCCCGCGGGGGCGGTCAGGGAATGGACCGCCCCCCCGGAACGGGCATCAGAGGGCGGCCCGCCCGGCCGGGTCGAGCGTCGCCAGATACGAGAGTTGAGCAGCAACGGAATGCTCCGCAGCACCGCGCACCGAGGAGTCGACGTCGGCATAGACCACGTCGGCCACTCGGCGCACGTCCGGTGCGGCGGGGCTCCCGCCGTCCTCGGGGGCGATCCGCTGCGCGTCCGGCGGCGGATCCAGCGGCGGATCCAACTGCAGATCCAATTGCACGACGGCGTCGCGCACCTGGCGCAGCCGCTCCAGACGGTGCATCCGGTAGGCGGCCGCGATGGCGGCGAGGTCCGGGAGGACGGGGCCGTGGGCCGGGAGCACCGTGGCGGCGCCGAGGCCGGCCAGCAGCTCCAGGCTCCCGAGATAGTCGCCGAGCGTCCCGTCCGGGAAGTCGAGGATGGTGGTTCCGCGGCCCAGGATCGTGTCCCCGGTCAGCACGGCGCCGTGCGGCCCGTCGTCCGGGAGCAGGAAGCACACCGAGTCAGAGGTGTGGCCCGGCGTCGCCAGGACGCGGATCCGCAGGCCGGCGGCGGCCACCACCTCCTCGGGGCGCAGCGGATCGCCGTCGCCGGCCAGCGTCCCGTGCAGCGGATGCCCGGGCGCCGCCGGCCGGCAGTGCTCGGGCAGGACCGCCCGCACGGGCGCACCGGTCAGCGCGTGCAGCCGGTCGATCCCCTCCGTGTGGTCGGGGTGCCGGTGGGTCACCAGGACCAGCTCCACCGGGCCCTCGGCGGCCAGCGCTCCCAGATGGCCGGCGTCGTCAGGCCCCGGGTCCACGACCACCGTGCCTTCGGCGCCGGGGAAAGCGAGAACATAGGATTGCGTGCCGTCCAGGGTCATGGGCCCCGGGTTGGGCGCCAGCAGCTGGCGGGCGAAGGCGGAGACGGACTGCGCGGGACTCTGCGTCATGCCCCCCAGTGTGGTCGGCCGCGGGAGCGGATGACAACGCGCGCGGCCGGACGCCGCCCGGCGGGCCCGGCCGAGACCTCCACGACGACGCGACGGAAGACGACATGACTGAAGCTCTCACCCGGCGCGTGCCGGGCGCCCGCGGGCCCGCTCGCGCCGGCGGCGGGGCGCCCGCCACTCCCGGCGCCCCCGACGTCCCCGGCGCCGTCCAGGGGCCGGCCGGCGGCTCGGGCGGTGGGCAGGGTGCCCCGGCCGGGCGGCGCCGCTCGCTCCCGCGCGTCCTCGCGATCGCCGTCGGACTCGGCGCGCTCCTGGTCCTCGCGGCCGGCCTCTCGCTGACCGTCGGGGCCCGCAGCACCGGCCTGTCCGTGGTCTGGGACGCGCTGACCGCCTTCGACCCCGCCGACGGGGACCACCTGGTGGTGCACTCGCGGATCCCGCGAACCGTCGCCGGGCTGCTCGCCGGACTCGCGCTCGCGCTCGCCGGCACCGCCCTGCAGGGCATCACCCGGAATCCGCTGGCCGACCCCGGCATCCTGGGCCTGAACGCCGGCGCCGCGCTCGCCGTGGTCCTGGGCATCCACCTGGCCGGCGTCGTCGACGTCACCGGGTTCGTCTGGCTCGGCTTCGGCGGCTGCGCACTCGCCGCCGTCGTGGTCTACGTCGTCGCGAGCATCGGCCGCGAGGGGGCCACGCCGGTGAAGCTCGCGCTCGCCGGCGCCGCGCTCACGGCCGGATGCACCTCCGTCATGCACGGGGTGCTCATGATGGACCAGACCGCGCTGGACGGCTTCCGCTTCTGGCAGGTCGGCACCCTCGGCGTGCGGACCACGGAGACCATGGTCTCGCTGATCCCGTTCCTCGTGGCCGGCGCCGCCGTCTGCCTGCTCTCGGCCCGCCTGTTCAACGCGCTCGCCTTGGGGGACGACGCCGCCGCCGGGCTCGGCATCCGCGTGGGCCGCGGGCGCGGCCTCGCCGCCGTCGGCGTGGTCCTGCTCGTCGGCACGGCCGTGGCGATCGCCGGGCCCATCGCCTTCGTGGGGCTCGTCATCCCGCACGGGCTGCGCGCCCTCATCGGCGGCGACTACCGGGCGCTGCTGCCGTTGTCCGCGCTCGCCGGGCCGGTGCTCCTGCTCCTCGCCGACACGCTCGGCCGCGTGGTCCTGCCGCCCTCGGAGGTCCAGGTCGGCGTCATGACCGCCGTGATCGGCGCGCCCTTCTTCATCTGGCTGATCCGCACGCGGAAGCAGGTGGCCCTGTGACCGCGACCGTCACGGACCGCACCGTCCCCACGCTGCGCCGGCCCCACCGCGGGCGGCGGATCGCCGCGGCCCTCGGCGGCGCCGTCGTGGTCCTGTTCCTCGTGAAGCTGCTCCTGGGCTCCCTGACCGTGACCGTGCCCGAGCTCCTCGCCGTGCTCTCGGGCGAGACCGTCCCGGGCGTGAGCTTCATCGTCATGGAGGACCGGCTGCCCACGGCGCTCGTCGGAGCGCTCGCCGGCGCCGCGCTCGGACTCTCCGGCACGATCTTCCAGACGCTCCTGCGCAACCCGCTGGCCAGTCCGGACATCATCGGGATCGGCTTCGGGGCCGCCACCGCCGCCGTGACGGGGATGCTGGTGCTCGGCCTGCAGGGGCCCTGGCTCAGCGTCGCCGCGTTCGTCGGCGCCCTGGCCGTGGCCCTCGTGGTGTACTTCCTCGCGGACTCCGGACAGCACACCGGCGGGCGCCTGATCCTCATGGGCATCGGTGCCGGCGCCATGCTCCACGCGGTCATGAACTACCTGCTCACCAGCACCGACGTGCGCAGCGCGGGCGACGCGCTGCACTGGCTGGTCGGCTCGCTCTCCAACAGCAACTGGGAGCGCGTGGGGACCCTCGCGGCGGCGCTGGCCGTGCTGGCACCGCTGACGGCCTTCGCCGCCACCCGGCTCAAGGTGCTCCAGCTCGGCGACGACGCCGCCGCCGGCCTCGGCGTCGACGTCTCCCGGAGCCGGCTGACGCTGGTAGTGCTGGGAGTCGCGCTCACCGCGGCCGCCACATCCGTCACGGGACCGATCGCGTTCGTCGCGTTCCTCGCGGGCCCGCTGGCCCGGCTGCTCACGGGCGGCCGCACCGACTTCCTCTGCTCGGCGCTCGTCGGCTCGGCCCTCGTGCTGGCCGCCGACTTCGCCGGCTCCAATCTCTTCGGCGACACCAGTCTTCCGGTCGGGGTGGTGACCGGCGCGCTCGGCGCGCCGTTCCTGCTCTGGCTCCTGGTGCGCTCCAACCAACAAGGAATGGGAGGCTGACATGGCCCGTCTCGAAGCCCAATCGCTCACCCTCGGCTACGACAAGTCGATGATCGTCAACGACCTGACCCTGGAGCTGCCCGCGGGCGAGGTGACGATGATCGTCGGCGCCAACGGCTGCGGCAAGTCCACGCTGCTGCGCGGCATGGCCCGGCTGCTCAAGCCCTCGGCCGGCTCCGTGGTGCTCGACGGCAAGGACATCCACACGCAGCCGGCGCGCGAGATCGCCAAGGTGCTCGGCCTCCTGCCGCAGACCCCGATCGCCCCGGACGGCATCACCGTGCGCGAGCTCGTGGGGCGCGGCCGCTACCCGCACCAGGGCTGGTTCCGCCGGTGGTCCGCCGAGGACGATGACGCCGTCGGCCGGGCGCTGCACGCCACCGGCACCGAGGAGCTCGCCGAGCGCGCCATCGACGAGCTCTCCGGCGGCCAGCGCCAGCGGGTCTGGATCGCGATGGCCCTCGCCCAGGAGACCGACCTGCTGCTGCTCGACGAGCCGACCACCTACCTCGACGTCGCCCACCAGCTGGAGGTGCTCGACGTCGTCGCGGACCTCAACCGCCGCCGCGGCACCACCGTGGCGATCGTCCTGCACGACCTGAACCTGGCCGCCCGCTACGCCGACAACCTGGTGGCGCTCAAGCACGGCGACGTGTACGCGCAGGGCCACCCGGCCGCCGTCGTGACCGAGAAGATGGTCCAGGACGTCTTCGGCATGCCCTCACGCGTGATCCCCGACCCCGTGGCGGGGACGCCGCTGGTCCTGCCGATCGGCCGCCACCGCGTGGTCCGCGACCCGGAGCAGAGCGCAGGCCGCCCGGCCGCTGCCGACGGAGGCGCCGGCACCGTGCCCAGCGTCGCCGCGGCGCCCACCGCCGCCGTCGCGGAGGACGCCGAGCACGCCGGCGTCGACGCGCCCCGGCCCGGTGCCGAGGGCAGCGACGGGCTGCTCGCCGCGCTCGACGCGTGCCCCACGGTGGCCTTCGAGCTGACCGCCGTGGCCGCGACGACCCTGAGCCCGAGCTACCGCCGCGTGACCTTCACCGGCGCGGACCTGGCCCACTTCGGGACCGGCGGGCACCCACTGGACCTCCGGATCAAGCTCGTCATCCCGTCCTCCACCGCCAGCGGCGCGGACCACTTCGCGGCCCTGCGCCCGGATGGGCGGATCGCTGCGGACGACGTCGCGGGCTGGTACCGCAAGTGGCTCGCCGTGGACCCCGAGGAGCGCGGGTGGCTGCGCACCTACTCCATCCGCTCCTTCCGCCCCGCCGGGCACCCCGGCAACGTCGGCGAGTTCCCGGAGATCGACATCGACTTCGTGCTGCACGTCAAGCGCGAGGGTGGCAAGCTCATCGGCGGGCCTGCGTCGGTCTGGGCCGCCGAGGCCGAGCCGGGCGCCCGGATCACCATGCTCGGCCCGAACTCCAGGCTGTGCGCGCCCGACTACGCCGGCATCGAGTTCCGCCCCGGGACGGCCCGGCGCGTCCTGCTGGCCGGCGACGAGACGGCCGCGCCGGCCATCTGCTCCATCCTCGAGACCCTGCCGCCCGGGATGACCGGCAACGCGTTCATCGAGGTCCCGGGCGTGGACGACATCCAGGGCTCGTTCACCCGGTCCGGTGTGTCCGTGCAGTGGCTCCCGCGCGGATCGCGGCCGCACGGCGAGCTCCTCAACCAGGCCGTCCGCTCCGCCGTCGCGATCCCGGCGGCCGGCGCCGTCGTTCCCGGGCAGGACCCGGAGGACATCGACGTGGACTCCACGATCCTCTGGGAGACCGCGGAGGCCGGCGCCCACCCGTTCTACGCCTGGCTCGCCGGGGAGGCCGGGACCATCAAGGAGCTCCGCCGGTACCTGGTGCGCGACGCCGGCCTGAACCGCAAGCAGGTCTCGTTCATGGGCTACTGGCGCCGCGGCAAGGCGGAGATGTAGCGGCCGGCGCCCGTCTGGTCCGGCCGGCGCCCGCGAGCGGCGGCCGGCCGGGCTACTCCGCGGTGGTCTCCCAGTCCTCGGGTCCGCGGGAGCCGGCCGGGTACGTGTCCATGGGGACCTCGTTCGCCGCCCAGGCCTGCAGCACCGGCGTGACGATCCGCCAGCACTCCTCGGCCGCGTCGCCGCGGACGGCGAGGCGCAGGTCGCCGTCGAGCATGGAGGCGAGCACCTCGCCGTAGGGCTCGAGCTGGCCGCCGCCGAGCTCGCCGGTCAGCTCCGTCTGCTCGAGCGTGAAGGGGTCGCCTCGCCCGTTGGTGGTGACCCGCAGGGTGAAGCAGTCCGGTTTGAAGTCGATCGTCAGCGAGTCGGGTGTGTTCCGCCCCTGCAGCCCGCCCGGCACGTGCGCCGGGTCGCGGAAGTGCACGATCGCCTGCTTCTGGCCTCGGCCGAAGGACTTGCCGCTGCGCAGCACGAAGGGCACGCCCGCCCACCGGTGGTTGGCGATCTCCACCTGGATCTCGGCGAGCGTCTCCGTGTTCAGCTCCGGGTCGACGCCCTCCTCGCTGGTGTAGTCGGGGACGTCGCGCTCGCCGATGCGGCCGGCGGTGTAGCGTGCGCGGCGGGAGTGCCGGGCCGGGTCCGGGACGCGGGCGGCCCGCAGGACCTGGCCGACGGCGTCGCGCAGGTCCCTCTCCTCGATCGAGGCCGGCTGGTCGATCGCCATCAGGGCCATGACCTGCAGCAGGTGGCTCTGCAGCATGTCCCGCAGGGCGCCCGCGCGGTCGTAGTAGCCGGCGCGCCCCTCGAGGGTGACGGTCTCGTCGTAGAAGATCTCCACCCTCTCGATCGAGTCGCGGTCCCAGACCCGCTCGAAGAGCCGGTTCGCGAAGCGCAGGCCGAGGATGTTCAGGACTGTGTAGAGGCCCAGGAAGTGGTCGATGCGGAAGATCTGCTCCTCGGGGACGATGCGCGTGAGGAGTCGGTTGAGCTCCCGGGCGCGCTCGCCGTCGGTGCCGAAGGGCTTCTCGGCGGCGAGGATGGTCTGCTCCGGGAGGTCGACGTCCACCAGCGCCTCGCAGACCTTGGCGGTGATGTGCGGGGGGAGCGCGAAGTAGACCACCAGGCGGTTCTCCGCGGCGAGGTCGAGGGAGTCGACCAAGGACTGCAGGGCTCGAGCGTCGGTGGCGTCGCCCGCCGTGTAGCTCGTCGTCTCCAGGGCCCGGTCGAGGGCAGTTCGGTCGGGCGAGTCCTGGCCGCCGTCCGGCTCCGCGGGTGCGGGGACGCCCTGCTCGAAGGCCTGCCGCACGAGGTCCCGCCACTCGGCGTCGTCGATCTCCTTCAGGTCCGAGCCCGCGACGCGCACCTCCCGCGAGGGCTCCGCCGCGAGCAGCGTCGCGAGGCCGGGCAGGAGCAGTCGGGACGTCAGATCGCCGGAGGCTCCGAGTATCAGCAGCGTCGTTTCAGCCATGGTCATACTGTGGCACGTCGCCCGCGGCGGCGGAACCGCCCGGTGCGGGGTTCCCCGTCGGCAGGACGGACGTGCCGCCGCCGGCGGGTCAGTCCTCGGCTGCGGCCAGTCGGTGCAGGATCCGGGCGAGCTCCGCGCGGTCCTCCGCCGGCAGGACGGAGAAGTACTCGTCGGAGAGCCGCCGGCGCTCCTCGTGGATGCTGCGGGCCAGCCCGAGGCCGTCGGCGGTGAGGGCGACGAGGACCGCGCGGCGGTCCGCCGGGTCGGGGCGGCGGGCCACGAGTCCCTTGCCCTCCAGCTGATCCACCACCTCGGTGGCGGTCCGGGCGGCGATCCGCAGCCGCGCGGCGAGGTCCTTGGGCCGCATGCACGCGGGCCCCTCCGGCCCGTCCCCCCGATCCTGCTGCGGCACGGGCCGATCCTGCTGCCGCACGGGCCGATCCTGCTGCCGCACGAGTACGTTCAGGGCCCGCCACTGGAACGGCGTGAGGCCCCAGGGTGCCAGCTGCTCCGTCCACGTCCCGCGCAGGCGGCGGAACGCGGCGTGCATGAGGTGCCCGAGGTCGGCCGGGTCGTGATCGTGCTCCATACCACCCACCCTACCCGTTGTTACCCAGCCACATTGTGAGGTAACCTCACCAATCGGAGGTGATGCCGGGTGGCACTCACAGCACAGACGACGCGTGGGTCCTTTCCCCGCCCAGCGGACGACGGCGGACGCGGCGGACCGGCCCGCGTCTCCGGCGCCGACCGGGAGCAGCTCGAGCGGCGCCCGGCCGAACTGCGCCGCATCGCAGCGCTCTTCGCGCCGCATCGCGGGACCATCGCCGTCGTCGTCCTCCTCATCACCGTCTCCTCGGTGGTGGGCCTGGCCCAGCCCTTCCTAATCCGCGCGGTGATCGACGAGGCGCTGCCGCGCCAGGACCTCGCGCTCCTGCTGCGACTGACCGGTGCGATGGTGGCGGTCGCGGCGGCCACGGCCGCCGTCGGCGTCGTCCAGACCTGGCTGGCCACCCGGATGGGCCAGCAGGTCATGCACGCGCTGCGCACCCGGCTCTTCACCCATCTGCAGGCGCAGTCCCTCGGCTTCTTCACGCGGACCCGCGGCGGCGAGGTTCAGTCCCGGCTCACGCACGACATCTCCGGGATGCAGGGCGTGGTCACGTCCACGGCGACATCCGTGGCCTCCCACCTGACCACCACCGTCGCCACGGCGGCCGCGATGGTCGCCCTCTCGCCGCGGCTGAGCCTGATCTCCCTGGCCGTCCTGCCGCCGGCGGTCCTGCTGTCCCGCCGCGTCGCGCTGCTCCGCCGGGACATCACCGCGGCCCGCCAGCGCGAGCTCGCCCGGCTCCACACCCAGGTGGAGGAGGGCCTCTCCGTGTCCGGGGTGCGCCTGGCGAAGACACTGGGCACGGCGGAACGCGCGGCCCGGGCCTTCACCGAGTCCTCGGAGCGGCTGATCGGGCTCGAGATCCGCTCCCAGCTCGCCGGGCAGTGGCGGATGGCGACGATGGGCCTAGTCTTCGCCGCGATCCCGGCGGCGATCTACCTGGCGGCCGGCCTCTCCGGGGCCGGCACCGCCGGCGCCGGGCTGAGCATCGGCACCCTCGTCGCCTTCACCGCCCTGCAGGCCGCCATCTTCCGCCCGGTCATGGGGCTGCTGAACGTCGGCGTCCAGTGGGTCACCGCCCTGGCGCTGTTCAGCCGCATCTTCGAGTATTTGGACCTGGTCCCGTCCGTCGCGCCGCCGGCCTCCCCGGTCCGTGTGGACCCCGCGCGGGTCCGCGGCGAGGTCCGGTTCGAGGGCGTGGACTTCCGGTACGACGGCGAGGCCGTCCTCAGCGGCGTCGACCTGACGGTCCCGGCGGGCAGCACGACGGCGATCGTCGGGGCCACCGGCTCCGGCAAGTCCACGCTGGGCGCCCTGGTGCCGCGGCTCCACGACCCGAGCCGCGGGCGCGTCACGATCGACGGGGTGGACGTGCGGGAGATGGATCCGGCGGACCTGGCCGCGATCGTCGGCGTCGTCAGCCAGGAGTCGTATCTGCTCCACTCCAGCATCCGGGAGAACCTCGGGCTCGCCGCGCCGGACGCGGACGAGGACCGCCTGTGGGAGGCCCTCGAGGCCGCCCGCCTGGCCGACACGGTCCGCCGCCTCCCGGACCGCCTGGACACCCTGGTGGGGGCCCGGGGGCACCGCTTCTCCGGCGGAGAGCAGCAGCGGCTCGGGATCGCCCGCACCCTGCTGAAGAACCCGCGCGTGCTGGTGCTGGACGAGGCCACGAGCGCCCTGGACACCGCCACCGAGGCGGAGGTCCAGGCGGCCCTGGACCGGCTGGCGGCCGGGCGCACCACGCTCACGATCGCCCACCGGCTCTCCACGGTCGTCGCAGCCGACCAGGTGGCGGTGCTCGACGCCGGCCGGATCGTCGAGCGCGGCGCCCCCGGCGAACTGCTCGCCGCCGGCGGCGCCTTCGCGCGGCTGGCCGCCGCCGGCCCCGGCCTCAATCACCGCCCCGGCCAGTACTCCGGGGCAGGTGCCGATTCCAGCCGCCGGCACTAGGCTGGGCGCCATGAGCGACCTGCAGACCGCGCCGGACGAACTGGTGTGCCGGGCCGGCGACCCGTGCACCGGCGTCGTCCTGCTGGAGCCGCGCGACGTGCCGCTCGGCGGGACCCGCGCCATGGACGTCCGCCGCACCCTGCCCCAGCGCCACCGCAGCCTCATCGGCGCCTGGTGCTTCCTGGACCACTATGGCCCGGACCGGGTCTCGGCGACCGGAGGCATGAACGTCCCGCGCCACCCGCACACCGGGCTGCAGACGGTCAGCTGGCTCTTCACCGGCGAGATCGAGCACCGCGACTCCGCCGGGTTCGAGGCGATCGTGCGTCCCGGCGAGCTCAACCTGATGACCGCCGGTCGCGGCATCAGCCACTCCGAGTTCTCCACCCCGGGCACCGAGGTGCTCCACGGCGTCCAGCTGTGGCTCGCGCTGCCGGACCGGGCGCGGGGCATGGAGCCCACCTTCGAGCACTACGCGCCCCGGCCCGTGCACCTGCCGGGCCGAGCACCCAGCACCGCCCCCGGCCGCACGCCCACCGGCGAGGCCCCCGGCGGCGTTCCCTCCGACGGCGACGTGTCCGGCGCAGGGGGTGCCGAGCTGCGCGTCTTCCTCGGTGAGCTCGCCGGCAGCGCCTCGCCGGTGACCGCGCACCACCCCACCGTCGGCGCCGAGATCCTCGTCGACGCCGGGGCCTCCGTGACCCTCGAGCTGGACCCGGACTTCGAGCACGGCATCCTGCTCGACGCCGGCGATCTGGCGATGGACGGACACATCGTGCCGGGCAACCACCTGGCGTACCTCCCGACGGGGCGCACCGCCGTCGTCCTGGCCGCGGGGGAGCGGCCGGTGCGGGCGGTCCTCATCGGCGGCGCCCCGATGGGCGAGCGGATCATCATGTGGTGGAACTTCGTGGGCCGGGACCACGACGAGATCGTCGCCTACCGCCGCGCCTGGCAGGCCGAGATCGGCGCCGAGCCCGCCGACGGGAGCGCCCCGGCGTCGGCGGAGTACGACGACGGCGCCCCCTACCCGCGCTTCGGCAGGTTCCCGGAGGGCACGCCTCCGCCGCTGCCGGCGCCGACGCTCCCGAACGTCCGGCTCCGGCCGCGCGAGCAGTAGCCGGACCCCGCAGCCAGCATCCACAGCCCGACCACGCAGGAGGAACCATGTCAGAGGAAGCCCCGCACATCGACGGCGGCGCGGACCAGAACGCCGACATCCTGGTCCGGCACGACCCGGACCGGCAGCGCTACGAGCTCGTCGACGCGGGCGCCTCCGGCGAGCCCGTCGTCGGCAGCGCCCACTACCGGCCCTACGGCGACGACGCCAGGATCTTCTTCCACACCGTCGTCGACGACGAGTACAGCGGCCGCGGCCTCGCCGGGACGCTCGCGGCCTTCGCCCTGCGGGAGACCGTGGAGACCGGGCTGCGGATCATCCCGGTCTGCCCCTACATCAAGGTCTACGTCGCGAAGCACCGGGACGAGTTCGGCGGCCACGTCGACCCGGTGCGCCAGGAGCACGTGGACGCCGTCCAGGGCGGCGACGGGGAATAGCCCGCCCGGCAGGGCCAGTCAGCAGAGTCACGACACCGAGGAGACCCGCATGGCAGACGAGACGAACAGCAGCGACCGGGGCACCGCCCATTCCACCCGCGGCAGCTACGTGACGGGCGGGGAGTTCACCCGGGACACGAACTACATCGAGGACCGGATCGTCTCCGACGTGGACGCCGTGAGCGCCCTCCCGCCGGCGGAGCCGTCCAAGATCGGCGAGCTCGGCGTCGGACTGACGGAGGGGGCCACCGCGTGGCCGGCGGAGCCGGGCAGGTACCGGCTGGTGGCTGCCCGCGCCTGCCCCTGGGCCAATCGGGCACTGATCGTCCGCCGTTTGCTTGGGCTCGAGGACGCCATCTCCCTGGGCACCCCGGGACCGGTCCACGACGCCCGGTCGTGGACCTTCGACCTGGACGAGGGCGGGAGGGACCCCGTGCTCGGGACCGAGCGGCTGCAGGAGAACTACTTCAAGCGGTTCCCGGACTACCCGCGCGGCATCACCGTCCCGGCCCTGGTGGACGTGGAGTCCGGCGCGGTGGTCACCAACAACTACCCGCAGATGACCCTGGACTTCTCCACGGAGTGGCGGGACCACCACCGCGAGGGCGCGCCGGACCTGGTGCCGGCGGCGCAGTGGGAGGAGATGAAGCCGGTCATCGAACGGATCTTCACGGAGGTCAACAACGGCGTCTACCGGTGCGGCTTCGCCGGGAGCCAGGAGGCCTACGACGAGGCCTACGACCGGCTCTGGGCCGGGCTGGACTGGCTGGAGGAGCGCCTGGCCGGCCGGCGCTACCTCATGGGGGACACCATCACGGAGGCGGACGTCCGCCTCTTCACCACCCTCGTGCGCTTCGACCCGGTCTACCACGGCCACTTCAAGTGCAACCGCAGCAAGCTGTCCGAGCTGCCGGCGCTCTGGGGCTACGCCCGCGACCTCTTCCAGACGCCCGGCTTCGGCGACACGATCGACTTCGTCCAGATCAAGCAGCACTACTACGTGGTCCACGAGGACGTGAACCCCACCCAGATCGTCCCGAAGGGCCCGGACCTCTCCGGGTGGCTCACCGAGCACGGACGCGAGGCGCTGGGCGGCAGTCCGTTCGGCGACGGGACCGCACCCGGGCCGGTCCGCCCCGGCGAACGCGTCGCACCCGGGCACAGCCCCCTCTACCCCGCGTAGCCGGCACGGCCCGGCACCGGACCGGTGTCGGGCCGGTGTCGGGCCGACGGGCGGCGGGCGGCGGGCGACGGTCGGGGGCCCACCCGACGCCCGGCCCCGGGGCCGCCGACAGCCGGCGCCTTCCCGCGGGAGGCCCGTGGCAGGATGGACGCCATGACGATCACGGCAGCCGCAGACGGCTCAGCACTGGGCAACCCGGGCCCGGCGGGCTGGGCCTGGTACATCGACGAGGCGAACTGGCGGGCCGGAGGTTGGCCGCACGGCACCAACAACATGGGCGAGCTCATGGCCGTCCTGGACCTCCTCAACGCCACGGCAGACCGTGCCGGCGAGCCGCTGCACATCCTGTGCGACTCCCAGTACGTCATCAACTCGGTGACCAAGTGGATGAAGGGCTGGAAGCGTCGCGGCTGGAAGAAGGCGGACGGCAAGCCGGTCCTCAACGTCGACCTGCTCAAGCAGCTGGACGCGGCGCTCGCCGGCCGCACCTACACGTTCGAATGGGTCAAGGGGCACGCAGGCCACGAGCTGAACGAGGCCGCCGACGTGCGCGCCCGTGCCGTCGCCACGGCCTTCCAGCGCGGCCTCGAGCCGGACAGCGGCCCCGGCCTGACACTTGGCTCGGCCGCCGCGCCGGTCATCGCCGCGCAGGCGAGTCGCCCCGCGGCGGGCCGCGCCACGGCCAGCGGCACCACGGCCAGCGACACCACGGAGCTGCCCCCGGAGGCACCCGGTCATTCCGCCCCGTCAGCCCTCGCGGAGGCGCCGGTGGCCGGGCGGCACACTGCCGAGCCCGATCTCTTCAGCTCGCTCGAGGAGCCGGCGTTCGACGACGTCCAGGAGCTCGGCACGGGCAGCGTGGAGACCGACGCGGTGGTGACTCTCGAGCGCGAGCTGCTGGAGCCGGCCGTGCGCGCCGACCCCAGCCAGGTGTCCTACCTGCTCCACCCCGACTTCCGTCAGGTCAGCTCCACGGGCCAGCTGCAGGACCGCGACACCGCACTGGCCCTCCTCGAGGAGGGCGCCCAGAGCCCCGCCGGGACTTTCGAGCTGCTGGACGCCGGGCGGACGGGCGCGGGCGCGCTCCAGGTCCTCTACCGGCTCTCCGGTGCCGGCTACAGCGCCGTCGTCAGCTCGCTCTGGGAGCGCCACGGCGACCGCTGGCGCCTGCGCTTCCGCCAGTCCACCCCCGAACGCTGAGCGCCGGCCCCATGCCTTTCGTGCATCCACGCTTCCAGGTCGTCGCCGACGCCTTCGAGGGCTTCGCCCGCGACGAGCCCGGCTACTCCGGGCAGCTCGCCGTCTACCTCGACGGGGTGCCGGTCCTCGACCTCGCGGTCGGCGAACACCTCGGACCGGACGACGTCACCGGCGTCTTCTCCTGCTCCAAGGGGGCCGCCGGGCTGGTCATGGCGCTGCTCGTCCAGGACGGCCTCCTCGACCTGGACGATGCCGTGGCCCACCACTGGCCCGAGTTCGACGCCGCGGGGAAGGGGGACGTCACCGTCCGCCAGCTCCTCTCGCATCAGGCAGGGCTGACCGGCGTCGAGGGCGGATTCTCCGAGGACGAGTACATCCAGTCCGAGCTCGCCGCCGCGAAGCTGGCCGCCGCGGCTCCCCGCTGGCGCCCCGGCACGGCCCACGCCTACCACGGGCTGACCATCGGCGTCCTGATGGAGGAACTGGTCCGCCGCATCACCGGCAGCCGGCTCCAGGAGGTCTTCGACCAGCGCGTCCGCGCCCCGCACGGGGCGGACTTCTACCTCGGGCTGCCGGACGAGCAGGACCACCGGTACCGGGACGTCCTCAAGCCGCTCCAGCCAGGACCCCCGGTCGACGTCGACCCGTTCGGCCACCTCGGGCTCGCCTTCAACTCCACCGCTGGATTCGCCGACGCGGGCGGGGCACCACTGGATCTGCTCGACCTGCCCAACCAGCGACGCATGCGCCGCGCCGGGATCTCCGCGGCCGGCGGCGTCGCCAGTGCCCGCGGCATGGCGCGGGTCTACGCGGCGGCGAGCACCGGCCTCGTCCTGGAGGAGGGCGGGCGCGCCGACGCACTGCTGTCCCAGGAGACACAACTCGCCTTCGCCCAGACGCAGGTGTACGGCCCCGACCTGGGCCACGGGGAGCTGGGCGCCTACGGCGTGGTCTTCATGGCCTCCCACCCGGGCAATGACTACGGCTCCTGGCGGGTCTTCGGGCACAACGGGGCGAACGGCTCGATCGGCTACGCCGACCCGGCCTACGGGCTGGCCGTCGGCTACGTCCCAGCGCGGGCGGAGGCCAACGGCACCGCGTCGCGCAACGGCAGGCTCAGCGCGGCACTGCGCCGGGCGGCCCTGCAGGCGCGTACGCCGCAGGGATGATTTTCCCCGCCGTGTGCCGTCCTACGGCACACGGCCTACCGAGGACGGGTCTAGGGTGAAGCAGTGGATTTCAGCAAACGGTATGTGGCACTAGGGGACTCCTTCACTGAGGGGGTGGGCGATCCGGATGCCGGCCGTCCCAACGGCGTCCGCGGCTGGGCCGACCGGGTCGCGGAGCAGCTCTGCGCGTCCGAGGCCGACTGGGGGTACGCGAACCTGGCGATCCGTGGGCGGAAGCTGCCCCAGATCGTCGCCGAGCAGGTCCCGCGCGCCCTCGAGCTCGAGCCCACGCTCGTCACCATCTCGGCCGGCGGCAACGACATCCTGCGGCCCCGGGTCGACGTCGACCAGATCGCCCAGCAGCTCGAGGGCGCGCTGAAGGACCTCAAGTCGACCGGGGCCGACGTCGTCGTCTTCACGGGGTTCGACGTGTCCAACTCGGGCCTGATCTCGGCGACGCTCGGCCGGGTCGCCCTCTTCAACGAGCGGCTGCGCGAGATCGCGGACCACCACGGGATCGTGCTCGCCGACTACTGGCGCTGGCGCGAGTTCCAGAACTGGGGGTACTGGGACGAGGACCGCCTCCACATGAACACCGCCGGGCACACCCTCATGGCCACGCGGGTCCTCGACGTCCTGCGGAAGGACCACACGATCGAGGTCCCCGAGCTCCAGACCCCCGCCGCCCGGACGCGGGCGGCGGAGCTGAAGCGCAACGCCGAGTGGGGCAGGACCCACCTGGTCCCGTGGATCCAGCGCCGGCTGACCGGCCGCAGCTCCGGTGACGGGATGTCGCCGAAGTACGCCGACTACGTCCGGCTCGGCGAGGCGGAGGCCGACGCTCCGGGACATCCCTGAGCCCGCACGGGCCGGACCCTGGGTTGCCCCCGGTTTCCCTCGCTTGCCCTTGGAACGCCCGGACCGTCGGCTGACGATGGAGGCATGAGCCTCCGAGAACTGCCCCGTACCGCGTCGGTGCCCGCGTCCTTGCCCGCATCCGTATCGACTCCGCCGACGGCCCCGGCCCCGGGGCACCGGACGGCGTCCTCGACCCCCGCCCTCCGCCTGCCGCGCCCGGGCGGGAGGCGGCCGCTGCCGCCGTGGGCGGCCGGATTCGCCGCGTCGTTCGCGATCGTGCAGATGGTGGTCGCCGTGGCCGTCTGCCTGCCCGTCTTCGCCGGGCTGGCGAGCTCCGACTACCTGATGGCGCTGACCCCGTTCCTCATGTGGGCGCCGGCGCTCGGTGTGCTGGTGCTCCATGCGGTGCTCCGCCCGCCCGTGCGGCTCATCGACTGGAGCGGGCTCCGGCTGGCATCGCGGCGACGGGCCGGCCGGGCGCCGGCCGCCCGACGCCCTGCCACGCCGGCCGGCGTCGTCGGCTGGTCGCTGCTCCTGCTGCTGGTCCTGGCCGCCGCGGCGGCGGCCACGATCGGCCTGGCCGCACAGCTCGGCGCCGTCGACTGGGAGCCGGACCCCGGCGCCACCTCCGCCGCGGCCTGGGTGCTCCCGCTGGTGCTGGTCGGCATGCTCGCCGCGGCGGGCGAGGAGATCGCTTGGCGCGGCTACCTGGCCAGCACGCTCGCCCCCTGGGGCTTCGTCCGCTCGTCGGCGGCGATCGGGGCGTTCTGGGCCCTGTGGCACCTGCCGCTCACCGCCTCCTACGCGATGGACGGCGCCACGGCCTGGCGCGACGTCGCCGCCACTACCGTGAACCTCTTCCTCGCCGCGCTGGTCCTGGCCGCCGTGCGATACGCCTCCCGGTCCGTGTGGCCCGCGATCGCCGGGCACGCGATGCTCAACACCGTGCTCGTCTTCGCGTACTCCAACCTGATGACGCCCGCCCGGACGCTCGACGACGCCTCCTACTGGACGTTCCAGTCGGTCGGCTGGGGCGTGCTGCTCGTCGTGGCCGCCCTCGGTGCCGCGTTCGTCACGGTGCGGCACCGCCCCTCGGCCGGGGCGGTCGCGCGCGACTAGGCTGTGGTCCCGTGGTGATGCTCATTCTGGACCTCCTCGGGACCTTCTTCTTCGCCGTCTCCGGGAGCCTGCTCGCCGCGCGGAAGCACTTCGACATCGTCGGCTCGCTGCTGCTGGCCTCGCTCGCCGGACTCGGCGGCGGCGTGGTGCGCGACCTCGTCCTCGACGACGGCGTCCCCAACGCCTTCGACCGGCCGGTGTACCTGGTGCCGGTCCTCCTCGCGGCCGTCCTGGTCCTCACCAGCCTGATCCACGAGACCCGTTTCCGGCGCACCCTCCTGCTGTTCGACGCCGGGGGCCTCGCCCTGTTCTGCATCGGCGGCACCGTGACGGCCCACGAGGCCGGCATCAACGTGGTCTCGGCGGCGCTCCTGGGGCTCACGTCCGCCGTCGGCGGCGGCGTCCTGCGCGACGTCGTCGCGAACGAGGTGCCGCAGCTGTTCAACCCGAGGGGCGTCTACGCCATCCCGGCCATGCTCGGGGCCGGGCTGACCGGCCTCATGCTCGAGCTCGGCTGGTTCACCCCCTACGCCGCCGTCGGCGTCGCCGCGCTGGTGTTCGGCCTGCGGGTGCTCTCGCTCCGGCTCGGCTGGCACGTCCCGCTCGCCGGCGGGGGCCCGGGCGGCGGGACCGCCCGCCGCCGCCGCTGACGCCCGCCGCCGTTGACGCCGCCGCCCCGTCCGCGGTCCGGCGGTCGGCTGTGGCCCACCCGACCAGCCCGTGTTGGCTCCGTCTCAGAGGGGCATTAGAATGGGGGCGTGCCCGCACCCGGGCACGAGCCCCTGACACGCGGCGGGAGAGTCCCGACCGAAGCCACGGCCGGGCGCCGTAGGAGCAATTTCCTCCCCGGGAATCTCTCAGGCCCCCGTACCGCCGCGAAGAGGCGACTCTGGAAAGCAGTGGCCCCACCCTCGGGCGGGCCGCTCACCGACGGTGCAAGCGCGCCACCCGCACGGGTGGGGCGCGGAATCTCTCAGGTCCACGTACAGAGCGGGGAGGGCGAGTGCGCACCGGTCCCCGAAAGGGCCCGACCGCGCCGGAACCGAACGCCCGCCACTCCAGGGAGCCCTCCTTGTCCGTCTCTTCGCTCACGGAAACCGCCACCGCCGCCAACACGGCCGATCTCGAGCGCGTCTTCGCCGACCGCCACATCGGGCCGCGCGGCGAAGCCGCCGAGCACATGCTCGCCACCCTCGGCTACGAGAGCCTCGGCGACCTCGTCGACGCCGCGGTCCCCGCCGACATCCGGCAGCAGGCACCGCTGGAGCTGCCCGCCGCGCGCAGCGAGGCGGAAGTCCTGGAGGACCTGCGCGCCATCGCCTCCCGCAACGTGGTCAAGACGCAGATGATCGGGCAGGGCTTCTACGGCACCCACACCCCGCCGGTGATCCTGCGCAACGTCCTCGAGGACCCCGCCTGGTACACGGCCTACACGCCGTACCAGCCGGAGATCTCCCAGGGCCGCCTCGAGGCGCTGCTGAACTTCCAGACCATGATCGGTGACCTGACCGGTCTGCCGGTCGCCAACGCCTCCCTGCTGGACGAGGCCTCCGCCGTCGCCGAGGCCGTCCTGCTCATGCGCCGCGCCAACAAGGCGAAGGCCACCGCCAAGACCGTCCTGGACGCCGACCTCTTCCCGCAGAGCATCGCCGTGGTCGCCGGCCGTGCCGACGCCCTCGGCTTCGAGGTCGAGGTCGCGGACCTGTCCCAGGGCCTGCCCGACGGCGAGATCTCCGGCGTCGTGCTGCAGCAGCCGGGCAACTCCGGCCGCGTGGTGGACCACGCCGGCATCATCGCCGCCGCCAAGGAGCGCGGCGCCATGGTCACCGTGGCGGCGGACGTCCTCGCGCTCACGCTGATCACGCCCCCGGGCGAGCAGGGCGCGGACATCGCGGTCGGCAACACTCAGCGCTTCGGCGTGCCGCTGTTCTTCGGCGGCCCGCACGCCGCGTACATCGCCGTGCGCACCGGGCTCGAGCGCACGCTCCCGGGCCGCATCGTCGGAGTCTCCTACGACGACGCCGGCGCACCCGCCTACCGCCTCGCCCTGCAGACGCGCGAGCAGCACATCCGCCGCGAGAAGGCGACGTCCAACATCTGCACCGCGCAGGCGCTGCTGGCCATCGCGGCCTCGATGTACGGCGTGTACCACGGCCCGGCCGGCCTGAAGGCGATCGCCCAGCGCACCCACCTGCGGGCGCGCACCCTGGCCGCCGTCCTGGGAGCGGCCGGCTTCGAGCTCGGCACCGAGGACTACTTCGACACGCTCACCGTCCGCGCCGAGGACCGCGCCGAGTCGATCATCGCCGACGCCGAGGTCGCGGGCGTCAACCTGCGCCTGATCGACCAGGACACCGTCGGCATCGCCACCGACGAGACCACCACGCCGGCCCACCTGGCCGCCGTGGCCGGGGCCTTCGGCATCGACGGCGCCGAGGCGCGCATCGCTGCGGCCGAGGCCGAGCTCCGCGCCGCCGCCGGCGATGCCCTCCCGGCGTCCGTCCGCCGCACCAGCGACTACATGACGCACCCGATCTTCCACACGGTGCGCTCGGAGACCCAGATGCTGCGCTACCTGCGCCGCCTCTCGGACCGCGATCTGGCGCTGGACCGGACGATGATCCCGCTCGGCTCCTGCACCATGAAGCTCAACGCCACCGCCGAGATGGAGGCCATCTCCTGGCCGGAGTTCTGCGCCATCCACCCCTACGCGCCGGAGCACCAGACGGCCGGGTGGCGCCAGTTGATCTCCGACCTCGAGCGCCGGCTCGCCGCCATCACCGGCTATGCCGCCGTGTCGATCCAGCCCAACGCCGGCTCCCAGGGCGAGTACGCGGGCCTGCTCGCGATCCGCCAGTACCACGTCGCCAACGGCGACGTGGACCGCGACGTCTGCCTCATCCCTGCCTCCGCCCACGGGACGAACGCCTCCTCGGCGGTCCTCGCCGGGCTCAAGGTCGTCGTCGTGAAGACCGCCGCGGACGGCACGATCGACGCCGCGGACCTCGACGCGAAGATCGAGAAGCACCGCGGCAGCCTGGCCGGCATCATGATCACCTACCCGTCCACGCACGGCGTCTACGACGCCGACGTGCGCGAGGTCTGCTCCAAGATCCACGACGCCGGCGGACAGGTCTACATCGACGGTGCCAACATGAACGCCCTCGTCGGCCTGGCCCAGCCGGGACGGTTCGGCGGCGACGTGTCCCACCTGAACCTGCACAAGACCTTCTGCATCCCGCACGGCGGCGGCGGCCCCGGCGTCGGCCCGGTGGCCGTGGCGGAGCACCTGCGCCCGTTCCTGCCGGGCTCGCCCACCGGCCCCCACAACGGCCACCACGGCACCCCCGTGGCCTCCACCGCGTACGGCTCCGCCGGCGTGCTGCCGATCTCGTGGGCCTACGTGGCGATGATGGGCGCCGAGGGCCTGACCGCGGCGACCGGGAACGCGCTCCTGGCCGCGAACTATGTGGCCAAGCGGCTGAACGAGTACTTCCCGATCCTCTACACGGGCAAGTCCGGGCTGGTGGCCCACGAGTGCATCCTGGACCTGCGCGAGCTCACCGCGAAGTCCGGGGTGACGGCGGAGGACGTGGCCAAGCGGCTCATCGACTTCGGCTTCCACGCGCCGACACTGGCGTTCCCGGTCGCGGGGACGCTCATGGTGGAGCCGACCGAGTCCGAGGACCTGGCCGAGCTGGACCGGTTCATCGACGCGATGATCGCGATCCACGGCGAGATCGAGCAGGTCCTCGCCGGCGACTTCGGGGTGGAGGAGTCCCCGCTGCGGCGGGCACCCCACACGGCGGCCGCCGTCGTCTCCTCCGACTGGGACCGTGCCTACACGCGCGAGCAGGCGGCGTTCCCGCTGCCGCGCCTGCGCCAGGACAAGTACTTCCCGCCCGTGGGCCGCGTCGACGGGGCGCACGGCGACCGCAACCTCGTCTGCTCCTGCCCGCCGCCCGAGGCCTTCGAGAACTAGAGAGGCAGTCATGACCGACTCCACCACCACCTCCGCGCCGGCCCCCGCCGACGCGTCCGGCGCCGAGCCGCAGGACGGGCCGCGGCGCACCGCGCTCCACCCGGTGCACGCCGAGCTCGGGGCGTCCTTCACCGACTTCGGCGGCTGGGACATGCCGCTGAAGTACGGTTCGGAGCTCGCCGAGCACCAGGCCGTCCGCGAGGCGGCCGGGCTGTTCGACATCTCCCATATGGGCGAGATCCGGGTCCGCGGACCGCAGGCCGCGGCGTTCCTGAACTACGCGCTGGTCGGGAACCTCGCCGTCATGAAAGTCGGCAAGGCCAAGTACACGATGATCGTCGAGCCCGGCGGCGGCATCATCGACGACCTGATCGTCTACCGCCGCGGCGAGCAGGACTACCTGGTCGTCGCCAACGCCGGCAACGCTCCGACCGTCTACGCGGAGCTCCGCGAGCGCGTCGGCGGGGCCGGGACGGCTTTCGACGTCGACGTCGTCGACGAGTCGGCCGAGACCTCGATGATCGCCGTGCAGGGACCCGCGGCCGAGGGCATCCTGCTCGGCCTGGTCCCCGCCGAGCAGGCCGAGACCGTCACCGGCATGAAGTACTACGCGGCCGACGCGGTCACGGTCGCCGGGACCGAGGTGCTGCTGGCCCGCACGGGCTACACCGGTGAGGACGGGTTCGAGCTGTACGTGCCGAACGACGGCGCCGTCGACCTGTGGCGGACGCTGCTGGAGGCCGGGGAGCCGGCCGGGCTGATCCCGGCAGGCCTCGCCGCGCGCGACTCGCTCCGCCTGGAGGCGGGCATGCCGCTCTACGGCAACGAGCTCACCCGGCAGACGACGCCGATCGACGCCGGCCTCGGCGCGATCGTCTCCTTCAAGAAGGAGGACGACTTCGTGGGCCGCGCGGCCCTCGAGGCCGCCCGCGAGGCCGGCACCGCCCGGCGTCTCGTCGGATTGAAGGGGCTGGGCCGCCGCGCCGGACGCACCGGCTACCCGGTGCTCAAGGACGGGGCCGAGGTCGGGGTCGTGACCTCCGGCCAGCCGAGTCCGACGCTCGGCTACCCCGTGGTCATGGCGTACGTGGACGCCGAGCACGCCGAGCCGGGCACCGCCCTGGACGTGGACCTGCGCGGGAAGCCGCAGCCCTTCGAGGTCGTCGCGCTGCCGTTCTACCAGCGCCAGAAGTAACGTAGTCACCACCGTCTCCGACAACTTAAGGATCACCATGAGCAAGGTTCTCTCCTCCCTCCGCTACTCCGCCGAGCACGAATGGGTCGACAGCTCGAGCCCGGCGAAGGTCGGCCTCTCGCAGATCGCCGCCGACGCCCTCGGCGACGTCGTCTACGTCGATCTGCCGGAGGCCGACGCCGAGATCACCGCGGGCGAGGCCTGCGGCGAGGTCGAATCCACCAAGTCGGTCTCCGAGATCTTCGCGCCGGTCACCGGCCGCGTCGTCGAGGTGAACCAGGAGGCCGTGGACAACCCGGCGCTGCTGAACTCCGACCCGTACGGCGCCGGCTGGCTCTTCACCGTCGAGGTGTCCGAGGAGGGCCCGCTGCTCTCGGCCCAGGACTACGCCTCCACCAACGGCGGCGACGTCGAGTAACTCCGGCTAGCACCGCGAGCACAGGCTCGGACGGCGTCGCGGGGCGGCGCTCCCGGGCCACACCCCCGCCGACCGCGGGGCGGCACCCGGACCGGAGCCGCCCCGCACCCGGCCCGGCGCCGCCGAAGCGAAACCAAGATCCACCGTCGACGGCGACCGGCGGTCCCGTGGACCACGATTGGCAGGAACCAGACATGGCACTCAGCGTTTTCGACCTCTTCAGCGTGGGGCTCGGCCCCTCGTCCTCGCACACGGTCGGCCCCATGCGGGCAGCGGCGGAGTTCGCACGCGAACTGGTCGGCACGGGCCGGATCGACGCCCTCGCCGGGCTGCGGATCGACCTCTACGGCTCCCTCGCCGCGACGGGCCGCGGCCACGGCACCATGACGGCGATCCTCCTCGGCCTGGAGGGGTACCAGGCCGACGAGATCCTGCCGGCCACCGCCGAGGAGCGCATGGCCGCGCACGCCGAGCAGGGCCGCATCGACGTGGCCGCCCAGCTCGGACGCTCCGTCCCGCTCGACTACCGCGTCGAGGACATGGTCCTGCACCCGCTGACCGTGCTGCCCCGGCACACCAACGGCATGCGCTTCCAGGCGCTCGACGCCGCCGGCGAGGCGATCGCCGACTCCACGTTCTTCTCCATCGGCGGCGGGTTCATCGTCCGCGAGGGGGAGGAGGACGCCGTCGTCCAGGAGATCGAGGAGCACCTGGACGCCGTCCCGTACCCGTTCCGCACCGCCGCCGAGCTGTTCGAGCACTGCCGTGCCACCGGCCGGCCGGCCAGCTCGATCATGCTCGCCAACGAGTGCGCCGTGCGCCCCGAGGCCGAGGTGCGCGCCGGCATCCTGCGCCTCTGGTCCGTCATGGAGGACTCCAAGGATAACGCCCTGCAGCGGAGTGGCCTGCTCCCCGGCGGGCTGAAGGTCCGCCGCCGGGCGCCGGCCTGGCACGCCCGGCTCTCCGAGGAGGACGCGGACCGGGACCCCAAGTACTGGCAGGAATGGGTGAACCTCGTGGCCCTGGCGGTCAATGAGGAGAACGCCTCGGGCGGCCGGGTCGTCACCGCGCCCACCAACGGCGCCGCCGGCATCATCCCGGCCGTCATGTTCTACGCGACCCACTACTCGCCCATCATGGAGCAGGCCGCGGCGGGACCCGAGGAGGCCCTGCGCGAGGCTCGAGAGGACGTGATCGTCCGGTTCATGCTCACCGCGGCGGCGATCGGGGTCCTCTACAAGGAGCAGGCGTCGATCTCCGGGGCCGAGGTCGGCTGCCAGGGCGAGGTCGGCTCGGCGTCCTCGATGGCCGCCGGGGGACTGGCCGAGATCCTCGGCGGGACACCGGACCAGGTGGAGAACGCCGCGGAGATCGCGATGGAGCACAACCTGGGGCTGACCTGCGATCCGATGGCCGGGCTGGTGCAGGTGCCGTGCATCGAGCGGAATGCGATCGCCGCGGCCAAGGCCATCAATGCCGCCAAGATGGCCCTCTGGGGCGACGGGCAGCACCGCGTCAGCCTCGACGAGGTCATCGTCACCATGCGCGAGACCGGCAAGGATATGAGCCACAAATACAAGGAGACAGCGCTCGGAGGGCTCGCCGTCAACGTCGTGGAGTGCTGACGGGCGCGACGCCGAGCGTAAAAAGCCATAGTGAGAGGCCGATTGACCGCCCTAGTCGCGGCACGGTGTGAAAAGATTGAACCCATGAGCGAAGCACAGTGGCTGACTTCAGAGGAACGCCGGGCGTGGTTGGCCCTCTGGGCCGTCTTCTTCAAGCTCCCGGGTCAGCTGGACAGCGAGCTCAATCGGCTCGCCAAGATCACGGTCTTCGACTACCACGTGCTCGCGATGCTCTCCGAGCAGTCCGATCGATGTCTGAGCATGAGCGAGCTCGCTGGGAAGACCAGTTCCTCGCTCTCCCGCCTGAGTCACGTGGTCAAGAAGCTGGAGTCCCGCGGCTGGATGACCCGCTGCGCCAGCAGTTTCGATGCGCGCGTCACCATGGCGACCCTCACCGAGGAGGGCTACCGTACGGTGCTCGAGCTCGCGCCCCGTCACGTCGCCTCCGCGCGGCGCCTGATGTTCGACCAGCTCGACGACGCCGACGTCGCCGACCTCGCGCGCGTGGGCCGCAAGATCATCGCGGGGCTGGACGCGAACCACTGGATCTTCCGGGACGAGGCCGTCACGGAGTAGTATTCGCCCGTTTTGCGCCGGAGCCGTCCGGGGCTTAGGATAGTAGACGCGTTAAGTCATGTCTGCGTGCCCCAGGGCCGCCGGTGTGGCTGCCCGTAAACCGAATAAAGCGGCCCCATGGGATAGGGAAAACATCGCGAGATGATCTCCGGGCCGCCGAGTTCACCGTGTTTCGCGCAAGACAGGGCGCTTCG
Organism: Zhihengliuella alba; assembly: GCF_039538765.1. NCBI lineage: Bacteria > Bacillati > Actinomycetota > Actinomycetes > Micrococcales > Micrococcaceae > Zhihengliuella > Zhihengliuella alba. The sequence continues at coordinate 648,639 of NZ_BAABCJ010000002.1, read as the reverse complement.
GTTGGTTCTCACCCAGCCTGGTTACCTTCATAGTCGCAGTAGAGAACGGTGTCACAACTGGTGGCGGGACGTTATCAGCGCAGATCAGAGACAGCAACCAGGTAGCTGTATCTGTCGATGAGTACCGCCAATATTTACTACTACTGAGGAGTGATCATGGCAGCTGTATGCCAGGTGACCGGTGCAGTCCCGAACTTCGGGCACAGCATCTCCCACTCGCACCGTCGCACCAAGCGTCGGTTCGACCCGAACATCCAGAAGAAGCGCTACTGGGTTCCGTCCCTGCGCCGCAACGTCACGCTGACGCTGTCGGTCAAGGGCATCAAGACCATCGACGCACGCGGCATCGACGCTGTGGTGGCCGAACTGATCGCGAAGGGAGTGAAGCTCTAGTGGCCAAGGACAAGGACGTACGTCCCATCATCAAGCTCAAGTCCACCGCCGGGACCGGCTTCACCTACGTGACCCGTAAGAACCGTCGTAACGATCCGGACCGCATGGTCCTGAAGAAGTACGACCCGGTCATCCGCAAGCACGTCGAATTCCGAGAGGAGCGCTAAGACATGGCCAAGAAGTCCAAGATTGCCAAGAACGAGCAGCGCAAGGTCATTGTCGAGCGCTACGCCGCCAAGCGCGCCGAACTGAAGAAGACGCTCGTCGACCCGAACGCCACCGACGAGGCCCGCGAAGAGGCCCGCCTGGGTCTGCAGAAGCTCCCGCGCAACGCCTCGCCGATCCGCGTCCGCAACCGCGACTCGATCGACGGCCGCCCCCGCGGCACCCTCCAGAAGTTCGGCATCTCCCGCGTCCGTTTCCGCGAGATGGCCCACCGCGGAGAGCTCCCGGGCATCACCAAGTCCTCCTGGTAGGACTCCCACGGCGCGAGCCGTAGTCCTCCAGAGCGAAGGCCCCCGTCCTGAGACGGGGGCCTTCGTCGTACCCGCAGCCCACCGGGCGCGCTACCGCAGGGGGCGACGGCGCAGCCGCCACCACGGCCGACGGGCCGCCCGCTCGGCCTCCGCGCTGCGTCGTGCCCGCTCCTCGGCGCGCGCGGCACGTTCGTCGCGGCGCCCCCGCCAGCCACGCAGCTCCTCGTCCACGTCGCGGGTCGGTGTCACCACCGGGGGACCGCCGAGCAGCTGGCGCCGGGCCTCCACGACCCGGCCATTGAAGTCCTCCAGGGCCTCCCGCACCTGCCGCTCCGTGCCGAGGCGGTCCAGCCGCTCCTGCAGTTCCTCGGCCTCGCGCCGCAGCAGCAGGGCCGGCGGCCCCAGCCCGCTCAGGTTCTCCCGCTCGATGAGGCCCTTGATCCACCAGTCGGGATCGTAGGTGCCGCCGAGGCCGGGCAGGGGCCTGCCGGCGTACTCCAGGTCGTCGAAGTCGCCGCGGGCCATCGCCTGATCGATGGCCCGGTTGGCCACCTCCGCGACGTCGTCGTCCGCGCTCAGGGTCGTCTCGATCTGCGGCGCGGCGCCCTCGGGGCCGGCGTGGACCCGTTGCGCTGCGTCCGTGAAGGACTCGTCCGGCCGCTCCTCCTGCTCGGCCCGGTAGCGGGCCGCCCGCAGCAGGGGGTCCGTGTCGCGCAGCGGCGGACCGGAATCGTCGGGTGCGTCCGGTCGGTCGGCTCCTGTGTGATCGGCCATGCTTCTCCTCCTGGCGTGAGTCTAGGGGGTGCTCCGGGGCACAGAAAGGGCCCCCGAACCCCCGGAATCCCTTGAAAACTCGGGGAAAACCTAAAAAATCAGGCCAAAACCCGGGATTCTGGGCGTGTTCGCCAGCCACGGCTGGTAGTTTTCACTCAGAAGACCTCGCGACCGCGGGGCAGCCCGCCCGGTTCGGCGCGGGAGGAAGAGCTGTCCAGGAGGACCACATTGGCTATGAACCGTAAAGAGCTCGTTGAGGCCGTCGCCGAGAAGACCGGCAACTCGCAGGTCGCCGTGAACGGCGTCCTCGACGCCGTGTTCGATGTCTTCGTCGACCAGGTCGGCAAGGGCGAGAAGGTCTCCATCCCGGGCTGGCTCGCCGTGGAGCGCACCGATCGCGCCGCCCGCACGGGCCGCAACCCGCAGACCGGTGCCGCTATCGAGATCCCGGCCGGCCACTCGGTCAAGCTGACCGCCGGCTCCAAGCTCAAGGCGGCCGTCGCCAAGTAGTCTGCCCCGCAGGCTGCAACGAACCGCGTGTTCGTTTCCCCACACGGGGACTCTGGAAGGCCCGTCCCGCCCGTCTCGGGCGGGACGGGCCTTTCTACTTGTCGTAGAATTCAAGGCGGGCGTCCGTCCCACGGACCGCCCGTCCACGTGCGTGACGGCGCCGCCGACAGCAGGCCACCGCCACTGCAGAAGCCGATCAGATCCGACGCGTAAGGACCTCATGCACTCGCTCCGGAGCAGCCGAGCAGCTGCCGCACCCGCCTCCTCCCTCCGTGCCGCGCTGGCCGCCGCGTTCGCGTGCCTGGCGGTCCTCGCCGCCGTCGCGCTGGCACCCGCGGCGCACGCCCACGATCAGCTCCTCTCCACCGACCCGGAGTCCGGCGCCGCCCTGGAGCGCTCGCCCGAGACGATCGGCCTGACCTTCAGCGGCGAGATCCAGGAGATCGGCAGCGCCTTCGAGCTCACGGCGGCGGATGGGACGGACTATCCGACCTCCGCGGCGATCGAGCGGACCGACGTGACCGTGACGCCGTCCGACGCCCTGCCGGCCGGGGAGTACACGCTGTCCTGGCGGGTGATCTCCTCCGACGGCCACCCGATCGAGGGCACGACCGCGAACGGCCAGGCCGTCACGTTCTCCGTGGCCGGCGCCCCGGCCGAGACCGGCCCGAGCGAGTCCAGCCCCGCCGCGTCGGATGCAGCGGAGCCGCCCGCCTCCCAGCCGGCCGGCGAATCGACCGCCGCCGGCGCCGCCACCGAGACGCAGGACGACGAGAAGCAGGACGACGCGACGCAGGACGACGCCGCCGAGCAGCCCGCGGGCGATCCGATGGCCGCGCTGTGGATCGCTCTCGCCGCGATCGCGGCCGCCGCGCTGGTCTGGATCGTCGCCGCCAAGGCCAGGCGCGTCACCGAGGGCCAGAAGCAGGCACGCGCGTCGGACAGCGACCAGCGGGGGACCGGCGGCGCGTCCGGCGACTCCACGTCCGGCGGACGGTCCTGATGGCCGCAGGGCGGTGCGCGTGAAGCCGCAGCAGCTCGCTGTCCCCGCGGTCTTCGCGGGGCTGCTCGCGTGCGTCGTCGCACTCGTCTACACCGGGACGGCGGCCGCCGGGCAGCTGGCCGACCCGGGGGCCATCACGCGCTGGGGCCTGCCCCTGGCGAAGACCATCCACCACGGTGCGATGGCCACGACCGTCGGCGCGCTCGTCTTCGCGGCCGCGATCCTGCCGCGGGGGCTGAAGCCCACCCGGACCGACGCCGGCGCCGGCGGAGAGCACCCGGCCTTCACCCGCACCATGAACCTGGCGGGCGGTGCCGCGACCGTGTGGACGCTCGCCGCCGCCGTCGTGCTGGTCCTGACGTTCTCCGACGTCTCCGGCCTGCCGCTGCAGACCACCGACGCGTACACCACCGGGATGCTCGACTTCATCCTCAACATCCCGACCGGCACCGCCTGGGCCTGGATGGTGGTTCTCGCCGCCGTCACCGCCTCCTGGGCGTTCGGTGTCCGCTCGCCGGCCGGCATCGCCATCGGCGCGGTCCTCGCGATGGTCGGCGCCCTCCCGCTGTCCCTCATCGGCCACGCCGGAGGCAGTGACGATCACTGGGCCGCCGTGAACGGGATGCTGCTGCACCTGGTCGGCGTGTGCCTCTGGGCCGGCGGCATCGCGGTCCTCGCCTGCCTGGCCGGCCGGCTCGACGCGCCTGCGCCGGGGCGCGCGCCGGCCGAACGGCAGCGGCCGGTGCTGACCGGCGTCGTCCTCTCCCGCTTCTCCTGGCTCGCGACCGTCGCGATCGGCCTGGTCCTGCTCTCCGGGGTCGTCAGCGCCCTCCTGCGCGTGCAGTCGTTCGCGGACCTCGCGTCCCCGTACGGGGTCGTCCTCCTCGCGAAGGTCGCGCTGACCGTCCTGCTCGGTGTGCTGGGCTACCTGCACCGACGGCGCACCATCCCGGCGCTGCTCGCCGGGCGGATCTCCGCCGCGGCCGCGGCCTGGCGGATCGTGGCCGTCGAGACGATCGTGATGGCCGCCGTCTTCGGTCTGGCCACGGTGCTCGGCCGGACGGCGCCGCCGGTGCCGGAGCTCGAGCCCGAGAATCCGTCCCCCGCGCGGTTCCTGACCGGCTACGAGCTGCCGCCGCCCCTGACGGCGGAGTCCTGGGTCACGAGCTGGCGCATCGACTGGCTGTGGGTGGCGATCATCGCGATCCTGGCCGTGTTCTACCTCTACGGATTCGTCACGCTCCGCCGCCGCGGCGACGCCTGGCCCGTGCTGCGGCTGGTCTCGTGGCTGGTGGGCCTCGCGGCCCTCTTCTACATCACCTCCGGAGTGCTGGCCGTCTACGGGATGGTCCTCTTCTCCTCCCACATGGTCGGCCACATGGCCCTGACCATGGTGGTGCCGTTCTTCCTGGTGCTCGGCGCGCCGGTGACGCTGGCCCTGAAGGCCGTGCCGGCGCGCACCGACGGCTCCCGCGGACCGCGCGAGTGGATCCTCTCGATCGTGCACTCGCCGGTCTCCAGGGTGATCACCCACCCGTTGTTCGCGGCCGCGAACTTCGCCGGATCCATCATCATCTTCTACAACACGGATCTCTTCCGCTTCGCCTTGAGCGAGCACGTCGGCCACGAGCTGATGAACGTCCACTTCCTGCTCACCGGCTACATCTTCGCGCTCAACATGATCGGCGCGGACCCGCTGCCGAAGCGGGCGCCGTACCCGTTCCGGCTGGTGGTCCTGCTGGCGACCATGAGCTTCCATGCGTTCTACGGCGTCTCCATCATGGGCAGCGAGTCGCTCATCCAGGCGTCCTGGTTCGGCAGCATGGGCCGCGAGTGGGGAGCCGACCCGATGGCGGACCAGAAGTTCGGCGCCGGCGCGATGTGGGGGATCGGCGAGGTGCCGACGCTGCTGCTCGCCCTGGGCGTGATGTTCGCCTGGAGCCGCTCCTCGGAGCGGGAGGCGAAGCGGCGGGACCGCAAGGCGGACCGCGACGACGAGGCCGAGCTGGCCGCCTACAACGCCATGTTCCGCGACCTGAACCAGCACGATGAGGAGCTCGACCGCCGTGGCCCATCCTGACCCCCGCCCCGCGCCCCGGACCGGCCTCGGGCCCGCACGTACTGCCCCGCGGCGACTGCGCCGGCGCCCGGGCAGGTTCGCGGCGAGCGCCGCCGTCGTCCTGTTGGCTCTGACGGGCTGCGGGAGCGACGGCGGAGCCGAGCCGCCGAACGACGACCAGCACTCCGGCGTGACCGGAGCGGAGGGCTCGGGCGGGGACGGCTCGGGCGAGGACGGCGCGTCGCCGCGGCCCGTCACGGTCGAGAACGTGGCGGCGGCCGCGGGCGTCCTGCAGGCGGCGCAGCTGGGCTTCGACCGTTCGGCCGTCGCCTCGACGGAGGATCTCGCCCGGCTGCGCGAGGACCGGCCGGACGCGATGGACGGCGTCGTCGTCGCGCCGTCGTCCTGCCAGGAGCCCCTGCAGCGGCTGAACTGGTCGCCGGTGCTGCTCGGCGAGGAGGCCGCTCGGACGGACTTCGCGGCGGAGAGCGTCCCAATGACGGGGACGGTCGAGGTCGCGCGCATCGCCGACCGGGGAGCGCTCGAGGCCTACTACGGCACCGTCCGGACGCTGCTGGAGGAGTGCCCGCAGGTCACCCTGAACGTCCAGAAGCCCAGCGGCGAGGACACGACGACGCCGGCGAGCGGACCGCTCGCGTTCCAGGCCCCCGCGGTGGAGCGCGAGGTCGACTCGGCCGTGTTCTGGAGCCGGTTCCCGCACGACGCCGACCTCGAGCAGCAGTCGGTGGTCCTCCTCGAGGAGGCGGGGGACTACGTCGCCATGGTCTCCTTCGCGGGGCAGGAGGGCGTGGAGGACGAGCGGACCACGCGGCTGGCCGAGGCCGTCATGGACGCGACGATCCGCGAGCTGGCCGCGCAGCAGGAGAAGTAGGGGCGGTGGGGGACCGTGCCGGACGGACAGTGTCGCAGGGACGGCGCTCGAGGGACACCGACGTAGTCCGGCGTCAGCGAGTTCGGCCCGGGGAAGAATGCCGGGCGATAATTGGTTGTCAGGACAGTGGCCCGCCCGCGCGGCGGACCAGCGTCCGCGGCCTCGCCCAGGCGATACCGCAGCCTCCGAGCCCACCACGTCAGCCGACACAAGGAGCCCCCGTGACCGAGACCCCCGTGACTGAATCCATCCGCGCCAGCTATCGCGTGCGCGCGTCGGAGCTCGTCGGCCGGAACTGGCTGAACACGGGCGGGCGAATGGTCACGCTCGAGGACCTCCGCGGCAAGATCGTGGTGCTCGACTTCTGGACGTTCTGCTGCATCAACTGCCTCCACGTCCTCGACGAGCTGCGCCCGCTGGAGGAGAAGTACCGGGACGAGCTCGTCATCGTCGGAGTCCACTCGCCGAAGTTCGAGCACGAGGCCGACCCCGACGCGCTGGCCGCCGCCGTCGAACGCTACGAGATCCACCACCCCGTCCTCGACGACCCCGAGCTGACCACTTGGCAGGCCTACGGCGCGCGCGCCTGGCCGACGCTCGTCGTCGTCGACCCCGAGGGCTACATCGCCGCGCACCTGTCCGGCGAGGGGCACGCGAACGGGCTCGAGGCCCTCGCCGGCGAGCTGATCGCCGAGCACGAGGCCAAGGGAACCCTGCACCGCGGGGACGGGCCCTACGTGGCCCCGCCGGCGCGCGAGGGCGACCTGCGGTTCCCGGGCAAGGTCCTGCCGCTGCCGAACGGCCATTTCCTGGTCGGCGACTCGGGCCACCACCGGATCGTCGAGCTGGCCGGCGACCTGGAGACCGTGGTCCGCACCATCGGTGAGGGCGCCAAGGGGTACGCCGACGGCGACGCCGCCACCGCCCGCTTCAACGAGCTCCAGGGGCTGGCGCTCCTCCCGGAGGCCGTGGCCGCCCGAGTCGGGTACGACGTCGTCGTCGCCGATACCGTCAACCACCGCCTCCGCGGGGTGCGGCTGGAGACCGGCGAGGTGACGACGCTCGCCGGAAACGGCGTGCAGCGCCTGCTCGACGCCGAGCGCGCCCGCGAGAACGAGGCCGACGGCTGGCACTGGGACCTCGGCACGGACCCGCTGAACACGTCGCTCTCGTCCCCCTGGGACGTCCTGTGGAGCGAGAAGGCGCAGGCCGTCGTCGTCGCGATGGCCGGCACACACCAGATCTTCGCGTTCGACCCCCTGACCGGCCGCGTCACCGTCCACGCGGGCACCGGACTGGAGGGCCTGCTCGACGGCGGGCGGGACACCAGCTGGTTCGCGCAGACATCCGGGCTCGCCGCCGACGCCGCGGGCGACATCTGGATCGCGGACTCGGAGACCTCCGCCCTGCGCGTCCTGCGGCTGGACGACGACGGCCGCGTCGCGGCGGTGGAGACCGCGATCGGCGAGGGCCTGTTCGATTTCGGTTTCCGCGACGGGGACGCCGCGGCCGCCCGGCTGCAGCACCCGCTCGGCGTGACGGTCCTGCCGGACGGCTCCGTGGCCGTGGCCGACACCTACAACGGGGCCGTCCGCCGGTACGATCCCGTGACCCGGACGGTCTCCACGCTGGCGCGTGGCCTGGCGGAGCCCTCGGACGTGGTGCTCGACTCGACCGTCGATGGCGATCCGGTGCTGCTGGTCGTCGAGACCAACAAGCACCAGCTGGTCCGCATCCCGCTGCCCAAGGAGGCGCTCACCGTCGACGAGGGGGCTGCGCAGACCCAGCGCCCGAAGACCCCGGTCGCGGCGGGCGCGCACGAGATCCTGGTGCGCTTCTCGGCGCCGAAGGGTCAGAAGCTCGACGACCGGTGGGGTGATCCCACGCAGCTGAAGATCTCGGCGTCGCCGGAGGAACTGCTGCTCAGCGGGGCCGGGACGTCCGTGGGTCTGTCCCGGACGCTCGAGCTCAACCCCGAGGTGCCGGACGGCGTTCTGCACATCACGGCGCGCGCCGCGGCCTGCGACGGCGAGCCGGGCGGGGAGATCCCCGACCACGCTGCCTGCCACCTGTACCAGCAGGACTGGGGGATCCCGGTCCGGCTCGACTCCGACGGAGAGACGTCGCTGACGCTGGATCTGCGAGGACTCGACTAGGCCGCAGCCGACGCCGGACCGACGCCGGACTCGCCCTCCACATCCCCTCCGTTCGGCACGCCACTCCACAGGCGGGGGTCCTGCTCTGACCCTCGGAGGCGCTCCGGCGGAGGATTGATGCATGGAGAATGCAGCGGTTCCGAGGCATGGACGGGTGGTCGGCTCTGGTGTCGACACCACCGTCCGGCCCGCTACCGCCGCCGCGGGTTCTGCCGCCACCGCGGGCACCGTCGCCCCGGCAGTGCAGGACGTGGCGGCTGTGCCGGCGTCTGCCGCTCCCGCTGAGCCGGAGTCTGCCGCTCCCGCTGAGCCGGCGTTTGCCGCCACCGCCACCGCGGGCACCGTTGATCCTGCCGTGCCGGACGTGACTGCTGCGCCGGACGGCTCCGCTCCCGCTGCCGCTGCCGCTGCCGCTGCCGCTGCCGCTGCCGCTGCCAGCTCTTCCTCGTCCCCTGCTTCGGTGTCGCCGTTGGTGGCGGGGCTGTTGGAGCGGTGGGAGGCGGTCTCGGCCGTGTTGGACGGGTTGGTGGTGGAGACGGTCGAGGCGGTCTGCGCGGGCCCGCTGGACGCCCACGCCGCGGCCTCGCTGGTGCATCTACTTGAGGCCACGGGGCGGCGGGCCGATCAGGGGCGGGTGCTGGGGGCCAGGGCCGCTGACGAGGCGGATCTGGCCGGGGCCGGCGCTGCGGGGACGGGGCGGGGCCTGTCGGAGTTCAAGGGCACGGCGGACTGGTTCCGGTACGCCGAGCGGGTCAGCACCGCCGAGACGAACCGGCGGCTGCTGCTGTCCCGGACCCTCCTGCCCCGGCGGGCGCTCACCGGGGAGCGGCTCGAGGCGAAGTACCCGCACCTCGGCGCCGCCACGGCCGAGGGGGACCTCTCGGCGGAGGCCGCGGTGATCGCGGTGCGCTCGTTGGAGCGGGTCGAGCCGCGGGCGCGGCAGCTGGGCCCGGAGGCGGTCGGGTTGTGGGAGGCGATGGAGGCCGGTCTGGCCGGGACGGCCCGCGGCGTGGACCCGGGCACGGTCGAGGCGGTCGGGCGGCAGTGGGAGGCCGCGATCGACCAGGACGGCCTGGCTCCCTCCGAGGCCGTGCGGAAGGCCCAGCAGGGCTTGTTCTACAAGGGCCAGCGGCAGGGGCTGCACCGGTTCCACCTGAACGTCACGACGGACCAGTTCGAACTGCTCCGCACGGTCACCGGCGCCGCGACCAACCCCCGCAACACCACCCCCGACACAACCAACAGCGCAGGCAGCGGCGCCGGCAATGGCAGCGACGGCGGCTCCGGCAATGGCAGCGGCAGCGGCAGTGGCAGCGGCAGCGGCTCCAGCAATGGCAGTGGCGCCGGCAGCACCGACGCCACGAGTGCGCCCGGCACCGGAGCTGCCGGCACGGGAGCTGCGGGCACCGTTGGCGGCCCCGACGCCGCGGGCAGCGGCCAGCCCAGCGCCGAGGACGGCGCACGTCCGGTCGCCGGCGAGGATTCAGGCTCGGGCAGTGCCCTGCCTGAGCGGGTCGCCGGGCCCGGGCCCGAGCAGCGCGTGCCCGGCACCGACGCCGCGGTTCCGACCGGCCACGCCGGCGAGCACGAGAACCGGCCGGCCGTGCCGGTCGGCGTCGGCGAGTACGAGAACCGACCAGCCGGTGCCGGTGCCGAGCCGGCCGGTGCCGGTGCCGAGCCGGCCGACGCTGGTGGTGCCGGTGGTTCGTCGGTGGCGTTCCTGCCCGAGCCCGGCGCCGCCCTGGTGGACGATCGGTCGCGGGCGCAGCTGGAGCTCGACGGGATCCTCGCCGCCCTGAGGATCGCCCTGGCCACCGACCGGCTGCCCTCCACCGGAGGCCAGCGCCCCCAGATCATGGTCGCCCTGGACCACCAGATGCTCCTGAACCAACTCAACAGCCACGACACCGCCAACCCCACCGGCGGCGTCTGCTCTCCGGGACGGCCGGACCGCCCCGACCCGACCGGCAACCCGCCGACCGGCCGGGCAGACCGGGCAGGCCGGGCAGGCCGGGCGATTTCGGCGAGTAGTGCCCCGCCGGATCGATCACCCCACCGCCCCGGCGCCCCGAACGCCCCCGGCGCCCCCGATGGTCCCGGTGCTCCCGACGTCCCCGGGGTGCCCGGGGTGCGGTTGCCGGTGAGCCGGGGCGTGTACTCACCGGTCATCCCACCGGCCCAGCTGCGCGCCCTGGCCTGCGACGCGTCCGTCCTGCCCGCCGTCCTCGGCTCCGCCGGCCAGATCCTGGACCTCGGACGCACCCAACGCACCTTCACCACCGCCCAGCGCCGGGCCCTGACCCTCCGCGACCGCGGCTGCACGTTCCCCGGCTGCACCGTCCCGGCCACCTGGTGCGAAGCCCACCACGTCATCCCCTGGCACCAAGGCGGTACCACCGACCTCGACAACGGGGCCCTGTGCTGCGGGTTCCACCACACCCTGGCCGACAACAGCACCTGGGACATCGACATGAGCACCGGCATACCCCTCTGGCGGCCCCCGGCCACCGTCGACCCGACGAGACCCCTGATGCGCAACACCCACTTCCACCCCGACACCACCGCCCAAACGACCCTGAACCTCACACCACCGACCGAACCCGCCCCCATCCCCTTTTGAGCATGCGTCCTCGGGTATGGCTCGGTGGGCCAGTCACGACTGGGGAGCCCGCTCTCGTGGTTGCTCCCCGCAACTACTAGGGTGGTCCTAGTTGAATACTGAGTGAATGACCGTCCGCCCGTGCATCGACGAGCGGACGGCCGAGGGAACCGGGAGGGGTGCCGCAGCACGGTGGGCAGCATGTTCAGCGCACTACGGAACCCGAACTATCGACTCTGGGTTGCCGGCGCTCTAGTCTCCAACATCGGCACGTGGATGCAGCGCGTCGCCCAGGACTGGCTCGTTCTCACCGAGCTCACGGACAACAACGGCATGGCCGTCGGCATCACCACAGGACTGCAGTTCGTACCCATCCTCTTCCTCGGCGCGTGGGCGGGTCTGATCGCCGACCGGCACGACAAGCGCCGTCTCCTCATGATCACGCAGACGGCCATGGGCCTGTGCGCGCTGGGGCTGGGCCTCCTGGTCTGGTGGGACGCTGCTGAGCTGTGGCACGTCTTCGTCCTGGCATTCGCGCTCGGAGTCGCCAGCGCCTTCGACGCGCCGGCCCGACAGGCGTTCGTCTCGGAGGTCGTCGCCAAACCGGACATTCCGAATGCCGTCGCCCTCAACAGCGCATCCTTCAATATGGCGCGGCTGGCCGGGCCAGGCGTCGCGGGTCTGCTCATCTCCTGGGTGGGCACCGCGCCGGCATTCATGATCAATGCGGCCAGCTTCCTGGCGGTCCTGATCGGTATCTGGCGGATGGACGTCTCCACGCTGCGCCGCAGCGAACCGGCCCCGCGCGGCAAGCGGCAGATCCGTGAGGGCATCGCCTACGTACGGCAGCGACCCGACCTCGTCGTCATCCTGGTGATGGCCTTCCTCATCGGCACCTTCGGATTCAACTTCCAGATCACCAACGCCATGATGGCGACCACCGTGTTCGGCCGCGGGCCGACGGAATACGGCATCCTCGGCTCGCTCGTGGCCGTCGGGACGCTGTCGGCGGCGATCCTGGCAGCCATCCGGGGGAGGTTCCGCATGCGCTACCTCATTGGCGGTGCACTGGGCTTCGGGGTGGCCGGAGTAGCAGCGAGCCTGATGCCGACCTTCTGGCTCTACGCGGCCCTGCTGGTCCTTGTCGGTCTGACCTCGGTGACGTTCCTCAACAGTTGCAACACCTCCATTCAACTGTCGGTGGAGCCACGCTTCCGCGGACGGGTCCTGGCTCTCTACATGGCGGTGGTGCAAGGTGGCACACCCATCGGCGCACCGTTGATCGGTTGGATCGGCGATGTCCTGGGGCCGCGTTGGGCGGTGGGCCTCGGCGCGGGCATCGCCCTGCTGGCGGGTGCCTGGGCGCTGTATCTGATGCTCCGGGGCCGCTTGGTGCTCCGCGACGACAACCCGCCCACGGGGACGCTCCCGATCGTCAAGCCGACCTGACGTGTGCGGCGAGCCGCTGACAGAGGCGGCAGAGGCGCTCGGCCGGACCGAGGGCAGACTCTATTCGGAGGCGACCGGAGTGACTCGGACGCTGTCCGCGCCGACGTCGAGCTTCGCCGTGAATCCGTAGGCCTTCTCCAGCGCGACGTCCTCGCGCCGCCCCGTCGCCAGATCCTGCTCGACGAGCGAGAGCCGAATGTTCATCTCCATTGGGCGCAGGACCCAGGAACCGTCGAAGGCGGTGATCTCCACCTTCGGGTATTCGACGACCTTCCACTCGATGGTGTCAGCGTCGACGCGAGCGTCGGTGTCGTAGGTCAGGGGGCAGCCCGTCGGCATGAGGACGTTCTGCTCGACGCAGCTGTCCACGTAGGCGTTGACCTGCTCGGTGACCTCGTCGATGAGCGTCGGCGTCGGCTCGGACTTCAGCTTCAGCGGCTCCTCCGCGCTCCCTGCGTCCGTGACGACGCGGCGGGTGGGTTCGGCGTGGAAGTACTTCTGCTCGAAGGACGCCTCGACGACGGCGGGAGGGAGGACCGGGAACGTCTGGGATCCCTTCTCCACGGGAGAGGCGACCCCGTTGACGTGGATGTCGCCGGTATCGGCTGCGTCGATCCGCAGGGTCGGCAGACTGCCTTGGTCGAAGGACCAACGGTCGAAGAAGAGCCAGTCGGTTCCGGTCTTGACCAGATCGAACTTCGCCGTGTGGGTCTTTCCGGACGCCACGAAGGAGGCTTCGACGGTAGCGCGACCGTCGTCGATGCTCGTCTCGGAGACCTCCACATCGGCGATGTGCTCCGCGGAGGCCCGAACGGCGTCCGGCGTGAGCATCAGCCCGTTGCCGGCCGGGACCTCGGCGCCGAGCAGCCCGAGGGCCGTGGCCGGGTCGCCGGATTCGAGGGCCCCGAAGTAGTCCTCGACCGCCCGCTCCGGGCCGAAGACACGGGCGTTGACGACGGCGATCGCCATGGCCGCAGCGACCAGGACGAACATCAAGGCCATCAGCCAGAGGGCGACGACCTTGATGGGTTCGGATCTGTTGTGCACGCGTGCCAGAGTATCAGCGGCGGCGTCGGCGGGTTCCGAAGAGGCCCCGCGCCAGCTCCTTGCCCAGTACGCCCGCGACCTGGACGGCCATGTCCATGAGCGGGTTGTCCTGACGGCGGGTGGACGTCGACGGTCGACGGCCCGCACCGGTCCGGCGCGCCTGCCCCGAGGAGCCGCGTGTGCCCATCCCCTCGGTGTCTGCGCGTCCGGAGTCCGGCTCGGAGGGGCCGGTGCCCTCCTCCCGCCGGTCCTGGCCGGCAGGACCGGAGCCGGGTGCGCCGGCCGCGCCGTCGAGCTTCTCACGCGCCGACGCGCGATCTACGGCGGTGCCGTATTTTTCCAGCAGGGAGGAGCCCGCGACGGCCTGCTCGACCACCGTGTCCTCCGAGGCGCCCATGTGCGTGCGCGGGCTCCACAGGCGGGTCCAGGCCACGGGCGTCGGGGCGCCGCGCTCGTTCATGACGGTCACGATGGCCTCGCCTGTCCCTGCCGAGGTGAGCGCCTCCTCCAGGTCGTAGTCGGAGAGTGGGAACGTGGACGCCGTCGCCTTGAGCGCCTTGGCATCGTCCGGAGTGAAGGCGCGCAGGGCGTGCTGGACACGGTTCGCGAGCTGACCCAGGACCTCGGCCGGGAGGTCCTGTGGTGTCTGGGTGATGAAGAAGACCCCCACGCCCTTGGAGCGGATCAGGCGCACCGTCGTCGTGATGGAGTCCATGAACGCCTTGGAGGCATCCTCGAACAGGAGGTGCGCCTCGTCGAGGAAGAAGACCAGCTCGGGCTTCTCCGCGTCGCCGACCTCCGGCAGCTCCTCGAACAGGTCGGCGAGGAGCCAGATGAGGAACGTGGAGAACAGGAGAGGCTGGCGCAGGAGTGCCGGCAGCTCGAGGCAGGAGATGATGCCGCGGCCGTCCTCGGCGGTCCGGAGCAGCTCGGCGGTGTCGAACTCGGGTGTGCCGAAGAACTGGTCGCCGCCCTGCGTCTCGAGGCCGACGAGGCTGCGCAGGATCACGCCGGCCGTGGCCTTGCTGAGTCCGCCGAGATCGGCGAGCTCGTCCTTGCCCTCGTCGCTGGTGAGATGCTGGATGACGGCCCGGAGGTCCTTCAAGTCGTCGAGCTCCAGGTCCCTCTGGTCCGCGTAATGGAAGACCAGCATCAGGCTGGCCTCCTGCGTCTCGTTCAGACCGAGGACGCGGGCGAGCAGCAGCGGCCCGAACGAGGTGACGGTCGCGCGGATGGGCACCCCGGTGCCCGCGCCGCCGAGCGAGAAGTACTCCACGGGGAACGTCGTGGGGGACCAGTCCATCCCGACGCTGCTGGTACGTACGGTGAGCTTCTCCGAGCCCTCCCCGGGAGTCGAGAGGCCTGTCAGATCGCCCTTGATGTCAGCGAGGAACGTGGGGACGCCGGCCTCACTGAGCTGCTCGGCGATGAGCTGGAGGGTGATGGTCTTGCCGGTGCCCGTGGCGCCCGCGATGAGCCCGTGGCGGTTCATCATGCGCAACGGCAGGCCCACGGCCGCTTCCGGGAAGACCTCGCCCTCCACCACTGCGGCCCCGAGCCGCACCGAGTCCCCGTCGAAGACGTAGCCGGTCCTGATGTTCTCTGCGCGTTCGGCCGCGCTCTTCTCCGCCATGATCACAGCGTAGAGCGGGACGGCCGCTCTGGGCAGCCCCCTGCCGGCCGTTGAGCATTGTTTGAGCGAATCAGAACGGGTTCAGCAGCCGGTGCACGAACCGGCGGGTGCGCTCTTCGCGGGGCTGCCGCAGGACCCGGTCCGGATGCCCGCGCTCGACGACGACGCCACCGTCCATGAACACGACCTCGTCCGCGACTTCGCGGGCGAACGCCAGCTCGTGGGTCACGAGGACCATGGTCCAGCCCTCCTGCGCCAGTTCCTTGATGACGGAGAGGACGTCCCCGACCAGCTCGGGGTCCAGAGCCGACGTCGGCTCGTCGAAGAGCAGCAGCGACGGCTTCAGCGCCAGCGCACGGACGATCCCGACGCGCTGCTGCTGACCGCCGGAGAGCTCGTGCGGGTAGGCCTCGTGCTTGCCGCCCAGCCCGACCCGCTCGAGCAACCGCACGGCCTCCGCGACGGCCTCCTTCCGAGGACGCCGCTGGACCTGGACCGGGCCCTCGATGACGTTCTGCAGCACCGTCATGTGCGGGAACAGGTTGTGCTGCTGGAAGACCATGGCGCTGCGGCGACGCAGGCTGTCCCGCTCGCGCCGCGGCGTGGCGGGGGAGAAGTCGACGACGGGGCCGCCGTCGAACTCGACGCGGCCGGCGTCGGGCTGCTCCAGTCCGTTCAGGCACCGCAGCGCCGTCGTCTTCCCGGAGCCGGAGGGGCCGATGAGCGCGAGGACCTCGCCCTGGCGGACCGACAGGTCGATCGAGGTCAGCACCTCGTGGTCGCCGAAGGACTTCTGCAGTCCGGTCACCTTCAGCAGGGGCGTCCCCGACCGGTTCGAGGGGACGTCGGCGCGGCGGTCCGCGCGGGCAGCGGCGTCGTCGGATCCGCCGGCCGGGCCTCCGAGGGGTGGGTCAGTGGGCGACATAGCGGTCCAGCCTCTTCTCGAGTTGGTTCTGACCGGCGGACAGGACGGTGCAGAACACCCAGTAGACCAGCGCCGCCGCCAGATAGACGACCATGAACTGCTGGCTGAACGCGGCGATGTTCTGCGCCTCCTTGAACGCCTCGCTGACCAGGATGAGCGAGGCCAGCGAGGTGTCCTTGACCAGGGAGATGAACGTGTTGGACAGGGGTGGCACGGACACGCGGGCGGCCTGCGGGAGGATCAGGCGGCGCAGGGTGAGCGTCCTGGACATGCCGATGGTGTATCCCGCCTCCCACTGGCCCTTCGGGACGGAGAGGATCGCGGCGCGCACGACCTCGGCCGCGTAGCCGCCGACGTTGAGCGAGAACGCGATGATCGCGCTCGGCCAGGGATCCAGCGTCACGCCTACTGACGGCAGACCGTAGAAGATGACGAACAGCTGCACCAGCAGCGGCGTGCCCCGGATCGCCGAGACGTAGGCGCGGGCGATCCCCGAGAGCACCCTGTTGCGGCTGATGCGCATCAGGGCCACGAGGACGGCGAGCACCATGCCGAGCGCGAAGCTGGCCAGCGCCAGTGGGATGGTGCCGCGCAGCCCCCAGAGGGCTATCGGGCCGAGCGACTCGAGGAAGAGGTTCCAGTCGAAACCCATGGACGGCTCCTGCCTGTCTGCTGGTCTACTGGGAGACGTCCTCGCCGAAGTACTCGGTGGAGATCTCGGCGAGCGTGCCGTCCGCGGACAGCTCGGAGAGTGCGGTGTTGACGGCTTCGACCACGGACTCCGAGCCCTTCGGGAACGCGAACGCGACCTCGGAGGTCTCCTCCGTCTCCGCGGCGATCTTGATGTTCTGGTTGTTCTCGGTCTTCTGGTAGTCCAGGACCGTCAGCTCGTCGTTGATCGTCGCGTCGACGCGGCCCTGCTCGAGGAGCGTGACGGACTGCGCCCATCCCTCGACGGGCTCCACCTCGGCGCCGGAGTCGACGGCGAGCTGGTGCCAGTTGCTCGAGCGCGACTGGGCGGTGCGCTTGCCCTCGAGGTCCTCGAAGCCGTCGATCGAGGTGTCCTCGGCCAGCGTGACGACGACGCCGCGGCTGATGGTGTACGGGTCGGTGAAGAGGTACTCGGCCTCGCGTTCCTCAGTGATCGTGACCTGATTCGCGACCGTGTCGAAGCGGCCGGCGTTGAGCCCGGCGAACATGGCGTCCCACTGGGTCTCCGCGAATTCGACCTCCACGCCGAGCTTCTCGCCGACGGCCTGCGCGACCTCGACGTCGTACCCCGTCAGTTCCCCGCTGCCATCGGCGTGGTAGGAGAACGGGCGGTAGGTGCCCTCCGTGCCGACGGTCAGGACGCCGGCCTCCTGCACCTCCTCGAGGGTGACGCCACCGGCTGCGGGGGCGGAGGACGCGGCGGGGTCGGAGGTGGCTCCGCCGCAGGCCGCGAGCGACAGGGCGGCCGCCGACGCGGCGACGAGGCCCAGGGCGCGGCGCGCGGAGGGGGTCGAGGAGAGCGAGCGAGTCATGTGCATTCCTTCGGCGGGGCGATGGCCGGCGGGTCCGTCGGCCAGGGGCGAGGGCGCACCCCGTGGGGGCGGCACCTCGTCTGTAGCCTCCAGCGTAGAACCGGTCCCGGATATTCCAGAGCGATTATTCCGCCGTGCGTCGTCGTTGCACTCGCAGTGCATTCACGCCGCGGGCATCGGCGCCGGCGAACAGGATCGAAGTTGGTGGCAGTGCCAGTGCCAGTGGCACTAGCAGTATCGGTGCAGTACCAGGACCAGCCAGTGCCAGCGCCGCGTCAGTGCAGGAGCAGCGGAACGAGCATCATCGCCGGGATGGCGGCGATGGTCGTCAGCAGGACCGTGTCCTTCGCCAGCGTCACGCCGGCCTCGTAGCGCGACGCGGTGACGTACACGTTCTGGGCGGTCGGCAGCGCGGCCATGACCACGACGGCGAAGAGCTGCTCCCCTTCGAGCCCGAAGACGAGGAAGCCCAGGAGCCAGGCCAGCACGGGGTGGATCAGGAGCTTCAGCGATGTCGCCACGATCGTGTCGGTGCGTCGCCCGGCGGCGCGGGAGAGCGGCCGGTTGCCCACCAGGGAGATGCCGAAGGCGATCAGCATGGCCGGGATGGAGGCCCCCGCGATGATCTCGACCGGGTCGGCGAGCTGCTGCGGCAGCTCCCAGCCGAACAGGGCGAAGAGCAGGCCGAGCAGGGAGCCGATGATCATCGGGTTGCGCAGCGTCTGGAACACGAGGGCGACCGGCGTGGTCCGGTGGCGCGTCGTCGTCGTATCCAGCAGGGCCAGGAACACCGGGCTGAACAGCGCCAGCTGGAACAGGATGATCGGGGCCGCCTGGGTGATGTCGCCGAGGACGTAGATCGCGATGGGCAGGCCCAGATTCGCCGAGTTGACGGTCGAGGCGCTCATCGCGCCCATGATCGCCTCGGGAGCCTCGCGCCGCAGCCACCAGCGGGTGATGAGGAAGTAGACCACGGCGACGGTCGAGGCGGAGATCGCGGCGACCCAGAGCGGGGGACCGAGCACCGTCGTGGGCTCGGAATCCGCGAGCGTGGTGAACAGGAGGGCCGGGCTGGCCACGAAGAACGTGAGCCGGTTCAGGACGTAGCGGGCCTGCGGCCCCAGGACACCGGTCCGTCCGACGGCGTAGCCCACCAGGATCACCGTCCAGACGACGGCGAACCCGGACAGGACCCCCGTCAAGGGCTAGTGGGAGCGGCCGAGGTCGGCCAGCGAGAGGGGCGGCCGCGAGACGTCGTCGCCGAGGGCCTGCGCCGGGTCGTGCCCCAGCTCGATCATGCGGTTGTCGGCGTCGACGTGGACGATGGCGGGCACGTACTCGCGCGCCTCGGCTGTCTCCATCTCGGCGTAGCTGATGAGGATGACGGTGTCGCCCGGGTGGACCAGGTGCGCGGCCGCGCCATTGATGCCGATGACCCCGCTGCCCCGCTCGCCGGCGATCGTGTATGTCTCCAGCCGGGCACCGTTCGTGACGTCGACGATCGCGACCAGCTCGCCCGGGAGGATGTCCGCGGCATCGAGCAGGTCGGAGTCGACGGTGACGGATCCGACGTAGTGCAGGTCCGCATGCGTGACCGTGGCACGGTGGATCTTGGACTTGAACATTGTGCGCCTCATGACTGATCCAGTCTACGCCCGGAGCCGGGGAGGCGCCGAAGAGAGCTTCAACACAGCTCCGCCAGCGCATGAAAAGAGCGGGTGACGGGAATCGAACCCGCGTGTCCAGCTTGGGAAGCTGGCGCTCTACCATTGAGCTACACCCGCGCAGCCCGCCCAGTAGAAGCCTGGGCGAGCCGTGGAACAGCCTACCAGCTCTCGAGCGGGAGCGTTGCTACGGCCTGTCCGGCGCGGCGTCGGCGGCCGGCTCGTAGCCCATCGCCATCCACCCATTGCGTCGATAGGCCGGTGTCCCGGTCGCGAGGACCAGCACCGTGACTGCCACGATGGCGACCATGACGCCACCCATGGCGACCGCGTCCCCGCCGAGCAGGCCCACCACCGGGCTGACGAGTCCCGCGATGCCGGACTGCAGGGCGCCGATCACGGCCGCCGCGGTGCCTGCCATGTGCCCGTAGTTGTTCAGCGCCAGCACGGAGGCATTCGCGGGGATCATGCCCTGCGTCCCGAGCACCAGCCACAGGCAGGCGATCACCCCGGGCAGGCCGCCGAAGCCGGTGGCGAGGACGGCGAAGAGTACGACGGCGAGGGCCAGCTGGGCGACGACGGCGACCCGGAGGATCCGGGCCGGGGACGTCCTGCGTACCAGCGACGCGTTGAGCTGGGCGGAGGCGACGAGCGCGACGCCGTTGAAGGCGAACAGCAGGGCGAACTGGCCCTCGCTGAGCCCGTAGCCCTGCTGGAAGACGAAGGGCGACCCCACCACGTAGCTCATGATGACGCCGAGCCCGAGCCCGGGGATCACGGCGAGCGCCATGAACTGACGGTCCCGCAGGAGGTGCCAGTAGGTGCGGGCCACCCCGGTGCGGGGGCGGGCGCTGCGGACCGTGGCGGGCAGCGTCTCCGGCATCCACTTCCAGACGATGGCCAGCAGGATCACACCGATCAGGGCCAGGGCGTAGAAGACGGCGCGCCAGTGCCAGGCGCCGGCGATGGCCTGCCCGATCGTCGGCGCGAAGAGCGGCGCGACGCCGATGACGAGCATCAGCCGGGAGAGGAGCCGTGCCGCGTCGGATCCGACGAAACGGTCGCGGATCACCGCGATCGCGACGACGGCGGCGGCCGCGTTGAAGAAGCCCTGCAGCACGCGGAGCCCGATCAGCGTGCCGATGTCCGGCGCGATCGAGCAGAGGATCGACAGGACCGTGTGCAGGGAGATGCCGATCAGCAGGGGGAGCCGGCGGCCGAACCGATCGGAGAAGGGGCCGATCACCAGCTGGCCGACGCCGCCGCCGATCAGCAGGGCGGAGAGCGTGAACTGCACGGCCGCGCGGCTCGCGTCCAGGTCCTCGGCCACCGCCGGCAGCGAGGGCAGGTACATGTCCGTGGTGACGGCTGGGAGCGCCGCGAGGGCGCCGAGCATCAGGATGTACTTGATGCCCGGGACGTAGCGGGGCCGGGCTGACGGGGACGGGGCGTCGTTCACCCGTCCACTCTAGTCAACCCGGCCCCGCGGAGTCAGGGCCCCGCGCGCGGCGGGGCTGGGAGGATCAGGCCTCCGGCTGCGCCGGCTGGCCGTTCTCGTCGACCTCGACCGGACGGAAGTCGCTGCGGATCGCCTCGACGCCCTCGGCGGGGATGTCGAAGCCGATCTGGTGGCCCGGATTCAGGACCAGCCCGGCGCCGTTGAGGTTCTGCACGACGGCGGCCCCCGTGACGCGGACGCCGAAGGGCGCCTCCGAGATGTACTGCTGCGGCACGCGGCCGAGGTGGCTGAACAGCGCGACGCGCGGCTCGCCGTCCGGGTTCTGGAGGATCAGGGGCGAGACGTCGCCGCTCTCCTCGGTGACCTCCTCGCGGCTGAGGAAGAAGATCTCCGAGTTCAGGAAGGTCGCGATGACCTCTCCGGCCTTCTCGGGGTCCTGCTGGCCGGCCAGGAGGGTCTCCTCGAGGTGGCTCTGCGGCTCCGACGGATCGAAGTCGGCCGCGGCCTCGCCGGGCTGCTGCTGGCTCGGGTCCTGCAGGCTGGCATCCTGGTCGGTCGGCTGGGGATCGTTCGGCTGGGGGGTCTCAGTCATGTCTCCACCCGACCACGGTGGACCCTCGAACGCAACCCGTGCGACGGCGTCGTACTCGCCCGCGTGGCCCGGGCGCCGGCGTCGCGCCGGCCCTCCAGTGACCCTCCACCGGCCCTCCGCCGGCCCTCCGCCGGCCCTCCGCCGGCCCCTCGCCGGTTCGTGGCGCCGGCCGGGGAGGGAATAAGGTGGGACCCGCGCACATCGCGGTGCCGCCACCATCTGAGAGTTCTGCAAGGAAGCACGATGACTGATTTCCAGTACGAGGACCTGCTGCCGATCGGCGCGGACGAGACCGAATACCGCCTGATCTCCACCGAGGGCGTCAGGTCCGTGGAGGGCCCCGGCGGGCGCCGCTACCTGGAGATCGCCCCCGAGGCGCTGGAGCAGCTCGCCCGCACGGCGCTGCACGACATCTCGCACTACCTGCGCCCGGCGCACCTGCAGCAGCTGCGCAACATCCTCGACGACGACGAGGCGAGCCCGAACGACAAGTTCGTGGCGCTGGACCTGCTGAAGAACGCGAACATCGCCGCCGGCGGGGTGCTGCCGATGTGCCAGGACACCGGGACCGCGATCGTCATGGGCAAGCGCGGCCAGAACGTCATCACCGCCGGCCCGGACGAGAAGGACCTCTCCAAGGGGATCTACGACGCCTACACGCAGCTGAACCTGCGCTACTCGCAGCTGGCGCCGCTGACCACGTGGGAGGAGAAGTCCACGGGCAACAACCTGCCCGCCCAGGTGGAGATCTACGCCGACACGACGCCGGGGCACGAGGAGCAGTACAAGTTCCTGTTCATGGCCAAGGGCGGCGGCTCGGCCAACAAGTCGTTCCTCTACCAGGAGACGAAGGCGATCCTGAACGAGAACGCGATGCTGAAGTTCCTGGACGAGAAGCTGCGCTCGCTCGGCACCGCGGCCTGCCCGCCCTACCACCTGTCCATCGTCATCGGCGGCACCAGCGCCGAGTTCGCCCTGAAGACGGCGAAGTACGGCTCGGCCAAGTACCTGGACACGCTGCCCACGGAGGGCGCGATGACCGGCCGCGGCTTCCGCGACGTCGAGCTCGAGGAGAAGGTGCTGGAGCTGACCCGGAACTTCGGCATCGGCGCCCAGTTCGGGGGCAAGTACTTCTGCCACGACGTGCGCGTGGTCCGCCTGCCCCGGCACGGCGCCTCGCTCCCGGTGGCCATCGCCGTGTCCTGCTCCGCCGACCGCCAGATGCTGGCGAAGATCACCGTCGACGGCGTCTTCGTGGAGCAGCTGGAGACCGATCCGGCGCGGTTCATGCCGGACGAGTCGCACCCCGCGGTGGCCGCGCACGACGACGAGACCCACGGCGTCACGGGCACCGGCGGCAGCTCCGTGGTCAGGGTCGACCTGAACCAGCCGATGGACCGGATCCTCGCCGAGCTGACCAAGCACCCGGTGAAGACCCGACTCTCCCTCACGGGTCCGCTGGTGGTCGCCCGCGACATCGCGCACTCGAAGATCAAGGAGCGCCTGGACGCCGGCGAGGAGATGCCGCAGTACCTGCGGGACCACCCGGTCTACTACGCGGGCCCGGCGAAGACGCCGGAGGGACTCGCCTCCGGTTCGTTCGGGCCGACGACGGCGGGGCGCATGGACTCCTACGTCGACCAGTTCCAGGCGGCCGGGGGCTCCATGGTCATGCTCGCCAAGGGCAACCGCTCCCGGCAGGTCACCGACGCGTGCAACGCCCATGGCGGCTTCTACCTGGGCTCCATCGGCGGCCCGGCCGCCCGGCTCGCGCAGGACTGCATCAAGAAGGTCGAGGTGCTCGAGTACGAGGAGCTCGGCATGGAGGCCGTCTGGCGGATCGAGGTCGAGGATTTCCCCGCGTTTATCGTGGTGGATGACAAGGGCAACGACTTCTTCGCCGAGACGATGAAGCCCACGTTCACCGGCATCCCGGTGCGCGCCAAGTAACCGCACCCGCTACAGCGTGGTGGCGGGAAAGGACGATTCATGACCGTAGACAAGAACACCCGTGCGCTCGAGTCCGAGATCGAGACCGACTTCAGCGACAAGATGAGCTACGGCTCCTACCTGGGGCTGGACACGCTGCTGGAGTCCCAGCATCCGGTGAGCAAGCCGGAGCACCACGACGAGCTGCTGTTCATCATCCAGCACCAGACGTCGGAGCTCTGGCTGAAGCTCATGCTGCACGAGCTGCGGGCCATCCAGCAGCGGCTGCGGGCCGACGATCTGCGGTTCGCGCTCAAGCACATCGCCCGGGTCAAGCACATCCAGCGGACCCTGACGGAGCAGTGGAGCGTCCTCGCCACGCTGACGCCGAGCGAGTACGCCGAGTTCCGCGGCGACCTGGGCTCCTCCAGCGGCTTCCAGTCCTACCAGTACCGCGCGGTGGAGTTCGCCCTCGGCAACAAGAACGCCGACATGGTCAAGGTCTTCGCGGCGGAGCCCGCCGCGCAGGAGATGCTCCGCGAGACGCTGGCCGCTCCGAGCGTCTACGACGAGTTCATCCGGCTGCTGGCGCGCCGTGGCTTCGCTGTGCCGGCCGAGCTGCTCGAGCGAGACGTCACCGAGGCGCACGTCTTCTCGCCCGGCCTGGTGCAGGTCTACAAGGACGTCTACGAGCATGCGGCCGAGCACTGGGACCTCTACGAGGCGTGCGAGGAGCTCGTGGACCTCGAGGAGAACTTCCAGCTCTGGCGCTTCCGCCACCTCAAGACGGTGGAGCGGACGATCGGTTTCAAGCGCGGCACGGGCGGCTCCTCGGGCGTCGGCTTCCTCCAGAAGGCGCTGGAGCTGACGTTCTTCCCCGAGCTCTACGCGGTCCGCACCGAGATCGGCGCCTGACCGCCCCAGCCATCGGCGCCCGGCCCGGTGGGGGAGGTGCGCGCGGAGCTTCCCCCGACGGGCCGGAGCTCTCGCCGGCACCGCGGTGTCCTGCAGCGGTGCCGTGGTGTTCTGCAGCGGTGCCGTGGCAACGGGGCCCTGCAGCGGTGCCGTGCCCCGACGGTCAGCGGCGCGCGGTGCCCTCGAGCAGCCAGCGCGGCAGCCACGACAGGTCCTGCCGGACCGGTTCCAGCTCCTCGCCGCCGGCGTCCGTGGGATTCGGCTCCGTGGGATTCGGCTCCGGGGGCAGGAACGAGGGCAGGGGCTCGGAGACGACGTCGGCCGCGGTCTCCAGGGCCGCCACGTACTCGTCGTAGGTGGCCGCGTCCGATGCCGCGAAGTCGGCGGTGGTCTCCGGGCCGAGGTAGCGCAGGTGCCAGGGCTCGTAGGCGTATCCGGTCGTCTCACTGTGGCCGTCGGGATAGCGCAGGATGAAGCCGTAGTCCTCGGCGTGCTCGGCGACCCACGCTCCGGCCGGGGTGTCGCCGAAGCAGCGGTGCAGCGAGCACTTGCCGGAGGCCAGCCCGACGTCGACGGCGAGCCCGAGCTGGTGCTCGCTGGTGCCGGGGTCGGCCGAGATCCGCTCGGCGTAGGCGGTGCCGTACTGCGCCACGTACCCGCGGAAGAGTTCCGCCTGGCGGTCGTAGGAGCGGTAGCCGCTCTCGGCCACGAGGTCGTGCCCGGCATCCCGCGCCGCGGACAGGAGTTCCTCGACCGCGTCGGCGGCGGGGGCGACGAGCTCCACTCCGGTCCCACCGACTTCCACGAGGTCCTCGGGGACGTAGTCGATCGGATCCAGGGGGCGCTCGGGGTTCACGAGGACGGCGTGCGAGTCGGCCGTCGAGGTCTCCTCGACGCTCGGGGCCTGTGCCGGTGCCTGTGCCCGTGCTTGGTTCTGCGCCTGGGCCGTGGGCGTCGGTGCGGCGTGGGCCGCCGGGGCGGCCAGGAGGGCGCACGCGAGCATGGACACGCCTGCGGCGGCGCGCCACTCACGGCCGCGCGGGCGGGCGCGGCTCCGGCTCTTCTGTTCCATGCTGTCGTCCAGCGTAATCGACGCGACGGCGCGGCGGGTAGGGGTTCGGGTGCGCGGCCAGACGCGCGGTCGACGGGCCGGTGGGCCGCGGACCGCCCCGGACCTGCGGCCTGGGCGGCGAGTGTCGCCGCCCTGACCGGAACCGCCGCCACGGCGTCGCCCACCGGGTCCGACCTCGACGGGGTCCGGATCCTGCTCACGAACGATGACTCCATGCAGGCGGCGACAGCATCCGGCAAGGACGGATACGGCCTCTACGAAGCGCGCCGCGCGCTCTGCGAGGCCGGGGCCGACGTCGTCGTCGTGGCGCCCTGGGACTACCAGTCGGGGGCCAGCGGCGCCGTCACCAACAGCGGCCAGGTGACTGTCGAGGCCCGGGAGGAGCTGCCGGCCGGCTTCGGGGGCGACTGCGGCGACGCCCCCAGTGGCGGCCCGGTCTACGGGCTCTGCCTGGACGCGGGCGCCTGCACCCCGGACAGCCCCGGAGCGCGCCCGGCGGACACCGTGAAGTTCGCGTTGCACGGCGGGCTCGACCACCTCGTCGGCTGGGAGGACGGGCCCGATCTCGTGGTCTCCGGCATGAACGGCGGTCCGAACGTCAGCTCTTCCGTCAACGACTCGGGCACCGTCGGCGCGGCGATCGCGGCGATCGGTTCGGGTGTCCCGGCGGTTGCGCTCAGCGCCGCCGGCGAGGGGCATGCGCCGGCCTCGTTCGAGACCTACCGCGCCGGAACCGACTACGCGGCGGCCCTCATCGGGGACCTCCACCAGAGCGGATACCTCAGCTCGGACTACGTCGTGAACGTCAACGTCCCGCACATCGCGGACGGAGGCGAGCCGAAGGGGGTCGTCTGGACGCGTGTGGGCGTCGGCACCGCAGCACTGCACCAGTACACGCCGGACACCGCTGCCGGTGAGAACACGTTCACCATCGGTTTCGGCAGCTGCCCGGGCTCCGAGCACTGCCAGCAGGAGACACGCGAGGACGCCGACATCGACCGCCTCGACGGTGGCTACGTGACGATCTCGGCCCTCACAGGCGACCGCACGCTGGTCGGCAACGAGGCGAACGAGCTGCGTGGGTACGTCAGGAGCGGCCGCAGCGAGCGCTGACGCCACGCCAGCCATCCGGGGCCGCACGCGATCGGCAGCCGGATGCCTGAGATCTGGCATCGATGGCCGCCGCGCCGCGAGGACACTCCTCCGGCCGGCGGCCGTCGTCGTACGCGGTCCGGAACTCGGGCGCGGGCCGGCGGTGCGCTATTTTGGTCGGGTGCTGCTCTCCGACCGCGACATCCGTGCCGAACTCGACGCCGAACGCATCGGCCTGGACCCGTTGGACCTGTCGATGGTCCAGCCGTCCAGTGTGGACGTGCGGCTCGACCGCTCCTTCCGCCTGTTCGACAACCACAAGTACGCCCACATCGACCCGGCCGTCGACCAGCCGGAGCTGACGCGTCTGGTCGAGGTGGATCCGGACGAGCCGTTCATCCTGCACCCGGGCGAATTCGTCCTGGGCGCCACCTACGAGCGGGTCACGTTGCCCGACGACGTCGCCGCGCGCCTCGAGGGGAAGTCGTCGCTGGGGCGGCTCGGCCTGCTGACGCACTCCACGGCGGGGTTCATCGATCCCGGCTTCAACGGACACGTGACCTTGGAGCTCTCCAACATGGCGACGCTGCCGATCAAGCTCTGGCCCGGGTCCAAGATCGGCCAGCTGTGCTTCTTCCGGCTCACCTCGCCCGCCGAGCACCCATACGGATCGGGCGAGTACGGCAACCGCTATCAGGGCCAGCGCGGTCCGACGGCGTCGCGGAGCCACCTCAACTACCACCGGACCGAACTCTCGAACTGACGGGCTCTGGACCTGGCGGGCTCTCGACCTGACGGGGCCTCGAACTGACGCCCGCCCCCGCCGGCGTCAGGCGCGCCCCACGTCCTCGGGGCGCCGGACCGGAAGCAGCAGGGCGAGCCCGAGGAGCAGCACCAGCAGGATGCCCAGGATGCCGTACCGCTGCGCGTCCCCGGCGGCGACGTGCGGGGTCGCCAGGACGATCGCGAACGTGAACATCGCCGGGGCGAGGAAGCTCACCGCGCGCCCCGTGGTGGCGTAGAGCCCGAAGATCTCCCCCTCCCGGCCCGGCTCCGCGAGCCGCGCGATGTAGGCCCGGGAGGAGGCCTGCGCCGGCCCCACGAAGAGGCACAGCAGCAGACCGAAGATCCAGAAGCCGCGGCTGTCGGGGGAGAAGAAGACTCCGAGCGCGGCGACGACCAGACCCATCAGCGAGCAGACGATCACGGCCTTGGGCCCGAACCGGTCGTCGAGCCGTCCGCCGATCATGGCGCCCACGGCGGCCACCACGTTGCCGGCGATCGCGAAGACGATGACGTCCGCCGTCGCGAAGCCGAAGGTCCCGGCCGCGATGATCCCGCCGAACGTGAAGACCGCGGCGAGGCCGTCGCGGAACACGGCGGAGGCGAGCAGGAAGTAGAGCGTGTGCCGGCTGTCCCGGTAGAGGCGCATGATGTGCTGGCCGAGCTGGCGGTAGCTGGTGAGGACACTGACCCGCTGGGTGCGCCGGCGCTCGATCTCCGGGACGGCGAAGAGGACGGGCAGGGCGAACACGAGGAACCAGACGGCCGAGAAGACGGCCACCAGACGGAGGTTCAGCGCCTCGCCGGTCTCCGCGCCGGGCCAGTCCAGCACGGGCTGCACGAACCCGAACAGCACGAGGGCGAGCGCCAGGATCCCGCCCAGGTAGCCCATGCCCCAGCCGAAGCCGGAGACCCGGCCGATCGTCTCCGGCGTCGAGACCTGGGGGAGCATGGCGTAGTAGTTCACCGTGGCGAACTCGGCGAAGATGCTGGTCAGGGCGATGAGCGAGACGCCCAGCAGGAGGAAGTCCGGCGAGGGGTAGACGAAGAAGCACGCGGCGGTGGTCAAGGCCACGAGGCCGGAGTTCACTCCCAGCCACAGCCGGCGCCGCCCGCCCGCGTCCGAGCGCTGTCCGGTCACCGGGGCGAGGACGGCGATGGCGAAGCCGGCGATCGCGAGCGCGGTGCTCAGGGCGGCCGAGTTGGCGTCCGTGTCGCCGAACTGCTCGCTGGTCAGGTACACGGTGAAGACGAAAGTGGTCATGACCGCGTTGATGGCGGCCGAGCCCCAGTCCCAGGAGGCCCAGGCGAGGACCTGGGACCGACGCGGGGCGGCGGCCGGGGGCGGCGTCGCCGGGCCGTACGGCTCGCCGGGGCCGGTCCCGGGCCACGCGGGCCGGACGCGTCCCCGCCCGGGGTTCTCGCCGGCCGCGGGAGTCTGATCGTCGGCGCCCCGGGATGCTCTCATGATCGCGATCATATGCGGCCCGCACCCCTCCGGGATACCGCTCCGGCCGGTCCGTGGACGGCCCGGTTCCGGTGCGCGGCCCGGATCCGCCGCCGCGTCCGGAGGGGTCGTCCGATGCGACCCGGCCGGGGGTGGTCCGGTAGTGTATTTCAGACTGAGAGGGGTGTGGTGCGGTGATCGTGACGATGCTGGTCCTCTTCGGCGCCGCGCTCGTCGCACCCCTCCTGTTCGCTCGGATCGGCCGCGCCTCGTTCTACTTGGTGGCGCTGGCCCCCGCGGCCGGTTTCGTCTGGCTGCTGACGCAGATCCCCGCCGTCGTCGCGGCCGACCAGGGCGCCCTGAACGGCGCCCCCAACGCCCCGCCGTCGTACATCGTCCAGTGGGTGCCGTCGCTCAGGCTGGAACTGGCGTTCCGCCTCGATGCCCTGGCGGCCGTGCTGTGCCTGCTGATCCTCGGCATCGGCGCGCTGGTCCTCTTCTACTGCGCCCGCTACTTCAAGAGCGACGACCCGGACATCGGTCCATTCGGCGCGCAGCTGACCGCGTTCGCCGGCGCGATGTTCGGCCTAGTCCTGGCGGACGACCTGATCCTGCTCTTCATCTTCTGGGAACTGACCACCGTCCTGTCCTACCTGCTGATCGGCTACTCCCGCCATCGCATCGCCGCCCGCCGGGCCGCGCTGCAGGCGCTGCTGGTCACCACGTTCGGCGGGCTGACCATGCTGCTCGGGCTGATCCTGCTCGGCGAGCGTGCCGGGACCTACCGGATCTCGGAGATCATGGCCGACGCCATCGCCGGGGCCGACCACCTCTCCGGCACGTCCATCGACGTCGCGATCCTGCTGATCCTGGTCGGCGCGATCTCCAAGTCCGCGCTCGTCCCGTTCC
Source organism: Zhihengliuella alba (assembly GCF_039538765.1). Taxonomy (NCBI): domain Bacteria; kingdom Bacillati; phylum Actinomycetota; class Actinomycetes; order Micrococcales; family Micrococcaceae; genus Zhihengliuella; species Zhihengliuella alba. Next base: position 619,338 of record NZ_BAABCJ010000002.1, on the reverse strand, counting down.
ACTTCTGGCTCCCCGGCGCCATGGCCGCCCCCACGCCGGTGTCGGCGTACCTGCACGCGGCCGCCATGGTGAAGGCGGGCGTCTACCTGATCGCGCTGCTGGCCCCCGGATTCAGCGGGACGGCGTTCTGGCACCCGGTCCTGGTGGTCCTCGGCCTCGCCACCCTGCTCGTCGGCGGCTGGCGGGCCCTGCGCCAGACCGACATCAAGCTGATCCTCGCCTACGGCACGGTCTCCCAGCTCGGCTTCCTCATCCTGGTCAGCTCGCTGGGCACCCCGAACGCCGCCCTCGCGGCCCTGGCGATGACACTCGCGCACGGGTTCTTCAAGGCTGCCCTGTTCCTGGTCGTCGGCATCATCGACCACCAGGCGGGCACGCGCGACGTGCGCGAGCTCTCCGGCCTCGGCCGTCGCGCGCCGAAGCTCTTCCTCGTCGCGCTCGTCAGCGCCGCCTCCATGGCCGGGGTGCCGCCGCTGTTCGGCTTCGTCGCCAAGGAGTCCGTGCTCGGCGCGGCGCTGGAGCTCGGCGAGGCGGGTACGACGGCGTTCGGCGGCTCCCTGCTCGGGGTCGCCACGGGCACGTGGATCGTGGTCGGGATCGTCCTGGGGTCGATCCTCACCTTCGCCTACAGTGCGCGCTTCGTCTGGGGCGCCTTCGCCGCCAAGCGGGATGTGGCGCCCACGGAGTTCACGCCCGTGCCGTGGCTGTTCCTCGCCGCGCCGGCCGTGCTGGCGGCCGCCACGGCAGTCCTCGCCTTCGTCCCGGCGCCGCTGGAGCACCTGGCCCAGCCCTATGCCGATCTCTTCGGCACCGCCGAGCACCCCGCCCATCTGGCCCTCTGGCACGGCCTCACCCCGGCACTGGGTCTCTCCGCGGCGATCCTCGCGGTGGGCGCGCTGATGTTCGCCGGGCGCTCCGCCGTCGGAAGACTCCAGGACCGCGTCCCCGCGCTCGTCGATGCGGAGGCCGTCTACCGCCACACGGTCGGCGGCATCGACAACCTGGCCGTCTGGGTCACCGGCCGCACCCAGCGCGGCTCCCTGCGGTTCTACCTGATGGTCATCATCGTCGTCGGCGCGGCCACTCCGGCGTCCGCGGTGATCCTCCTGGACCAGCCGGTGCCCCTGCACACCCTGGCCTTCGAGTCGCCCACCCAGCTGGTCATCGGCCTGACGATGATCGCTGGCAGCCTGTTGGCGGTGCGGGCCCACCGGCGCTTCCTCGCCGTCCTCATGGTGGCCGTCACGGGCTACGGGATGGCCGTCATCTTCGCGCTCCACGGGGCACCGGACCTGGCGCTCACGCAGCTTCTGGTGGAGACCATCGTGCTGATCGCGATGGTCCTCGCGCTGCGCTCGCTTCCCGTGGAGCTGTGGTCCTCCAGTCCCTCCGGCCACCGGATCCTGCGCGCGCTGCTCGCCGTCGGCTTCGCCCTCGCGATGGTCTCCGCCACCGTCGCGGCGCTCGCCGGCCGTGTCGCCGATCCGATCTCGCTGGCCCTGCCGGACATGGCGTACGTCGATGGCGCAGGGGAGAACATCGTCAACGTCATCCTCGTGGACATCCGCGCCTGGGACACGTTCGGGGAGATCACCGTCCTCGCCGCGGCCGCCACCGGCATCGCGAGTCTGATCTTCGTGCGCGGCCGCGGCGACGGCGGGAAGGCCCTGCAGGACATCGAGTCCGGCACGGTGGACCGCGGGTCGGAGCACATCCACTCCTCGCGGCGCAGCGCCGCCCTCGCCATCGCCCGCCACTTCGCCCGCACCGACCGCGAGGCCTGGCTCGTCGCCGGCCGGACACTGGCGCCGGAGCGCCGGTCGATCGTCTTCGAGGTGGTCACCCGCCTCATCTTCCACACCCTGCTGCTCGCGTCCGTCTACCTGCTGCTGGCCGGGCACAACCTGCCCGGCGGCGGGTTCGCGGGCGGCCTGCTCGCCGGGCTGGCCTTCTCGATCCGCTACCTCGCCGGTGGCCGCTACGAGCTCGCGGAGGCGACGCCGATCAGCCCGGGCACGCTGCTCGGACTGGGGCTCGCGGTCTCCGCCGGCAGCGTCATGGTGCCGTTCCTCGTGAGCGGGAACCTCTTCGAGTCCTTCGCCCTGGAGTTCACCCTGCCGGTCTTCGGGGACCACAAGTTCGTCACGTCGACCGTGTTCGACGTCGGCGTGTACCTCGTCGTCGTCGGGCTCGCGCTGGACGTGCTCCGCAGCCTCGGCTCGGAGATCGACGAGCTCTCCGAGGGCCGCGGCATCACGGAGCGGCACGACGACGGCGAGTCGTGGCAGCACGACCGCGACGCGCGCGGCGGCTCGGACGACGTCGTCCGGCGCGACGCCGCCCCCGACGGCGCCCCTCAGCCCGACGGACCTGTCCCGCCCGACGACCTCGCCCCGGGGAACCGGATGATCCACGACAGCGCCTCCGGCGCGCGGACGGAGGCCGACCCGCGATGACCACAGCAACAGCAACAGCAACCGCAATCGCCACGGCGACCGCCGCCGGGTCCGGCGAGCCCCTGACCATCAACGTGCTCCTGCTGGTCGTGATGGGCGTCTTCTTCGTCGCCGGCATCTACCTGCTGCTCGAACGCAGCCTCACCCGGGTCCTGCTCGGCATCCTGCTGACGGCCAACGGCGTCAACCTGCTGATCCTCATCGCCGGCGGGCCGGCGGGCCTCGCCCCGCTGTACGACGGGGAGGTCGCCGCCCGCGACTACGCCGACCCGTTGCCGCAGGCCCTCGTCCTGACGGCGATCGTCATCACGTTCGCGATCACGTCGTTCATGCTGGCGCTGATCTACCGCTCCTGGGTGATCGCCCGGCGCGACGAGGTCGTGGACGACCCCGAGGACATCCGCGTCGCCGAGCAGCACCACTTCGACCCCGAGGAGGACGCCGTCATCGCGGCCGAGACCACGGAGTTCGCCCCCGACAACGACGACCCGGAGAAGCCGCCCACGGCCGGCGCCCGTCCCGGCCGTCCCGCCGGCCCGGACCGAGCCGCCGAGGCCGGCGGCCGGCCGGGCCCGGAGCGGGGTGATGCCTCGTGAACGAGCTCCTGGAGCTGATCACCAGTGTCGCGCCACTCGCCGTCGCCCTGCCGATCCTCGGCGCGGCGCTGGCCTTCGTCCTCCGCCGCCGCAGCCGCGCCCAGCGCACGATCACCATCGGCACCCTGTGCCTGACGCTCGTCCTCGAGATCTCCATGATGGTGAATGCGTGGCGCAACGGCGCCCAGGCCGTGTTCCTCGGGGACTGGCAGGCGCCGTGGGGCATCACCATGGTCGTGGACGAGTTCTCGTCGCTGATGCTCGTCGTCTCGACGGCAGTCAGCCTGGCCGTCCTCCTCTATGCCACAGCACAGGGCATGGTCGACGGCGACGGGGACGGACCGGTCTCGATCTTCCACCCCACGTACCTGATCCTCGTCGCGGGCGTCTCCAACGCGTTCCTCGCCGGCGACCTGTTCAACCTGTACGTGGGATTCGAGATCCTGCTGACGGCGTCGTACGTCCTGCTCACGCTCGGCGGCACGGCGCCGCGCATCCGCGCGGGCATCACCTACGTCGTCGTGTCCGTGGTGTCCTCGATCCTCTTCCTGATCGCGATCGGCCTGATCTACGCGGCCACCGGCACCGTGAACATGGCCGACCTCGGGATGAAGCTCGGCGACCTGGAGCCCGGCCTGCGAATGATCCTGCACCTCATGCTCCTCGTGGCGTTCGGCATCAAGGCGGCCGTGTTCCCGCTGTCCTTCTGGCTCCCCGACTCCTACCCGACGGCCCCCGCACCCGTGACGGCGGTGTTCGCGGGCCTGCTGACGAAGGTCGGCGTCTACGCCATGGTGCGCACGGAGACACTGCTGTTCCCGGGCGACAGCCTCAACACCCTCCTCATGGTGGTGGCCCTGCTGACCATGCTGATCGGGATCCTCGGCGCCGTGGCGCAACAGGAGATCAAGCGAATGCTCTCCTTCACGCTGACCAGCCACATCGGCTACATGGTCTTCGGGCTCGCGGTGGGCAACGTGGTCGCGCTCGGCGCCACCGTCTACTACGTGGCGCACCACATCATCGTCCAGACCTCGCTGTTCCTGGTCACCGGGCTCATCGAGCGCCGTGCCGGAACCTCCAACGTGGACCGGCTGGGGTCCCTCGCCAAGCTCTCCCCGGTGCTGGCGGTCCTGTTCTTCGTGCCGGCGATGAACCTCGCCGGGATCCCCCCGCTCTCCGGGTTCCTGGGGAAGCTCGGGCTGATGCAGGGAGGCATCGATCTGGGCACGCCCCTGGTGTGGGTGCTCCTGGCCGGCGCGGTGCTGACCTCGCTCCTCACGCTCCTGGCCGTGGCGCGCGTGTGGAACCGGGCGTTCTGGCGCAAGGCGTCCGATGCCGAGGAGCCCGAGCCCGTGCTCCTGCGCAGCCTCGCCGCCGCGGAGGCCACCGCGGAATCGTCGGTCGACGACGGCGCTGCCCCGGTCGACCCGGTCGGCCCCACAGCACGGACCGCGGGCGTGGAGCGCGGCCGCGCGGTGCCGCACATGATGGTCGGGGCCACTGCCGGTCTGGTGGCCCTCGGCGTGGCACTGACGGTGTTCGCGGGCCCCCTCTTCGAGTTCAGCGACCGTGCGGCCGCCAGCATGTTCGAGCGCAAACCTTACATCGAGGCGGTCCTCGGCGAGGGATCGTACGACGGCGAGGCACCGGTCGACGTCGTCGAGGGCAATATCGATGGCGAGCCCGAGCAAGGATCCGGCTCCGAGCAGGGAGGGGGCGGACGATGAGCAACGCAGGCGACGCGCAGGCCGGCCGCCGGTGGTCCCGCCTCCGGGCCCGAGCGCGGCAGCGTCGGCGGCGCTTCGCCGTCGAACTGCCGCTCCTCATCGGCATGATGCTGGTCTGGGGCGCGCTCTGGCGGGACTTCTCCCTCGGGAACCTGATCTTCGGCCTGCTCATCTCGACGGGGATCGTCTCGCTGTTCCGCCTGCCGCCGGTGCGGCTCACGGGCCGGTTCAATGTCTGGTGGGCGCTCGTGTTCATCGTCAAGTTCGTGGGCGAGGTGGCCGTGGCCAGCTTCCAGGTGCTCTGGTGGTCCCTCCGGTACGGGCCGCGCATCCGCAGCGCCGTCGTCGCCGTCCGGCTGCGCGCCCGCGAGGACCTCATGGTGACCGCCACGGGGCACACGATGACGCTGATCCCGGGCTCGTTCGTCGTCGAGGTGGACCGGGGGACCGGGACCCTCTACATGCACGTGCTCAACCAGTCCGGACCGGACAGCGCGGAGCGGTTCCGCCGGCACGTGCTGGACACGGAGAAACTGATCATCCGGATCATCGGTACCCCGGAGGAGGTCCGGCGCGTCCGCGACGAGGAGGCCGGGCGGGCGGAGCCGCCGGCCCAGCCGACCCTCGAGGCCGCCCGCGGACAGGAGGACGTCTCATGATGCTGACCGCTGCCGCGTGGACCGCGGGGATCCTGCTGAGCCTGGCCGCCGTGCTCGTCATCATCCGGCTGATGCGCGGACCGTCCATCCTGGACCGCGCGATCGCCATGGACGTGCTGCTGGCGATCATCATGGCCGCGCTCTGCGTGGACATGGCCGTGAACGGGCACCTCAACCACATGGCTTTCGTGGTGGTCGCCTGCGTGGTCGGCTTCATCGGCACGGTGACCATCTCGCGCTACGTGACGGACCGGAGGAACACCTGATGCCCGACGCCAGCCTCTGGGTCACCCTCCGCGACGCGACGACGGCGGTCTTCCTCGTCGTCGGAGCCCTCATGTCGCTCGCCGCGGCCGTCGGCATGCTGCGCTTCCCCGACCTCATGTCCCGCATGCATGCGGCGACGAAGCCGCAGGTCCTCGGGCTGCTCCTGATGCTGGCCGCCGTCGCCCTCCAGATCGGATCGTGGAGCGCCGTGCCGGTGCTGGTCCTGGCGTGGCTGCTGCAGCTGGTCACCGCGCCGGTCAGCGCCCACATGGTCGGCCGGGCGGGGTATCGCACCAAGCACCTCCGCCGCTCGATGCTCGTCAACGACGACCTCGGCGACGTCGTCGAGCACGCCGCCGGGCGGGAACGCGACCGGGCCGCGCATCACCACGGGGGCGCGCTGCACGACCAGGCCGCGCCGGACGACCGGGAGTCCGGCCCGGAACGCGAAAGCGCGGCCGACGACAGTCGACCGCGCTAACGGCACCGGGAGGCGCCGGGGGCTCGTGGGCCCCGCCGGGAGGAAGGTCTCAGACCTCGTCCGCGGTGCGGCGCAGGTACGCGATGGCACCGTCGGTCCCGCGCTTGGTGAGGACCTGGATCACCGCAGTGACCACCGACGACGCGATGGCGAAGCCGAGCGCCTGGCGCAACGAGGCCTCGGCCACGGCCTCCTTGTCGCCGGGGCGAGGTGCGGGCTGCCCCGTGGCCTTGCGCCAGAGCCCGTCGAGGAGCTTGGAACCGGCGATGCCGGCTGCGACGGACACCAACGCGCCGAGCGCTTTCAGGATCAGTTTCATGCGGGCGACTCCCGTATCTCTTGCTGGCGACCTGCGATTACCAACTCAGCATAACGCGGCGCTAAACTTAGCCTCACCAGATACGACAGGGGAGCGTTCGCCGTCGTCAGCGCCGGGAGACCGGCCGACGGCAGAACGCTGAGAGTGCGCACAGACGCAGACCCTCGAACCTGCTCCGGCTAGTACCGGCGAAGGGAGTCGAGCTCTTGGGGTGCCCAGCGGCACCCTCCCCTCCTTGACCTCAAGGAGGAAGAACATGGCAACACCGATCAATTCCACGGCCGGGCCCGCCGCCAAGGCGCCCAAGGCCGCGTGGCGCGTCGTCGACATCGTGGTGGCGTCCGTCATCGCCGTCGTCTCCGGCGTGATCTTCTGGGCCTGGAACATGTCCTACGCAGGGCTCGACTTCCTGTGGGCGGCGTTCCCGCCGTCGTCCGGCATCGTCATGGGCATGTGGCTGTTCCCCGGCGTGCTCGGCGCGCTGATCATCCGCAAGCCCGGCGCGGCCCTGTACTGCGAGCTGCTCGCCGCCGTCATCTCCGCCTTCATGGGCTCCCAGTGGGGCTTGACCGTCCTGATGTCCGGGCTGCTGCAGGGACTCGGGGCCGAGGCCGTGTTCGCCTCCCTGCGCTACCGCCGCTGGGGGCTGCCCGCGGCGATGGTGGCCGGAGCGGGCATGGCCGTCTTCGGCACGGTCAACGACCTCTTCATCTCCAACTGGTACCCGATGTACACGCTGCCGATGAAGTTCGCCCACATGGGCTTCGCCGTGCTCTCCGGCCTCCTGATCGCCGGGCTCCTCTCCTGGATCGCCACCCGCGCGATCGCCCGGACGGGGGCGCTCTCCTCGCTGGCCTCGCGGAGGGCGGCGCAGGAACCGGTCGCCGGCTAGGGCATGGCGATGAGTCCAGAAGTGACGAGCCCGCAGAGGCTCAGTACAGAGGACGGACGCGAGGACGCGGACGGAAGGATCGCGAGCCAGTGCGGGGATGCTCCACAGTTCGGTGGCGCGCCGCACCGGGACGGGACCGCGGGCGCCGAGGTCGTCGCGTCCGACTGGGGCTGGCGGCATGCGGGCCGGGAGCGGCCCGCGCTCGCCGGCGTCGACTTCCGGGTCGCGCCGGGCGAGCGGGTCCTGCTCGTCGGGCCGTCCGGGGCCGGCAAGTCGACGCTGCTGCACGCCCTCGCGGGGGTGCTCCACGCGGACGACGACGAGGCCGAGTCGACCGGCTCCCTGGCCGTCGGCGGGGCTCCGGTCCGCGCGACCGGGAACGGCTCAGAGCTCGGCTCAGGGACCGGCGTGGCCGGAGCAGCCGTGACCGGCGCTGCCACGACCGGCCTGATGCAGCAGGACCCGGAGACGCAGGTGGTCCAGTCCAAGGTGGGCGACGACGTCGCGTTCGGCGCCGAGAACCTCGCCGTGCCGCGCGAGGAGATCTGGCCGCGCGTCCGCGAGGCGCTCGACGCCGTCGGACTCGGCGATCTCCCGCTCGACCACCCGACGAGCTCGCTCTCCGGCGGCCAGAAGCAGCGTCTGGCGCTCGCCGGGATCCTGGCGATGCGCCCCTCGCTGCTGCTGCTCGACGAGCCCACGGCCAACCTCGACCCGGACGGGGTCGAGGAGGTGCGCGACGCCGTCGTGCGTGTCCTCGAGCGGACCGGGGCGACGGCGTTCATCGTCGAGCACCGGCTCGGCGCCTGGGCACCGCACGTGGACCGGGTGCTGGTCCTGGAGCCGGCCGGCGGGGTCCTGGCGTCCGGGACGCCGCGTGAGCTGTTCGGTCCGGGGCCGATGCGCGAGCGGCTCATCGACGCCGGCGTCTGGGTGCCCGGGTACGTTCCGGAGGTGTCGCCGCAGGCGCACGCCGGGACCGGCAGGGCCGCGGTCCGGGCCGGCGGGGAGACCGGTGGCGAGGCCGCAGGGACCTCCGGCCCGTCTGGTTCGTCTGGGGCGGTCGGGGCGTCGATCGCGACGGCCCGCGGTCTGGCGGTCGGCCGCGGGGCCGCCAAGCGCGGCGACACCCCGACGCTGGCGGGCGTCGACCTCGACCTCACGGCCGGCCGCGCGCTCTGTATCACCGGCCCGAACGGCGTCGGGAAGTCCACCCTCGCCCTGACGCTCGGCGGGCTCCTGCCGGAGTTCGCCGGCGACTACGAGTATGCGAGAGCGGGCGGCCGGCTGCCGCGGCGGCCGTACAGCTGGCGGGCAGCGGATCTGGTGAGCCGGATCGGTTCGGTGTTCCAGGAGCCGGAGCACCAGTTCGTCACGACGACCGTACGCGAGGAGCTCGAGTACGGGCAGCGGCACGCACGCGACGACGACGGCGAACGACTGTTCTCCGAGCACGAGATCGCCGAGCGGACGGACCGGCTGCTGGCCCGGCTCCGCCTGTCCGAACTGGCCGAGGCGAACCCCTTCACGCTGTCCGGCGGGGAGAAGCGGCGACTGTCCGTCGCAGCGGTCCTCGCCACGCGGCCGCGCGTGCTGGTCCTGGACGAGCCGACATTCGGGCAGGACGCCAACACGTGGCGGGAGCTCGCCGAGCTGATGCTGGCGGAGCGGCGGGCGGGGACCGCGATCATCGCCGTGACGCACGACGAGCACTTCGCGGCCGCCATCGGAGCCGAGCAGGTGGACGTCCGGGATCTCGCGCGGCGGGCGACGCCGGACGGGAGCGAGGCCGTCAAGGCCGCCGCTGCGGACGGCGCGGTCCGCGCCGTGGGCGAGCCGCGCGGAGAGCATCCCGGTGAGGCCGCGGGCGCGCACCAGCCGGGGAGGAGCAGCCGGCCGAGCCGGCCGAGTCGCCTGAGTCTGGAGCCGAGCACCGGCGCCGCGACGAGCTACCTGGGCCGGACGAACCCGCTGGCGAAGCTCGTGGCCCTGGCCTTCGTGACGATCCCGCTGGTGGTCTCGATGGACTTCGTGAGCGCGGCGATCGTGGTTGCGGCGACGCTCGCGATGCTCCCGCTGAGCGGTGTGCGTATCCGCGATTTCCTGCGGCGAACCTGGCCGCTCATCATCGCGGCCGTCTTCGCCGCGTGGGGAACGGCCCTGGTCGGGGAGAAGACGGGGGAGATCCTGTTCGAGGTCGGCTGGTACAGCATCTCGACGGGGTCCGTCGCCGGCGGCCTGGCGACGGGGCTGCGCATCTTCGCGGTCGCGCTGCCGGCGGTGCTGATCGTGGCGAGCACCGATCCTACCGATCTGGCGACCGGGCTGGCGCAGAAGGCGCGTCTGCCGCATCGGTTCGTCCTGGGTGCGCTCGCGGCGATGCGTCTGGTGGGACTGCTGGCCGAGGAATGGCAGGTGCTCGGCATGGCCCGCCGGGCGCGTGGCGTCGGCTCCAACGGCAGTCCCTGGCAGCGGGCGAAGGCGAACGGTGGGCAGGCTTTCGGGCTGATCGTGCAGGCGATCCGCCGTGCCTCGCGGCTCGCCGTCAGCATGGAGGCGAAGGGATTCGGCGGGCCGGAGCGGACCTGGGCGCACGAGTCGGTCTTCACCGGCAGGGACGCGGTGGTGGTCCTCGGTGGGCTCCTGCTCGGCGTCGTGACGGTGGGGGCGGCCGTGGGGCTGGGGACGTGGAACGTCGTCTGGGCATCGTAGTCTCGTCGGCTGCTGGAGGGGCGTCGGAGGGCATCTCCGGCGCCCCTGCTGTGTCATCAAAGTTATGTCATTCGCTGTGGAAAACTCGGCGGTCGCCCGTCGCGGAGGTTAGGCTCGTGTGGCGCTGGGGGAGTGAAGCACATCACGAGGGGTAGATTCATGCGGTTGAAGAGGTCTGGCGTTCTGGGCGTCGCGGCGGTGTCCGCGGCCCTGGTGCTGAGCGGTTGCACGGACTCTGACGGTACGACGACGGAGCCCACCGAAGCAGCGCCGACCACCTCTACGGCCCCCGAGACCAGCGCCTCTCCCACCCCGAAGCCGGCCACTTCCACGTCGCCCGCTGAGAACATTGAGCCCCCGGTGATGCCGGAGGAGGCCAAGGAGTTCACGGCCGAAGGTTACGAAGCGTTCGTCAACTACTGGTTCGAGGCGCGCGATTATGCCCTGGAAACCGGAGATACATCAATTCTGCCTCCGCTGTCGGGCGAGGACTGTCGTCACTGTGAAATGACGATCAAGATGATCGATGACGTTTCGTCGAAGAACCAGTGGATTGTCGGAGGCGCAATGGATGTGGGCGATTTTTATACACCGTTCAAGAAAGATCAAGACGGCTCCATCCACTCTGTTATAAAAATCGCGCAGAACCCAGGGAAGGCCTATTCGTCGGATGGGCCTGTCACTGAGGATGACACAGATTTTCAAGTATTCGACGCGGCCTTTGAATTTAAAGCCGTGTATAGCGATGCTTCGGGTTGGGTGGCTACGAGCATAGAAATGATTCAGTGACGAATTCCCTCCAGGTCTGGAGAATGATCGCGATGAGTCTCATCGGGACTCTCCTAACCGTGAGTCCAGCTGCAGCGTCCACCCCGGCTCCGCCCTCTGCGAGTGCAGAGGCAGAGGGAAGCAAGCTCAATGCTTGGGTGACCTCGCCGACCACTGGCCAAGGTTCGAGCGGTGGCGATCAGGGCAGTGGCTCTGACGCTAGTGGTGAAATCGTTGAGGAAAGCGGCCAGGAGTCACCAAAAGTGCGTGAGATTTGGCTTCCCTACTGTTTAGATGATGCCGGTTCGTCTTTAGATCAGACTTGCATCGAGGCAACTCGGTCACTTTGCGGGGAGGAGGAGCGTCTCTTTTTACGCTATGTCTTTCCCCCGGGTAGCGGAGAGAGGGTCACGACTAACACTAGACGGTGCCTGAGCGCTCAAGAGCAGGATAGGGCCGATGTTGCAGAGCAAGCGTCGCAACCCATTATTCTTACGAACCGAGAATTCCGTTCTCTGCCGCTGGCCGGATCGCAAATCAATTTTCAGGATGAGGTCGAGGGGTGGGGTGTCGCGCTGGTCGGGCATCACGTGAATGTATGGGCCGATAGTGAGGCGCAGACCTTGACGACGACTATTCTCGGTACCGAGGTGGAAGTGCGTGCGACTCCGATCGAGTATCGGTGGTCGTATGGGGATGGTCGGACGCGCACTGTGGCCGAGGCCGGCAGTCCGCGGCCCGACGATGCGGATCCGTACGAGTTCTCGACGCCGACGAGCGTGGTCTACGAGGAGACTGGAAACTACGACATCGGTCTCGAGACCGTGTACACGGGCCAGTTCCGCTACAACGGTTCGCCGTGGCTTCCGGTCTCCGGTGTGGCCGTTGTTCCCTCGGATCCGCGTGGTGCCAGCATCTGGGAGACGGTCACCCGCAACGTCGCCGAGGATTGCGTGGACAACCCGGATGGGTGGGCCTGCCGGTCGCCCTGGCTCACCACGCCGCCCTGGGAGAAGTAGGGACTACTCGATGGCCTCGATCAACCCCGACAGCTCGGCCGTGAGCTCGCCATCCGTGGAGATCGCCTCACCGTCGATGGAGGTCACCGGTGTCAGCAACCGGACGCTGGAGACCAGCCACACGGCGTCCGCCTCGAGCAGGTCCTGCGGGACGACCGGGCCGTAGCCGAGCTTCCAGCCCGCCTCCTCAGCCTGATCGAAGAGCGCGCCCTGAGTGGTCCCCGGAAGGATCCCGGTCCGCAGCGTTGGCGTGATGAGTCGCTTCTCGTCTCCGTCGCGGGTCGCGAGCAGCACCGTCGACGTCGGCCCCTCGAGCACCCGCCCGTCGCTGGACGTGAAGATGACATCGTCCGCACCGTTGCTACGGGCGTAGCGCAGGGCCGCCATATTGACGGCGTAGGACAGCGTCTTCGCGCCCATCAGCAGCCACGGCGCACGCTCCGCAACCGTCGAGTCGTAGCCGCGGTCCAGGAACAGCACACGCACGCCGGACTCGCGCTGCTTGCGCCCGAGAGCCGGGGCCGGCGAGACCGTGACCCACGACGTTCCGTGCCCGGAGCCCTCCGAGCCGCGCGTGGCGATCAGCTTCACGACCGCCTCGGCCTCCCCGCCCGGCGCGTCGGCGGCGGAGGCGCTGCGGCGAGCCTCGTCGTCGTACTGCGCTACTGCCGTGGCCACGGCGGCACGCCAGGCGTCCTCGGCAGGGACCTCCAGATCCGACAGCTGGGCCGATGACTGCAGTCGCGCCAGATGCATGTCCAGTTTCCGGACCGCGCCGCCCTTGTACAGCGCCGACTCGAAGACGCCGTCGCCCCGGGTGACGCCCTGATCCAGCACGGAGAGCTGGGGCGCCGAGGCGTCGGCCACGCGACCGGCGGGAGCGGAGGGGTCGATGAACACCAAGACAGTCATGGGCACCAGATTACTTGCCGCGCGAATCGCCTCGGCGCGACGGGCCGGGCGCCGCACGCTTTCATGCCCGACTAGGCTGGACCCGTTGCCGCGCGTCGTCGCGCAGAGATCGGCACGGCTGACGCCCGAACGGGCGATTTGCGCGGCCGAGGAGGAAGGTGGAACGTGGTCGACGCAGTGTCGCTCCTGAACGACATACCCGTCTGGTTGCTGGCCCTGGCGTGGGCGTTCGACGTCGTGGTCCGAGTCCTGATGCTCGGCATCGTGCCCGGGAACCGCCGTCCCACCACCGCGATGGCTTGGCTGCTGGCAATCTTCTTCATCCCCGCCCTCGGCTTGGCCCTCTTCCTGCTCTTCGGGAACTTCAAGCTCTCGGACCGTCGCACGCAGAAGCAGGTCCAGGTCAACCGCCGCGTCCTCGAGTCGACGCAGCACCTCGAGAGCGAGGACGTCACCGGCGACGCGCCGGAGTGGATCGAATCGGTGGTCTTCCTCAACCGCCAGCTCGGAGCCTTTCCGATGCACAGCGGCAACCGGTTCGACTTCATCACGGACTACAAGCGTTCCATCCTCGCCATGACCGGCGAGATCGAGCGCGCCGAGAAGTACGTCCACGTGCAGTTCTACATTATCGGCGACGACTCGGAGTACGTCTCCCCGTTCCTTGAGGCCCTCGAACGCGCCGTCGACCGAGGCGTGAACGTCCGGGTCCTCTTCGACCATCTGGGCACGCTCCGCGTCGACGGATACCAGAAGCTCAAGAAGCGGCTCACCGACGCCGGCATCGAGTGGCGCGCGATGCTGCCCATCTCGGTGCGCAAGTGGCGGTGGCGCCGCCCCGATCTGCGCAACCACCGCAAGCTCGTCATCGTCGACGGCGAGGTCGCCTTCACCGGCAGCCAGAACCTGATCGAGCCGGGCTACAAGCGGGAGGCGGCGCACCGCATCGGGCGCGCCTGGACCGACATCATGGCGCGGGCCGAGGGGCCAATCGTCACCGGCCTCGACATCGTCTTCGCGACCGACTGGTATCAGGAGACCGACGACGATCTCCTCGCCGACGTGGTCTCCGGAGGTCTTCAGCCGAGCCGCGGCGACATGCGCGCCCAGATCGTCCCCAGCGGCCCCGGATTCGAGTCAGAGAACAACCTCCGGCTCTTCAACGCGCTCGTCTACGGAGCACTGGAGCGCCTGACGATCACGAGTCCGTACTTCGTGCCGGACGATTCGCTGCTCTACGCGATCACGACGGCGGCGCAGCGCGGGGTCCGGGTGGAGCTGTTCGTCTCCGAGCGCGGCGACCAGTTCCTGGTGCACCACGCGCAGCAGTCCTACTACTCGCAGCTGCTCAGGGCCGGGGTCCGGATCTTCCGGTACGGTCAGCCGGCCGTCCTGCACACCAAGTGCTTCACGGTCGACGACACGGTGGCGGTCTTCGGATCCTCGAACATGGACATGCGCTCCTTCTCCCTCAACCGCGAGGTGTCGGTCATGCTCCTCGGGGCCGAGGCCGTCGAGGAGGTCAACCGGGTCCAGGACGAGTACCGGCTCGAGTCCAAGGAGCTCACGCTAGAGGAGTGGAACGCGCGCAAGCCCGCTGCCCGCTGGCTCGACAACGTCTGCCGCCTGACGGCGACCCTCCAGTAGCCGCAGCGCGTAGTCCGGCGGCGGGCCGGCTACCGGGGGCTTACGCGTCGGGGAACGGGGCGCCCAGCGCGTTCAGCACGCCGAAGGCCTTGGTCCGGACCTCGTCCCACTCGTCCGCCGGATCGGAGTCTGCCGTCACGGCGCCGCCGACGCCCAGCGAGAGCCGCCACGAAGCGTCGTCGGAGTCCTCGGCCGTCATCACCAGGCTGCGGATGACCACCGAGAGGTCGCAGGCGCCCGAGTCGGCGAAGTAGCCCACCCCGCCCGAGTACAGTCCGCGCGGCAGCCCGTCCTCCAACCGGTCCAGGATCCGCATGGTCGAGATCTTCGGGGCGCCGGTCATCGAGCCGGGCGGGAAGGCGGCCAGGACGGCCTCGGCCCGCGAGGCCGCCGGCCGGAGGCGTGCCTCGATGGTGGACACCATCTGGTGGACGCTGGCGTAGGACTCGATGGCACAGAGCCGCGGCACACTGAGCGTCTCCGGCGACGCGTTGCGCACCAGGTCGTTGCGCAGCAGGTCAACGATCATCACATTCTCCGCCCGGTCCTTCGGCGAGGACTCGAGATCGCGGCGCAGCGCGGCGTCCTGGTCCGGGTCGGCTGCGCGTCGCCGCGTGCCCTTGATCGGCTCGGCCCGCATCCATCCGTCGGCGTCGATCCTCAGGAATCGCTCGGGCGAGGTTCCCGCGAGAGCGACCCCGCCGGCGCGGAGGTAGACGGCGAACGGCGCGGGATTGGTCCAGCGGACCTGTCGGTAGGCGCGCCATGGATCCCAGCCCGGTGCGCGCGCCTCCAGAGCCGTGGTGAGGCAGACCTCGTAGCTGTTGCCCTCGCGGATCTCGGCCTGAGCAGCACGGACCTTCGCCTGGTAGCCGGCGGCATTGTCCCGGCAGGCGAACACCGGCGAGGGCTGCGGTGCGGGTTGCGCCGGGGCCTCGCCGGAGCAGGCCTGCAGGGCGTCCCGGACGCGGGACGTCCAGGCGTCCAGGGACGAGCCGGGCCCAGGGGAACTGTCCACCAGTGGACTCTGCGACTGGGGGGACCCCGGAACCTCCTCCTGCAGGGTCCAGGCCCGGCCGTCGTGGTGGTCGATGACCAGTGCGCGGCGGGAACGGAACAGCAGCGCGTCCGGGAGCGGCGCCGCAACGGGGGAGCCGCCGACCTCCCGCTTCAGCTCGTATCCGAGCCATCCCGTCCAACCGAGCTGGAAGTTGCACCCGCTGGAGGTGTAGCCGAGCGCTCCGTGGCCGGTCAGCCGGCGCGATCCGCCGTCCTCCGCCGGATCCCACCAGCGGGCCAGCCACTCCGTGAAGGAGCCCGGAACCCGGGCCGTGGCGGCGCCGACCCGCACGACGCTCCGGGGCGCGGGAGGCGAGGCGCCGTCGGCGACGGCCCCATGCTCGACCACCGTGGTCCCGTTCCCCGCCTGCTCCAGCCAACCGGGATCCGAGGCGACGGGGCCGCCGCCGGCATCGTCCGGGGCGGACGCAGCGCCGTCGTCGGCCAGCGCGATGATGCTGAAGCGATTGCGGGCCCCGGCGTCCCGGGCGTCCGGGTTCGACGACTCCAGCAGCGCCGCATGACGCGCGCGGTGCGCTCCGAGGCGCTCGAAGACGTCGGCGGCGACGACCGGGCCGTCCAGCCGGATCTCGTCCACCCGCTGGCTGATCGAGCGCGCGGCGACGACCTCGGACCGCAGCAGGTCGTGCAGGCCCGGCAGGTGCAGGAGGGCGGTCGCGGTCGACTCGACGGCCGATTCACCCTCGGAACGCCGGACGACGACGTCGGCGGCGGCCCGGACGTCGTCGCCCTCGAGCCAGCGGGCCTCCTGCGCGGCCCACTGCTCCCAGTACGGCCGGTACGTGTCGCCGTCGCGGTCCAGCGCGCGTGCCCGACGGACGTCGTCGTCCTCGTCGACCCACACCACTGCGTCCAGCAGGGGCCGGGCCGCCGCGGACGCCACGCCGACGCCCTCGACCACCACCACGTCCGCCGCCGGCGTGAGCCGGTGCTCGCCGGGGCACCCGCTGGCCCAGTCCCAGGCCCGCCACGGGGCGTCGCGCCCGGCGGAGAGCTCGGGCAGGATCTCGGAGGCGAAGGTCTCGATCGCGGCGGCGAGGCCGTCCCATCCCGGGTAGAGGTCCTCGAGGTGGAACAGCGAGACACGGTGGTGCCGGCGCAGCCGCGTGACCAGCTCCAGCGCCAGTGTGCTCTTGCCGGCGCCCGAGCGGCCGTCGATGGCGATCAGGGTCGGCGCGGTCCGGCGCGGGCCCGGTGAGGGCGAGCCGTCCAGGCCGGCGGGAGGCGAGGGGGTCAACGGTCAGCTGTCCGCGGGACGCGCGGAGCTCCGGATGTACTGGATCAGCCCCGGCATCGCCGCCATGATGAGCCGGTGGGCGGTCTCGAAGTCGCCCTCGTCGCCGAACCAGGGGTCGTAGATGCCCTGCGCCGAGAGGCCCGCCTCGGAGACGTCCGGATCGAAGGAGCGCAGCATGCGGACCTTCTCCGCGTCCTCCGGCGACGGGGCCAGCTGCCGCAGCGCGGCGTAGTGGTCGGTGTCCAGCGCCAGCACCAGATCGGTGCGCTCGAAGTCGGAGGCGTCGAACTGCCGCGCCACGTGGCCGGTGGTGTCGATGCCCTGCCGGTCTAGGAGCGCCCCCGCGCGGGCGTCGATGGGGTTGCCGATCTCCCACTCGCTGACGGCGCTGGAGGAGACGACGACGCCGTCGACCCCGGCCGCCTCGAGCTCGGTCCGGATGAGGTACTCGGCCATGGGGGAGCGGCAGATGTTGCCTGTGCAGACGGCGGTGATGCGGAACATGGGACCAGTCTAGGGAGCCGCGCGGGAGTGCGTGAGCCGCGGCACGCGCGTCGGCCCTCCGGCGCGGCTGCGGGGGCCGGGGCTAGTGCGTCAGGAGCAGCAGGACGGCGACGAAGATGAACAGCGTGCCGAAGCTGAGGTTCATGATGCGCTGGCCGCGTGCGCCCTCGGTGAAGCGGCGGAACGACTTGGCCGCCGCGGCGAAGAAGAACCACATCACGGCGATGTCCACGAGGACGACGGTCCCGATGAAGGCGGCGTACTGGGGCAGCAGAGGCGCCGAGGGGTCGATGAACTGGGGCGTGAACGCCAGGAAGAACACGATCGCCTTCGGGTTCAGCAGGTTCACCCAGACGCCGCGGCGGAACATGGAGGCAGCCCGCTCCGGGGTCCGCACGCCCGCGTCGTCGGCCTCGGGCGTCGGCTTCGCCAGCAGCAGCCGCACGCCCAGGTAGACCAGGTATGCGGCGCCGGCGTAGCGGATGATGTTGAACGCCAGCGGTGAACTCGCGACGAGCAGGCCCACGCCGGCGGCGACGACCAGCACGTGGATGAGCAACGCGAGCTGCTGACCGAGGATGCCCCAGAAGGAGCGGCGGAAGCCCGAGCTGATCGCATTGGACATCGTATTGATGGCGCCGGCGCCCGGGGTGAAGCTGATCAGAGCGCAGGCGCCGAGCAGGGGAAGCCATACACTCAACGTCACCGGGAGATCATAGGGCGGGCGCGCCGGGGAGCATAGCCGGGCCCGGTTCCGGGCCGATCCGGCCCCCAGTGACGTGGACCACCGACAGGACCGAGCGGTCACTGGTAGTGTTGATCTCCTGCGACACGAGCGGCGGACGCATTCCGCGCCGGCCCCGTGTCCTGCGTCGATCCTCCTGTCGTGCATGGCCCCACCGGCCATCGATACGTCCGAGCCTCCGTCCCAGCGACGGAACCGGACCGCGGTCAGAGACTTCGGCGACCTGCCGGCGCCAGCCGGCTGCCAGACCGCCGAGTGCTCCTGCCGACGGTCCCACTCTGATTGAAAGACAGTGATGACTTCCTTCGCTCAGCTCGGCGTGCCCGAGCGCCTGCTCACCATCCTCGACGGCATGGGCGCCACCAGCCCGTTCCCCATCCAGGAGGCGACCCTCCCGTCCACCATGGCGGGACGCGACGTCCTCGGCCGCGGCCAGACCGGCTCCGGCAAGACCCTCGCCTTCAGCCTGCCGATCGCGGCACGGCTCGCCGCCTCCGGCGTCCGCCGGGCCCCGTACCGGCCCCGCACGCTCATCATGGCGCCGACCCGCGAGCTGGCGACCCAGATCTCCCGCACCGTCGAGCCGCTCGCCTCGGCCCTCGGCCTCAAGACGGCCGTCGTGTTCGGCGGCGTCTCCCAGCACCGCCAGGTCCAGGAGCTCAAGTCCGGCGTGGACGTCCTGATCGCCTGCCCCGGCCGGCTCGAGGACCTCATCGGCCAGGGCTACGTGGATCTCTCCACCGTGGAGATCTCGGTGCTCGACGAGGCCGACCACATGGCCGACATGGGCTTCCTGCCCATGGTCCGCCGCATTCTGGACCGCCTGCCGCGCGGCATCCAGCACATGCTCTTCTCCGCCACCCTGGACAACGGCGTCGACACGCTGGTCAAGCGCTACCTCGACCGTCCGGTGACGCACTCCGTCGACGCGCCCCAGGCCGCCGTCGAGACGATGACGCACCACGTGCTGGTGGTCGACGCCGACGAGAAGAAGGAGCTGGTCCGCTCCCTCGCCGCCGGCACCGGCCGCCGCATCATGTTCATGCGCACCAAGCACCACGCCAAGAAGATGGCCCTGTGGCTGTCCAAGTCGGGCGTGCCCGCGGTCGATCTGCACGGCAACCTCAGCCAGAATGCGCGCGACCGCAACCTGGCGGCCTTCTCCGCCGGTGACGCCAAGGTGCTCGTCGCCACGGACGTCGCGGCGCGCGGCGTGCACGTGGACGGCGTGGAGCTGGTGGTCCACATCGATCCGCCGACCGAGCACAAGTCCTACCTGCACCGCTCCGGCCGCACGGCCCGCGCCGGCAGCGAGGGCGCGGTCGTCACCATCTCGACCTACGACCAGCAGCGCGAGGTCTCCACGCTCCTGAAGGCGGCCGGGATCTCCGTGCCGTTCCAGCGTGTGGCACCGGACGACGACGCCGTGCTCGCCCTCCGCGGTGCCGAGGCCGACGTCGTCGAGTACGTCGCGCCGCAGCCGCGCCAGCAGCAGGCACGCCCCAAGGCGGACCGGCCGCGCGGCGGCGGCGACGGGCAGGGCGAGGGCCGCCGCGGCGGCCGCTCGCGCCGTCGTCCCGGAGCTGATGCTCCCGCGGGTCAGCGCGCCCAGGGCGAGGGGCGGCGCAGCCGTCCCCAGCAGTCCGACCAGTCGGGCCAGGGCCAGCGCGGCCAGGACGCGCGTCCGGCGCGTCAGCGTCCCGCCCAGGACGGCGAGAGCCGCCGCGGTGGGCGGCCGCAGGGCGCCGGCCAGCAGGCCTCCGGCGGAGGCGGGCGCCGTGACGGCCAGGCCGGTGGCGAGGCCCCGCGTGCCCCTCGCGCGCGCCGCGGCACCCGCCGGGCCACCGCGCCGGCGACCGGGGACCGTCGCCGCTGAGGCACGGCCCCGATCGGACGATGCGCGGGCTGGGCCACAGGCCGGCCGGGAGCGTCGGCGGGTCTGAGCAGGCGTAGGCCCTGCATCGCCCCCGACCAGGCTTAGAGGGAAGGGCGGCAGCCGCACCGATGGTGTGGCTGCCGCCCTTCCGTCTGTCGTTCCTCTGCCGTGCCCCCCGTCGGGGCCCGGGGGCGCGTGGTCCCCGAGGGTGCGTGGCGTGGTCAGCCGCCCGCGGGGGCGCCGCCTCCGGCTCCAGTGGCGGAGCCGTCGGTTGCTCTGCCGGCTGTTCCTGTGGTCGCTCCGGCGGCTGGTCCTGTCGTCGCTCCGCTGGCTGTTTCTGGGGTCGCTCCGGCGGCTGTTCCTGTGGTCGCTCCGGCGGCAGTCGTCGAATCGATCGTCGTCGAGGCGCGCCGGAGGAAGCCCTCGATCAGACGGAGTTCCTCGTCCGAGTAGTCCTCGGCCATCGAGGCGAGCGCCATCGCCAGGGGCCTGAAGATGCCCGAGCCGGTCTGGCGGGCCAGGTCGGTGGTGTGCAGCTCCACCCGGCGGCGGTCGGTGGCGTCCCGCCGGCGCTCCACGTGTCCCTGCTTCTGCAGGCGGTCGACCAGTGCCGTGGTGGCCGGCGCGGAGAGACCGAGTCGCCGCGCCAAGTCGGACGCCGTGGCGGGATCGCCCGAGCGCTCGCTGTCGAGCACGGCGTTGAGCGCGTGCAGGTCGGTCTTGTGCACCCGTGCCGACCTCGCCGCCGAGTCGATGTAGCGGTCGGAGGCGACCGTGACCTGCTGGAGTGACTCGATCAACCGCCAGCGGAGCTCGGCGGAGTCCGCCGGTCCGGCCGACGCCGGCGAGGCTGCCTCGCGCGCCTGTGGTGCTCGGCCCGTCTGGTGAGCTCTCGGTGTCATGCTGCTCGGTCTCTTGGTGCTGGAGGTCGGTGTGGCCTCGTCGTACGGGACGGGTACTGCGGGGCGCGCGGGGTTCGATCATATCGCCGCCCCCGGGGACCGGCTAGTATTTCCATTGTCGAACTAATTCGACGGATCAGGCGCATCGCCGGGGTGCCGCGGCTCCCCGCCCTCGCCGCCTTCCCGGCACGGACAATCGGAGGTACCTGTGGATCGACCGGAGCATCCATCCCATCGCGGCACCGGCCCCGCCTTCCTGCGCGGCCTGCTGGCCGTGGCGGCGTTGGCCCTCTGGCTGGGCGTGATGGCCGTGGGCGGCCCGACGTTCGGCAAGATCGGCGATGTGCAGACCACGGATCGCACCACGTTCCTGCCGGCGTCCGCGGAGGCGACGCGCGCCGTCGAGTGGCAGTCGAAGTTCGCCGAGTCGGACTCGACGCCGGCCGTCGTCGTCATCGAGTCGGCCGAGGGCCTGGCGCCGCCGGCCGCCGAGCCGCTCGTCGAGGACATCCGGACGGCCGAGGTGGGCGGCGCCGCGATCGTCGACGGGACCGTCGTCGGACCCCTCCCGTCCGACGACGGCCGCGCCCTCGAGCTGATCGTCCCCGTCTCCGGCGGTCTCGACGTCGAGGCCGCCGTCGCGGAACTGCGCTCGCTCGCCGATGCGGCCCTCGCCGCCGGCGACCTCCCGGAGGACGCGTCCGTCTACGTCACCGGCCCGGCCGGATTCGCCGCCGACCTGACGGAGGCGTTCGGCGGGATCGACGGCGTGCTCCTGGCCGTAGCGCTCGCGGCCGTCCTCGTCATCCTCGTGGTGGTCTACCGCTCGGTGCTCCTGCCGATCTCCGTCCTGCTCACGGCGGTCGCAGCCCTCTGCGCGGCCATCGTGGTCGTCTACCAGATGGCCGCGGCGGGCCTGATCCGCATCGACGGCCAGAGCCAGGGCATCCTCTCCATCCTCGTCATCGGCGCGGCGACCGACTACTGCCTGCTGATCGTCGCCCGGTTCCGGGAGGCGATCGCCGCAGGGCTGGAGCGCTGGGCGGCGGTGCGGCAGGCGTGGCGGCGCTCGGTGGAGCCGATCCTCGCCTCGGCCGGCACCGTGGTGGTCGGCCTGCTGTGCCTGATGTTCTCCGATCTCAACTCGAACAAGGCACTCGGCCCGATCGCCGCCAGCGGCATCGTCTTCTCGGTGCTGGCGGCCATGACGCTGCTGCCGGCGCTGCTCGGCTTCATGGGACGCTTCGCGTTCTGGCCGGTCATGCCCAAGCCGTCGCCGGAGGGGACCGATGCGGAGGAGCGGACCGTGGCCGAGAGCCGGGCCGCCTACCCGTTCTGGTCGGCCATCGCGGGCTGGGTCCGCCGCCGGCACCGGCCCGTCTGGATCGTCACGGGCCTGGTGCTCGCCGTCGGCTGCCTCGGCGTGACGCAGCTGCAGGCGTCCGGCGTCCCCGAGTCATCCCTGGTGCTCGGGGAGTCCGAGGCCCGCGACGGCCAGGAGGCGATCGCCCGGCACTTCGACGCTGGCTCGGGCTCGCCCACGCAGATCTACATCGACGAGGTGGCCGCGGACGAGGCCCTGGAGGCGGTGGCCGGGCTCGACGGCGTCGCGTCCGCGGCTGCGACGGCGGACGGCGGCGGCCCGGTCAGGCCGGGGATGGAGCCCCGCGTGGTGGACGGGAACGTGCAGATCAGCGTCACGCTGACGGATCCGCCGGACTCGGCCGCCGCGGAGGAGACCGTGCTGGAGCTGCGCTCGACGGTCCACGCCCTGGACCGCGCGTCGGTGGTCGGCGGCCCGACGGCGACCGCGCTCGACCAGCAGGCCACGGCCCAGGACGACGTCCGGAAGATCATCCCGCTGGTCCTGGGGGCCATCCTCCTGATCCTCATGCTCCTGCTGCGGTCCATCGTCGCGCCGGTCGTCCTGGTGGCCACCACGGTCCTGTCCTACGGCACGGCCATGGGTGTCTCCGCGCTGGTCTTCAACGGGATCCTGGACTTCCCCGGCGCCGACCCGACGGTCCCGCTCTTCGGCTTCACGTTCCTCGTGGCCCTGGGCGTGGACTACAACATCTTCCTCATGAGCCGGGCCCGCGAGGAGGTGGCCCGGCTCGGCGTCCAGGACGGCATGACCCGCGCCCTCACGGTGACCGGCGGGGTGATCACCTCGGCCGGCGTGGTCCTCGCGGCCACCTTCGCCGCGTTGACCGTGGTCCCCATCATGTTCATGGTCCAGCTCGGCTTCATCGTCGCGTTCGGCGTCCTGCTGGACACGCTGGTGGTCCGGACCCTCCTGGTGCCGGCGCTGGCGCACGATCTGGGCCGTTGGCTCTGGTGGCCCTCGGTCCTCTTCCGGCGCTCCGAGGGGCGCTGAGACCCTCCGCCGGACCACCGGTCCGAGTGGCGGAGGGGCCCCGGGCGGCATCGCTGACGGCGAACAGGGCGGCGCGGCCCTCGTCACACGCCACAAAGTGCCTAGTCAGGGCCTTGGGATGAGCTCGTCGCATCGTCCCCGCCGATGGTTCCCGCCAAAGTTGAGTCAACTCCGCTCAACTCTGGATTGACAGCGGACCCGGCGTGAGTAAAGTTGAGTCCAGAACGCTCAAGCCAGCGTGCCGGACACCGGCGGCCGGACCGAGCGGACCCATCGTCAGAAAGAAGGAGCACCATGTCACGTGCAGTAGGAATCGACCTCGGAACCACGAACTCCGTCGTGTCCGTCCTCGAGGGCGGTGAGCCGACCGTCATCGCGAACGCCGAGGGCGCGCGCACCACCCCGTCGGTCGTGGCCTTCTCGAAGTCCGGCGAGGTCCTCGTCGGCGAGATCGCCAAGCGCCAGGCCGTCAACAACATCGATCGCACCATCGCCTCCGTCAAGCGCCACATGGGCACCGACTGGAGCGTCGAGGTCGACGACAAGAAGTACACCGCGCAGGAGATCTCCGCGCGCACGCTGATGAAGCTGAAGCACGACGCCGAGTCGTACCTGGGCGAGAAGGTCACCGACGCCGTCGTGACCGTCCCCGCCTACTTCAACGACGCCGAGCGCCAGGCCACCAAGGAGGCCGGCGAGATCGCGGGCCTGAACGTCCTGCGCATCGTCAACGAGCCGACCGCGGCCGCCCTGGCCTACGGCCTCGACAAGGGCAAGGAGGACGAGCTCATCCTCGTCTTCGACCTCGGCGGCGGCACGTTCGACGTCTCCCTCCTCGAGGTGGGCAAGGACGAGGACGGCTTCTCGACCATCCAGGTCCGCTCCACCGCGGGCGACAACCGTCTCGGCGGCGACGACTGGGACCAGCGGATCGTCGACTGGCTGCTGGCCCAGGCCAAGTCCAAGGGCGCCGACCTGTCCAACGACAAGATCGCCCTCCAGCGCCTGAAGGAGGCCGCGGAGCAGGCCAAGAAGGAGCTCTCCTCGGCCACCAGCACCAACATCTCGCTGCAGTACCTCTCGGTGACTCCCGAGGGCCCGGTGCACCTGGACGAGCACCTGTCCCGCGCCAAGTTCCAGGACCTGACCAAGGACCTGCTGGAGCGGACCAAGAAGCCGTTCCAGGACGTCATCCAGGAGGCCGGCATCAAGGTCTCCGACATCGCACACGTCATCCTGGTCGGCGGCTCCACCCGCATGCCGGCCGTCGCCGAGCTGGTCAAGGACCTGGCCGGCAAGGAGGCCAACAAGGGCGTCAACCCGGACGAGGTCGTCGCCGTCGGCGCCGCGCTCCAGGCCGGCGTGCTGAAGGGCGAGCGCAAGGACGTCCTGCTCATCGACGTCACCCCGCTCTCCCTCGGCATCGAGACCAAGGGCGGCGTGATGACCAAGCTCATCGAGCGCAACACGGCCATCCCGACCAAGCGCTCGGAGACCTTCACGACGGCGGACGACAACCAGCCGTCCGTGTCCATCCAGGTCTTCCAGGGCGAGCGCGAGTTCACCCGCGACAACAAGCCGCTGGGCACCTTCGAGCTGACCGGCATCGCGCCGGCTCCGCGCGGCGTGCCGCAGATCGAGGTCACCTTCGACATCGACGCCAACGGCATCGTCCACGTGTCCGCCAAGGACAAGGGCACCGGCACCGAGCAGTCGATGACCATCACGGGCGGCTCCTCGCTGTCCGAGGAGGACATCGAGCGCATGGTCAAGGAGGCGGAGGAGCACGCGGCCGAGGACAAGGCACGCCGTGAGGCGGCCGAGACCCGCAACGCCGCAGAGCAGTCGGCGTACTCGGTGGAGAAGCTCATCAAGGACAACGAGGACAAGCTCCCCGAGGACGTCAAGACCGAGGTCCAGGCCGACGTCGACGCGCTCAAGGCCGCGCTGGAGAAGCAGGACAACGACGACGAGGTGAAGACCGCGTTCGAGAAGCTCCAGAGCTCCCAGACGAAGCTCGGCGAGGCCCTCTACTCGCAGGCGCAGTCCGAGGGCGCGGCGGGCGACGCCGCGGCCGACGCCGACGCCGACGGGGCCAAGGACGACGAGGACATCGTCGACGCCGAGGTCGTCGACGAGGACGAGAAGAAGTAAGGACGGTTCCTTCCATGCCGCATCACGGTCACGAGGAAGAGCACGGCGAGGAGCCGGTGCGCTTCAACGACAAACGGAAGATCGATCCGGAGTCGGGTCAGCCACGCGGCACGGAAGCTGCCGGGGAGGGGTCGGCCGACCCCGCCCCGGCGGACGCCGGATCCGCGGAGGCCGGCTCCACCGAGGGCCAGGCTCCGGACGGCCGCGCCCCCGAGGGCGGCTCCGACGCCGAAGCGGGCAGCGCGGAGGCTGATGCCGCCGACGCCCTCGCCGAGGCGGAGCGCATCATCAACGGTGCCTCCGGCGAGGACGCTGCGCCGGAGGCGGCGACGGACGTCGAAGCCGAGCTGCGCAACGATCTGCTCCGCCTGCAGGCGGAGTACGTGAACTACCGCAAGCGGGTCGAGCGCGACCGCGAGCAGGTCCGGGAGCTGGCCGTGCAGTCGGTCCTCACCAGCCTGCTGCCGGTCCTCGACGATCTGGACGCCGCGCGCCAGCACGGCGACCTCGAGGACGGGCCGTTCGCGGCCGTCGCCCGCAAGCTCAACACGATCCTCGAGGGCCACGGGCTGGAGGCGATCGCCGACGCCGGCGTCGCGTTCGACCCGAACGTCCACGAGGCGCTGATGCAGCAGCCGAACCCGGAGGTCCCGGCCGACCACGTCGCCCAGGTCCTCCGCACCGGCTACCGCAAGGGCGAGCGCGTCCTGCGCGCCGCAGGCGTGATCGTCTCGACCGGCGAGTAGCCGGAACACCTCCCGGGCCCCGCGGGCCCGGGGGCGTGCATCGCCGTCGTCCCGGATCGTCCCGTCGCCTCCCCGAGGCGGCCGGGGTCTCCGGTACGACGGCGGTGCTCGCCAGGGCGGGCCCGACCCGCCGCCGACGCGGCGCACTAACATTCACCGACACACGAGGAGGAGACGCCGGATGGCAAGCCAGGACTGGGTCGACAAGGACTTCTACGCGATCCTCGGTGTCTCCAAGGATGCGTCGGACGCGGACATCAAGAAGGCGTACCGCAAGCTCGCCCGCAAGTACCACCCGGACACGAACCCGGGCGACGCGGACGCCGAGAAGCGCTTCAAGGACGTCACCGAGGCCAACACGGTCCTCTCCGATCCCGAGCAGCGCCAGCAGTACGACGCGATCCGGGCCATGGGCTCCGGGGCGCGCTTCAGCGCCGGCGGCGCGGGAGGGCCCGGCGCCGGCCCGGGATTCGACGACGTGTTCAGCAACCTCTTCGGCGGCGGCGCGCAGGCCGGCGGCTTCGGTGGTCGCCGGTCCTACGGGCCCGCCGGCGGGCAGGTCCCGCCCGAGTTCGCCGACCTGTTCGGCGGCGGGGGCTTCGGCGGCGGCTTCCAGGAGCCGCCGCGCAAGGGCGCCGACCGGACGGCCACCGCGAACATCTCGTTCGGGTCCTCCATCCAGGGCACCAAGGTCAGCCTGCGCGATCCGTCGGGCGAGATCGTCGAGGTCCGCGTCCCGGCCGGCATCAAGGACGGCCAGACCGTCCGCGTGCGCGGCAAGGGCCAGCCGGGGCAGGCCGGCCCCGGCGACCTGATGGTCAAGGTCCACGTGAAGCCGCACCGGTTCTTCGCCCGCGACGGCAACGACATCCGGGTCCATGTGCCCGTCTCCTTCGCGGAGGCGGCCCTCGGCGGCGAGATCGAGGTCCCCACCCTCGCCGGCGACACCGTCCGGCTCAAGGTCCCGGCCGGGTCGAGCTCCGGGCGGACCCTGCGCGTGAAGGGCCGCGGCGTCAAGACGGCGAAGGCGACCGGGGACCTGCTGGTCACGATCGACGTCGTGGTGCCCCAGAACCTGTCCGGCGAGGCCCGGGAGGCCGTCGAGGCGTTCGCCGCGGCGACGGCCGACGCCGATCCCCGCGCGGGGCTGGCCGAGAAGGCCGCGCTCTAGGGGACCGCCATGACTGACGATGTGACGCCGGTGTTCGTGATCTCCGTGGCGGCCCAGCTCGCCGACATGCATCCGCAGACGCTGCGGCAGTACGACCGGCTGGGCATCGTGAGGCCGCAGCGCCAGCGTGGCAAGCAGCGTCGGTACAGTGCGCGCGACGTCGAGCTGCTGCGCGAGGTGCAGCGCCTCTCCAAGGACGGGGTCTCGCTCGAGGGGATCAAGCGGATCATGGAGCTGGAGCACCAGGTGCAGGCGCTGCAGTCGCGCGTGAGCGAACTGACCGAGGAGCTGGAGGCCGAGCGCTCCACGCGGCGCCTGCAGTCCGACCTCTCGCGGGTCTTCGCCGCCGGCTCGGCGGGCGACGTGGTGACGCTGGCCCGCGGCGAGCGTCCCCGTCCGCGCAGTCAGGCGCTCGTGGTCTGGGAGCCCCGCCGCCAGTCCGGCCGCCAACTGGGTCGCTAGTCGGGGCAGCGCCGGCCAGGCAGTTCTGGTCGGGCCGTTCTGGTCGGGCCGTGCTGGTCAGGCACCGCGAGTCAGGCGTCGCTGGTCAGCTGTGGATCAGCCGGTCGCGGGCGGCTCCGCACCGCACGCGCCAGGGCCCGGCGCGGCGCTAGGCTGGGAGGACAGGCGCCCCGTTCCGGCGGCGCCGGACCCGGGAGGATGAACGGTCATGGCAGCACCAGTCACGGAACCGCGCGCAGGGGAGCCGACGGCAGGCCGCGAGGCGGCCCGGAGCGGGCCCCTTCCCTCGAGGCTGTCCCGGCCTGCGTCCCCGTCCCACGCACGACGGCGACGCGTGCTGCCGGCGGTGGGCCTCGGCGTCGCACTGGCCCTGGCCGTGGCCGCGTGCAGTCCCGGCGGCACCGAGCCCGAGCCGACCGAGGGGAGCACCCCGGCCACGCCGGACGCCTCGTCCCCCGCGGCGTCGGGGACAGGAACGGCCGAGCCGGACGCCACCGCACCGGAGAGCCGCGGAACGGACGCGGACCCGTCCGCGAGCGGCGACGCCCCGACGCCGGCCGACGGCGATTTCGGCACCGACCCGCGGGAGAGCGAGGGCTTCCCGGAGGCCCTCGACGTTCCGGCCGAGGGGGACGAACTGCTGCTCGAGGACGCCCGCGTCGGCGGCCACGACGGGTTCGACCGGATCGTCTTCGACCACACCGACGGGGCGCTGCCGGGGTACCGCGTCGAGTACGTCGAGGAGCCCACGGAGCCCGGCAGCGGCCACCCCATCGAGATGGCCGGCTCCGCCTACCTCGCCGTCCACGTCACCGGTCTGCGTCCGGGCATGGCGGGGGAGGAGCACGGCCACGCAGTCCTGGACAAGGCGTGGACAGGCGACTCGGACATCCTCCTGGAGACCGTCACGACGAGCGTCTTCGAGGGCGCGTCCAGCTACTACGTCTCGCTCGACGAGAAGCGCCCCTTCTCGGTGCAGATGCTCGAGGACGGATCGCGGCTCGTGATCGACGTCGAGAACTGACCCCGGACGACGAAGGGCGGACGAACCGTATGGCATCGAGACTCCGCGCGGCCGGCCGCGGCGGGCGTGCCCATCCGGAGGCGAGCCACCCTGTGGCCCCCACGGCGTACGATCCCCCTGTGGTGGCACGGGACTATGCGGAGTACACGGCCGAGGCGCGCCGCCGGTTCGACGAGCTCTGGGCCGTGCGGCGCGGCCTCGCGGACCGGCAGCGCCGCGCCGTCGAGGGCGTCGGGCACGCGCTCCGGCACGGTTCCATGGACCGCGCGATCCCGGAGCGGAGGCTCCTGTACCTGGACCTCACCGGACCGCGGCCGCTGGCCGCGATCGCGCTCGGCGACCTGGACACGGCGAGCCACATCACGTGGCACCTGCAGGGTGTGGGGATCACACCCGACACGGCCATGTGGGGGACGGTCCGCGAGGCCGGGCAGGTGCTGCTGGAGCAGCGCCGGGTCGGCGCACCGAACCCGGCGTCCATCGCCTGGCTCGGCTACCGCCCGCCCGGGTACCTCATGGCCCTCTCCGCGATCCACGCCAAGGCGGGGGTCCCGCGGTTCGTCGAGGACTACCTGCGGCTGCAGCGCTTCCGGCCCGACCGCCCGCACCTGGCACTGGAGGGCCACTCCTACGGCTCGATCGTCGCCGTGCTGGCCCTCGAGCACTTGGCCCGCGTCATGCCGCCGGGACAGCCGCTCGTGGACGCCGTGGTCTCCACCGGCTCGCCCGGCCTGCCGTCGAGGTTCCGGGACAGTGTGGAGTCGCTGCGCATCCGCGACGAGCGCCTCTTCGACGCGGTGGCCCGGAGCGACTACATCGCGCGGGCCGGCCGCTGGCTCGGTCAGCTCAGCGGGGCCCGGTCGCGCGTGGGCCGCGAACTCGGCGTGGAGGCCCGCCCGGAGCTCGGGCTGCACCCCGTGACCGGCCACAACTCCTCCCACTTCGTTCCGGGCAGCCTGCAGAGCGTCTACGGGTACCGCGACCCCGGCACCACGTCGCTGCGGAACATCGCCCGCGTGACCACGGGGCTCGCTCCGATCTGAGCCCACCCCCGGGGCCGCACCCTGCAGACCTGCCGGCGGCCGGCCCCCTGATCGGGAGCCGGCCGCCGGCATCGTGTCTCGGCCCGCGGGGCGCGGGCGGGAGCGGGTGGCCCGCTACTTCGCGTGCTTGGCGTGCGCGGGCTCGAACGACTCGACGTCCTCCGGTGTCCACGCGGTGATGCCGCTGAGCTCGGGCATGTCCGTGGCCAGGAAGACGGGATCCTGGCCGAGCGCGCGCTGGGCGCTGTAGTGCTTGAGCAGCTTCAGGGCGATCCCGCCCAGGAGGAAGATCGAGACCAGGTTCGTCAGGGCCATCAGTCCCATGATCCCGTCCGCGAAGCTCCACACCACGTTCACGCTGGCCAGCGCGCCGATCAGGACGGCGGTGGTGGCGAGCGTGCGGTAGGCCGTCATGACGGCCTTGCTGCGGGTCATGAATGCGATGTTCGCCTCGCCGTAGTAGTAGTTGCCGATGATCGAGCTGAAGGCCAGCAGCAGGATGATGACCGCCAGCAGGACGGCGGACCAGGCTCCGAGCGAGTCGGCCAGCGCGCCCTGGGTCAGCTCGATGCCCTGCGTCTCTCCGAGCGGATCCGGGACGGAGACCAGGATGATGAACGCCGTCACCGAGCAGACCACGAAGGTGTCGAAGTAGACGCCGAGCGTCTGCACCAGGCCCTGCTTCACGGGGTGGGACACGGCCGCCGTCGCGCCGACGTTCGGCGCGGAGCCCAGGCCGGCCTCGTTGGAGAACATGCCGCGCTTGACGCCCTGCATGATGACCGCGCCGAGACCGCCGCCGACGGCGGACTGGAAGTTGAACGCCTCGGTGAAGATCGAGCCGAGGACCCGGGGCAGCTCCGAGATGTTCACGACCACGACGAGGAGCCCGACCAGGATGTAGAGCACCGCCATCGCCGGCACCAGGGACTGGCTGACCTGGGCGATGCGGCGGATCCCGCCGAACACCACGAGCGCCGTCAGCACGGCCAGCGCGACGGCGATCGTCACCATGAGCGTCGGATCGCTGTTGCCCGCGGCCCCGGAGATGGCCTGGGCGATCGTGTTGGCCTGGAGGGAGGAGAACGCGATCGGGAAGCAGATCACCAGGATGACGGCGAAGACGATGCCGAGCCAGCGGGCCTTGAGCCCCTTCTGCATGTAGTAGGCGGGGCCGCCGATGTAGCCGTCGCTCGACTTCTCCTTGTAGAGCTGGCCGAGGGTGGACTCCACGAAGCTCGAGGCGCCGCCGATGAACGCCATGATCCACATCCAGAAGACGGCGCCGGGACCGCCGATGGCGATCGCCGTGGCGACGCCGGCCACGTTGCCGACGCCCACGCGCGAGGCCGCGGAGACGGTGAAGGCCTGGAAGGAGGAGATGGACTTCGGCTTGCCGTCCCGGCCCACCAGCGCCTTGTCGGTGAGCGTGCGGAGCATGTTCGGCAGCATGCGTGCCTGGACGGCTCCGGTGCGGATGGTGAAGTAGAGGCCGACGATCGCGACGACCGGCAGGATGATCCAGGTCCAGAGCCAGCCGCCGGATTCGCCGAGCCAGGCCTCGATGGCCTCGTTGTGGAAGAGTTGCATGCGAGCGAATATACCCGCCCGGTCATGCAGCGTCAGCGCCGCCTGTACGCCAGGTCGAAGATCGAGCGGCCCGCCGCCAGCGCCTTGGTCTCGAAGCTCGTCTGCACCCGGCCCTCGAAGCGCGGCGCCCAGCCGCCGGCCTCGCCGTCGTGCAGGTTCTCGAAGCGGGTGTCCGCCTCGAGGACGTCACGCATCTGGTGCGCGTACTCCTCCCAGTCCGTGGCGAGCCGCCAGAGACCGCCGGGGCGCAGGGCCCGGTGCGCGCGATCCGCGAAGCTCTCCTTGACGAGGCGGCGCTTGTGGTGGCGAGACTTGTGCCAGGGGTCCGGGAAGAAGACCCACAGCTCGTCGACGCTGCCCGGGGCGAGCAGGTGCTCCAGGACCTCCGGGGCGTTCGCCTGGATGACACGCACATTGGTCAGCCCCTGCTTGCCGGCGCGCAGCATGAGCTGGGCCAGGCCAGGGGCGTAGACCTCGACCGCGAGGTAGTCGCGCTCGGGGTGCGCGGCCGCCGCTGTGACGATCGCCTCACCGAGTCCCGAGCCGATCTCCACGGTCAGGGGCGCGGTCCGGCCGAACACGGCCTCCTGGTCGAAGCCGGCCTGGCGACTGACGGAGGTGTCGGCGATGTCGCGGGGGACCTCGTAGAGGTACTGGCCCGCGTACTTCTCCCAGGCGGCCAGCCGGCGGCCCTGGAGGCGCGATCCGCGGCGCACGAAGGACACGGGCTCGGAGCGGTAGTAGCTGGGGTCGTCGACGGCGCGGCCGCTGACGGGCTGCTTGCGGTTCTCCGGGGAATTCACCCTGAAAGGGTACCCGTCCCGCCGTCCGGGCATCCGAGGCCTGCGGGACCGGCTTGCGGGCGAATCAGGGAGAACCCCTATGGCCGCATCCGGCCGCAGGGGACAGAATGAGGCCATGAAGTCCACACTCTCCGCCATCCTGAACGTCATCTGGCTCGTCTTCGGAGGCCTGTGGCTCGCCCTCGGCTACTTCGCCGCCGGCATCGTCTGCTGCATCCTCATCATCACCATCCCCTTCGGGATCGCGTCCTTCCGGATCGGGCTCTACGCGCTGTGGCCGTTCGGCCGGACCATCGTGGAGCGCCCGCGCGGCGGCGGGGTCGGGGCCACGCTCGGCAACGTCATCTGGGTCCTGGTCGCCGGGATCTGGATCGCCATCGGCCACGTGCTCACCGCGATCCCGATGTTCCTGAGCATCATCGGGATCCCGCTGGGCATCGCCAACCTCAAGCTGATCCCCGTCTCACTGGTGCCGCTGGGCAAGGAGATCGTGCCCTCCGATGCCGTCCTGCCGACCTACCGCCGCTACTGACGTGACCGGCGCACGGTCCGCCGGTCCGCCTCCGGGAGCCGGGCGGTGAACGCCTGGCTCGCGCTGGCCGCCATGGTCGCGACGGGTACGACGGCGGTCGTGTACTGCAACTTCTCGTTCCGGGTCATGCCCCGGCTCGCCGCCCTGGCGCCGGCCGACGGCATCCTGCGCATGCAGGGCTTCAACCGGAATGCGGTCCGCCCGCCCTTCATGGCCGCGTTCTTCGGTGCGGCGTTGCTCAGCGTGCTGCTCGCCGTCCGGGCCGTGACGGCGGGACCCGGCACGGCGGCACCGGTGCCGGGAGCCCTCCTCGTCGGAGGAGCGGTGCTCTACCTCGCGGGGTTCGTGCTCACCGTGGTCTACCACGTGCCGCGCAACGAGTCGCTGGCGCGGCTGGATCCGCGGGCGGCCGGCGCGGTGCCCGTCTGGCGGGCCTACCTCCGCGAGTGGACGCGGGCCAACACGGTGCGCGCCGTCCTCTCGACGGGATCCGCCGCGGTCTTCTGCGCCGCCGCCGTCCTCTCGGCCTGAGGACGCCACCGCCTCTGCCAGGGGGAATAGATCCTCGCGCGACAAAGTTGAGCATAGTAGACTCAAGTTTGAGTGGATCGTCCGCGCTGACAGCGATGCAGAGAAAGGATCACGAGTGGACACCAAATTCACCACCCAGAGCCAGGAGGCCCTGTCCTCGGCCGGCATGAACGCCTCGACGGCCGGGAACCCGCAGATCGAGCCGGTGCACCTGCTGAAGGCCCTCATGGACAAGCGGGAGTCCGTCGCCGTCGCACTGCTGAAGGCCGCCGGCGTGGATCCCGACGTGGTCTCCGTCCAGGCGAGTGGCGCCATCAAGGCGCTCCCGGCGTCGTCCGGGTCCTCCGTGGCGCAGGCGCAGTTCTCGCGGCAGCTCCTGCAGGTGGTCGGCGCGGCCCAGCAGGCGAGCTCCGAGGCCGGGGACAGCTATGTCTCCACCGAGTTCCTCCTCATCGGTCTCGCCGGCGACACCGGCCGGGCCGGTGAGATCCTCCGCGAGGCGGGCGCGACCCCCGAGGCGCTGACGACGGCGCTGCCGGGGCTGCGCGGGGACCGCACCGTGGGCAGCCCCGACCCCGAGGCCACGTTCCAGGCCCTCGAGAAGTACGGCACGGACCTGACCGCGATCGCGCGCTCCGGCAAGCTCGACCCGGTCATCGGCCGGGACGCCGAGATCCGCCGCGTGGTCCAGGTGCTGTCCCGGCGCACCAAGAACAACCCGGTCCTCATCGGCGACCCCGGCGTCGGCAAGACCGCCGTGGTCGAGGGGCTGGCCCAGCGCATGGTCGCCGGCGACGTCCCGGAGTCGCTGCGCGGCAAGACCCTGATCGCGCTGGACCTCGGCTCGATGGTCGCCGGCGCCAAGTACCGCGGCGAGTTCGAGGAGCGGCTGAAGGCCGTCCTCGAGGAGATCAAGAACTCGGACGGGCAGATCGTCACGTTCATCGACGAGATCCACACCGTCGTCGGCGCCGGCGCCTCCGAGGGCGCCATGGACGCCGGCAACATGCTCAAGCCCATGCTGGCCCGCGGCGAGCTGCGCCTGATCGGCGCGACGACGCTGGACGAGTACCGCGAGAACATCGAGAAGGACCCCGCGCTCGAGCGCCGCTTCCAGCAGGTGTACGTGGGGGAGCCGAGCGTGGAGGACACGGTCGGCATCCTGCGCGGCCTCAAGGAGCGCTACGAGGCGCACCATAAGGTCCAGATCGCCGACTCGGCGCTCGTGGCCGCCGCGAACCTCTCCAACCGGTACATCACCGGCAGGCAGCTGCCGGACAAGGCGATCGACCTCGTGGACGAGGCCGCCTCCCGCCTGCGCATGGAGATCGACTCGGCCCCCGAGGAGATCGACGTGCTGCGCCGCGCCGTCGACCGGCTGACCATGGAGGAACTGGCCCTCGAGGGCGAGACCGACCCGGCATCGGTGGAGCGCCTCGAGGCGCTCCGGGCCGACAAGGCCGACAAGGCGGAGCAGCTCGATGCGCTCAACGCGCGGTGGGAGGCCGAGAAGGCCGGCCTCAACCGGGTGGGCGATCTGAAGGTGCGGCTCGACGAGCTGCGCATGCAGGCCGAGCGGCTCCAGCGCGAGGGCGACCTGGAGAAGGCCTCCCGCCTGCTCTACGGGGAGATCCCGGCCCTCCAGCAGCAGCTCGCCGAGGCGCAGGAGGCGGAGCAGAACGCGGGCGGCCACGAGCTGATGGTCTCCGAGGAGGTCTCCGCCGAGGACATCGCCGAGGTGATCAGCGCCTGGACCGGCATCCCCGCCGGCCGCATGCTGCAGGGCGAGTCCCAGAAGCTGCTCGCCATGGAGGACTTCCTGGGCCGCCGGCTCATCGGGCAGTCGAAGGCGGTCTCGGCCGTCTCGGACGCCGTCCGCCGGGCGCGGGCCGGCATCTCCGACCCGGACCGCCCGACGGGGTCGTTCATGTTCCTCGGGCCGACGGGCGTCGGCAAGACCGAGCTGGCCAAGGCGCTCGCCGACTTCCTCTTCGACGACGAGCGGGCGATGGTCCGCATCGACATGTCCGAGTACTCGGAGAAGCACTCGGTCTCGCGACTGGTCGGCGCCCCTCCCGGATACGTCGGCTACGACGAGGGCGGCCAGCTCACCGAGGCCGTGCGCCGCCGCCCGTACTCGGTGGTCCTCCTCGACGAGGTGGAGAAGGCCCACCCGGAGGTCTTCGACATCCTGCTCCAGGTGCTCGACGATGGACGCCTCACCGACGGCCAGGGCCGCACGGTGGACTTCCGCAACGTCATCCTGGTCATGACCTCGAACCTCGGCTCGCAGTTCCTGGTGGACCCCGCCCTGGACGACGACGCCAAGCGCCAGGCGGTCATGAACGTCGTGAACGGCTCCTTCAAGCCGGAGTTCCTGAACCGGCTCGACGACGTCATCATGTTCGATCCCCTCTCGCTCGAGGAGCTGGGACGGATCGTCGACCTGCAGGTGGCGGCGCTCGCCCGCCGGCTGGCCGAGCGTCGGCTCACCCTGGACGTCACGGATGCGGCCCGCGAGTGGCTGGCCCTCACGGGCTTCGACCCCGCCTACGGGGCGCGGCCGCTGCGGCGGCTGGTCCAGCGCGAGATCGGCGACCGGCTGGCCCGGGAGCTCCTCGGAGGCGGGATCGCCGACGGCGACGAGGTCCTGGTGGACATCGAGCCGGAGGAGAGCAAGCGGACCGGCCTCAGGGTCACGCGCGCGGCCTAGCGTCGTCGGCGGCGGCCGGGTCAGGAGGCCGGGGGCAGGACCGAGTCGGTGGCCCGGTCGTCCTCGGACGTGAGGGAGAGGAAGCAGGCCACGTCGCGGTCCCCGGCCTCCCAGGAGCCGCTGGACGGCTGGCTGAACTGATAGCTCCACTGATGAGCCATGAGGACGTCGGTCTCCAGCTTGATGGCCTTGCAGGCCTCGGCGGCCCGCTCCGTCGTGCCGGCCTCGCCCGGGTAGGGGACGTCCTCGAGCGTGGCCGTCCCGATGAACTGCGCGTTGTGCGGGGTCTGGCACGTCACGATGGTCGCCTCCTCCAACGGGCTGTCGAAGCCCGTGAGGCAGTCGCCGACCTCGAAGGCCGACGCCGGCGCGTCCGCGGCGATGATCCCGTCGATGCCCGGGTCGTCGTTCCTGACGACCGGGGCCGACGACTCCTCCGGCGCCGTGCCGCCGAGCCGGAAGACCGCGTAGACGACGAGCAGGACCACGGCCAGTGCGCCCACGACCAGCCAGACCCGGGACGGGCGCTTCGTCTCCGTCTCGGCCGGTCTCGGCGGCTGGTAGGGAGACGTCTGAGGGCTCTCCGACGGTTCCAAGGGGCTCCTTCTGGGCGGCGTTCCGGGCGGCGGGGCGCAGGTCGTGGGACGCGCGGTGGCGCATGTCCCACCTTAGCCGCGACGACCGCCGGAATGGCGCAGAGACGGAGCGGTGCGGCGGCCGTGCGGGTGGTGATCAATCCCGCATGGTTTCGGCGTTCTCACGCTGCCGCCGACACCGCGATCGGGGCTGAAACATGTTAACCTTGGAATACGAACGATCCAATCACTTAATCCGGGGCCTCCTCCTTCGTGGAGGACCACCTCCGGATCACTACCGCGAAGGGGGTCACGCCATGGGGCGCGGCCGTCAGAAGGCAAAAGCAACACGGCAGGCACGGGACATCAAGTACTACTCCCCGTCCACTGACTTGTCTGCCCTCGAACGCGAGCTCGGTGCTACCCGCACTGCGGCCACCGCGCACGCCGACGATCCCTTTGAAGCGGATTACGGGGACTACGCGGACAAGTACACCGATGGCGACGACGAGGATGAGCGGCGCTTCGGCTGAGTCAGACCTCGAATCGGGGGCCGGGAGTGGTGAGGCCACGCCCGGCCGCCATCGTTTAAGCCCCTCCGGCGGTGGGCCCGGCGCCCACGCCGTCGACGACGCCGCCGCGAGCGCCGCCCGGAAGCCCGCCCAAGGCAGCGTGGCGATCAACACCGCCCACAAGGCCGCGCTCCGCTCGATCGCCCGGGTCGTCGACGAGACGGCCGAGCCGCAGGACCCCGAGGTCGCGCGGGCCGGGATCGCGGCCATGCTCGCGGCCGGCCGGACCATGGTGCTGACCGGGGCGGGCGTCTCCACCGACTCGGGGATCCCCGACTACCGCGGCCCCAACGGGTCGCTGCGCCGGCACCGGCCCATGACGTACCAGGAGTTCCGGCACGATCCGGCCGCCCGCCACCGCTACTGGGCGCGGAGCTTCGTGGGCTGGCGCCACATGCACCGCGCGGCCCCGAACCGGGCGCACTACCTCCTGGCCGAGTTCGAGGAACGCGGATGGGTCAGCGGGATCGTCACCCAGAACGTCGACGGGCTGCACGCGGCGGCCGGCTCGACCGCGATCCCGCTGCACGGGGACCTGTCGCTGGTGCGCTGCCTGAACTGCGGCTCCGTGGAGGACCGGCGCTCCCTCGACGCGCGCCTGCAGGCGGCCAACCCCGGATACCTGGAGCGGGTGGAGCTCGACCCGGACGCGGTCAACCCGGACGGCGATGTCACCCTCGACCAGCGCTTCGTGGACGATTTCAGGATGGTCGGCTGCCTCGTCTGCGGCAGCGTGGAGCTGAAGCCGGACGTCGTCTACTTCGGCGAGAGCGTGCCCGTCGAGCGGAAGCAGGAGGTCGCCCGACTGCAGGCGGACTCCGACTCCCTGCTCGTCGTCGGCTCGAGCGTCGCGGTTATGAGCGGCTACCGCCTGGTGCTCGACGCCCTCCAGCGCGGCCAGCAGGTCGGGATCGTCAACGGCGGTCCGACCCGCGCCGACGCCCGGGCGCAGTGGCGATGGCGGACCCGTGTGGTGCCCGCGCTGGAGACCCTCGCCGCGCAGGCGTAGCCCGGCCGTCCCCCGGGACGGCGGCGGGCCCTATGGGCGCCGCCGCATCGGTTGTAGGCTGGCCGGCAAGGGGCGCCGGCCGACCGCGGCGGCGCCCGGCAGAAGGAAGGAGAACCAGCTCGTGACTTCTACAGCAAGCGTCCAGATCCGCAGCGGTAGCCCGCGGATCGACCTCGAGTCCACGCCGGACCCGAGCCCCCGGACCGATCCCGCCACGGCCCCCGAACCCGGTCCGGCGCCGGTCCCGGACCCCGGACCCGACCCGCGGCCGGACCCGTTCCCGAGCCCCGACCCGGGCCCGTCGACGTCGCCCGATCCATCCGGTCCGCCCGTGCCGGAGCGCAGCCCGTCGACGACGCCGGCCCCCAGCCCGGACGTCGAGCCCGCGCCGGAGGAGCCGCCCCGGGTGGACCCGACCGAACCGCCCCGGCCCGACCCGACGCGGAACCCGCCGATCGAGCCCGACCCGCTGACGAACCCGGATCCGATCGGCCCGGAGCCGGCCGAACCGCAGTGGGAGCCCCACCCGGGGCCGGTCCACCCCGGCGGCCCCGACCGGGTGGACGGCGCGCGCCGAGCCGCCTAGGCGGGGCGGGCCCGCGACGGCGCCGAAGCGGCCCGAACCAGCGAACGGCGGCCGGCCCCCGTGAAGGGGACCGGCCGCCGTCGTGGTACCGCTGGGGCGATCAGCTCGCGTAGGAGCCCTGCATCAGGACGGCCCCGCCGTCGACGCCCTTGGCGCCCTGGACGAAGTCCGCGCCGGCCGACGGCGCGTCGCCGCTGACCCGGCCCACGGTGCCCATGGCCCAGCTGGCCACGCCGCGATCGGTGAGGCGCGCGATCGCCGCATCGGCGGAGGCCGGATCGACGATGGCGATCATGCCGACGCCGAGGTTCAGCGTGCGCTCCAGGTCGGCCTGCGGGACGCCGCCGAGCTGGCCGATGAGCCGGAAGATCGGAGGCAGCTCCCACGTCCCACGGTCCACCGTGGCCATGACGCCCTGCGGCAGCACGCGGGCCAGGTTCGCCGCGAGGCCCCCACCGGTGACATGGCTGAAGCCGCGCAGCGGCGCCGCGTCCGGCGCGACGTCGGCGTTGAGCGCCCGGACGAGGTCCAGGCAGTCGGCCGCGTACACCTTGGTCGGGACCAGCAGCTCCTCGCCGAGGGTCTTGCCGAGCTCCGAGACCTCGCGGTCCAGCGCCCAGCCGGCGTGGTTGATGACGCGGCGCACCAGCGAGTAGCCATTCGAGTGGATGCCGGAGGAGGCCATCGCGATGACGACGTCGCCCTCCCGGACGCGCTCCGGGCCCAGCAGGCGCTCGGCCTCCACGACGCCGGTGGCGGCGCCGGCGACGTCGTACTCGTGCTCCCCGAGCAGGCCCGGGTGCTCGGCCGTCTCGCCGCCGACGAGGGCGGTCCCGGCCAGCGAGCAGGCCTCGGCGATGCCGCGGACGATGTCCGCGATGCGCTCCGGGACGACCTTCCCGCACGCGATGTAGTCGGTCATGAACAGCGGCTCGGCGCCGACCACCACGATGTCGTCGACCACCATGCCCACCAGGTCGTGCCCGATCGTGTGGTGGAGGTCCATGGCCTGGGCGATGGCGACCTTGGTGCCGACGCCGTCAGTCGAGGTCGCCAGCAGCGGCTTCTTGTAGGCGAGCAGGCGGGACGCGTCGAACAGGCCGGCGAAGCCGCCGACGCCGCCGAGGACGGACGCGCTGTGGGTCGCCTTGACGGCGTCCTTCATGAGTTCGACGGCGCGGTCTCCCGCCTCCACGTCGACACCGGCGGAGGCATACGTGATCGGCTGGTGGTCGGTAGCGCTCATGCGGCTTTCGTTTCCTATCGTCGGATGGGGTGGGGCGATGAGGTTGTCAGGCGTTGGTGGCGCTGCGGTCGGCGTCCGTCAGGGTCGACTCGAACTCCGCGTCCGGTCCCGGGTCGCATCCGCCCTCGGGCTCGGTCGCGGGGTTGCCGTTGCTGCGCTCGAGCAGGTTCTTGCCGAGCCGGTCCGACGTCGGCAGTGGGATCGGGTAGTCCCCGGTGAAGCAGGCGGTGCAGAGGCGCTCGCGGGGCTGCTCGGTGGCGCCGATCATCCCGTCCTCGGAGATGTAGGCCAGCGAGTCGGCTCCGACGGACTGGGTGATCTCCTCGATCGTCGCGCCGTTCGCGATCAGCTCCGCCCGCGAGGCGAAGTCGATGCCGTAGAAGCACGGCCACTTGATGGGCGGGGAGGAGATCTTCACGTGGATCGCGGCCGCGCCGGCCTCGCGGAGCATCCGCACGATCGCGCGCTGGGTGTTGCCGCGGACGATCGAGTCGTCGACGACGATGACGCGCTTGCCCTTGATGATGGGCTCCAGCGCGTTGAGCTTGAGCTTGATGCCGAGCTGCCGCAGCGTCTGCGACGGCTGGATGAACGTCCGCCCCACGTAGGCGTTCTTGACGAAGCCGTGCGCGAAGGGGATCCCGGACTCCTCGGCGTAGCCAATCGCAGCCGGCGTCCCGGACTCCGGGACGGGGATGACGATGTCCGCCTCGGCGTCGTTCTCCCGGGCGAGCTGCCGGCCCATCTCCACGCGGGACTCGTAGACCGAGCGGCCGTTGATCGACGCATCCGGCCGGGCCAGGTACACGTACTCGAAGACGCAGCCGGCCCGCTTGGCCTCGGCGAAGCGCCGGCTGCGCACACCGTTCTCGTCGATCGCGATGAGCTCGCCGGGCTCGATCTCCCGGATGAAGCTCGCGCCGACGGTCGCCAGCGCCGGCTGCTCGGACGCGACCACCCAGCCGCGGTCCAGCCGGCCGAGGACGAGGGGGCGGACGCCCTGCGGGTCGCGTGCCGCGTAGAGGGTGCTCTCGGTCATGAAGACGAAGCTGAAGGCGCCGCGCAGCTTCGGCAGCAGGCCCATCGCGGTGTCCTCGAGGGTCTCGCCCTCGCGGCCGCGCAGCAGCGCCGTCACCAGGGCGGTGTCCGTGGTGTTGCCCTGCGCGATCTCGCCGCGCATCTGGTCGCCCTGCTCGGCCTGGACCATCTCCATGAGCTCGGCCGTGTTGATCAGGTTGCCGTTGTGGGCCAGGGCCACGGTGCCGTCGTGCGTCGCGCCCAGCGTCGGCTGCGCGTTCGCCCAGTGGCTGGCGCCCGTGGTGGAGTACCGGCAGTGACCGAGCGCCAGGTGTCCGGTCAGGGCGTTGAGGGTGTTCTCGTCGAACACCTGGGAGACGAGGCCCATGTCCTTGTAGACGTTGATGCGCTGGCCGTCGCTCGTGGCGATGCCGGCCGACTCCTGTCCGCGGTGCTGGATGGCGTACAGGCCGTAGTACGCCAGTTTGGCGACTTCCTCACCGGGTGCCCACACGCCGAAGACGCCGCATTCGTCCTGCGGCCCCTTCTCGTCGGGCAGCAAGTCATGATTGAGCATTC
This sequence comes from Zhihengliuella alba, assembly GCF_039538765.1. Classification (NCBI taxonomy): domain Bacteria; kingdom Bacillati; phylum Actinomycetota; class Actinomycetes; order Micrococcales; family Micrococcaceae; genus Zhihengliuella; species Zhihengliuella alba. The sequence continues at coordinate 577,806 of NZ_BAABCJ010000002.1, read as the reverse complement.
CGTCACCACGCGCCATGGGTCCCATTCTCTCACGGCCGGAACGGTGCTGGACGATCATGTCGGCGGTCCCTGCGCCGCATCGGTCCGGCCGAGAGGACCGCCGTTCCGGGGCGCATGGACCGTTCCCGGCGGGGGTGCGGAGTACGACGGCGGCTCAGGGACGGCCGTCGCCGGCCCCGGCGTCGTGGTCCTCGACGGGGACGGCGCGCATGCGGCGGACCTTCCGGCGCAGCGAGCGGTCGATCAGCAGGTAGGCGAGGCAGGCCAGGAAGACACCGATGATGCCGAAGATCACAGCCAGGAACGCGGCGACGGAGCCGCGGGTGAACTCCTGGTGCGGCTCGCCGCTGTAGGCGGAGACCAGGGCGACGAGGATGCCGAGCCCCGCCCCGACGGCCATGAACGGCCAGAACCTGGGGGAGCGGCGCACCTCCACGTCGATCGACGAGGGGTCCTGGGCGCGCTGGTCCTGCGGGTCATCGGGGTGCTGATCCATGCGACAAGGGTACCCACTGGCCGTGGGCACCGCGTCTCGCGGCCGTGGACCGTCAGGCCCGGGAGATGCGGGTGAGCCGGGGGAGCGCCTCGGCCAGGTCGGCGCGCACCCCGGACGCGGAGACGCGGCCGGCGGCGACGGCGTCGTCCCAGTCCACGCGGCCGGTCGCGAGCGCGAGCCAGACCCCGGCCCTCATCTCCACCACGTTGGGCGGCGTCCCGCGCGTGTGCCGGGGCCCCGGCACGCACTGCGCCACCCCGAACGGCGGCACGCGCACCTCCACGGAGTTGCCCTCGGCGATCTCGGAGAGCTCCTCGAGGGCGTAGCGGACCGCCCTGGCCAGGACGGGCCGGGCGAGCACGACGGCGTCCGCCGCGTCGAGCACGTCGCCCACCGCCCGCTCGTGCCGGGTCTGGTCTGGGTTGGTCTGGTCCGGGCTGGTCTGCCTCGGGCTGCTCTGGTCTAGGCTGGTCTGCTCCGGGTCGGGCTGCTCAGGCTCCGTGCCGTCGCGCTCGGGCAGGAGCGCCTCGTACTCCCGCAGCCACGCGCGCACGGCCTCGCGGCCGGCGGAGTCGTCGATCCGGCGTCGTACTCCCATGCGTCAGCCCACCGATCCGTTCGTCTGCACGGTTCGCTCAGTCCAGGAGCGCCAGGACCGGCGCGGCCAGGCGGATCCGGCCGACCGGCTCCCCGCCGCCCAGGATGGGGCGGGTGGTCTTCTCCAGCACGGGGCCGAGCTGCTCCGGCTGCACGGCGCCGGCGGCGGCCATCAGCGTCAGGCCCACGAGCGTCGCGGCGCGGCCGTTGCCGTCGAGGATCTTCACCGCGCAGGCCGTCCCGTCGGGGGCGCCGAGCACGAGCACGCCCTCCGCCCCGAGCTTGCAGATGATGCCGAGGTCCTCCATCACCACCGTGTTGTCCTCGCCTTCGCCGTGGACGGCCCACGGGTAGTCGAGCATGGCGGTGGCCACGGTGGCGGCGCGGGCATTGGCGTTCTTGTTCGAGGGAGCCGCCGCCAGCCGGCCCACGGCACGGGCCAGGCCGCGCAGCGAGAAGGCGGGCACCGGGGCGCCGCAGCCGTCCACGGCCAGGTGCGCGATCCGCTCGCCGGCGAACTCCTCGACGACCTCGACCACATGGCGCTGCAGCGGGTGGTCGGCGTCCAGGTACGTCTCCAGGTCCCAGCCGTTCTCCACGCAGGCCCACAGGAATGCGGCGTGCTTGCCCGAGCAGTTGAAGGCGAGCCGTGACTTCTCCGCCGCCAGCGTGCGCCCGCCGATCTCCAGCTCGCCGCGGGTCAGGGCCGTGCGGGCGGGGCCGTCCTGCGGCCACGCGGTGGGGCAGCGGAGGTCGTCCTCGCTCAGGCCGGCCTTGGCGAGCATGGCGGCGGCCAGCTCCATGTGCTCGCGGCTGCCGACGTGGCTGGCGCACGCGAGGGCGACCTGCTCGCCGACCAGCGGCGCGCCGGCCTGCATCGCAGCGATGGCCTGGAACGGCTTGAGCGAGGACCGCGGGAACACCGGGGCCTCGATGTCGCCGACCTGCAGCTCCACCTCGCCGTCCGGGCCGACCACGACGGCCGAGCCGATGTGGCGGGACTCGACGAACCCGTTGCGGTCCACGACGGCGAGCTCGACGGCGTCGTCCACCGTGAAGGTCCCGCCGACCCGCGCGGACGACGGCGCCGGGCCGCCCGTCTCGATTCCGCCTGCCTCGGCGGTGCCCGCGGGGGCGGGAGAGCCGGTAGGGGCGGGGGCGCTGCTGGGGGTGCTCTGCTGTTCGGCCATGCCACTATTGTGGCCGACGGCCGGGGCCGTGCGGGACGCGTCGGTGCGCGCGTCGGTGCGCGCCCGGGTGCTGCCCGCGTCATGCGCCCGTGACCGGCTGCCCCGGGGCTGCCGGCGACCGGTAGGCTTGGCCAGCGTGAAGGTTCTTGTGATTGGCCCCGGCGGCCGCGAGCACGCCATTGTCCGTTCCCTGCAGGCGGATCCGTACGTCACCGAGGTGCACGCAGCCCCCGGGAACGCCGGAATCGCCCAGGACGTCCCCGTCCACGCCGTCGACGCGCAGGACCCCGCCGCCGTCGTCGCGCTGGCCCGGGACCTCGAGGCCGGCCTGGTCGTCGTCGGGCCCGAGGCCCCGCTGGCCGCCGGCGTCTCGGACGCGCTCCGCGAGGCCGGGTTCCCCGTCTTCGGCCCGTCCCGGGCCGCGGCGCAGCTCGAGGCCTCCAAGGCGTTCGCCAAGGAGATCATGGCCGAGGCCGGCGTGCCCACGGCCATGGCCCGCGTGGCCGCGAACGCCGCCGAGGCGGCCGACGCCCTCGACGCGTTCGGCGCCCCCTATGTCGTCAAGGACGACGGGCTCGCGGCCGGCAAGGGCGTCGTCGTCACCGAGGACCGCGCCGAGGCGCTCGCCCACGCCGAGGCCTGCTTCGCGGCCGGGGGCACCGTGGTGGTCGAGGAGTTCCTCGACGGCCCCGAGGTCTCCCTCTTCGTCGTCTCCGACGGCACGCACGCCGTCCCCCTCGCGCCCGCCCAGGACTTCAAGCGCATCTTCGACGGGGACCAGGGCCCCAATACGGGCGGCATGGGCGCGTACACGCCGCTCGAGTGGCTGCCGGAGGGCTTCGTCGACGAGGTGATGGAGCGCGTCGCCCTGCCGACCATCCGGGAGATGGCCAACCGCGGCACGCCGTTCGTGGGCGTCCTGTACTGCGGACTCGCCCTGACCCGCCGCGGCGTCCGCGTCATCGAGTTCAACGCGCGCTTCGGGGACCCGGAGACGCAGCCGGTGCTCGCGCGCCTGAAGACCCCGCTGGGCCGGCTGCTGCTCGCCGCCGCCACGGGCGGACTGGACGACGCCGACCAGCTCGCCTGGCGTCCGGAGACCGCGGTGGGCGTGGTGCTCGCCTCCGCCGGCTACCCGGACTCGCCGCGCAGGGGCGACGCCATCTCCGGGCTGAAGGAGGCCGCCGCGCTCGACGGGGTCTCCGTCCTGCACGCGGGCACGGCCGCCGGTGCGGACGGGCAGATCCTCACGGCGGGAGGCCGCGTGCTCGCCGTCGTCGGTCTCGGCGCGGACCTCCGGGCCGCGCGTGCCACCGCCTACGAGGGCGTGGGCCGGATCTCCTGGGACGGGGCCCAGTACCGGCGGGACATCGCCGAGAGGGCCGCCGAGGGCGGCATCGAGGTGCCGGACCCGGCCCGCGGCCGGCACCCCGCCGACTCCCGCCCCGCGGGTGCGGCGCTCGGCGCGCCCGACGAGAACGAGACGGAGGTCCGCTGATGGCCGGCTTCGCCGCAGACGCCCCGGCCCTGGAGGGCTGGACGCACGTCTACTCGGGAAAGGTGCGGGACCTGTACGTGCCCGCCGACGACGCGGTCACCGACCGGGTCCTGGTGGTCGCGAGCGACCGGATCAGCGCCTACGACTTCGTCCTCGCCTCCGAGATCCCGGACAAGGGCAAGGTCCTGACCCAGTTGAGCCTGTGGTGGTTCGAGCAGCTCGACGTCCCGAACCACGTGGTCTCCACCGACGTGCCGGCCGAGGTCGCGGGGCGGGCCATGGTCTGCCGCAAGCTGGACATGTACCCCATCGAGTGCATCGCCCGGGGCTACCTCACCGGCTCGGGCCTGGCCGAGTACCGGCAGTCCCGCACGGTCTGCTCCCTGCCGCTGCCGGAGGGGCTCGTGGACGGCTCGAAGCTCGAGCCGGCGATCTTCACCCCGAGCGCGAAGGCGGACGTCGGCGAGCACGACGAGAACATCACGTACGAGCAGACGGTCGAGCGCGTCGGCGTGGAGGTGGCCGCCGAGCTGCGGCGCCTGACGCTGGACGTGTACACGACGGCGGAGCGCATCGCCCGGGAACGCGGCATCGTCCTCGCCGACACCAAGGTGGAGTTCGGTCTGGATCCGGTCAGCGGGGCCATCACGCTCGGCGACGAGGTCCTGACGCCTGACTCCTCCCGCTTCTGGGACGCGGAGACCTACGAGCCGGGACGCTCCCAGCCCTCGTTCGACAAGCAGTTCGTGCGCGACTGGCTGACCAGTGCGGAGTCCGGCTGGGACCGCAGCAGCGGCCAGGAGCCGCCGGAGCTTCCGAACGACATCGTCGAGAAGACGCGCGCCCGCTACATCGAGGCGTACGAACGGCTCACCGGCACCGTCTTCTCCGCCTGAGGCGGGCTCAGACCAGGCTGTCCCGCCAGGCCCGGTGCAGGGCCGCGAAGCGTCCGCCGGACTCGATGAGCTCGGCCGGGCTGCCGTCCTCGACGATCCGGCCGTCGTGGACCACCAGCACCCGGTCGGCGATCTCCACGGTGGACAACCGGTGCGCGATGATCAGCGCGGTCCGCTCGCCGAGCAGGCGGTTCAGCGCCTCCTGCACCAGTCGCTCGCTCGGCAGGTCCAGCGAGCTGGTGGCCTCGTCGAGGATCAGCACGCGCGGATCGGCGAGGAAGGCCCGCGCGAAGGAGATCAGCTGGCGCTGGCCGGCGGAGACGCGCCCGCCGCGTTTGTTCACGTCGGTGTCGTAGCCCTCCGGCAGCGACTCGATGAACTCGTGCGCGCCCACCGCCCGAGCCGCGAGGACCACCTCCTCCCGGCTCGCTCCGGGCCGGCCGAGGGCGATGTTGTCCGCCACCGAGCCGGAGAACAGGAACGCCTCCTGCGTCACCATGACGACGGCGCGGCGCAGGTCCTCGCTCGCGAGGTCCTTGATCTCGACGCCGTCGAGCGTGAGGGAGCCGGCGCTGAGGTCGTAGAACCGGGCGATGAGCTTCGCCAGCGTCGACTTGCCGGCCCCCGTCTGTCCCACCACGGCGACGGTCTGCCCCGGTTCGATCGTCAGGTCGAACCGGTCCATCACCACCGGCCCGGCGCCGTAGCCGAAGACCGCGTCGCGGAACTCGATGCGTCCCTCGGCCTGCGGGAGCGGCACGGGGTCGGCCGGCTCGACGACGCTGGGCTCCTCCTCGAGCAGGCCGGAGACCTTCTCGAGCGCGGCCGTGGCCGCCTGCAGGGAGTTGTAGAACATCGCGATCTGCTCCACCGGCTGGAACACGCGCTTGGAGGCGAGCAGCAGCGCGACCAGCGTGCCGACCGCGAGGCCGCCGCCGAGGACCCGGAAGCCGCCGGTCAGCAGGACCGCCGCCACGGTCAGGTTCCCGATCAGCAGGAGCGTCGGCTGCAGGACGCCGAAGAGCGAGATCGTCCGGAGGGTGTTGTCCTTGTACTCGTTCGCGACCGCCGTGTAGGCGGCGTCGCCGGCGGCCTCGCGCCGGAACGCCTTGACGGCCCGGATGCCGGTCATGGTCTCCACGAAAGAGGTGATGACGCGCGCCGAGACCACACGGGACTCGCGGTACACCGTCTCCGAGCGGGTCTGGTACCAGCGGAAGATGATGCCGATCGGCACCGCCGCCCCGAGCACCACCAGACCGGAGCGCCAGTCGAGGATGAAGACGCTGGCAGCCGTGAAGACGATGAACACGGAGCTGGAGACCAGCTGCGAGACGCCCTGGTCCAGCAGCTCGCGCAGCGTCTCGAGGTCGGAGGTCTGCCGGGAGATGACGCGCCCGGAGGTGTACTTCTCGTGGAACTCCAGGCTCAGCCGCTGGGTGTGCCGGAAGACCCGCAGGCGCAGGTCCAGCAGCATCGCCTGGCTGACCTGCGCCGTGCACAGCGTGTACCAGCCCAGGAGCCCGCCGGCCGTGAGCGCGGCCAGGACGTAGAGTCCGCCGGCGACGCCGAGCGCGGACCACTCGCCCTCCCGGACGCGTGGCAGCGCCCAGTCGATCGCCCACGCGATGAGCAGCGGGAACGAGGCCCTCGCCGCGTTGGAGACCAGCACCAGCAGGGCGGTGAGGGCGAGCTTGAGCTTCAGGGGGCCGGCGAGTGATTTCAGGAGGACCCAGGAGCGACGCCTGACGTGGCGCCGGTCCTCGGCGGACAAGCGGATGTGGTCGTCGTGGGCGACGCCGCCGAGCTGGCTCATGCCCGCCCTCCCTTCGTCGTGGACGCCGAGGCGGGGGCATCGTCGTCCGGATCGTGCGACAGGACGTCCTCCACGGTCGGGGGCTCGTCCAGGCTGGTGATGATGTGCCGGTAGTGCTCGCTGCGGGCGAGCAGCTCCGCGTGCGTGCCCACGTCCTCGATGCGCCCGTGGCGCAGCACGGCCACGCGGTCGGCGAGCATCACGGTGGACGGGCGGTGGGCCACGATCAGGGTGCTGGTCCCGTGCAGGACGCGCCGGAGGCGGGCCGTCACAGCCTCCTCCGTGCGGACGTCGAGGGCGGAGAGCGGGTCGTCGAGGACGAGCAGTCTGGGGTTGGCGGCGATGGCCCGCGCCAGCGACAGCCGCTGCCGCTGGCCGCCGGAGAGCGAGAGCCCCTCCTCGCCGATCACGGTCTCGACGCCGTCGGGCAGGTCGTGGACGAACTGTGCCTGCGCCACGTCCAGGGCCTCGGCCAGCAGCTCGTCCCTGCTCTGGCCCGGTCGCGGCCGGGCGCCGAGCAGCACGTTCTCGCGGACGGAGAGCGAGAACAGGATCGTGTCCTCGAACGCGACGGCCACAGCGGTGCGCAGCGCCTCGACGTCGTACCGGCGGACGTCCACACCGTCCAGGACGACGGCGCCCTCCGTCGCCTCGTAGAGCCGTGGCACCAGGGCCAGGAGCGTGGACTTGCCGGACCCGGTGGCGCCCACCAGCGCCATCGTCTCGCCGGGGACGACCTCCAGGTCGACGCCGTCGATCACCGGCCGCGTTCCCGGCGGGGTATCCGGGTAGGAGAATCGGACGCCCCGGAGCTCCAGGTGGCCGCGGGGGTCCGTGGGCTGCTCGGGGTCGGCGGGGGACGCGATGGTGACGGGGGTGTCGATGACCTCGTAGTGACGGTCCAGCGCGGTCTTGGTGGTCAGGGTCATGCCCAGGAGCATGCCGATGCCCTCGACGTGGACGGCGAGCACGGCCGCCGTGGCGAAGAAGGCCACGAGCTCGCCGACGGTGAGGCGGTCCGTGGCCGTGAGCCCCAGACCGACCGTCAGGCCCAGCCCGAGGGTGATCTCGGGAACGGCGACCACGAGCATGAGGAAGCCCGCGAGGGACCTGGCCTTGCTGATCTCCGTCTCGCGGAGCTTCTGCGCCTGCTCGCGGAAGCCGTCCAGGGCCTCCCGGCCGCGGCCGAACGCCTTGATGACGCGGATGCCGTGGATGGACTCCTCGACGGTGGTGGCCAGGTCGCCGGCGCGGTCCTGGCTGAGGCGGCTGGCCGCGTGGAACACGCTGCGGAAGCGGAACGCGTTGATGGTGATGGGGATGGCGCCGGCGAGGTAGATGAGGCCGAGGAGCCAGCTGGAGGCGAACATGAAGACCAGGCCGACCAGCACGGTCACCGAGGACACCACCAGCATGATCGAGCCGAACGCGAGCCAGCGCCGCAGCAGCGAGAGGTCCCCCATGGAGCGCGAGAGCAGCTGGCCGGAGCCCCAGCGGTCGTGGAACGCCACCTGGAGGCTCTGGAGGTGCCGGAAGAGGTTGACGCGCAGACCGGTCTCGATGCCCGCGGTGGGGGAGATGACGAAGATGCGGCGCGCGAGGATCAGGCCGGCCTCGGCCAGGCCCAGGAGGGCGACGACGCCGACGCCCATCCACACGGCGCGCGCGGTCCCCTCGTCCGCCACGATGGTGTTGACCAGGACCCGGAGGACCTGGGGAATGGTCAGCGCGACGATTCCGGCGCCCATGGCTGCGAGCAGGCCGAGGATCAGCCGCGGCAGGATCGGCTTCAGATGCGGGATGAGTCGGCCGTACGTCTGCAGGAGGGTCGGCTGGTGCGCCGAAGTCCCGTGACCGCTCTGCTGGTGCTGCACCACTGGGGGAGGCCTCGATCGGGTCGAAGGGTCGGGAGGGGCCGCCCACGATGGCGCTAGTGGTTGGCAGCCCTCAACTAGTCTGCCACGCCGGGGGCGCTGCGCAACACATGTTTCACGTCGAGAGTGGGGTTCTCCGGGGGAGCAGCACCCTGTGGGCTAGTTCTCGCGGGCCGTCAGGCTCAGGAGCACGGCCTCCGGGCGGCAGGCGATGCGGAAGGGCGCGAAGCGGGAGGTGCCGATTCCGGCGGAGACCTCGAGGGGCACCTCTCGTCCGTTGTGCTCCCACATCGTGAGCCCGCTGGCCCGCCACGTCGGCAGATCGCAGTTGCTCACCAGGGCACCGTAGCCGGGGACGCAGACCTGCCCGCCGTGCGTGTGCCCGGCGAAGATGATGTCCGCGCCCGCGTCCGTGAACTGGTCCAGGACCCGTTGGTAGGGGGCGTGCGCGAGGGCGATGCGCACGTGGGGAGCGGCCCCTCCGCTGGCCGAGCCGTTGGGCCATCCGGCGAAGGAGTCGTACTCCAGATGCGGATCGTCGACGCCGGTGAAGTCGAGGCGCAGCCGCCCCATCGGCAGAGACTGGTGCCGGTTGGAGAGGTTGATCCAGCCGGCGGCGCCGAATCCGGCGTGCATGCGCCGCCAGTCCAGCTCCTTGGTCGCGGGCTTGCGGCCGCCGGTGGGGCTCGGACTCGCCGCGGCCGTGAGGTAGCCGAGCGGGTTCTTCATCTTCGGCGCGAAGTAGCAGTTGGAGCCGGGGACGTAGACGCCGGGGAATTCCATCAGTGGCCCGAGGGCGTGCAGGAGCGGGTCCACGGCGTCCCGGTGGCCCAGATTGTCGCCGGTGTTGACCACCAGGTGCGGCTCCCAGCGGGCCAGGGAGCGCAGCCAGTCCTGCTTGCGCCGCTGCCCGGGCAGCATATGGATGTCCGAGAGGTGAAGGATCTTCACCGGGGACGAGCCGGGCGGCAGAACCGGGACGGACTCGTGCCGGACCGTGAACTGCTGGCGCTCCCACAGGCCGTAGGCCAGCGCTGCGCCGCCGGCAGCCGCGGCAGCGCCGACGGTCAGTGCGGTCCGCCGCAGCGGCTGCGCGAGCGCCTCATGCATGCCTAGCCGTTCCCTCCGTTGCCGTTGCCATTGCCGTTCCCGCGGCCGTTCCCGTTGCCGCGGGCCGACCCGCTCTCCTCCGAATCGCCGGAGTCGCCGGAATCGCCGGAGTCGTCGTTGGAGTCGCCGGAGTCCTCGTTCGAGTCGCCGGACTCATTGGACTCCTGCGAGGACTGCTCGGAGTCGTCCCCGGAGTCATCCCTCGAGTTGCTGCTCGAGTCGCTGTCGGAGTCGTCGTCCTTGGATGACGGCTTCGACTCCGGCCGTCCGAACGATTCCGCGGGGAACTGATCGGCGATCTTCTCCATGTAGTCCACCCACAGCGGGCCGGCGAACTGAGCCGAGTCGAAGTAGTCGTAGTACTTGCCGTTGATGGTCGCGGGGTAGGCGAAGTCGGAGCGCTTCTTCTCGCTGCCCACCCAGGTGGCCGTGGAGATGCCGGTCGAGTAGCCGACGAACCACGTCGAGGAGGACTCGTTGTTCGTACCGGTCTTGCCGGCGATGGGAACGTCGATGCTGCTGTTCTTGGCGACGCGATCCTGGGCGATCTTGGTCAGCGTGCCGTTGAGGTTGCGCACCACCTTGGCGTCGAGCGCCTTCTCGCACTCCACGGGCTGGACCGGGTAGGAGTTCCCCGACGAGTCGGTGATGGACTCGAAGGCGCGGGGGCGGCAGAACTGGCCATCGTTGGCGAACGTCGCGAAGCCGGCCGCCTGCGCCAGCGGCGTGACGTTTGCGGTGCCGAGCACCATGGACGGGTTGGAGGGATCGATGGGCTGCGGCATGCCCGTCTCGGGATGACGGTTGGCGTAGTCGAGGATGCCGACCTTCGAGGCCGCTTCGGAGATCTTGCAGAGGTCCAGCTTGGCCGCCTCCGCCACGGTGGCCGTGTTCACGGACCACTTCAGGCCGTAGTCGACCGTCATCGTCTTCTTGAAGCCCTGGCTGGCGTTGCCGAAATCCCAGCCGCCGGTCGCAACGGCGTACCCCTTGGGCTGGCAGGAGGCCTTCCACTTGTAACTCTGCGGATAGCTGTCCCGGCGGGCATCGATCTTGTCCCACATGTTGCGGCCCGACTCCAGCCAGGCGATGGCGGTGAACGGCTTCATCGAGGAGCCGCCCTGGAAGCCGTTGGCCCCGCCGTGCTCGCCGCCGACGTTGTAGTTGATCACGGTGTACGCCGGATCCTCGTCGTTGGGCGCGTACTTCTTGTTCTGGGCCATGGCCAGGATGTTGCCGGTCCCTGGCTCCACGGACACCACGGAGGCGCCGAGCTGGGACTCGTCGTCCGCGGGGATGATCTTCTGCGCGGACTCGGCGGCCGCCTTCTGCGCCTTGAGGTCCAGGGTGGTCTTGATCTCCAGCCCGCCGCGGTACAGCAGGCGTTCCCGGTCCTCGCCCGTCTCGCCGAAGGCGGGGTCGCCCATGATCAGGTGCGTGACGAAGTCGCAGAAGTAGGGCGCGGACTCCGAGGCGATGCAGCCCGAGCTGGTCGTCTGCGGATTCAGGGTCTCGGTCAGCGGCGTGGCGACGGCCTCGTCGTATTGCTCCTGGGAGATCTTCCCGGTGCGCAGCATGGCACCGAGCACCGTGTTGCGGCGCTTCTCGGTGAGCTCGGGGTTCTCGACCGGGTTGTAGACGTTGGGGATCTGCACCATGCCGGCCAGCGTCGCGGCCTGCGGGATGGACAGATCGGCGGCGGAGACGGAGAAGAACCGCTGGGCGGCGGCCTCGACGCCGTACGTCCGGCCGGAGAAGAGGACGAGGTTGAGGTAGCCCTCGAGGATCTCCTCCTTGCTCATCTCCTTCTCGACTGCGATGGCGAGTTTGGCCTCGCGGAGCTTGTCGCCGTAGGTCTTGGTGCCGGAGATCGTCAGCTCGTCCCGGTCCACCCCGTTCTGCACGCCCGCGTTGATCAGCACGTTGTTGACGTACTGCATGGTCAGCGTGGAGGCGCCCTGCTGGCTGGAGGACGTCAGGTTGGACACGACGGCGCGGGCCATGCCGCGCAGGTCGACACCGCCGTGCTCGTAGAACCGGTAGTCCTCGATCGCGACGATCGCATCCTTCATGGACTGCGAGATCTGGTCGGCCGAGACCGGCTTGCGGTTCTCCGCGTAGAACGAGGCGATCTCGGTGCCGTCCTTGGCGAGGACCCGCGACGGGACCGAGAGCGGCTCCTTCTTCAGCTCCGCCGGGAGTTCCTCGAAGAACTCGATGCTGGCGTTGGCACTGGAGCCGGCGAGCGACGCGATGGGAACCAGGAGTCCCGCCGCGAGCACGCCGCAGATCGCGCTCACACCGAAGAAGGCGATGACTTTGCCCAGGGTGGTAGCGGTATCGAATACGGGAGATTTGCGACCGGCCATGCCTTCCAGTCTAACCGGGAGCGGCTACGCTTTTCCCTATGACCACTTGGGAATACACCATCACCCCTCTGCCCCTGCACACGCCGAAGGACGTCCTGGACACCTGGGGCTCGGAGGGCTGGGAGCTCGTGACCGTGACCCCGGCGCCGAACGGCTCCGGGCATGTCGCCTACCTCAAGCGTCCGAAGTCCTAAGCGTCTGAGCTGGGAAGACAAGGAGATACCGTGACTGAAACCACTGCGTCCGCCGTCGAGGCGAAGCTCGCCGACCTGGGCCTGACGCTCCCGGAGGTCGCCGCCCCGGTGGCCGCGTATGTGCCCGCCGTCACCAGCGGCCAGTACGTCTACACGTCCGGTCAGCTGCCCTTCATTAAGGGTGAACTCCCAGCCGCCGGAAAGGTCGGGGCGGATGTCACCCCCGAGCAGGCCAAGGAGCTCGCCGGCACCTGCGTCCTGAACGCCCTCGCCGCCGTGAAGTCCGTCATCGGCGACCTGGATCGGATCACCCGCGTGGTGAAGGTCGTCGGGTTCGTCGCCTCGGACCCGGCCTTCACGGGCCAGCCCGGCGTGGTCAACGGCGCCTCCGAGCTGCTCGGCGAGGTCCTCGGCGAGGCCGGCGTCCACGCGCGGTCCGCCGTCGGCGTCGCCGTGCTCCCCCTGGACTCCCCGGTTGAAGTTGAACTCGTCGTCGAATACGCCTAGCTGCTTCCGCCCGGTCCCGGGCGGCCCGGCGGGGCTGCCCAGCCGGCGCTTCGCGCTGCCGCCGGAGCAGGTGCCGGCGGCCGAGAACTGGGTCGCGCACGGCGAGCGGGCACCCCGTGCCGTGCGCTTCGCGTCCTCGGTGGCGTTGATCCGGGACGGGAACCGCGGCGTGGAGACCTACCTGGGCTACCGTCGGGGCACCTCGCCGCTCGGCGTCGTGGCGTTCCCGGGCGGCAGCGAGGAGGGGAACGACGGCGACGGGGACGTCCCGTGGTTCGGTCCCTCCGTCGGCGACTGGGCCAAGCGGCTGGGCGTGCTGGACCATGTGGCCGCCCGGCGTCGCGTCGTCTGTGCCGCGCGGGAGCTCTTCGAGGAGAGCGGCGTCCTCCTGGCGGGCGCCGATCCGCTGTCGATCGTGGAGGACTGCTCCACGGGCGAGTGGATGGAGCAGCGACGCGCCGTGGCGGAGCAGGACCTCTCCTTCACGGAGATGCTCGCGAGCCGCGGGCTCGGGCTGCGCACCGATCTGCTGCGGCCCCTGGCGCGCTGGATCAGCCCGGACTTCGCCCTGCGCCGGTTCGACACCTGGTACTTCGCCGCGGCCATGCCGGTCCGGCAGCAGGCGGTCCTGCTCGACGGCAAGGGCACCTGGGCGCAGTGGATGCCGGCCCGCCAGGTCCTCGACGAGCGGGCCACCACGGCCCTCGGGGACCGGATCGGCCACCCGGACACGGTGGGCCGGACCTTCAGCGAGCTGACCGTCCCCGCAGTGGAGGCGATCCTCGAGAAGATGGCGACCACGCGCGGCACGGTGGCCTATCTGGCGCACCCGCGCGAGGCCAAGACCTACCACCCGCAGCTGCGCGAGGCCGACGGCGGCTTCTCGCTCGAGGTGCACGTCTCGGAGGCCAGCGAGGGCGGCACCTGCTTCCGCGCCCGCTGAGGCCAGGCCCAGGGCCGCCGGTCGTGACCCGCCTCGGGCCCGGACCGGGGATCCCGCCGGGCGCGGCCGGAACACAGGCTGGAACTCAGGCTGGAACGACGTCGGCCGCCCCACCAGGTGGGGCGGCCGACGTCGTCTCCGGACCCGTCCGCCGAGGCCGGCGGGTACGGGTGCCGGTTCCTAGCGCGAGCGCTGGCGCAGACGCTGGATGTCCAGGATCACGACGGCGCGCGCCTCGAGGCGCAGCCAGCCGCGCTGGACGAACTCGGCCAGCGCCTTGTTGACGGTCTCGCGGGAAGCGCCGACCAGCTGGGCCAGCTCCTCCTGGGTGAGCTCGTGGGCCACCAGGATGCCGTCCGTCGCCGGGCGGCCGAAGCGGTCCGCCAGGTCCAGGAGGGCCTTGGCGACGCGTCCCGGGACGTCCGAGAAGACCAGATCCGCCAGCGACTCGTTGGTGCGGCGCAGGCGGCGGGCCAGGGCCTGGAGCAGCTGCACGGAGACCTCGGGCGAGGTCTCGATGACCTTGCGCAGGTTCTCGTGCCGCAGGCCGGCCAGGCGCGTCTCCGACACGGCGGTGGCGGTGGCGTTGCGCGGGCTCGGGTCGAAGAGCGCCATCTCGCCGAACAGCTCGCCCGGGCCCAGGACGGCGAGCAGGTTCTCGCGACCGTCCGGAGCCGTCCGGCCGAGCTTGATCTTGCCGGAGACGATGAAGTAGAGCTGATCGCCCTGATCGCCCTCACGGAAGACAGAGGCGCCGCGCGAGAGGTCGACCTCGGTCAGCTCCTCCGTCAGTGCGGCGAAGACGTCATCCCCCAGCGTCTGGAAGAGCGGTGCGCGTCGAAGTACCTCGATGTCCATGAATTCTCCTGTCCAAGATTTGAAAGCGCTCTGCTTCATTCTGCCGTACCGGTCGCCCCTGTGACACCTTCCACAGGGATGACTTTGGTTTCCGCCGTCGGGTGCGCGCCGCACGGGCACAGCCTGCCGACGTAGAATCACTGGCAATGCTATTTGGATTCAGCTGGCTCGACGCCATCCTTGCGATCATCCTGATCGGCTTCCTCGTGTCCGGGTGGCGCCAGGGCTTCTTCGTGACCCTGGGCCGCATCGTCGGGCTGATCGCTGGTGCCGTCGCCGCGTTCTACGCCGTGCCGATCGTCTCCGACTGGGTCCCGGCCGCCGGGTGGCGCCTGTTCTGGATGGTCGCGGTCGTCGTTGTGCTGATCATCATCGGCCAAGCTATCGGTACGGCGATCGGCGCGCGAATCCGCCTCTGGCTGAACCTGCCCGCGCTGAAGTCCTTCGACCGGCTGATCGGCGCCGCGGCCAACACGCTGGTGGCCGCGCTGGTGATCTACGCGCTGTCCTTCTCCGCCGCCGCCATGGGCATCCCGACGGTCTCCAAGGTCCTCTCCGACTCCAAGGTCATCGGTGCCATCCGGCAGTACACCCCCGAGCCCGTCGAGCAGGCGCTGGCCAATGCCAGGTCGATCGTCATGGACGAGACGCTCCCGGAGCTGATCGAGCCGTTCGCGCCGACCGACGTGGCGCCCGCCCCGGACACGGAGGAGCCGCCCGCCGGGCCGGGCATCGAGGCGGCGGCGGACGCCGTCGTCCGCGTCTCCGGCACCGCCTTCCAGTGCGGCGTGAACCAGACGGGCAGCGGCTTCGCGATCGACGAGGACCGCATCCTCACCAACGCCCACGTGGTCGCCGGCGTGACCGAGCCCGTGGTCACCACCCGCGACGGGCTCGCGCTGCCCGCGACGGTGACGCACTTCGATCCGGATCGGGACCTGGCGGTCCTCGACGTCGACGGGCTGGGGCTCGACCCCATCCCGGTCGGCGGGGACCTGGACACGGGCGATCCGGCGGTCTTCATGGGCCACCCCGCCGGCGGGCCGTTCCGGGCGCTGAGCGCGACCGTCCAGTCGCTGCGCTCCGTGGCGGTCCAGGACATCTACGGGGGAGACCCCGCCCCACTGAGCATCTACCAGCTCGGCGCGGCGATCGAGCAGGGCAACTCCGGCGGCCCGCTCGTGGACCAGGAGGGCCGCCTGGTCGGCGTCGTGTTCGCCAAGGCCGTCGGCGCCGACGACGTCGGCTACGCGCTCGCGCTCGAGGAGGTCGCCCCCGTGGTCGCGGCCGCGGACGAGTACGACGACCGCGTGTCCAGCGGAGCCTGCAAGGCCGCCTGAGTCCTCGGCCGAGCCGGCCCGTCCGCGCCCTCAGATCGAGGTCAGGGCCGTCAGTCCCAGCACCGCTAGCGTCCCGAACGCGGCGCCCCAGAGGACGATCGAGATGCTCTGCCACAGGATCACCTGGTCCTTGGAGGCGCCGATGCCGACCATGAGCATCGAGGTGATCTGGCTGGGCAGCACCCACTGCCCCAGCAGGCTCACGCCCGGGACGCCGAAACGGTTGAACATCCGGAGGAACTTCTGCTGGCCCCGGGACGGCTCGCGGCGGGACCGCTCGGCCAGCCGGCGCTGGATGCCCGCACCCAGGGTGACCAGCAGGAACATGCAGACCCAGTTGCCCACCACGGCGGCCAGGACCGCCGCCCAGACGGGCAGCCCGACCACGACCCCGACCACGGACCCGAAGTAGGACTCCACGAACGGGATCGCCCCGGCGAGGGCGATGACGAGGGCCTGCAGCAGGGCGGGGAGCGGGGTGGCCAGGTCCTGCAGCCAGTTGATGACGTCCATGGTGTTCTCCTCGGTTCGTTCTGGTCCGCGGCGGGCGCCGCTGGGATTCCGGTGCGCTTCTTCCCTGCGCTTGAACACCAGTCCACCAGCGCCCGCGGGGCGCGCCCAGTGCCGCGGCGGCCGGCGAACGCATGCGATCCGCACACGGCGGGTCTGACAAATGTCACTGCCCTACGCTGGAGCCATGAGCCTGCCCAGTACCGTCCAGGAACGGAATTCGCACCGCGCCATGAACGCCTTCTGGTGGTGGACGTGGGCGTCCCTGGTCTTCCTCTACGCCGTGATGTACACGGTCGCGTTCGGCGAGCTGGTCCGCGGCAACGACGCCGCCGGCGGCGGCACCCCCGCCCGGGTCCTCGGCATGGTCCAGCTGGCGCTCCTGGCCGCCTCCGCGTGCGCCGCGACGTTGACGTCGCTCCGCTTCCGCGACGGCTGGCCGGACGCGGGACCTCCCTTCTGGCGGGTGGCCGGCACGGTCGGGCTCGCCCCGCTCGTGCTGGCGCTGAGCAGCTGGGCCAGCCCCGAGTCCGGGGTGGCGCCGCTGCTTCCGCTCTGGCTCGCTGTCTCCCATGCCGCCTGCCTCGTGGCCCGGCCGGCCCGGTGGCGGCTGTTCTGGGTGGGCGTCGTGCTCGTGGCGGCGATCGCCGTCGTCTTCCGGGTCCTGCACCCGGACGCCCCGCTGATGTCCGGGCCGGCGACCGACGGCGGGGCGGGCGCCCTCATGGTCCTGGTCTACGGCGCCGCCATCCCACCGATCGTGCTCGGCTCGGTGTGGTGGTGGGACGCGATCGTCCGCCTCCAGCGGGGCCGGGCCGCCGAGCGCGAGCTGGCCGTGGCCCGGGAGCGGCTGCGCATCGCCGCCGACCTCCACGACATCCAGGGGCACCACCTGCAGGTGATCGCCCTGCAGGCCGAGCTGGCGGAGCGGCTCGTGGAACGCGACCCGGCCGGAGCCCTGGAGCAGATCGGCAAGGTCCGGCTGGCGGCGGCCGAGGCCATGGGGGAGACCCGGGCGGTGGTCAGCGGTCTGCGCCGGGTGGGCTTCGCCACCGAGCTGGAGAACGCTGCCGACGTCCTGCGGGCCGCCGGGATCGACTGCCGGGTGCACGGCTGGGGCCGCGAGCTGGCGGGCGCGCCCCGGGAGGCGCTCGGCTGGGTCATCCGCGAGGCCTCGACCAACATCCTCCGGCATGCTCAGGCGACGCGCGCCGAGCTGCGGTTCGAGGAGCGCGGTGAGTCGGTAACGCTGACGGTCCGGAACGACGGCGTCGTCCCGCCGCCCGGGACCGGTCCGGAGCCGGGCATCGGCTCGTCTGGACTACTGGGCCTCCGGGCCCGCGTCGAGCAGGCCGGCGGACGCTTCGAGGCCGGGGCGCGCGACGGGGAATTCGTGGTGCGGGCCGTGGTGCCCGTCGGCCACGGCGACTCCGGGGCCCCGGCACCGGCGCCGGCGGGCGCGGCCAGCCAGTCGAGCCAGTCCAGCCCGTCGAGCCCGTCGAGCTCGTCCAGCCCGTCGCACGCGTCGACCCGTGGGGGCGCTTCGTGATCCGCGTGCTGGTCGCCGACGACGAGGACCTGATCCGGGGCGCGCTTGTCGCGCTGCTCGGGCTCGAGGAGGACCTCGAGGTCGTGGCGAGCACCGGTGACGCGCAGGACGCCGTCGAACTCGCCGTCCAGCACCGCCCGGACGTCTGCGTGCTGGACCTCGAGATGCCGCCGACGGACGGAATCGTCGCCGCCGCGGCGATCCGTCGGCGGGTGCCCGCGAAGACGCTGATCGTGACCCGGCACGCCCGTCCGGGCGTGCTGCGCCGAGCGCTGCACGAGGGCGTCAACGGGTTCGCGCCGAAGTCCATGCCGGCCGAGGAGCTGGCTCGGGTCATCCGCGATCTAGCGGGCGGGAAGCGCTACGTGGACCCGGAGATCGCAGCGAGCGCGCTCAGCGGCGAGAAGTGCCCGCTCAGCGACCGCGAGCTGGACGTCCTGCGGGTGGGCCGGGAGGGCGCCCGCATCGCGGCGATCGCCCGCGAGCTGCATCTCGCGGAGGGGACCGTCCGGAACTACGTGTCCTCCATCCTCGCCAAGCTCGGCGTGGACACACGGCAGGAGGCCGCCCGCCTGGCGTGGGAGAACGGCTGGATCTAGATCTGCTGCCCGTCCTCGGGCCAGTGCCCCTCCGGCGTCCAGTGGAGCTCGGCGCCGTGCTGGCCCGTGTGGGCCAGGGGCACGCCGTCGAGCGCCAGCGTGAACATGCCGGCGCGCTCGCGGGGCACGGAACCGCTGGCGTCCATGAAGAAGCCCTCGTTGGAGATCCACCGGCAGTCCAGCGTGCGCACCAGGCCGGTGAAGCGCTCGCGCACCTCCGGCGGCAGGTAGGAGATGACGGCGGAGTGGAGGACGACGGCGGTGTGCCCGGACGGCACGGCCCGCACCAGCGGCTCGACCAGCTCGAGCAGGTCGCCGCGATGCAGCTCGACCGGTCCGCCGGGCGCTCGCTCCCCTTCGCGCTGGTGCAGCGTCAGGGCGCCGAGGGCCGCGGTGAGGCGGTGGAGCCGCTCCGTCTGGCCCGGCCAGACCAGGCATTTCAGCCAGCGGGCGGTCTCGGGATCCGATCCGTCGAGCGGGTTGAGGTCCACGCCCTGACGCGAGGCGATCTCGGGGAGCCGGTCCGGAAGGGGTGGGTCCCCGGCCGTCGTGCACTCGAGCAGCGGGGCACCCGAGGCGAGGTTCTCGGCGCCGAGGATCGCCCCGTCGTCGTACTGGTAGGCGTACCGGTCCGGCAGCAGGCACAGACCCGCCGACGGTCCCAGCTCCACGAGCGCGAGCGGCTGGCCCGTCTCCCGCTGGATCCGGGAGAGCACCGGCAGGAGCGTGGCGCAGCGGGCCGGCTCGTTGGTCTGCGTCCGGCGGACGGCGAGCTCGGTGGCCACCTCGTCCCACCGCTCGCGGAGGAAACCGGCGAGCACCGGGAAGGACTCGTCGGGGCAGCCGAGGAAGCGGGCCGCCGCGAAGACCAGGTTCGGCTGCTGCTTGTCGGCGGGCAGCCGGCGGACCAGGTCGAGCAGGCCGTCGTCGGCCGCGACGCCCTCGGCCCACTCCGCGTACAGCGGGGAGTGCGCCGGGAACCAGACGCGTGCGTACTCGGTGAAGCGTCGCGCCGTGTTGGCGCGCTCCGTGCCCGGGTCCGCGGCGTCGGTTCCGAAGAACATGTCAGGCGCTTCGCTCGTCGGACCCGCCGTGCCCGTCCGTGGAGCCGGGGCCCGGTGCGGAACCGGAGGCGGCGGACTCGAGCAGGTGGGCGAGCTGGGAGATGCCGAGCCGGTACCCGTTGACGCCTGCGCCGATGATCACGGACGCGGCGACGGGGGAGATGAAGGAATGGTGCCGGAAGGCCTCGCGGGCGTGGACGTTGGAGAGATGGACCTCGATGACGGGCCGCTCGATGCCGGAGACGGCATCCGCGAGCGCGATCGACGTGTGCGTGTAGGCGCCGGGGTTGAAGACCACGCCGTCCGCCTCGAGCCGGGCCCGGTGCAGGGCGTCAATGAGATCGCCCTCGTGGTTCGACTGCACGAACTCGACCTGCAGGCCGTGGCGTGCGGCCTCCTCGCGGCAGAGCGACTCGACGTCCTGCAGCGTCTGGTGCCCGTACACCGCCGGCTCCCGCGTCCCGAGCAGGTTCAGGTTCGGACCGTTCAGGATCAGGATCTTGAGAGCTCGCATGGGCCCATATAAGCACACCGATCGACGCGGTTCGTCGGAAAGCGTCACATCCCGCGGGGCCGTTGCGGCGCGGCCGACCGACGCCCGGGCGCGGCCGACCGGCTCCTGGGCGCGGCGGACCGTCTCCCGGGCGCGGGCCTGCTGCAACGTCGACGGCGGGTCCCTCCCCTCGCCGGGGCGGGACCCGCCGTCGATCGGCAGCGCCGCGGGCGGCCGGACTACTTGCGCATGTCCTCCGCGATCTTGGTCATGACCGCCGGATCGGAGAGCGTCGTCGCATCGCCGACCTCGCGCCCCTCGGCCACGTCCTTGAGCAGCCGCCGCATGATCTTCCCGGACCGCGTCTTCGGCAGCTCGGGGACCACCAGGATGTGACGCGGCTTGGCGATGGGGCCGATCTGGCTGCCGACGTGGTTGCGGAGCTCCGTGACGATGTCGTCGCCCTCGGTCGCGTTGCCGCGCAGGATGACGAACGCGACGACGGCCTCGCCGGTCGTCGGGTCCGAGGCGCCCACGACCGCTGCCTCGGCGACCTTCTCGTGGGAGACGAGTGCGGACTCGATCTCCGTGGTGGAGAGGCGGTGGCCGGAGACGTTCATGACGTCGTCGACCCGGCCGAGGAGCCAGAGGTCCCCGTCCTCGTCCCGCTTGGCGCCGTCCCCGGCGAAGTACATGCCCTCGAAGCGGGACCAGTAGGTGTCCTTGAAGCGCTGCGGGTCGCCCCAGATGCCGCGCAGCATCGAGGGCCACGGGTCACGGACCACCAGGTAGCCGCCCTCGCCGTTCGCCACGGACTCGCCCGTCTCGTTCACGACGTCGACCGTGATGCCCGGCACCGCCACCTGGGCCGAGCCGGGCTTGGTCGCCGTGACTCCGGGCATGGGCGTGATCATGTGGGCGCCCGTCTCGGTCTGCCACCAGGTATCGACGATCGGCGCGGGGTGCTCCTTCTTCTCCCCGTTCTTCCCGGCGTTGGAGCCGATGACGTCCCGGTACCACATCCAGGCCTCGGGGTTGATGGGCTCCCCGACGCTCCCGAGGACCCGGAGGCTCGAGAGGTCGTAGCGGTCCGGGATCTCCCGGCCCCACTTCATGCAGGTGCGGATGGCGGTCGGCGCCGTGTAGAGGAGGGATACCTTGTACTTCTCGACGATCTCCCACCAGATGCCCTGGTGCGGCGTGTCCGGCGTTCCCTCGAACATGACCTGCGTGGCGCCGTTGATCAGCGGGGCGTAGGCGACGTAGGAGTGGCCGGTGACCCAGCCGATGTCGGCCGTGCACCAGTAGACGTCCGTCTCCGGGTGCAGGTCGAACGTGTCCCGGTGGGTCGCCGCGCACTGGACCAGGTAGCCGCCGGTCGTGTGGAGGATGCCCTTCGGCTTCCCGGTGGTGCCGGAGGTATAGAGGATGAAGAGCGGGTGCTCCGCGTCGTGCCCCTCGGCGGTGTGCTCGGCGCTGGCGGCGGGGACGACGTCGTGCCACCACCGGTCGAGGCCGTCGGTCCACTCGACGGGCTCGCCGTTGCGACGCACGACGAGGACGTTGTCGACGGTGTGGCCCGGGGCGGACAGGGCCTGGTCGACGGCCGGCTTCAGGCTGCTCGGCTTGCCGCGGCGCCACGTGCCGTCGGCCGTGACCACGAGCTTGGCCTCGGCGTCGTCGATCCGCGAGCGCAGTGCATCGGCGGAGAACCCGCCGAACACCACGGAGTGGACCGCGCCGAGCCGGGCGCAGGCGAGCATGGTGATCACGGCCTCCGGGATCATCGGCAGGTAGACGGCCACCCGGTCGCCCTTGGCCACGCCGAGGGACGAGAACGCGTTGGCGGCCCGCTTCACCTCCTCCGTCAACTGCGCGTACGTGTAGGTGCGGGACTCCCCGTCGGCCCCCTCGAAGTAGATGGCCACGCGCTCGCCGAGGCCCGCCTCCACGTGGCGGTCCAGCGCGTTGTACGCGGCGTTGACCTTGCCGCCCACGAACCACTTCGCCACCGGCGCGCCGGACCAGTCGAGGGTCTCGGTGAAGTCGGCGTCCCAGGTCAGCGTCTCGCGGGCCCGGTCGGCCCAGTAGCCCAGACGGTCGGCGGCGGCCCGCTCGTAGAGCGAGGCGTCCGCGACGGCGTTGGCCGCGAAGTCTGAGCTGGGCGGGAAGGCGCGCCCCTCGTGCAGCAGATTGTCCAGTGCGGAAGTCGCTTCGGTCACGACGGATCCTTTCCGTTCAGTGGCGGGTTTCTGTGTCTCAGGTTACACACGGTCGCCGGGAGTTAAGTGTCCGTCGTCACGGGGCCGGGGATGGGAGGCGCGGAATCTGCGATGAGCGGTTCCAGCGCACTGCCCGCGGGGCGGGCGGCCACGGCCGGAGCGTCGGGATGCCGCGCGGGGGCGATCGGCGGGTCCGGGGCGGGGCCCTGCCCGAGGAGGCCCGGGGGCGCGGGAATCGGCCCGGACTACTAAGCTCGGAAGACAGCAGGCACTCGCACAAGGAGACGGTTATGGGCTCGAGGATCGACAGCGCCCCGGGGGCGGGGACGCCGGCCGAGGCGGAGCGCGAGGAGGTCGATACGGTCGCGGGGCCGTACACGCTCCGGGATCTGGTGGTCATGGTCTCCGCGGCCGTCGTCCTGATCGGCTCGCTCCTGCCCTTCGCCTTCATGCAGGCGCTCACCACGGCATGGCTCCAGGCCGGATGGCAGTTCAACCAGTTCGTGTACTTCCTCCTGCCCCTCTCGATCGGGGTGGCGTTCGGGTGGCGGCGCCTGGCCGGCCGCACCCAGGTGCGCGTCGCGTCGCTGTCGCTCGATCAGCTCGGCTCCGCCGCCGCGGTGCTGTCGGCGGCCTACTTCTTCTTCGCGGGCATCAATTTCATGAGCCCCACCTATGTGCTGTGCCTCCTGGGGGCGCTCGGCATGGTCGGCGGGACGACGGCGGCGCCCTACATCGGGGCGTTCGCGGCGGATTTCGCCCCAGGTGAAGGCCCGCTGCTGGCCCGCCCGGTGCGGCCGGCCCCCCGCCGCTCGCGGGCGGCCGCAGCCGGTGCCGGGCCGGCTGCGGGTGAGCCCGCGGCGGGTGAGTCCGGGGCGGCAGGCCCCGCCGCCGCAGCGCCCGCCGACGAGTCGCACCACCCGGAGGCCGGCTGGCCCGTCGACGTGGGCCCCGGCGGCCACCGCTCGGAGGACCTCGAGGGCCGTGACGACCGACGCGGTGCGGCCCCGGCGCTGGCGCACGCCGGCGTCGTCGCGGGACCGGCCGACGCCCGCACCGCGGACGCCGGACGGGAGCACGTCCGCTCGGGCTCCCCGTCGCCCGCCCCGTCGCCCGCGCCGTCGCCCGCAGAGGGCCGGGAAGCGCAGGGCGACGCGGTCCGCGCCGGCGTCGAGTCGCCGTCGCACCACGCGGGCGACGCCGCGCCGGAGCCGAGCGAGGCCTTCTGGTTCGCCGTGCCCGCACCGCGGGACGCCATGGACCCGGAGACCCGCCGACCGCTGTTCGCGGTCCAGCCGGGCGAGTGGAACCTCGCGCTCGCCGAGCGCGGCGACCACCTGATGGTGCAGCACACGGACGGGCGGATCGGCCTCCTGTTCGACCTCGAAGCGATCCAGCGGGCCTGAGGCGTGGCGGAGAAGAAGCAGCGCCGGGCGGGGTCCGCCCACCCAGAGTCCGCCCTGGGCTTGAAGCGCCGGGCCCGGAGGATCTACCGGGGACTCGTGGAGACGTACCCGTACGCCGTTCCGGAACTCGACTTCCAGACGCCGTTCGAGCTGCTCATCGCGACCGTCCTCTCCGCGCAGACCACCGACGTCCGGATCAACGCCACCACGCCGCTTCTGTTCGAGAGGTATCCGGACGCGCTGGCGCTGTCCCAGGCGGACTCGGCCGAGCTGGAGGAGATCCTCCGCCCCACGGGCTTCTACCGGGCGAAGGCACGGAACATCCAATCGCTGGCCCAGCGCCTCGTCGACGAGTACGACGGCGACGTCCCGGCCCGGCTGGACGACCTCGTGACGCTGCCCGGCGTGGGGAGGAAGACCGCCAATGTGGTGCTGGCGAATGCCTTCGGCGTCCCGGGAATCACCGTGGACACGCACTTCGGCCGGCTCTCCCGGCGATTCGGCTGGACGGCGTCCGACGACCCCGTGAGAGTCGAGCACGAGGTGGGGGAGCTCTTCGACAAACGGGACTGGACGATGCTCTCGCAGGTCGTGATCTTCCACGGTCGGCGCATCTGCCACGCCCGCAAGCCGGCCTGTGGGGCCTGTCCCGTGGCCACCTGGTGCCCGTCCTACGGCGAGGGAGAGACGGACCCGGAGAAGGCCCGGCGCCTCCTGAAGTACGAGCTGGCCCCCGGCCGCGAGGAGCTGCTCGGCCTGATGCGGTCCGGCCGGACCCGGCAGGAGCTGCGCGAGCTCGGGTACGGCCTCGGCGCATGAGGGGGCCGCAGTGACGGCCACCGCCCGGGATGTGCGCGCCCAATTGCTCCGGCTCGCCGAACGCCACCGGGTCCTGCGGGCGGAGGGAGCCGACACCCGTCTGCCGCACCAGTCGAGCCTCGCCGCAGCCGACCCGGCGGCACTGCGGCATGCCGCCGTGCTGATCCTGTTCGGCCGGCTCGACGAGCGTCTCGCCGAGCACGCCTCCGAGGTCGTCCCGGAGGACCTGGACCTGTTGTTCGTGGAGCGTGCGGCGACGCTGCGCCAGCACGCGGGCCAGGTCGCCTTCCCGGGCGGCAAGGTCGACGCGACCGACGCGTCGGTGGTCGGGGCGGCCCTCCGCGAGGCGGAGGAGGAGACCGGCCTGGACCCCGCCGGCGTCGAGGTGCTCGGGACGCTCGTGGATCGCGAGCTGCCGGTGACGGACTTCCTCGTCACACCGGTCCTCGGCTGGTGGGCCGAGCCGTCGGAGGTCTTCGTCGTCGACCCGGCCGAGTCGGCGCACGTCTTCCGCGCGCCGGTCGCGGACCTGCTCGACCCCGGGAACCGGGTGCTGACGGTGCTGGAGCACGAGGGACGCCGTTTCGAGGGGCCCGGATTCCTCGTGGACGGCACGCTCATCTGGGGCTTCACCGCGCTCATCGTCTCGTCGATCTTCGACGAGCTCGGCTGGACGCGCGAGTGGGACCGGACCCGGGAGCACCGCGTCCGCCGCTAGGCGCGGAGAGCGGCCCTGCTGGCCCGCTACTTCGCCTGATCGTAGGAGTCGACGACGGCGACGGTCACCGGCGTCTCCACGAGGTCGGAGCGGAACACCAGCGCTGTGGCCCTCGCCGCGGCCTCGTGGACGATGGCCACGACCTCGTCGACCTGCCCGTGGGGGACGTGGAGCATGACCTCGTCGTGGAGGAAGAAGACGATCCGCGAGCTGAGGTCCGGCAGCCGGTCGCGCAGGCCATGGCGGATCTGGCCGAGCCAGCACAGGGCCCACTCCGCGGCCGTGCCCTGGACCACGAAGTTCCGGGTGAAGCGGCCACGGGCGCGGGCGACGGAGTCGGCGCGCGCCTGATCGGCCGCCGTCGCATCGAGGGCGTTGGCGGCCCGGCGGGCCGCCGCGTAGGCCGCATCCGGCGCGGGCGAGCCCCGCCCCAGGAAGGACGTGACGATCCGTCCGGCCTCGCCGTTGCGGGCGGCCTGCTCCACCAGCCCGACGGCGGGACCGAACGTCCTGCTCAGCTGGCCCATGAGACGGCCGGCCTCGCCCGTCGTCTGTCCGTACATGGCGCCGAGCATCGCGAGCTTGGCCTGGCTGCGGTCGCCGCCGAATCCCATGTTCGCGATGCCCTGGTAGAGGTCCTTGCCGGTCGACGCGGCCGCGAGCGCCTCGTCGCCGCTCATGGCCGCGAGGATGCGCGGCTCGAGCTGGGCCGCGTCGGCCACCACCAGCTTCGAGCCGTAGTCCGCGTGGACGGCGGAACGGATGGTCGCCGGAATCTGGAGGGCGCCGCCGCCGCGCGCGGACCACCGGCCGGTCACCACTCCGCCGACCGTGTAGTCGGGCCAGAACCGGCCGTCGCGGATCCACGCCTCGAGCCACGCCCACCCGTTGGCGGTGAACAGGCGGGACAATCGCTTGTACTCCTCGAGCGTCTCGAGGGCGGGATGGTCGTGGTCGGCGAGCTCCCACTGGCTGGTACCGCGAACGTCGATCCCGACGCGGTGCAGAGCGCGGAGCAGCTCCTGCGGCGAGTCGGGGTTGAGCCGGGGTGAGTCGAGCTGCTCTCGCAGGCGGTTCGCGACCGCCTCGAGCTTGACCGGACGGTGCCCGTCGGCCGGCCGGGGCCCCAGCCGCTCCTCCAGCAGGGCCCGGTGGATGTCGGCCCGCCACGGCATCCCTGTGGCGCGGATCTCCGCGGCGATGAGGGCGCCGACGGTCTCGGCCGTGGCGAGCAGCTCGAGCTTGCGCCCGGGCACGTCGGCCGGGATGGCGGCGTGCTGGGCCCGGAATTCCGCGGCCACTGTCTCGACGCTCGGACCGGTCGCGGCAGGCGCTGCGAACAGTGAGCCCTGGCCCGGGGGCGCGTCGATCCCGGGCCTGCGGCCGCCGTCGTGCTCCGGCTCGCGGGCGCCGGTGTCCTCGGCGCCCTCGGCGGGGAGGGCCTGCGCGTAGGCGCTCCCCGCGGTGACGGGGGAGCGGCGGAGGATCGTCCGGATCAGTCCGACGTCCCAGGCCCGGTCCACGGTGTGCGAGTCGCTGAGCAGGACGGCGTACCAGCGGCGGGTCGACTCCCAGACCCAGCGCAGGGCACGCGACTCGCAGTACGTGACGAGGTCGGCGAGGTCGGCGAAGGTGAAGGACTGGACGGGCAGCGTCGGCTGGCCGTGGGCATCGAGGAACAGGACGGCGCCCAGGGGTTCTGTGTCCTCGGAGCCGTCCCGGCGGGGCGGGGGCGCATCGTGCTTCTCGGGCAGTCGGCGCAGGTCGAACGCGTCCGCCCTCGCCTCCGCGGACCAGGCGGCGACGACGACATAGGAGGGACGCTCCCCGCTCGATTCATGCACACGGCCATTGTGGCAGGGGCGCACCACAGAATGCGTCGGCGTGCTCGGGGACTCGTCCTCCACAGCCCACGTCTCCCCGGCCCGTCATCCACAGGCGGGTCCCGCCGAGGTCCTGGGAGGGGACGCTGCGGGAGGCTGGCGCACATGAACGAGCAGAGATTCGTCGCCGCGCCGGCCGCGACCGCCGCACCGGGGAGGAGGCCCGGCGAGCGTCCGCGGGGCGCGCCGCAGCGGGCAGGCTGCCACCTGCTCACCTCCGACACGTCGCACGCCGACCTCGTGGCACTGATCGCCGCGGCGGCGGGCGCGGAGCTGACCGTGCACACCGAGGCGTCGACCCTCCCCGCCGTCGCCCCGGGCGGGGTCCTCCTCGTGGCCGCCGATGGGCTGGACGCGTTCGACGGGGCCGCAGACGCCACGGGGAACGGCGCCTGGGGTGGGACTGCGGGCGGCCTCGGCGCGGCGGGAGGCATGATCCTCACCGGAACGGCCGGGGACCAGGACCGCCTCTGGCGGGCCGCAGCCGTCCACCCGGGCGCGCGCGTGGCGATCCTGCCGGAGGCGTCCGCGTGGCTCGGCGAGTACCTCGGGGCTCTCGCGACGACCGGAGGCGAGGGCCGGGTCAGCGTGTTCCTCGGCGCCAGCGGGGGCGCCGGGACGACCACGGCCGCGGCGCTGACCGCCGTGGCCGCGGCGCGCGCCGGGTACTCCGCCGTGCTGGTGGACGCCGACGCCGCCGGCGCGGGACTCTGGCCGGTTCTCGGCCCCGGGTCCGCGGAGGGCCTCAGCTGGGAGGACACCGTCGACTCGCACGGCCGGATCCCGCCCCAGCAACTGCTGGAGATGCTCCCCGCCGTCGACGGTCTCCGGATCATGACGAGCCTCGACGGTCTCTCCGCGTTCCCGGCGGGGCCTCTTCAACAGGGCCAGCGGCCGGGCAACAGGCCCGGTTCCGTTCTGCGCGAGGTGCTCGCCGCGGCAGCGCGGGCCTTCCAGGTCGTCGTGGTCGACGGCGGCCGTGGCATCCCGCCGCAAGCAGCCGAGCTGGCCCACGCGACGTTCCACGCGATCCCCGCCGCGCGGGCGGCGCGGCTGGGCCTCTCCGGGGGCCGGCTGGCGGCCGCCGGCGGGCTGGCCTACGCCGTGGTCACCGGCCCCCTGCCCACCGGGGCGGACTCACCGTCCATCGCCCGGCACGCCGGAATCCCGCTCGCTGGGCACCTTCCACGGATGGCCTCGGTGCGCCGGGCGGGCACCGAGGGGCGGCTCCTGCGTGCGGCCGCCAGGAGGGCCGTGGCCCGGCGGATCGAGCCCCTCCTCGTTCTCTGCGTACCGCCCGCCGACGGCGTGCAGCCACCGGCCCAGGCCTCGCCTCCGCCGGCGGACGAGCATCGCGTCGAAGCGGAGCCGGTGACAGCTCGGACCGCCGGACAGGGAGCCGCGCGATGAGCCGCCGTGCATCGAGCCGGGACGTGACGGTCGGCGGCGCTGCCGACGAGAGGACGAACGGCGACGCCCAGGGACCCGGGGACCGCTATCTCGACGAGCGCCTGCTGGAGGAGGTCCGCAGCCGGGCGCTGACCCAGGCCGGACGGATCACGGGCGCCGATGTGGCGGATGCCGTCCGGGCGTCGGGCCTCGTGGTCGGGAGCGGCTCCACGGCCCGGGTGGTGCGTGTGCTCCAGGAGGAGCTCACGGGGCTCGGGCCGCTGCAGCGCTACGCGGAGCTCGTGGGCGTGACGGACGTCCTGGTCGACGGCGAGGGAGCCGTCTGGGTCGACGGAGCAGAGGGCCTGCGGCGGGCCGACTACCGGTTCCCGGACGCGGAGTCCGTTCGGCGGCTCGCTGTCCGCCTCGTCGCCGCCGGCGGGCGGAGGCTCGACGAGGCCGAACCGTGCGGCGACGTCGTCCTGGGTCCCTACCGCGTCCATGCGGTCCTGCCGCCCGTCGCCACGGGCGGACCCGTGGTCTCCGTGCGCGTCCGGGCCTCCGCCAGCGTCCACCTCGAGGGCCTGCTCGGGACGGACAGCCCGTGGCTGCCGGTCCTGCGCAGCATCGTCGCGGCGCGGACGAACTTCCTGATCAGCGGCGGGACGGGATCCGGGAAGACGACCCTGCTGAGCGCGATGCTGGCCGCGGCACCGGAATCCGAGCGCCTCATCGTGGTCGAGGACTCCCACGAACTCGCCCCGGACCACCCCCACGTGGTGAATCTGCAGTGCCGCGCCGGCAACGTGGAAGGCGCCGGGGCCGTCGCCCTCGACGAACTCGTCCGCCAGTCGCTGCGGATGCGGCCCGACCGTCTGATCGTCGGGGAGTGCCGTGGCGCGGAGCTCCGCGACTTCCTCGCCGCCATGAATACCGGGCACGACGGCGCGGGCGGGACGCTGCATGCGAGCTCGACCGACGCGGTGCCCGCCCGGCTGACGGCCATGGGGGCGCTGGCGGGCCTCGGTCCCGAGGCGACGGCCCTGCAGGCGGCCAGCGCGGTGGACTTCGTTGTCCACATGCGCCGTCCCCGCGCAGCCGGGGCCCGGGCCCCCTCCGCGCCACCGGGGGCGAACCGCCCTCCCGGGGCCGTCCCCGGCTCCGGGACGCCTCGGCGGGGCCCCGAGGCGCTGGCGGCGGTCGAACTCCGCGGCGGTGCGCTGACGTCCGTGACGGTCGCCCGGACGGGACCCGAGGGGCGGCTCGAGCTGACGTCCGAGGCCCCGCGGCTCCTCGGGCCCCTGATCGAGCACGGCCTGCCGGCCGAGATGCTCGCGACAGCACGAGCGACGGCGACAGCGACAGGGGCGGGGGCCGAGACCGGGACCGCGGAGGAGGCCGGAGGACGCGCCGCGGCCCGGCACCGGGTCGAGCCGGTCCGGGACACCGCATGAGCCGGGAAGGCCTCATCATCGCTGCGGCAGTCGCTGCCGCGTTGGCCGTGCTGCTCCTGTTCCCGCGGCGAGCCGCACCGCCGATCCCGGCGCGCACGGTCTGCGGGGGACGGGAGAGCGTCGGCCGGGTGCAGGGGCGCCTCGGCGCAAGACTGCTGGACGCCTGGCTGGACCGGGCCGGCGATCGAGAGGTCGAGGCCCATACGCGGGCATTGCGGCAGGCGGCGTCCCTCCTGGACTCGGGGCGTATCCCGGCCGAGGCGTGGGAGATGCTGGCCATGACGTGGTCGTCCGGCCCGGCCGCCGACGCCCCGGAGCGCCGGCGGCGTGACGATATCGTCGCCGCCGCGACGGCTGCCCGGACCGCGCACACCCTGGGCCACCCGTCCTCCCACGGCATCCGACGGCATGCCGAACGCAGTCCCTATGCCCCGGTGTGGGAACGGGTGCACTGGTGCCTGCGCCTCAGCGAGGAGACCGGGGCGCCCCTGGCGGTGCTGTTGGAACGGCTGGCCGAGCAGACCGAGGCGGCCTACGACCTCCACCGGTCTCGGCAGTCGGCGCTCGCCGGTCCCCGGGCCACGGCCCGCATGCTGGCCGGGCTCCCGGCGATCGGCTTCCTGCTCGCCGTGCTGCTCGGCGCCCGGCCGGTGGAGCTGTTCCTCGGCAACCCGCTCGCCCAGCTCAGCTTCTCGGCGGGCGTGGCCTTCTGGTTCGTGAATCAGGCCTGGACCCGCAGGCTGATGCGCGGCGCGCGGGGCCGGACAGGGGCCGGCGCCCGACCGGCGGCCGGCGACGACGTGCGCGGGGCGGACGGGAGTCGGCGCCCCGCCGGTGATCGGCCGTGAGCTCTCTGGTGCTGCTGGCCGCGTTCGCGGTCGGTGTCTCGGTCTGGATCGGCCTGGGATCGACGGCGAGATGGGGCCAGAGCAGCAGCACGAGCCGACTCGGGGGCCGGACGGCCAACGGCTCCGTCGGCGCGGGCCCTGCCCGTGCGGACGGAGCCGGGAAGCCGGGCGACGGTGCGGAGGCGGGTCCGGTGGACGACGCCGATGTGCCGCTCCTGCTGGAACTCAGTGCTGGACTGCTGCAGGCAGGGCAGCCCGTGACGGGGGTGCTGACGACCCTGGCACGCGTCGTGCCGGGGTGCGAGCCGTTGGCCCGGGTCGCCCAGGCCGTCCTGGCCTCCGTGGAGTGGGAGCGGGCCTGGGCCGAGGCTCCGCCCTCGTTCCGGCCACTCGCTGAGGCCCTCGGGTTCGCCCACCGCTCCGGCGCCGCGGCGGCGAGGCTGCTGCGCACCACAGCCGCCGAGCACCGCCGTGCCGCGGCGCGCGCCGCAGAGCGGCGTGCTGCCGAGCTGGGCGTCCGACTCGTGGTGCCGCTCGGCCTGTGCGCGCTGCCGGCCTTCATCTGCATCGGAATCCTGCCCTTGGTGATCTCGATGATGCCGGAGTTCTGACCGGGCTTCCGCTCGAGGCGCCCGGCGCTCGCGCCCTCCGACTCGCCCTCCACACCGGGGACGGGGCCGCGAGTTCTGCAGAGGTCGCGGTCCGACCGCACGGGACCGGCCCGAGTCCGCGCACGCTGGTGATCAGGCCAGCGAATCCGGTGGCCGCAGCATCGAAGGAAGGCAGGAGCCATGCAGCACGCAGCAGCAGTACCGACCGAGGAGATCGCGGATGTCGTCGATCTCAGCCAGTTCCAGGACGCAGGGCAGGAGCAGCTCACCTTCGCCGGGCCGGAGTGGGCCGGCGAGCAGGGGATCGCCACCGCAGAGTTCGCGATCGTCGCCCTCGCCGCGGTGGCCTTCGCGGGGGTGCTCGTGACGGTCCTCTCCAGCGGCGACGTCAGCGAGCTCCTCATGGGCCTGGTCCAGAAGGCTCTCTCGTACTGACCCGGCGAACGAGCGGCCCGGCCCCACGGTCCGAGAACGAGGAGACCCGAGATGAAGCGTCCAGTCCGAACGGACCGCAGCCGACCCGGCGACGAGTCGGCCGAGCGAGCCCTGCCTCCAGGCGGGGCGCCGAGGCGGCGGCCGGCCGCAGCTCGACGCGGTGCACCGTGCCGGAGCGAGTCGGACTGGTGCGACGCGGACCGGGCCGCCATAGGCCGGGGCAACAAGGCCCGGGGCAACACCGCTCGGGTCGATGCGGGTCGGGGCGACGCGGGGAGCAGCACCGCCGAAGTAGCGGTGCTGCTCCCCGCGGTCGCCCTGCTCCTCGTCGCCGGGCTCGGCATCGGAGCTGTCGGAGTCGGGCAGATCCAGCTCGAGGAGGGAGCGCGGGCGGCGGCACGCGAACTCGCGCGCGGCGAGGGGCCAGCGGCCGCGACCGCGGCGGCGCGGCGCCATGCCGGCCCCGGGGCGCGGATCAGCATCTCGGCCGGAGGCGAGTACAGCTCCGCCAGCCTCAGCCGATCCGTCCGGATCCCGCTGATCGGCAGCGAGGCGTTCACGCTGGAGGCGACGGCGCAGGCCCGGACGGAGGCCTTTCCGGATGCCCGCTGAGACTCCCGCCCCCACCGAGCGCGGCTCGGGCACGGTGCTGATGATCTCGGTCGTCTCCGCCGTCTCCTTCGCCCTCGCCGCGGTGCTGGCGCTCACCCACGTCGCGGTGCAGGCCACGCGTGCGTCGGCGGCCGCCGATCTGGCGGCACTGGCCGCAGCCGATGCCGCCCGCGGACTGGCCAGCGGAGAGCCCTGCGCCGTCGCGGCGGAGGTGGCCGAGCGGAACGACGCCGAACTCGCCGCCTGCCGTCGGAGCGGAGGCGGTGGCATCGTGGACGTGACGACGTCAGTCGGCCTCGTCGGGGAGTGGGCCCCGTGGCCCGGCGGAGGACCCCCTCCGCTGGAGGCCACGGGCACGTCCCGGGCCGGCCCGCCGCCGGCGCCATGGCTCCCCGCGGCGGAACGCTAGTGCGAGTCGCGCAGCAGCCGGCGCAGCAGGGTGGTGGCGCCCGCCTTGCTCAACGGGTTGTTCTTGTTCCCGCACTTCGGCGATTGCACGCAGGACGGGCAGCCCCACTCGCACTCGCAGGCCTCGATGGCGTCCAGCGTGGCGGCGAGCCACGTCCGGGCCCGCTGGAAGCCGCGCTCTACGAAGCCGGCGCCGCCGGGATGGCCGTCGTAGACGAAGATCGCCGGCGACTCGGTGTCAGCGTGCATCGCCGTGGAGACCCCGCCGATGTCCCACCGGTCGCTGGTCGCTACCAGCGGCAGGAGGCCGATCGCGGCGTGCTCGGCGGCGTGCAGGGCGCCCGGGATCTCGTCCGGGGCGACGCCGGCCGAGACCATGGCTGCCTCCGGGATCGTGAACCAGACCGCCTTGGTGTTCAGGTCCCTCGGCTCCAGGTCGAGCGGTTCCTCGCCCAGGATCTCGTTGCTGGAGATGGACTTCCGCTGGAATCCCACTACCTGCGTGGTGACCCGGACGTCCCCGTAGTGCATCCGCACGTCGCCCCACTCGACGGAGGTCTCGACCTCGAGCACCTCGACGCTGGTGATGTCCCGGGCCTGCGTGTAATAGTTGGGATTCGCCCTCCGGACCAGGACGCAGTGGTCCTGCTCGTTGAGCTCCTCGACGAGGTAGGTCTGTCCCTGGTGGACGTACACGGCATCCGGGTGCGCCTGATAGTGCGTCTGCGGCGAGTCCATCGTTCCCAGCAGGGTGCCGGAGTCCGCGTCGATGAGGCTGACCGGCCCGCCGCCGTCGGCCCGGAGGTTGACCATGGCGGCCGCGGACTCCGGGTGGGTCCAGTACCAGCCGGAGGGACGCCGACGGAGGTAGCCGCGCTCGACCAGCCGATCCAGCAGCTCCCCGGCCGTGGGCCCGAACAGGTCGACGTCCTCCCGCCGCAGGGGATGCTCGGCAGCCGCAGCACAGAGGTGGGGGCCGAGCACGTAGGGGTTCGCCGGGTCGAAGACCGTCGCCTCGACCGGCGTCTCGAAGATCGCCTCCGGGTGGTGCGCCAGATACGTGTCGAGCGGGTCGTCGCTGGCGACGAACACGGCGAGCGCGTCCTGGCCGGCTCGTCCGGCGCGGCCGATCTGCTGGTAGAACGACGCGCGGGTCCCCGGCCAGCCGGCCACCACGACGGCGTCCAGTCCGGACACATCGATCCCGAGCTCCAGTGCCGGTGTGGAGGCGATCGCGAGCAGTTCGCCCGAGCGCAGCTGCCGCTCGAGCTCGCGCCGCTCCTCGGGGAGGTAGCCGGAGCGGTACGCGGCGACCCGGCCGCGCAGCTCGGGGTGGACCTCGTCGAGCATGCTCTGTGTGATCGAGGCGATCGTCTCGGCCCCGCGCCGCGACTTGATGAAGCCGATGGTGCGGACGCGCTCGCAGACGAGGTTGGCGATCAGGTCCGACGTCTCGGCGATCGAGGTCCGTCGTCGCGGAGCGCCGTTCTCGCCCCGGGCGTCGGTCAACGGGGGCTCCCACAGGGCCACCGTGGTCTGCCCGTGCGGCGAGAAGTCGGTGGTCACGGCCGTGGCCCGGTCGCCGATCAGCCGTCCGAACGAGTCGGCGGGCTCCGCGCTCGTCGCCGAGGCGCCGATGAAGACCGGCGCGGAGCCGTAGTGCGCGCAGACCCGGCGGAGGCGGCGCAGCAGGTTCGCCACGTGCGAGCCGAACACGCCGCGGTAGCTGTGCGCCTCGTCGACCACGACGAAGGCCAGCCGCTTGAAGAAGCGCGACCACCATGCATGGTTGGGCAGGATCCCGTAGTGCAGCATGTCCGGGTTGCTCAGCAGGAAGTTCCCGTGGTCGCGCAGCCACCGCCGCTCACCCTGCTCGGTGTCGCCATCGTAGGTCGCCGCACGAACATGGGGCAGGCCGAGCGCGGCGACCGCCGCGAGCTGGTCGGCCGCGAGCGCCTTGGTGGGCGAGAGGTACAGGACGGTCGCGCCGTCGCCGTTGGGGGCCGCCTCGGCGGACGTGACGATGCGGTTCAGCGCCGGCAGCTGGTAGGCGAGCGACTTGCCGGAGGCCGTCCCGGTGGCGATGACGACGTGCTCGCCGCCGTGGGCGCTCACGGCGGCCTGGACCTGGTGGAGCCACGGTCGGTCGACGCCGAGGCGTTGGTAGGCGGCGACCACGCGAGAGTCCGCCCACTCGGGCCACGGCCCGGGCACGGCATCGCGGGCGGGGAGCACCTGGGTGTGCAGGAGCTGCTCGGGAGCGGTGCCCGATCCGAGCAGCGGGATCAGCGAACCGTGGCTGACCTGGAACGCGCTGGCGCCCCCGGGGGTCGTACCGGCCGTCGCCGGAGCGTCCGCCGGACGGTCGCCGGGAAAGAGTGGGCTGCTCAGCTCTGCGCTGCCTCCAGAGTCACCATGGCACCCAGCGGCGTCCATCCCAGGTACCCGTAGAGCGCCTGCCCGTCGAGGGACGCGACGAGCAGTCCCTCCTCGACGTCGTGCTCGAGCGCGAGGGAGGCGAGCGCGCGCATGACGAAGGAGCCCAGGCCCCGACGGCGGAACTCGGGAGCGGTGATGATCCGGTCGAAGACCGCGAAGCCGTCCACCACCGAGACGTGGCCGCTGGCCGCGACGACGTCCGCATCGTCCTCCAGATGCACGGAGACGTAGGACCGGGTGCCGTCGCGCTCCGTCTGGAGGACGAAGCCCTCGGGATTGCGGGGGAGCTCGACGTCCTGGTCGCCCATGTCGGTGACCATCAGCACGTCGTTGGCGTCGACGGTCACGAGGGCCAGGTCGCCCGTGGCCTCGAGGAAGCCCTCGGGGTCCTCCACGAAGACGGTCAATCGGCGCGCCGGGTGCTTCTGGAGCGTCTCCGCGATCGCGGAGAGCTCGCCGAGCGACGGCTCGTGGATGACGTACTCCCAGTCGCCGATCGTGTCGTGGCGCAGGGCCGCGTGGACGCGGCCCTCGTGCCGGCTGTCGTATCCCCGGGCCGAGGACCAGCCGGTCACCCACGTCTTGATCAGTTCGTCACTCGCAGTCGATCCCATGCCATGACCCTACCGCGACGGTGCGGGCTCCGGCAGCGTCGATGCACAACTGTTGCCGAAGCGGAAAACGCGCGCGGCGCACCGGATCGGCGGCGTCGCGGCGGCCGCGACGGCGGCTGCCGGGCGCCGCCGTCGAGCGGGTCCCGTCGTGCCGGCGGCGTGCCCGCCCCGGGCGCCGGACAGTACCCTTGAAGGGTGTCTGTGAACCGCATCGTGCTCTACTACGCCTTCGCCCCGATCTCCGATCCGGAGGCGATCCGCCTCTGGCAGCGCTCGCTCCTCGAGCAGCACGGGCTCAAGGGGCGCGTCATCGTCTCCCGGCACGGGATCAACGGGACTGCGGGCGGCGAGGTCCGGGCGCTGAAGGCCTATGTGAAGGCGACGCGCGAGCACCCCGCGTTCAAGCGGCTGGACGTCAAGTGGTCCGAGGGATCGGCCGAGGACTTCCCGCGCATCTCCGTCAAGGCCAGGGAGGAGATCGTGTCCTTCGGTGCCCCGGACGAGCTCGAGGTCGACGAGAACGGCGTCGTCGGCGGCGGCGAGCACCTGCGCCCGGAGGAGCTCCACGAGCTGGTCGACCGGAAGCGGGCCGCGGGCGAGGAGGTCGTGTTCTTCGACGGGCGCAACGCCTTCGAGGCCGAGATCGGCCGGTTCAAGGACGCCGTCGTGCCCGACGTGAGGACCACGCACGACTTCGTCGCGGAGCTCGACTCCGGCAAGTACGACGACCTCAAGGACAAGCCGGTCGTGACGTACTGCACGGGCGGCATCCGCTGCGAGGTCCTCTCCTCGCTCATGGTCAAGCGCGGGTTCAAGGAGGTCTACCAGTTGCAGGGCGGCATCGCCCGCTACGGCGAGGCCTATGGCGACTCGGGGCTGTGGGAGGGCTCGCTGTACGTCTTCGACAAGCGCATGCACC
The DNA here is from genome assembly GCF_039538765.1 of Zhihengliuella alba. Lineage (NCBI taxonomy): Bacteria > Bacillati > Actinomycetota > Actinomycetes > Micrococcales > Micrococcaceae > Zhihengliuella > Zhihengliuella alba. The sequence continues at coordinate 541,126 of NZ_BAABCJ010000002.1, read as the reverse complement.
TCGAGTTCACTCCCGAGGCCGTCACGATCGGCCGCTGCGTGGGCTGCGGCACGGGCACCAACAAATTCGAGAACTGCGCCGACCTCGCCTGCCGGAACCTGCGGCTCTTCTGCGCCAACTGCGCCCAGGACGAGGCGAAGCGGCTGTGCCCGGACTGCGCGGCGGGCGGCGGGCGCAGTACGACGGCGGCGGCCCCGGCGGCCGGGACCGACGAGGCGGCGGCCCGTTGAGCGGCGCCGGAACCGGGCACGATCCGGCCGTCGACCCGTCCAGATCTCAGACGGACGGCGCCGCGGCGGTCTGGGACGCCCCGGAGGACGCCCCGCGCAGCGACGACCAGGCCCTGCTCGACGCCCTGGCGGGCGACCTGCGTGCCGCCGGCTATGATCACGACGGCGTCACCGAGCTGCTCGGAGAGGCAGCCCACGCGGCACTGCTGCGCGAGCAGCCCGTCCCGGCCCGCCTAGTGCTGGACGGCGTCTACGCCGATCACCGGGGCACCGCCACCGGTACCGGCACCGGCACCGGTGCCACCGCCGAGGCCGGCAGCGGCCGGGCGGACTCGGGGCGGCTGGCCCGTGCCGTCGTCGTCGACCTCTTCCTCCTGGGGGCCGACATCCCGGAGGAACTGCTCGACGCCGCGTTCCCCGCCCTCGGGCACGCGGGCCTGGCCGGCTTGAGACTCGCGGGGCCCGCGCCGGACGATCCTTCCCCGCACGCGCCGGTGACCGGCGGGCCCGCAGCGCAGCCGCGGAGCCGCCGCTGGCGCGCCTCGGCCGACCTGCGCCCGCACGCCTCCGACACGGGGGCGGAGCTCTGGGTGGCCAGCGACCTGGGCTCGCACCAGCGCCCGGGCGTGCTGCGGACGGACCACGTGCTCGGCATCGGCCAGGCCTCGCTCACCCTGGCCCAGACGACGATCCGCCGTCCGGCCGCACGCGCGCTGGACCTCGGCACCGGATGCGGCATCCAGACCTTCCATCTGCTCGGGCACGTCGGGCACGTCGTCGCCACGGACGTCTCCGCCCGGGCGCTCGCGTTCGCACGGTTCAATCTCCTGCTCAACCATGCCGCACTCGGCATCGACCCGGCGGACCTGGGAGCCCGGGTGGACCTGCGCCGCGGGAGCCTCCTGGAGCCCGTCGCCGGCGAGAGCTTCGACCTGGTGGTCACCAACCCGCCGTTCGTCATCACGCCGCGACGGCCGGCCGAGCGCGCCGAGGACCGGTTCACCTACCGCGACGGCGGCCTGCCCGGGGACTCGCTCGTGGCCCGGCTGGTCAGCGACCTGCCCGGCATCCTCACCCCGGGCGGCACCGCGCAGCTGCTGCTCAACTGGGAGATCACGAGCGCCGACGACACCCCGTTCGATCGCCCGCGCGCCTGGCTGGGCAGCGGCGCCGCGGGGGAGCACGCGGCGGAGGCCTGGCTGATCCAGCGGGATACCGAGTCGCCGCTGGAGTACGCCGAGGTCTGGCTCCGGGACGCCGCCGAGGCGCGCGACCCGGAGCGGTACCGGGCGAGCTACGCGGCCTACCTCGACGACTTCGCCTCCCGCGACGTCGAGTCGATCGGCTTCGGCATGCTCTGGCTGCGCCGCCCGGACGACCCGGCCAGGCGCCCCGTCGGGCACCGGTTCGAGGAGATCGGGCACCCGATCGAGCAGCCGATCGGGCCGCATCTGGACCGTGCGGTCGCCGCCGCCGACGGCCTCGAGGCGGACCTGGTCGCCGGGGCCTTCGAGCGGCAGCACCTCGTCGTCGCCGAGGACGTGACCGAGGAGCGGCACCAGCGGCCCGGTGCGGAGCATCCCGGAGTCATTCTGTTACGGCAGGGCGCGGGTCTGCGCCGGACCAGCCTCCTGAGCACGGCGGAGGCCGGATTCGTCTCCGCCTGCGACGGCGAGCTCGCGGTCGGGCAGATCATCGGCGCCATCGGCGCCCTCCTCGGCGACGACGACCCCGACCTCGCCGAGACCCTCGCCGCCGGAGTCCACCGGCTCGTCCGTGACGGATTCCTGAACAAGTTGGGCGCTACCCGCTAGTCTTTTCGGATATGACCCAGAACACTCATGGGATACCGGCAGTCGCGCCGACTCCCGGTCCAACCGAAACGGGGGAGAAGTTGCCCAAGCCGACGCCGGACAACCCGGTGGTCATCAAGGATCCGCAGGCCATCCGTGCACTGGCGCACGAGGCCCGCCTGGAGGCCCTCGAGGAGCTCATCTCCTCGCAGTCCAGCCGGACGGCCACCGAGCTGGCCTCCCGCTGCGGTCTGACCCCCAGCGCCATGAGCTACCACCTCCGCGCCCTGGAGAAGTACGGGTACGTCGAGCGGGCGCCGAGCGAGGGCGATGCCCGCGAACGCCGCTGGCGCGCCGCCGGCGACCGGATCGTCGTCGAGTCCTTCAACCAGAAGGCCCCGGCCAAGACGGCGTTCCTCAACGTCCAGCTGAACGCGTTCCGGGAGCGCCTGGCCGCGGAGATCGACCGCCGTGAGGCGGAGGCCGCGGCGGGTGTCGAGCCGGCGCCGGACCGCGCCCCGGTCCTCACCACCGGCATGGTCTTCCTCAACGACGACCAGCGCCAGGAGTTCGTGAAGCGGGTCTACGACATCGTGCGCGAGTACGAGTCGAAGGCCGGCCCGGAGGAGCGCGGAGTGGACGGCAAGCGCCTCTACTACATGCTCTCGTTCCTGCCGGAGATCGTGGAGTCCGAGCTGCCGAAGCCGAAGCCCGCCATCCAGCGCCCCGGCTTGCCGAAGAGGTAGAACAGGCTACCCTAGTGCGAGTATGAGCTGGCCCGCGCCGTGGAGATACCCGGCTGCGGGCCGAGGTTGCTAGAGGAGTGTTGTGCCCGCCAAGGCGAAGGAAAAGTCCGGCAAGAAGCTCGTCATCGTCGAGTCCCCGGCCAAGAGCAAGTCGATCGCCAAGTACCTGGGCGAGGGGTTCGTCGTCGACGCCTCCGTGGGCCACATCCGTGATCTGCCGCAGCCGTCCGAGCTGCCCGCCGAGCTGAAGAAGACCTCGGTCGGCAAGTTCGCGATCGATCTGGACAACGACTTCGAGCCCTACTATGTGGTCAATCCGGACAAGAAGAAGAAGGTCGCCGAGCTCAAGGCGCAGCTGAAGGACGCCGACGAGCTCTATCTCGCAACCGATGCGGACCGCGAGGGCGAGGCCATCGCGTGGCACCTGCTGGAGGTGCTCAAGCCCAAGGTTCCCGTGCACCGGATGGCGTTCACGGAGATCACCAAGGAGGGCATCGCCCGCGCCCTCGACAACATCCGCGAGCTGGACACGGACCTGGTGGACGCGCAGGAGACCCGGCGCGTCCTCGACCGCCTCTACGGCTACGAGATCTCCCCGGTGCTGTGGCGCAAGATCGCCCGCGGGCTCTCCGCCGGGCGCGTGCAGTCCGTCGCGACCCGGCTGGTGGTCGAGCGCGAGCGGGAGCGGATGGCGTTCCGCTCGGCCAGCTACTGGGACCTCTCCGGAGAGTTCGCGACGACGGCGGGCGAGTCCTTCAAGGCCAAGCTGACCGGCGTCGACGGCGCCCGGGTCGCCTCCGGCCGCGACTTCGACGACAAGGGCCGGCTCAAGGACTCCAAGGCCGGCAAGTCCGCCGTCGTGGCCCTGGACGAGCAAGCGGCCACCTCGCTGGCCGAGGGCCTCACCGGTGCCGAGTTCTCGGTCACCGGGGTCGAGACCAAGCCGTACACCCGCCGCCCGGCCGCGCCGTTCACCACCTCGACGCTGCAGCAGGAGGCCAGCCGCAAGCTGCGCTGGTCCTCGCGGAACACCATGCAGATCGCCCAGCGACTGTACGAGAACGGCTACATCACCTATATGCGTACCGACTCGGTGGCGCTGTCCAACGAGGCCGTCACGGCTGCGCGCCGGCAGGCCTCCGAGCTCTACGGCGGCGAGTACGTGCCGGACAAGCCGCGGGTCTACAAGTCCAAGAGCGGGAACGCGCAGGAGGCCCACGAGGCCGTCCGTCCCGCCGGCGACTCGTTCCGCCGCCCTCGCGACGTGCGCAGCCAGCTCTCCGGCGACGAGTTCAAGCTCTACGAGCTGATCTGGAAGCGCACCGTCGCCTCGCAGATGGCCGACGCCAAGGGCTCGACGGCGTCCGTCCGCCTGAGCGGGACATCCTCCGACGGCCGCTCCGCCGAGTTCGGCGCGTCCGGAACGGTCATCACCTTCCGCGGCTTCATGGCCGCCTACGAGGAGGGGCGCGATGTGCCGGAGGGGCAGGACGAGAGCGGCTCCGACGCCCGCCTGCCGCAGCTGGCCGAGGGCGATGCCCTGGTCGGCTCGGACGTGCAGGCCCTGGGCCACGAGACGACGCCGCCGGCCCGCTACACGGAGGCGTCGATCGTCGCGGAGCTGGAGGCCCGGGAGATCGGCCGCCCGTCCACGTACGCGCCGACCATCTCGACGATCATGGACCGCGGGTACGTGACCAAGCGCGGCGGCGCCCTGGTGCCGAGCTGGATCGCCTTCTCCGTGGTGCGCCTGCTGGAGGAGCACTTCGCCCAGTACGTCGACTACGGGTTCACGGCCCGGCTCGAGGAGGACCTGGACGAGATCGCCCAGGGCCATCTGGGCCGCTCGGAGTGGCTGCGCCACTTCTACTTCGGCGAGGAGGCCGAGCACGGGCTGCGGCACGTCGTCGAGAACCTCGGCGACATCGACGCCCGGGCGATCAACTCGATCGAGATCGCCGACGGCATCGTCCTGCGCGTGGGCAAGTTCGGGCCCTACCTGGAGAAGCCGGTCCCGGCCGACGCGCCCGAGGGCACGGAGCCCCAGCGCGTGAACGTCCCGGAGGACCTCGCCCCGGACGAGCTCACCGCCGAGAAGGCGATCGAGCTCATGGAGCAGCAGGGGCCGTCCGAGCGGGAGCTCGGCGTCGACCCGGAGACCGGACGGACGATCGTGGCCAAGGACGGCCGCTACGGTCCCTACGTCACGGAGGTCATCCCGGAGATGACCGACGCGGAGCTCGAGGCCATGCCCACCGAGTACTACAAGAACGGCAAGCCGAAGCCCAAGAAGAAGCCGGCGAAGGTGAAGCCGCGCACGGGCTCGCTGTTCAAGTCCATGAGCATCGAGACCGTGACCCTGGAGGAGGCCCTGCAGCTCCTGTCGCTGCCGCGCGTCCTCGGCGAGGACGAGGGCAAGGAGATCACGGTCCAGAACGGCCGCTTCGGCCCGTACCTCAAGAAGGGGTCTGACTCCCGGTCGATCGAGTCCGAGGAGCAGATCTTCACCATCACCCTCGACGAGGCGAAGAAGATCTACGAGCAGCCGAAGCAGCGCGGGGCCCGCTCCGCAACGGCTCCGCTGGCCGAGTTCGGCGATGACCCGACCACCGAGAAGCCGATCGTCGTGAAGGACGGTCGCTTCGGTCCCTACATCACCGACGGGGCCACCAACATCACCGTGCCGCGCGGCATGTCGATCGAGGAGCTCACCCGCGAGAAGGCGATCGAGCTGCTCGCCGAGAAGCGGGCCAAGGCGCCCGCCAAGCGGAGCACGACGACGTCGCGCGCCAAGTCGGGCACCGCGAAGTCCGGCACCGCGAAGTCCGGCACCGCGAAGTCCGGCACCAAGACGGCGGCCAAGAAGCCGACCACCAAGAAGGCGTCGGGCACCAAGTCCGCCGCCTCGGCCCGCACCGAGAAGTAACGGGGAAGCACGTGCGCCTGGGTGTTCTGGACATCGGATCCAACACCGTCCACCTCCTGCTGGTGGACGCCTACCCGGGCGCACGCCCCGTGGCCTTCGCCTCGCACAAACGGCCGCTCTCCCTCGTCGCCTACCTCGACGGCGAGGGCGCCATCACCGAGCGCGGGCAGCGCGAGCTGCTGGACTTCGTCGCCGAGGCGCGCGACTTCGCCGCCCGGCACCGGGCCGAGGACATGCTCGCGTTCTGCACGTCGGCGATCCGCGAGTCCGCCAACGGCGAGCTGGTGCTCGAGCGGGTCATGACCGAGACCGGCGTGCACCTGATGGAGCTCACCGGCGAGCAGGAGGCCGGCATGACCTACTACGCCGTCCGGCGCTGGTACGGCTGGCAGGCGAACAGCATCCTCGACCTGGACATCGGCGGCGGGTCCTTCGAGATGGCGCTCGGCACGGACGAGTTCCCGGCCGTCGCCCGCTCGGTTCCCCTCGGCGCCGGGCGACTGACCCGGGAATGGCTCCAGGGGGACCCGCCGGAGATCTCTCGCATCCGGCAGATGCGCGACTACGTCCGCGAGACCGTCGCGGGACCGGCGGCGGAGCTGCGCGAGCACGGGCGACCCGACCTGGTCGCGGGCACGTCGAAGACCTTCCGTTCTCTGGCGCGGATCGCGGGCGCCGCCCCCTCGGCGGAGGGTCCCTACGTCAAGCGGGTGCTGCGCCGTGAGGACGTCAAGCTGTGGATGCACCGCCTGGCCGCGATGACCTGGGAGCAGCGGGGAGAGCTGCCGGGCGTCTCGCAGATCCGCGCCCCGCAGGTCCTGGCCGGTGCCATCGTCGCCTACGAGGCGATGTCGGCGCTCAAGGTGAAGTCCCTCAAGATCTGCCCCTGGGCACTGCGCGAGGGGCTGATCCTCCGGCGCTTCGACCACCTCCTGGTAGACAGCGGGGCACCCTCAGGCGATACCGTTGGCGTAGGACACGTGGAACTCTTGAAGCAGCAGCAACGCCACCCGGACGCCATGTCCGAGGCCGGACGGCAGGACCGGCCGGGCGCGTCGATCCTGGACGGGAGTCAGCTATGACAACGAAGACCGACGTGATCCTCTCGAGTTCCTCGGTCTACCCGCTGACCGTCCTGGACGCGTTCAGCATGGCCCACGACCTCGGGTACGACGGCGTGGAGGTCATGGTCACGGGCAACCAGATCTCGCAGAGCCCGGACCGGCTGCTGACGCTCGCCGAGCGCTACGAGCAGCCGATCCGCGCCATCCACGCGCCGACCCTCCTCCTCACGCAGCAGGTGTGGGGCTCGGCGTGGAACAAGATCGAGCGCAGTGCCGAGATGGCCCGCCAGGTCGGCTGCGACGTCGTGGTAGCGCATCCGCCGTTCCGCTGGCAGGGCACCTACGCCACCGGGTTCGCGGACGGCGTGCGGCGCATCTTCGAGGAGACGGGGGTGCGGATCGCCGTCGAGAACATGTACCCGTGGCGCGCCCGCGGCCGCGAGGCGAAGATGTACCTGCCGCACTGGAACCCGGTGCCCCAGCCCTACGACTACGTCACCTGGGACTTCTCCCACGCCGCGATCGCCAACGCCGACTCGCACCAGGCCTTCAAGGAGCTCGGCGAGCGGCTGACCCACGTGCACCTGTGCGACGGCACGGACAACGGCAAGGACGAGCACCTGGTCCCCGGGCACGGGACGCAGCCGGTGCGCGAGGCGGTCGAGTTCCTGCGCGAGAGCGAGTGGGACGGCGTGGTGGCCGTGGAGGTCGCCACGCGCCGGGCCAAGGGCACCGGCGCGCGCGAGGAGTGGCTCGCCGAGACCCTCGAGTTCGCGCGGCGGCACCTGGCCCGGCCGGAGCCGGCTGCGGAGTCCGCCGGCGGAGACGACGGGGCCCGAGCCGAGGCCTCCGACTAGCCGCGCCTCGTCGCGTACCGGGTCATCACCACGCCGCCCGGGAACGTCCGCGTCTCCACCAGGTCCAGCCCGGTCCGCCGGCCGGCCGCGGCGAAGAGCGGCGTGCCGCCGCCCACGAGGACGGGGTGGGTGACGACCGTGTACTCGTCGATCAGGCCGGCCCGCATGGCGGCCCCGGCCAAGGTAGCGCCACCGACCCTTATCGGCCCGCCGTCACCGGACCTGAGCCGGGCGATCTCCGCCACCGCGTCCCCGCGGACGAGGCGGGCGTCCCAGCCGACCCGCTCGAGCGTCGAGGAGAAGACGACCTTGGGCGTCTCCCGCCAGTTCCGCGCGAAGTCGACCTGCGCCGCGGTTGCGTCCGGGTGCTCGTCGCCGGTCGGCCAGTAGGAGCTCATGGTCTCCCACAGCCGCCGCCCGTAGAGCAGGAGGTCCACCCTCAGCTCCTCGTCGAGCCACCACGCGAACAGCTCGTCGCTCGGGGCGCTCCACCCGAGGTCGTCCCCGGGCGCGGACACAAAGCCGTCCAGCGTCGCGTTCATGCCGTACACGAGTCTCCGCATCGCCCCGCCTCCGTCCCCTCGGTCCCGGCAGTCTAGGCCGCTCCGGCGCGCCGCGGCAGACCGGCGGCGGGATGCGGTGCCGCCCGGGCCGGCCGCCCCGACGCCGAGTAGGGGCGCTCGAGGCCTGCATGCCACAATGGCCGGATGGAACAGAGCGCGAACCAGACCCCGTCCACCTCTGACCTCAAGCTGGCCTTCCTGGGCACTGGCTCGATGAACGGCGCCATCATGCGCGGCATCATCAGCGCCGGTCACCGCCCGGAGCTCATCACCGCCACCGTGCGCACGCCGGCCAAGGCCGAGGCGCTCGCGGAGGAGACCGGCGTCAACGCCGTCGCCACCGAGAACGACGCCGAGGCGAACCTCGCCGCCGTGGCCGACGCCGACGTCGTGTTCCTCGGTGTGAAGCCCGTGGGCATCGAGGCCCTCGCTCGCGAGATCGCCGACGCACTCAAGCCCGACGCCGCCGTCGTCTCGGTGGCAGCGGCCATCACCCTCGAGATGCTCGAGCGCGCCCTGAAGCCCGGGCAGCCCGTAGTGCGCAGCATGCCGAACACCCCGCTGACCGTCGGTCTGGGCGCGGTCGGCATCGCCGCCGGCAGCAGCGTCTCCGACGAGCAGCTGGCCCGCGTCGTGACCCTCTACGAGGGGGCCGGGATCGTCAAGGTCGTCCCGGAGCACCTCATCGAGGCCGTCACCGGCGTCTCCGGCTCGGGCCCCGCCTACGTCTTCTACCTCGCCGAGGCCATGGCCAAGGCCGGCGAGGAGCTCGGCCTCGACGCCGACACTGCCCGCGACCTGGCCCGGGCCACCGTCGCGGGGGCCGGACGCATGCTCGACGGCGACGTCGACCCCGCGCAGCTCCGCCGGAACGTCACCAGCCCCAAGGGGACCACCGAGCGCGCCATCATGAGCTTCGACGAGTCGGGGCTGCCGGCGATCATCGCCAAGGGCGCGAAGGCGTCCGCGGACCGCTCCCTGGAGATCAGCCGCGAGCTGGACTCGTAGCCATGCGCGTCCTCGTGCCGGGCGGAACGGCGGGGGCGCCCGCGCTCCTGCTGCGCGAGTTCCGGGCAGAGGACGAGGCGGCCGCCCGCGCCGCTCACCGCGAGTTGGCGCCGGAGAACTTCGACTTCCTCCTGGAACCGGACCTCGCCCCGCACCCGGCGCACGACCGGGTGGAGCCGGCGGCGGCCGGGACCGGCGCCAGGGGACCGGCCGGCGTCGCGTGGGCGGATTGGCTGCGCCACCAGGCGGCGACCGCCCGCGGCGAGGACCTGCCGCCCGGCCGGGTGCCCGCGTGGTTCCTCGCGGCCGAGGTCGACGGCGAGCTCGTGGGCCGGGTCAGCGTCCGTCTGGACCTGAACGACTGGCTGTACAGCGTCGGCGGGCACATCGGGTACGCGGTGCGGCCGGCGTTCCGCCGCCGGGGCTACGCCGCGCGGATCCTGCGCGGCGGCCTCGAGGTGCTGCGGCGGGAGCGCGGCCTGGACGAGGCAGTGGTGGTCTGCGATCCGGACAACGGAGCCTCGGCCGCAGTCATCCGTTCGGTGGGCGGGGTGCTCGCCCCGGTGGAGGGCAGCGAGTACAACCTGCGCTTCGAGGTGCCCGTCCCCGCCCGCTGAGCTCGACCGCTGAGCTGGACCCGCTGACCACGCCCGCCGGGCTCGGCAGGCCACCGGTGCGTGCCGAGCCCGGCGCCCGGTCGGGCTACGGGCGGGCCGCGAACCGCTCCAGCAGATCTACGTGGCCGGAGACGATCAGCATGTCCCGGTGCGTCACCTTGGTGTCCGGCTGCGCGTAGGTGAAGTCCTCGCCGGGGCTCTTCACGCCCACGACCGTCACCCCGTACTTGGAGCGCACCTGGGACTCGCCGAGCGTGAAGCCCTGGGTCTCCTTCGGCGGGTACATCTTCACGATCGCGAAGCCGTCGTCGAACTCGATGAAGTCCAGCATGCGCCCGCCGACCAGGTGGGCGGCGCGCACCCCGGCGTCGGCCTCCGGGTAGACCACGTGGTTGACGCCGATTCGGTTGAGGATCTTGCCGTGCGCCGGCGTGATCGCCTTGGCCCACAGGTGCTCGATGCCGAGGTCCACGAGGTTCACGGCGATGAGCACCGACGACTCGATCGACGTCCCGACGCCCACCACCGCCGCGCTGAACTCCTGCGCGCCAAGCTGGCGGAGCGCGTCGATGTCGGTGGCGTCGGCCTCGACGATGTGCGTGAGGGTGCCGGCGTACTTCTGGACCAGGGACGTGTTGCGCTCGATCGCCAGGACCTCGCGGCCCTGGTGGATGAGCTGCTCGGCCACGGCCGAGCCGAAGCGGCCCAGACCGATGACCATGACCGGTGCGTTGTGGTCCATCCGATTGTCAGCCAATGATCGGCCTCTCCTCTGGGTAGTGGAAGCGCTGGTCGCGCTGGCGTGCCGCCAGGCTCGCGGCGAGCGTGATGGTGCCGAGTCGGCCCGCGTACATGAGCGCCGCCAGGATGTACTTGCCCGACGGCGGCAGCTCCGCGCTCAATCCTACGGACAGCCCGCACGTGGCGAACGCCGAGATCGTCTCGAAGAGCACCCGGTCCAGGGGCTCCTTGGTGATCCACAGGAGCAGTGCGCAGCCGATCGTGACCAGGGTGGCGGCCAGGACGACGACGGAGAGCGCCACGCGCATCGCTCCCTCGGGGATCCTGCGGCCGAAGGCCCGCACGTCCGAGTGGCCCTTGGCCTCCGCAGCGATGGCCAGGAAGAGCACCGCGATGGTGGTGACCTTGATGCCGCCGGCCGTGGACACCGAACCGCCGCCGGCGAACATCAGAGCGTCCGTGATGAGCATGCTCGTGGGGTTGAGCTCGTTCTGGTCCACCACCGAGAACCCGCCCGAGCGCGTCATGACGGAGCCGAAGAGCGAGTAGAGGATCTTGTCGCCGAAGCTGAACTCCCCGATGGTCCGCGGGTTGTCCCACTCGAGGGCTCCGAGGACCACCGCGCCGGCGAAGCAGAGGATGATGCTGACCACGACGGTCAGCTTGGCGTGGAGGGACCAGCGCTTGACGTGGTGGCGGCAGGTGAGGATGACCATCAGCACGGGGAAGCCGAGGCTGCCGATGAAGACGCCCACCATCACGGTCATCGTGATCAGGAGGTTGTGCTCGTAGCCGACCAGGCCGTTGGCGTGGGAGACGAAGCCGCCGTTGTTGAAGGCGGAGACCGCGTAGAAGAGGCCGTGGAAGACGGCGTCGCCCAGGTCGCGGTCCTCGAACCAGTAGGCGGGGATGAGGATGACGGCCAGACCCATCTGGATGAGCGTCGTCGTCGTGATGATGATGCGCAGCAGCGTGCCGACCTCGCCGAGGCGGCCGGACTCGTTGGTGTTCATCGACTGCTGCGCCAGGAGCTTGCCGCGCACGCCGAGCCGGCGGGAGACGGCCATGGCGAGGATCGACGCCAGCGTGATCACGCCGAGTCCGCCGATGAACATCGCCACCATGATGACGATCAGCCCGAAGAGCGACCAGTGCTCGCCGGAGTTGACCGTGGTCAGCCCGGTGACCGTGACGGCCGAGGTGGCCGTGAACAGGGCGTCGTGCAGCGGCGTCACGGTGTGCTTGACCGAGGCGGCCGGAAGCGAGAGCAGTGCCGTGAACACGCTGATCACGAGGAAGAGGACCACCAGGAAGAGGCGGCTGGGCGACGACGCCGCGATCTCGTCCACCGCGTCCCGGACCTGCTGCAGGGTGCGCACGATCCACGGGGTGTGCTCGACGGGCGGCGCGGACATGGGACCACCATAGTGCAACGACGGGGCCGTCGGAGGCGTGCTCGTGCACCGCCGAGCGGCCGGTCCGGGCCCGTAGCCGGTCCCGCGCCGGGCCCCGCGGGCCAGCTCCGCGGGCGGGTCCCGTGACGGTACGCCCGGGCCGTCGGCGGCGACCCCGGCCGTGACCGGGGTCGCCCTCCGGTTCGGTAGGCTGGCGGCTGTGATGATCCGCAAGCGGGAAGCGCCGCCCACCACGGTGATCTGGAGCGATTCACTCCTGGAGTACCGCTTCAGCGAGACGCATCCGATGGACCCGGACCGGCTCCGGCTCACCGTCCGCCTGGCCCGGGATCTCGGGATCTGGGAGCGGGAGTCGATCACCGTCGTCGAACCCCGGATCGCGACCGACGACGAGCTCGCCGCCGTGCACGACCGCGACTACATCGCCGCCGTGCGCCGCGTCAGCGTCGACCCGTCCGCCCCGGAGCCGCTGCTCGGCCTCGGCACCGACGACAATCCCGCGTTCGGCGGCATGCACGAGGCCTCCGCGCGGCTCGCGGGCGCCTCGCTCCTGGCCGCCGACGCCGTCGTCGCCGGGCGTGCCCTGCACGCGGTGAACTTCGCCGGCGGGATGCACCACGCCGGCCGCTCCGCCGCCGCGGGCTTCTCCATCTACAACGACGCCGCACTGGCGGTCCGCCGCCTCCTCGACGGGGGCCTGGAGCGGGTGCTGTACGTCGACGTCGACGCCCACCACGGCGACGGCGTCGAGCAGATCTTCTGGGACGACCCGCGGGTCCTGACCATCTCCCTGCACGAGTCGGGGATCTCGCTCTTCCCCGGGACCGGCTTCGCCAACGAGGTCGGCGCCCAGCCCGCAGCCGGCCAGGCCGTCAACGTGGCGCTGCCCATGGGCACCGACGACGCCGGCTGGCTGCGCGCCTTCCACGCCGTGGTCCCGCAGCTGGCCGAGGCGTTCGCGCCGGAGGCGATCGTGAGCCAGCACGGCTGCGACGGGCACGCGCGCGACGACCTGACGAACCTGCGGCTCAGCGTCGACGGGCAGCGCCAGAACATGCTCGACGTGCGCGACCTCGCGGAGCGGCTCTGCGGGGGCCGCTGGGTGGCGCTCGGCGGCGGCGGGTACGACGCCGTCGGAGTGGTCCCGCGGGCCTGGGCCCACCTGCTGGCCATCGCCTCGGGCGCGCCGATCCCGCTGCGGACCCCGGTGCCGCAGGAGTGGCTCGAGTTCGTCCGCGAGCAGTACGGGGTCGAGGCGCCGGAGGGCATGAGCGACGGCGTCGAGCTGTGGTGGCGCTCGTGGGAGGTGGGGTACGACCCCGCCGACGCCGTGGACCGGGCGGTCATGGCCACCCGCAAGGAGATCTTCCCGCTCTACGGCCTGGACCCGTACTTCGACTGACCGACGAGCCGCGCGGCCGCCCCGTCACGAAGCGCCTCGAAGAATGCCGTCCGGCGTATATGCGATTAGGGTGATGCCATGGTGTTCGAGTCTGTGTTCCCGGTGATCTCCGACGCGACGCGGCGTCGCATCCTCGAGGAGCTCCTCGACGGCGACCTGGCCGTGGGCGAGCTGGTGGAGCGGCTGGGCGTCAGCCAGCCGACGGTGTCCAAGCATCTGAAAGTCCTGCGCGAGGCCGAACTGGTCAGCACCCGCGCCGAGGGGCAGCGGCGCTACTACGGCGTGGAGGTCGCTGCGCTGGTCGCCGCAGCCGAGTGGTTCACCCCCTTCGCGGAGCTGGCGGCCACGGCCGGGCGCCCCGCCTCCGTCCTGCGACCCGCGGTCCAGCCGGCCACGGTCGGCGAACCCGGCCGGGCTCCGCGCGCCGCCGATGCGGCCGCGGCGGCGCCGGCGCTGCGCGGTGTCCCCGCGACCGGGGAGGTCGTGCGCGAGGGCGCCCCCCGGGAGGCGCAGTCCAAGGAGTTCGGCCGCGCGGTCGGGGCGACGGTCGAGCAGGTCGCGGACCGAGCGCAGCACCTGTTGAACCGGCTGCCGAAGCCCCGGTTCACGCAGGGCAGGATCGGCCGCCGCCGCTGACCCGATCACGCTGCCCCGATCACGCTGCCCCGATCCCGCTGCCCCGCAGGACGGGATCTCTGCCTCGGGTCCGGCGCTCCGCGCCCGTGAGGGGCCGCCGGCGGGGAGGACGCGAACGGTGCCGGAGGACATGCCGCGTCACACTGGGCGGGGTGCGCGGGCGCGGTGTACGCTTCTGGTCATGATCAACCGTTGGTATGCGTATTTTGCGTCGGCTCTGGAGGGGCCCACGCGCTTCTAGCGCATCCAACGACCTTCAGAGCCGACAGGACCCGGGCATCCGCCCGAGGTCCTTTTTCTATCCCCGGCTCTGCAGGTGCAACGCGTGCAGGGCCGCCATCCCGGAAGGCCCCCAGATGAGCATCACCGCCGAGACCACCGCGCCCGCCGCCGACCACCGCGCTGCGGACCGGGGCACCAACAACGTCCGCGTCAAGGATTTCTCGCCCCTGCCGAGTCCTGCCGAGCTCCGCGCGGAGCTTCCCGCCGCGCCGGGTCTGCAGGCGCAGATCGAACGCCACCGCGACGAGGTCCGTGCCGTGCTCGACGGCGTGGATCCGCGCCTGCTCGTCATCGTCGGGCCCTGCTCCATCCACGACGTGGACGCCGGGCTGGAGTACGCCGCCCGCCTCGCCCGGGTCGCGGAGCGGCACCGCGGCGAGCTGCTGATCGTGATGCGGACATACTTCGAGAAGCCCCGCACCACGGTCGGCTGGAAGGGCCTGATCAACGATCCGCAGCTCGACGGGTCGCACCGGATCGAGGAGGGGCTGCGCGCCGCTCGGAGCTTCCTGCTCCGGGTCGCCGAGCTGGGCCTGCCGACGGCCACCGAGTTCCTCGAGCCGATCACGCCGCAGTACGTGGCGGACCTGGTCTCCTGGGGTGCGATCGGGGCCCGCACCACGGAGAGCCAGATCCACCGCCAACTCGTCTCGGGCCTCTCGATGCCGGTCGGCTTCAAGAACGGCACGGCCGGGGACCTGCAGATCGCCATCGACGCCTGCGGTGCCGCAGCGGCCGAGCAGTCCTTCGTCGGGATCGACGACGACGGGCGCGCCTCGCTGGTCTCGACCCGCGGCAACCGGGACGTCCACCTGATCCTGCGCGGCGGATCGGACGGGCCCAACTACTCCGCAGCGCACGTCGCGTCCGCCGCGGGGACGCTCTCCGCGGCCGGCCTGAACCCGCGGCTCATCGTGGACGCGTCCCACGCCAACTCGGGCAAGTCGCACGAGCGCCAGGCCGTGGTGGTGGAGGACCTGGCCGCGCGGATCTCCGGGGGCGAGGAGGGCATCGCCGGGATCATGGCGGAGAGCTTCCTCGTCCCCGGCGCGCAGAAGTTCACCCCCGGTGCGCACGATCCGGCGACGCTCGTCCCCGGGCAGTCGATCACCGATGCGTGCATGGGATGGGACGTCACGGAGGTGAGCCTCGGCCGGCTCGCGGACGCCGTCGTGCACCGCTCCCGCGCCGCCGGCGAGGCCTGAGTCGGCCGGAGCCGTGACCGCGTCACCCAGGCGCACGGAGGCGGGGTGGTTTCGCTTTAGCCCCACCGGCCACTATTGTTGCTTCGAGATGACACGGCTCCGAGCCGATCACGCATGCGCCGCGGACGGCCGTCCCAGCTGACGGAACGGGTGCCGCTGCGCGGGACTCGGCGGGGTCCGTCGGCAACGGCAGGAGAGTGTGAGATATGGCGGATGGTCAGAATTTCGCGGACGCCCGCTTCATGACCGTGGCGGAGGTCGCGGAGGTCATGCGGGTGTCGAAGATGACCGTCTACCGTCTGATCCACTCCGCGGAGCTTCCCGCCGTCCGGTTCGGCAGGTCGTACCGGGTGCCCGAGAACGCCGTGGCCGCCTACCTGCGCAGCGCGCAGATCGACGGGGACTCGGCCACGGGCTGAGTCACGACGACGGGCGCCGGAACCCCTCGTGGTCCGGGGCCCGCTCCGGAGCGGGTAATCTGTTAGAGAACGTTTAACGTCCGTTGGTTGCGCTCGTGTGCCTTCGGGTGAGACGCAACTACGTATTGAGTGAGGTATTCATGGGCTCTGTTATCAAGAAGCGCCGCAAGCGTATGGCGAAGAAGAAGCACCGCAAGCTGCTTCGCAAGACTCGCCACCAGCGCCGCAACAAGAAGTAGCACCGCGCGGCCCAGCCGCGTGTGCGAGAGAAGCGGGGCGCCCCTCCTGATGGGAGAGGCGCCCCGCTTCTCGTGCATCCGGAGGGATGAGATGCGTCACCCTCAGGTGTCCGCGGCGCAGCGTCCCGGCCCGTCGCGGAGCCGGCCGGAGGAGGGCCGGTCGCCGTACCGGCGCTACATTGGAGACATGACAACGGACGTTCCCGCACCCGAGGTGGTGCTGCTGACCCGGTCCGGATGCCATCTCTGCTCCGAGGCGAGGGGCACGGTCGAGTCAGTCACCGCTCGGCTGGGCCTCGCATGGTCCGAGCGCAGCATCGATGACGACGCGGAGCTGGCCGCGCGTTTCGCGGAGGAAGTCCCGGTGCTGATGGTCGACGGCGTCCAGCGCGACTTCTGGGTCATCGACCCGGTCCGGCTCGAGAGGCTCCTCACCCGGTGACGGACCGCGAGGCACAGCACGGCGAGCGGGCCCTCCCCGAGGCGACACTGGAGCGGCTGACCGTGTACCTGCGCGCCCTGGAGGCGGCGCAGCAGGCGGGGGAGCGGACGGTGTCGTCCGAGACCCTCGCGAGCGCGGCCGGGGCGAACCCGGCGATCCTGCGCAAGGACCTCTCGCTGCTCGGCGGCTCGTTCGGCCGCCGCGGCGTCGGCTACGACGTCGCCGGGCTGGCGGACCACATCGGCGCCACGCTGGGGCTCAAGGAGCGCTGGCGCGTGGCCATCGTCGGCGCCGGAAACCTCGGCCGCGCCCTGGCGGGCTTCTCCGGTTTCCGCGGCCACGGATTCGAGCTCATCGCCATCCTCGACCGCTCGCCGGCCGTGATCGGCCGTCCCGTCGCCGGGCTGCGGGTCCGCCCCGCCGAGGACCTGGAGTCCATCGTCGCGGCGGAGGCGGTCAACATGGCCGTCCTCGCCGTCCCGAACGCCGCCGCGCAGAGCGTGTGCAACGAGCTCGTGGCCGCCGGGATCCGCAACATCCTGAATTTCGCGCCCGTCGTGCTGCAGGCGCCGGCCGACGTCAACATCCGCCAGGTGGACATGTCGCGAGAGCTGCAGATCCTCGCGTACTACGCGCACCAGGGCGTCGGGCATCAGGACGCCGTGCCCCCGCTGGCCCCGGAGTAGGCGCCGGGCGGGCCCGGTTCCGCGGGCGTCGACTGTTGCCGCGGGTCGAGCGCTGCCACCGGAGCCGAGCGCTGCGAACGGCGACGGCCGGCCGGCTCCGGTGGGGGAGCGGGCCGGCCGTCCGGTGCCCTGGATGCGGTCCGGGTGCTAGCGGCGGCGCCAGCGCTTGGCGTCCCCGGCGGCGCGGATGTACTCCGACGACGGGCGCAGCCACGCGAAGACGATGCCGGCGATGCCCAGCAGCGTGATCGCGATCGAGAGCAGGTCAGCGCTGAAGAGGTTCAGCAGCGAGAGCCCGGCGAGCACCGTCCCGGTGATCCGCGCCCCGTTGCTGCCCTTGCGGATGAAGAACGCGATCAGGGCGTAGATCGCCACGCCGATCAGGATGAAGACGAATCCCGTGGTCTTCACCATGGTGAGCAGGGCGTCCATGTCGAGGCCGGCCAGCTGCATCTGCTCGGCGAGCATCGGATCCTGCGAGATGACGTCGTCCATCTGGCTCGCGAGCACCCGGTTGGGGAGGATCAGCAGCATGATGCCGCTGATCAGCGAGAGCACGCCGGCGGCGAGGATGAGCCCGAACGACGTCTTGATCTCCTTCGGCGGCTCGCTGGGGGCCTGCGGGGGCTGCATGCCGAATCCCGGCTGCGGGTAGCCGTACGGCTGCCCCGGTCCCTGGTGGCCGTAGCCCTGCTGGCCGTAGGGCGCCTGCCCGGGCGTGGGCTGGCCGTAGCCGCCCTGCTGACCGGTGCCCTGCTGGCCGTACGGCGGCTGTCCCGGCGTGGGCTGGCCGTAGCCGCCCTGCTGGCCCGAGTGCCCCGGCTGCCCGTAGGCGGGGGGAGGGGGCGGCGGGTACTGGCCCGGGTTCTGCTGGCCGCCCCGCGGACCGTTCTGGTCGCGGGCGCCGCCCTGCGGGTCGGGCGAGCCCTGGCCGCCGCCGTCCCGGCCGGAGGAGTCGTCGCCGTTGCCCTCCCGGGGGACGCGGATGCCGTAGCGCGGCGGTTCGTCCGGCGAGTTGAATCCGCCGCTTCCGGTGGTGCTCATGTTTCCTCCATATGCGTGGGTTCCATCTGCCTCCAGACTAGTGCGCGCGGGGTGCTTCGGGACCCCCTCGGCACGACGGCGGCCGGTGCCTCCCGCGAGAGGCACCGGCCGCCGTCGTCGAGGTGGGCCGTGCCGTGGTGCGCGGCGCGGCCGCCGCGCCCGAGCGACTGGGTCAGTCGGCCTTCACGAAGGAGAGGTCGAGCGTGATGGTGACCTTGTCGCCGACCAGGACGCCGCCGGCCTCGAGGGCCGCGTTCCAGGTCAGGCCGAACTCCTTGCGGCTGATGACGGTGGTGGCCTCGAACCCGGCACGGGTGATGCCGAACGGGTCGACCGCCGTGCCGTGGAACTCCACGTCCAGCTCGACGGGCTGCGTGTTGCCGCGGATGGTCAGGTCGCCGACCAGCGTGAACTCGCTGCCGGAGCCCTGCAGGTCCTTGCCGGTGAAGGTCATGGTGGGGAACTTCTCCGCGTCGAAGAAGTCCTCGCCCTTCAGGTGGCCGTCGCGGTTGGCGTCGCCGGTGTCGACCGAGGCGATCTGGACCACGGCCTCCAGCGTGGAGTCGGCGATGTCCTGGCCGACCACCAGGGTGCCCTCGACGTCGCTGAAGCGGCCGCGGACCTTGCTGATGCCCGCGTGGCGGACGGAGAATCCGACCTCCGAGTGCGAGTTGTCGATGGTCCAGGTGCCTGCCGTGATGTCTGCTGCGATTGCCATGCATCTCTCCTTGCTGACGGTGCGGGTCCTGCGGGGCGGGACCCGTGCTGTTCGGTTGCGGCGGTCTTGCGACCCCGTTGCCCTCCACTGTAATACATGCATTTGCATATAACTAGTCCTGCGGGTGAAATTTCTCGCGAGGGCCGGCGCGGCCGGCGCGGAGAGGGGCTGCTCGGCCGGGGAGGCGGGGCTCCCACCTCGCACCAAGGGTTTGCCGGTATGGTTTCTACGAATTGTCGAAGTCGTGCGGGTCGCCCGCGCGGGCCGTCGCGGGAGCGCCGATGCGGCCCTGCGACGGCGACCGCCCCTGTTAGGCGGCCCGTGTCCCCGAGTGAGAGAATGAGGCCCATGGCCCAAGCAACCGTCCACCTCCTGCGCCATGGAGAGGTGCACAACCCCGACCGCGTGCTCTACGGCCGCCTCCCGGGCTACCACCTCTCCGAACTCGGCCACCGGATGGCCGAGCGCGTCGCCGAGCACTTCGTCGCCGAGCGCGACGCCGGCGCGCAGATCGTCGGCATCGCCGCCTCGCCGCTGCTCCGCGCGCAGGAGACGGCCCGTCCGACGGCGGAGGCCCTCGGGCTCGAGCTGGAGGAGGAGCCCCGGATCATCGAGGCGGAGAACCGGTTCGAGGGCATGTCCCGGATCAAGGAGCAGCTGCGAAACCCCCGGATCTGGCCGATGCTGGCCAACCCGTGCCGGCCCTCCTGGGGCGAGCCATACCGGGACCAGGTCGCGCGCGTGATGGAGGCGGTCCAGGACCACCGCGGCCGCGCCGTCGAACTCGGCGGCAGCGGCGCCGAGACCATCCTCGTGGCGCATCAGCTGCCCATCTGGGTGACGCGCCTCGCCGCGGAGAACCGGCGCCTCTGGCACGACCCGCGCCGCCGCCAGTGCTCGCTGGCCTCGATCACCAGCCTCGACTTCGACGACGAGAAGCTGGTCGGGGTGCGGTACGCGGAGCCCTGCGCCGACCTGCTGGCCGACGCGGCGAACCTGCCCGGCGCCTGAGCGGGCCGGCCCCCGCGGCCGCCCGGCCGGAGGGCCGCCGGCGCCCCGGGGCCGGACCGTGCCCCGCCCGCCGTCCCGATCCCGCCCCCGAACTCCAGCTCCACCATGGAAAGCACACAGATGAACCACGTCGATCCGACAGCAGCGCAGACCGGCCCGTCGTCCCCGCGACGGCCGAGCCGGCGCACGCTGCTGCGCACCGCGGCTGCTCTGGCCGCCGTCGTGCCGCTGGCGGCCTGCGGGCCGGCCGAGGACCCGCTGGCCCAGCAGGCGGGGGCCGGCAGCGGCAAGAACTTCATCGCCGGCGACGGCTCGGTCGAGGTCTACGATCCGGCCGACCGCGGCGAGCCGGTCGAGGTGACCGGCGAGTTCTACGACGGCTCCCGGCTCGACTCCGCCGACTGGGGCGGGCAGGTCACCGTCCTGAACTTCTGGTACGCCGCCTGCGCGCCGTGCCGCGTGGAGGCGCCGCACCTGGTCGAGCTCGCCAACGCCTACGCCGACCAGGGCGTGGAGTTCGTCGGCATCAACGTCCGCGACCAGGAGGCCACCGCGGCGGCCTTCGAGCGGACCTTCGACATCCCCTACCCGTCGGCTCCCGACCCGGACGGCACGATCCTGCTCGCGCTGAGCCAGTACGTGAACCCGCAGGCCGTGCCCACCACCCTGGTGCTGGACCGGCAGGGCCGGGTCGCCGCGCGCATCCTCGGCGTCGCCGAGAAGTCGACCCTCGAGGCGCTCATCGAGGAACGGCTCGGCGAGACACCGTGAATCCGTTCGCCGAGATCGTCCAGGACGGCTCGCTCCTGCTCGCCGTCCCCGTCGCGGTGCTCGCCGGGCTCGTCTCCTTCCTCTCCCCGTGCGTGCTCCCGCTCGTGCCGGGGTACCTGGGCTATGTGACCGGGCTGACCGGGGCGGACCTGGCCGAGCAGCGCCGCGGCCGCGTGGTCACGGGCATCGCCCTGTTCGTCCTCGGCTTCACGGCCGTCTTCATGCTGGCGGGCGTGCTCTTCGCCCAGATCTCCATCTGGCTGCGCTTCCAGGGCGCCTGGGTCACCCAGCTGCTCGGCGTCGTCGTGATCGTCATGGGCGTGGTGTTCATGGGCGGCCTCGGCTGGTTCCAGCGCGAGCGCAAGGTGCACTACCGGCCGCCGGCGGGTCTCTGGGGAGCGCCGGTCCTGGGCTTCGTCTTCGGGCTCGGCTGGGCGCCCTGCATCGGCCCGACCCTGGCCGCCGTCCTGGCGATGAGCTCCGGCCCCGATCCGGACGTGGCCAAGGGCGCCCTCCTGACCTTCGCCTACTGCGTGGGACTCGGGCTGCCCTTCCTCCTGATCGCGCTCGGCCTGCGCCGGGGCATGGGCGCCCTCGCGTTCTTCCGCCGGCGCCAGCGTGCCATCATGTTCGTCGGCGGGGGGCTCCTGGTCCTGCTCGGCCTCCTGATGGCCAGCGGCGTGTGGGGCCTGTGGGTCGCGGAACTGCAGAACTGGTTCGCTAACGAAGTGAGGCTTCCCGTCTGATGGCTGAGGACAACGCACGCGAGGACGAGTACCGCAAGGCCGACGCCTACGACGCCGCGGCCGCACGCGAGGGCGACGCCGGAACCGGCGACCGGGGAGTGAAGGCCGACCCCGAGGCGCCCGCCGCCGGCCGGGCCGGGCGCGACGACGTCGCCATGCCCGCCCTGGGCTTCAAGGGCACGGTCCGCTGGGTCTGGACGCAGCTGACCTCCATGCGCACCGCCCTGTTCCTGCTGATGCTCCTGGCCGTCGCCGCGGTCCCGGGGTCGCTGTTCCCGCAGCGCGACGCCAACCCGGAGGCCGTCGCCACCTACATCGAGAACGACCCCACCGCCGGGGAGTGGCTGGACCGCTTCCAGCTCTTCGACGTCTACTCGTCCGTCTGGTTCTCGGCGATCTACCTGCTGCTGTTCATCTCGCTGGTGGGCTGCATCCTGCCGCGCGCCAAGAAGCACTGGCAGGCCATGCGCACGCCGCCGCCCCGCACCCCCGCCCGCCTGGGCCGCCTCCCCGAGCACGGGACGCTCGAGCTGGACGCCGTGGAGACGGGCGACGGGTCCGACGGCGGCCGGAGCGATGCCATCATGCGCGGGGCCGCCGCCCTGTTGAAGAAGCGCGGCTACCGCGTCCAGGAGCGACCCGCCGCGGAGAACCGCGGCGTCGCGTCCGTCGGCGCCGAGCGCGGATACGTGCGCGAGGTCGGCAACCTGGTCTTCCACATCTCGCTGGTCGGGATCCTCGCCTCGGTCGCCATCGGCGGGGCCTACGGCTACAGCGGGCAGCGGATCCTCGTCGAGGGCGAGTCCTTCGTCAACACGCTCGTCTCCTACGATTCCTTCAGCCCCGGCACGGCCTTCGAGCCGACCGACCTGGAGCCGTTCTCCGTCACTCTGGACCAGTTTGACGTCACCTACGACCGGGAGACCAGCAGCTCCTTCGGCCAGCAGATCGGCTTCGACGCGGCCGTCACCACCCAGGAGCCCGGCGGGGAGCGCCGGCAGGAGCAGCTCCGGGTCAACCACCCGCTGCGGATCGGCGGCAGCTCGGTCTACCTGGTCGGCAACGGGTACGCGCCCGAGGTGACCGTCCGGGACGGCCAGGGCGACATCGCCTTCCAGGGGCCCGTCCCCTCCGTGCCGCAGGACTCCGTGTTCACCTCGCTGATGGTCCTCAAGGTCCCCGACGCGGAACCGGAGCAGCTCGGCTTCGTGGGTCTCTTCCTGCCGACCGCCGGCGAGGTCAACGGCGTCGGTGTCTCACTGGACCCGGCCCCCGCCCTGCCGCAGCTGCAGCTGAACTCCTACTACGGGGATCTGGGCCTGGACGAGGGCACGCCGCAGAACGTCTACGTCCTGGAGACCGACACGCTGACCGAGCTGAACAGCCGCAACCTGGACGCCGGCGGCCTGGTGATCAACCCGGGGGAGACGGCCGAGCTGCCCGACGGCAAGGGCAGCATCACCTTCACGGGCCTGAAGCGCTACGTCGGCCTGGACATCCACCACGACCCGGGCAAGACGCCGGTCCTGATCTTCGCCGTCCTGGCCCTGTCCGGGCTGGCGGTGTCCCTGTTCACGCCGCGTCGCCGCGTCTGGGTCAAGGTCCGGGACGACGCCGAAGCCGGGGCACCCGGCCCGCTTACCATGGAATACGGCCTCCTGGCCCGCGGCGAGGACCCGCGGCTGGAGCACGAGGCCGCTGAATTGCGGGCGCTGTTCCAGAAGCAGTGGAGCACGCCGCACGAGCCCGGTTCCGGCCGGGCGGACGACTAGGGAGTACACGCAATATGCCGGTCATCAACGAGCAACTGGGCGCCTACAGCGACCTGTTCATGCTTCTGGCCGCGTTCGCCTATGCGGCGGCGCTGGTGGTGTTCGCCTGGGATCTGGCGAAGTCGAACGCGACCATTCGCTCCATCGAGCAGGAGGTCCTCCGCCAGGAGGCCGACCAGCTCGCCACCGTGGGCGGCGGCTCCGCGTCGACGCGCCCCGCGGGCGGCCCCGCCCTGGTCGATGAGTCGATGGCGTACACGGCCGCCTCCGGCCAGCGGAGCATGGCGCGCATCGCCGTCGTCCTGACCTGGCTGGCCGCGGCCATCCACACGGTCGCCGTGGTGACGCGGGCGATCGCCGCGGCGCGCGTGCCGTGGGGCAACATGTACGAGTTCCTCAGCACCGGCGCCCTGATCGTGGCGCTGGTCTACCTGATCGCGCTCCTGAGGAAGGACCTGCGGTTCATGGGCGTCTTCGTGACGCTGCTGGTCACCGTCATGCTGTGCGCGGCGACCATGGGCTTCCCGACGCCGGTGGGCCACCTGGTGCCCGCCCTGCAGAGCCCCTGGATCATCATCCACGTCTCGATCGCGGTACTCGCCTCGTCGCTGTTCACCATCTCCTTCGTCGCCAGCGTGGTCCAGCTGATCCAGCACCGCCGCCAGGCCCGGCTCGCCGCCGGCGGCGAGGACAGGCTCCCGTTCCTGCGCCTGGTTCCCAGCGCCGGCGCGCTGGAGAACTTCGCCTACCGGATCAACGCCGTGTCCTTCGTCCTCTGGACGTTCACGGTGATGGCCGGGGCCATCTGGGCGGAGGCCGCGTGGGGCCGCTACTGGGGCTGGGACCCCAAGGAGGTCTGGAGCTTCGTGATCTGGGTGGTCTACGCCGGCTACCTGCACGCCCGCGCGACCCGCGGCTGGACCGGCGTCCGCTCGGCCTGGCTGAGCATCGTCGGCTACGCCTGCATCATCTTCAACTTCACCGTGGTGAACATCTACTTCAGCGGCCTGCACTCCTACGCCGGGGTCTGAGCCCACCCCGCACCCGGGTCCCGCATCAGGGGGTGGGCGCGGGGGCCGCGAGCGCGTATAAGTAGGCCCATGGAGAGGATCAACGACCGGCTGGTGAACTGGGCGTCCATTCTGGACGCGAAGACGCGCGAGCAGGCGGAGACCACGGCCCGGTTGCCGTTCGTCCATCCGCACGTCGCCCTGATGCCGGACGCCCACCTGGGCAAGGGGGCGACCGTCGGGTCGGTCATCCCCACGCGCGAGGCGATCATCCCGGCGGCCGTCGGCGTCGACATCGGATGCGGCATGATCGCCGTCAGGACCGACGCCCGGGGTGACCGGCTCCCGCCGGGGCGCCGCGCGCTCCGCGAGGCCATCGAGCGGGCCGTCCCGCTCTCTGCCGGGCACTACAACCGCAAGGTGGTCGGCACGGCGCGCCCGCGGATCGACGAGCTCACGCGGCTCGCCGCGGAGGCGGACTTCGACCCCGCGGGTTACGCGCGGAACTGGGAGCTGCAGCTGGGTTCCCTGGGCTCCGGCAACCACTTCATCGAGGTCTGCCTCGACGAGGAGGACGCCGTCTGGCTGTTCCTGCACTCCGGCTCCCGCGGCGTGGGGAACCGGATCGCCCAGCGGCACATCCGGACGGCGCAGGAGCGCATCCGCCGGGACGGCATCCGGGTTGAGGACCCCGACCTGGCCCACCTCGACGAGGGCACGGAGGAGTTCGACGCCTACATCCGGGAGCTGCGCTGGGCGCAGCGGTTCGCGCTGCTGAACCGCGAGGAGATGATGGACCGCGTCTTCCGGCAGTTCGGCGACTGGCTCGGCGGCCCGGTGCACGAGGTGGAGCGCATCAACTGCCACCACAACTTCACCGAGCGGGAGACCCACTTCGGCGAGACGGTCTGGGTCTCGCGCAAGGGCGCCATCCGGGCCCGCGCCGGCGAGCCGGGCCTGATCCCCGGCTCCATGGGCACGGCCTCGTACGTCGTCGAGGGACGGGGCGACGCGATGTCGTTGGAGTCCTCGCCGCACGGTGCGGGCCGGGAGTACTCGCGCACAGCCGCGCGCAGGACGTTCACGCTGGACCAGCTCCGCGCGGCCATGGAGGGCATCGAGTTCCGCGACACCCCGGCGTTCATCGACGAGATCCCGGCGGCCTACAAGTCCATCGACCGGGTCATGGCCGATGCCGAGCCGCTGGTGGCGGTCCGGCACCGGCTGCGGCAGATCGTGAATGTGAAGGGGGACTGAGCCGTGCGTGCCAGAGGATCGTGGACGCCGTCGCGGCTCCTCGCCGTCGCTGCGGCAGCCGTGCTCGTCGCCGGTTGCGCGGGGCCCGGCGTCGCGGAGAGCCGTGCGGGCGGCACACCAGAGGGCGTCGAGCTGCCCGTCGGCGAGGCGGCCCTCCCGGTGGTGATCGACGTCGGCGACGGCAGCGTGAAGGTGGTCACGTGGGGCAGTTCCACCTGTCTGCCGCGGGCCACCTCCTTCGAGAACGACGGCGAACGCCTCACCGTGGTCTTCGAGGAGGGGTCGGACGGGCCCTGCACGGCCGACTTCACGGGGACGACGCACACGTTCTCCGCGGAGACGGTCGGTGGTCCGGTCCCGGACGAGGCGCGGATCGTGTTCGCCCCGGACGGCGGCGAGGAGACGGTGGACGTCGTCCACCGGTGAGGGCCCCGAGCGGGGTCAGGTGGGGCTGCCGCCCCGGCCCGGGCGGTCGTCGTCGTGACCGCCGCTGTCCGAGCCGCCGCCGGTTGCGCCACCGCCGGTTCCGTCAGCTCCGCCTCCATCAGCGCTGCCAGCGCCGGTCTCGCCGTCCGGCTTCGAGGCCCCGCCCCGCTTGAGCTCGTCCTCGCGGCGCTTGAGCTCGACCTCGCGGGCCTTCTGCGCGCGCTCCTGGGCGAGGCGGCGCAGGAACGCCTCGTCGTCGTCCGGGGCCGAGCTGCGGGACGATGAGCCCGGTGCCGAGTAGCCCTCGGGGGCGGGCGAGTTGCGCGGGCGGCCGAGGAAGAACCACAGGAGAGCGCCGATGAGCGGCAGCAGGAGGATGCTGAGCACCCAGGCCGGCTTGGAGATGCTGCGCACCTCCTGCGGCCGCGTGCGCAGGCAGTCGATCAGCGCGTAGATGATGACGAACAGCGCGATGATCGAGGCGATGATTGCGACGCGGAGAACCATGTCTCAATTCTAGGCTCGCGAGCGTGAGGCGACGATTCGGCGGCCAGTAGGATGGGCGGGTGCAGTTTCTCAAGTTCACCCTGTTGCGTCTGGCCCTCTTCGCCGCGGTCTTCGCCGGCCTCTACTGGGGGCTGGCGTGGAACCTGTGGCTCAGCGCCGTGGTGGGCCTGGTGGTGGCCTTCGCGGTCAGCTACCTCTTCTTCAACCGGCTGCGCATCGCCGCGTCGCAGGAGCTCGCGGCCCGGATGTCCGGGGACCGCAAGGCGCGCCGGAACAGGATCGCCGAGGAGGACGCGGCCGCCGAGGATCGGGACTGACGGTCAGACGTTCCGCAGGATCACCGTGATGACCAGTCCGGCGGCGAACAGCGCCGCGTAGGCCAGGCTGATGGCGCCCGTCTGCTTGAGGACGGGGATGAGCGCCTGCCGCTCGGTGGAGCGGAGCATCGTCCACGAGGGCATCAGGCACAGGGGCGCCGCCAGCACCACCAGCAGCAGCCACGGGTACTCGCCGACCAGCATGATCGGCAGCAGGATCGCCAGGGCCAGCATCAGCACATAGCTCGCCCGCGCCCACTCGTCGCCCAGCCGGACGGCCAGGGTCCGCTTGCCCACCTCGCGGTCGGTGGGGATGTCGCGCACGTTGTTGGCCATGAGGAGTGCGGAGGCGATCAGGCCGGTGGAGACCGCGCCGATCCAGGCCGGCCCGGTGAGCTGGAGGACTTGCGTGAACGTGGTGCCGAGCGTGGCGACGAGCCCGAAGAACAGGAACACGAAGAGGTCGCCCAGACCCAGGTAGCCGTACGGGTTCGCCCCGCCCGTGTAGCCCCAGGCGGCGAGAATGGCCGCCAGCCCCACCAGCAGGAGCGGCCACGCCTGCGAGATCAGGACCAGGCCCAGACCGACCACGGCGGCGGCGCCGAAGCAGGCGAACGCGGCGGCCTTCACCCGCTGCGGGGGCACCAGGCCCGAGGCCGTCAGCCGCAACGGTCCCACGCGCTGGTCGTCGGTGCCGCGGATGCCGTCCGAGTAGTCGTTGGCGTAGTTGACGCCGATCTGCAGCAGCAGCGCCACGAACGCGGCCAGCAGGGCCCGTTCCCAGTGGAGCTGCTCGTCCACCTCGTACGCGGCGGCCGTGCCGACGAGCACCGGTGCGACCGCCATCGGCAGTGTCCTCAGCCGCGCGCCTGCGATCCATTGCCCCACGGTTGCCACTGAACGTCTCCTCTGCCTGCTCCTGCGTCGACTGCCGGCCGGTGCCGCGCAGCTCCGGAGGATGGCTCCGGAGGAATTCCGACGCCCCATTGTCCGCCTCGGGGGCGTGATTGTCCGAATCGGTGCCGGGGACCCGCCCGGCTACGCGAGGAGCGCGAGGACGGCCTGCCGGTCCGGCTTGCCGTTCGGCAGCAGGGGGAGGGCCGGCAGCCGCTTCCAGCGCTTCGGGGCCGCCGCCGGGCCGAGCTCGGCGCGCACGGCGGCGACCAGGTCCTCGCCGTCTGCGTCGCCCGTGTAGGCGAACGCTACGACGGCGCCCCAGTGCTCGTCCGGGATGCCCACCACCAGCGCGTCACCCGCGCCGGGGGCGGCCTCGACGACCCGCTGCACCGCGCCGGCGGAGACCTTGACCCCGCCGGTGATGACGACGTCGTCGATCCGTCCCTCGACCGTGACCAGACCCGTGCCGGTGGTCGGGTCGGGGGCGCCGCCGTCGTACTCGCCGAGGGCCCCGGCCGGGGGAGCGGTGGGGGCCGGGTCGGGGATGTAGGTCCCGACGTCGTCGGTGAGGAACCAGCGCAGGCCGTCCGCGTCGGTGCCGAAGTGGGCGGCGGTGCGCTCCGGGTCGCCCAGGTACCCCGTGGCGACCATGGGCCCGCCGAGGGAGAGCCGGCCGTCGGTCTCGCACACGGCGACGCCGGGCAGCGGCACGCCGTCGTAGACGCAGCCGCCGCAGGTCTCGCTCATGCCGTACGTGAGGTGGATCCGCAGGCCGTGGCGGGCGGCCGCCGCCCGTACCGCCTCGGGCGTGCGGCCGCCGCCGACCAGGATCGCGTCGAACCGCTGCAGGACGGCGAGTGTCTCCGGCGCGGGGTCCTCCAGCAGGCGCTGCAGCTGCGTGGGCACCAGCGAGGTCATCCGGACCCGGTCCGTGAGGGCGGAGGCGGCCTGCACGAACCGCTCCGGCGTGAAGCGCTCGGCCAGGTCGACGGCGACCGGCTGGGTCCCGGCGAACAGGCTCCGGGTGAGGACGGAGACCCCCGCCACGTAGTGCGTCGGCAGGGCCAGCAGCCACTGGCCCTCGGCCCGGAGGTAGCGGGCGGTCGCCTCGGAGGACGCAGCGAGCGCCTCGACGCTCAGCGCCGTGCGCTTGGGCGCGCCGCTGGACCCGGACGTGCGGATGACGACGGCGGTCTCCGCGCCGGCGTCGTCCGGGCGGAGGATCTCCGGGGCCCCCGGCGTGCCGGAGTCCACGGGCTCCACGGCCGGCCCGCCGCCGAGGGCATCGGTGAGGGCGCCGAGCAGGCGCTGGACGGTGTCGGTGGGCATGGGGCGCCTAGAAGTAGTAGGGGAACGCGGACCAGTCCGGGTCGCGCTTCTGCAGGAAGGCGTCCCGGCCCTCCACGGCCTCGTCGGTCATGTAGGCCATGCGGGTTGCCTCGCCGGCGAAGACCTGCTGCCCGGCGAGCCCGTCGTCGGCCAGGTTGAACGCGAACTTGAGCATGCGGATGGCCTGCGGCGACTGGCGGGCGATGTCCGCCGCGTAGTCGAGCGCGACCTCCTCCAGCTTCTCGTGCGGGACCGCCTCGTTGACGGCGCCCATGGCCACCATCTCCTCGGCCGTGTACGTCTTGGCGCGGAAGAAGATCTCGCGGGCGAACTTCTGGCCCACCTGCCGCGCGAGCAGCGCCGAGCCGTAGCCGGCGTCGAACGAGCCGACCGTCGCGTCGGTCTGCTTGAACTTCCCGTGGTCCCGGGAGGCGATCGTCAGGTCCGCCACCACGTGCAGCGAGTGCCCGCCGCCGGCCGCCCACCCGTTGACCACCGCGATGACGACCTTGGGCATGGTGCGCATCAGCCGCTGGACCTCGAGGATGTGCAGGCGGCCGGCGCGGGCCGGGTCGATCGTCTCGGCCGAGTCGCCGTCGGCGTAGCGGTAGCCGTCGCGACCCCGGATGCGCTGGTCGCCGCCGGAGCAGAAGCTGTGGCCGCCGTCCTTCGGGGAGGGGCCGTTGCCCGTGAGCAGGACGGTCGCCACGTCCGGTGTCATCCGCGCGTGGTCCAGGGTTCGGTAGAGCTCGTCGACGGTGCCCGGGCGGAAGGCGTTGCGGACCTCGGGTCGGTCGAAGGCGATGCGCACGGTCGGCAGGTCGCGGACGATCCGGCCGCCGGCGTCGCGCTCGACCTGCCGGTGGTAGGTGACGTCCTGCAGGTCGAAGCCGTCGACGCGGCGCCACTGCGCCGGGTCGAACACGTCGGAGACCTTCGGGGGCACGGAAGCTGGGTCAGTGGTCACGGACCGAGTCTAATCCCGGGCCCCCTGATGCTGGCAGGACGGTGCTGGCAGGTGGGTGCCGGCAGGTGGGTGCCGGCAGGTGCCCGTCCCCGCCGGCCTTCGTTCCCAGTGACGAGGTCTACACTATTGCGCTGTCGCCCCTCCCGCCGCACCCGGCGGGGCCCGTGGCATCCCCTCATCTGCTAACCCACAAGGAAAGCGCGCGTGTCTCAATCCCTGCGTCCGGACGCGAGAACCCCCGTCCCGGAAACCACCACCGCCCTCACCGCCGAGGGCTACCAGAAGTCCCTCTCCCGTCGGCACATCCAGATGATCGCGATGGGCGGCGCCATAGGCGTCGGCCTGTTCCTGGGCGCCGGCGGGCTCCTGGCCACCACCGGCCCCGCCCTGCTGGTCTCCTACGCGCTCGCCGGCGTCATCGCCTACTTCCTGATGCGCGCGCTCGGCGAGCTCGTCATGTACCGGACCACATCGGGCTCGTTCGTCAGCTACGCCGGGGAGATGTTCGGCGCCAAAGGCGCCTACCTCTCCGGCTGGATGTACGCCCTGAACTGGGTCATGACGGGTATCGCCGAGCTCATCGCGATCGGCCTCTACTTCCAGTTCTTCTTCCCGAACGTGCCTCTGGAGGTCGCGGCGATCGCCGCCCTGCTCCTGTTGGTCTCGATCAACCTCTTCAGCGCCAAGGCCTTCGGCGAGACCGAGTTCTGGGCCTCGCTGCTGAAGGTCTCGGCGATCGTCATCTTCCTGGTGGTCGGCACCGTCCTGGTGGTGCTCAACGCCCGAATCGGCGAGCACACCGCCTCCGTGTCCAACCTCTTCGCCTCCGAGGGCGGCCTGTTCCCGAACGGCGTGATGGTCTCGATCCTCGTGCTGAACTCGGTGATCTTCGCCTACAACGGCATCGAGATGGTCGGCATCACGGCGGGCGAGGCGCAGGACCCCAAGCGCGAGGTCCCCAAGGCCATCCGCGCGGTGGTGCTGCGCATCGTGGTCTTCTATGTCGGCTCCGTGACGCTGCTGGCCATGCTGCTGCCGCACGACGCCTACAGTGCCGGCGAGTCGCCGTTCGTCACCGTCTTCTCCCAGATCGGCGCGTCGTGGATCGGCGACGCGATGAACATCGTGGTGATCACCGCGGCCCTCAGCTCGTGCAACTCCGGCCTGTACTCCATGGGCCGCGTCTTCCGCGCCATGGCCCACAACGGCCACGCGCCCGTGTGGCTGGCCCGCATGAACAGCCGGCACGTGCCCTACGCGGCCATCCTGACGGTCGGGGTGCTCTACTTCTTCGGCATCCTGCTGAACATCTGGCTGGGCGGGACGTACGCGTTCGAGCTGGCGCTGAACTCCGCCTCGATCGGCGTGCTCTGCACCTGGGGCGCCATCTTCGCCTCCCAGCTCGGACTGCGCCGGAAGAAGGGCCTCGTGTCCTCGCTGCCGATGCCCGGCTCGCCGTGGACCAGCTGGGCGGGCCTCGGCGCGCTGCTGCTCATCGGCGTGCTCGTCGCCTTCGACACCCGGGTAGACCCGGCCACCGGGGACGTGTTCCGCCTCGGTCTCTACACGATCGCCTGCATCCCGCTGTTCGGGCTCGCCCTGTGGCTCGGATGGCTCCGCGTCCGGCACAACAAGCCGGCCAGCGAGCTCTACTCCTAGAGAGTCAGGCGATGCAGAACTCGTTGCCCTCGGGGTCCGCGAGCGTGTGCCAGACGAACGGCCCCTGGCGCTCGGAGTAGAGGAATGTGGCGCCGCGGGCCACCAGTCCGTCGCGGGCGGCGTCCCGACCGGCCTCGTCGGTGCCCTGGCCGTCCGGGCCCAGGTGCAGGTCCAGATGCATCCGGTTCTTGACGGTCTTGGGCTCCGGCACCAGCTGGAAGAGCATCCGGCCGGGCCCGCCCGGCTCCCGGAGCGCTGCCATCTCCCGCCAGACCAGGGTCCCGCGGAACTCGCGAGTGTCGGCGTCGGTGGCGTGGCCGTCGGCGATCATCCTGCGGATGAAGTCCTCGTTGCTCGGCTCCACCTCCCACTCGAGCGTCTCGGCCCACCAGGCGGCGAGCTCGTGCGGATCGGCGCAGTCCAGGACGATCTGAAGAGTGGGCTTCATGGGGTCAACCTAGACGCGCACCCGGGCCGTGGCAAGGGATCCGGGCGGGGGTGGGCAGTTGACCGGCGCGGTGACCGGTGACACTATTAGTGAACGAACGGTCGGTAAATCGCCCGGCCACCCAGTCCGCAATCCGCAGGCCCGGCGGCAGCCGCCCGCGGCCCGA
Source organism: Zhihengliuella alba (assembly GCF_039538765.1). Lineage (NCBI taxonomy): Bacteria > Bacillati > Actinomycetota > Actinomycetes > Micrococcales > Micrococcaceae > Zhihengliuella > Zhihengliuella alba. The sequence continues at coordinate 508,810 of NZ_BAABCJ010000002.1, read as the reverse complement.
GTCCGTCTCCGGCAGGCCATCCGTCGGCTGGAGGCCGGGGATCCGAAGGAGCATCCATGGCAGAAGCATTCCTGGTGGGCGGGGCCCGCACGCCGGTGGGCCGCTACGGCGGCGTCCTCAGCTCGGTCCGCCCGGACGACCTCGCAGCCCTCACGGTGCGCGCCGCCGTCGAGCGCGCGGGCCTGGACCCCGCCGTCGTCGACGAGGTGATCCTCGGCAACGCCAACGGCGCCGGCGAGGAGAACCGCAACGTCGCCCGCATGGCGTGGCTGCTCGCCGGCTACCCGGACACCGTCCCGGGCATCACGGTCAACCGGCTCTGCGCCTCGGGGATGTCCGCCATCACGATGGCCCAGCACATGATCGCCGCCGGTGCCGCGGACATCGTGGTCGCCGGCGGCGTCGAGTCCATGTCCCGTGCCCCGTGGGTCATGGAGAAGCCCGCCACGGCGTTCGCCAAGCCCGGCCAGGTCTACGACACCTCGATCGGCTGGCGCTTCCCGAACCCGGCCTTCCTCTCCGGCGAGCTCTCCCGCGACGGCAAGGCCACCTACTCGATGCCGGAGACGGCCGAGGAAGTCGCCCGCGCCTTCGACGTCTCCCGCGAGGACTGCGACGCGTTCGCCGTCCGCTCCCACGAGCGCTCGATCGCCGCGATCGAGGCCGGCCGCTTCACCGACGAGATCGTTCCGGTGGAGGTCAAGGGCCGCAAGGGCAAGGTCACGGTCGTCGATACCGACGAGGGCCCGCGCGCCGGCACCACCGCCGAGGTCCTCGCCGGCCTGCGTCCGGTGGTCGAGGGCGGCTCGGTGGTCACCGCCGGCAACGCGTCCACCCTCAACGACGGCGCCTCCGCCATCGTCGTGGCCTCCGAGGCCGCCCTCGAGAAGTACGGGCTGACGCCGCGCGCCCGCATCCTCGGCGGTGCCTCAGCCGGCCTGCCCCAGGAGATCATGGGCATGGGGCCGGTCCCGGCGACCCGCAAGCTGATGGAGCGCACGGGCCGCACCCTGGCCGACGTGGCCGCCGTCGAGCTCAACGAGGCGTTCGCCTCCCAGTCGCTCGCCTGCATGCGGGAGCTCGGGCTCGACCCGGAGGTCGTCAACAACGACGGCGGCGCGATCGCCCTCGGCCACCCGCTCGGCTCGTCCGGGTCCCGGCTGGCCATCACCCTGCTCGGCCGCCTCGAGCGCGAGGCCGGCCCCGGCTCGATGGGGCTGGCGACCATGTGCGTCGGCGTCGGCCAGGGCGCGGCCCTGCTGGTGGAAAGGGTTTGATCATGACTGAAGGGCTGAATGCCGCCGACTTCACCACGCTGAAGCTCACCACCGGCGAGGACCGCCTCCTGGTGCAGCTGCACCGGCCCGAGGTGCGAAACGCGATCGACCAGACGATGGTAGACGAGCTCCATGCCGTCTGCGCCGAGCTGGAGCGCACGCCGCGGATCCTGATCCTCTCCGGGACGCCCTCGCAGGCGCCCACGGAGGAGAACCCGAGGGGCGCCAAGGGGATCTTCGCCTCCGGTGCGGACATCGCCCAGCTGCGCGAGCGCCGCCGTGCGGACGCCCTCGCCGGCATCAACTCCGGCGTCTTCGACCGGATCGCCCGGCTGCCACTGCCGGTCATCGCCGCCCTGGACGGCTACGCGCTCGGCGGCGGGGCGGAGCTCGCCTACGCCGCGGACTTCCGCCTCGGCACGCCCGAGCTGCGGATGGGCCAGCCGGAGGCCAACCTCGGGATCATGGCCGCCGCCGGCGCCACGTGGCGGCTGAAGGAACTGGTCGGCGAGCCGCTGGCCAAGGAGATCCTCCTGGCCGGAAGGATCCTCGACGGCGAGGCCTGCCTGGCCGCCGGGCTCGTCACCGAGCTGGTCCCGGGGCCGGATCTGCTGGACGCAGCCCACGCCCTGGCGGACCGCATCGCCGCCCAGGACCCCCTGGCCGTCCGCATCACCAAGTCCGTGTTCCACGCACCACGGGAGGCACACCCGGCGATCGACACCCTGGCCCAGGGGATGCTCTTCGAGTCGGAGGAGAAGTTCCGGCGCATGCAGGAGTTCCTGGACCGCAAGAAGACTGGATCCCAGAAGACCGAGTCTCCAACGAGCGAGTCCAAGAAGTGAGAGAAGTGACCATGACCGACGTTCTCCTGCCCGCACGAGTCGGCGTCCTCGGCGGCGGCCGCATGGGGGCCGGCATCGCCCACGCCTTCCTCATCAACGGCGCGGACGTCGTCGTCGTCGAGGCGAACGACGACGCCGCGGCGGCCGCGCGCGGCCGCGTCGAGTCCGCGGTGGCGAAGTCGATCGAGCGCGGCCTGCCCGAGGGCGACTACGCCGCGCGGCTGCGTGTGAGCACCGACTACGCCGCTTTCGCCGACCGGGACCTCGTGGTCGAGGCCGTGCCGGAGATCTGGGACCTGAAGATCGAGTCCCTGCGCAACGTCGAGGAGCGCCTCGGCGAGGACGCCGTGCTGGCCTCCAACACCTCGTCCTTCTCCGTCTCGGGAATCGCCGAGCAGCTGCGCCGGCCCGGACGGTTCCTGGGGCTGCACTTCTTCAACCCGGTTCCGGCCTCGAAGCTGATCGAGGTCGTCATCGGGAAGCAGACCCAGGACGCTCTCGTCGCCGATGCCCGCGCATGGACCGAGGCCCTCGGGAAGACGCCGGTGGTCGTCAACGACGCACCCGGCTTCGCGTCCTCCCGTCTCGGCGTTGCGATCGCGCTCGAGGCCATGCGGATGGTGGAGGAGGGCGTCGCCAGCCCGGAGGACATCGACAACGCCATGGTCCTCGGTTACAAGCATCCCACCGGCCCGCTGCGCACCACCGACATCGTGGGGCTCGACGTCCGGCTGGGCATCGCCGAGTACCTCGAGTCGACGCTGGGCCCGCGCTTCGCGCCGCCTCAGATCCTGCGGGACAAGGTCGCCCAGGGCGAGCTGGGCCGCAAGTCCGGCCGGGGCTTCTTCGACTGGAGCTGATCCGCCCGGCGCATCGTTAGGCTGAGCGCATGGACGCATGGACCACACCGACGCTCAGCGGGCGCCTCGTGACCCTCGAACCCTTGGAGCACAGGCATCACGAGGGGTTGGTGGACGCCGCGAGCGACGGTGAGTTGTGGAACCTCTGGTACACGCTCGTGCCCAGGCCCGAGGAGATGGCGGGCGAGATCGCCGCCCGCCTGGAGCGCCGGGACCGCGGGGAGATGATGCCCTTCACGGCGGTCGACGCCACCGGCAGGGTCCTCGGTATGACCTCGTTCGCGAACATCGACCGCGAGCTGCCGCGGGTGGAGATCGGCTACACCTGGAACCGGCGCTCGGCCCACGGGACGGGGACCAATGCGGAGTCCAAACTGCTGCTCCTGACCCACGCCTTCGAGACGCTCGATTGCCCGGCCGTCGAGTTCCGGACCCACTGGATGAACCATCAGTCGCGGCAGGCCATCGAACGTCTCGGGGCGAAACTGGACGGCGTGCTGCGCGCACACCGTCGGACCGCGGACGGTTCGCTCCGCGACACCTGCGTCTACTCGATCATCGCCTCCGAGTGGCCTCAGGTCCGGGCGCAGCTGCGGCACCGTCTGGCCTGGTCCGGCGCGTGATGACGGTGGCTGACCACAGCTCCCTGCCCTGGGACGGCGCCGTCAACGCCCACCACGTCGCTGGCGGCCTGTACCGGATGCGGCGCAGTGAGTGGCTGTCGCCCGCCGGGTGGCGTCAGATGCGGGACCACGGCGTGCGCACGGTCGTCGACCTCCGGAACCCGGGGGAGCGCTCGCGCCGCCCCACCGACCCCGTGCTGCCGGAGGGCTGGGAGCCCGGGATCACTGTGGTCAACTGCCCGACCGAGGACCAGAGCAACGAGGAATTCATGGCGCAGGTGGGCGCGTACCTGAGCGACCCCGCCTACTACGCCGCCAACCTCCGGTTGTTCCCCGACAGGATCGTCGACGTCTTCCGACACCTCGCGGCGGCGGGGGAGCACGGTGCCGTGGTGATCCACTGCTCCGCGGGCCGCGACCGGACCGGACTCATCGTCAGCCTGGCCCTGCAGCTGGCGGGACGGACGGACCTGATCGAGGAGCAGTACGCCGCCGCGCTGCACGGCATCAACGCGTGGCACGCGGTCAGCCCGGTCAAGCACCCCTACGAATCGCACCTGGAACCCGCCGAGCTGGCCCCGATCCTGGACGCCAAACTCGGACGGTTGCGCGAGTTCCTCGACGCCACGGACGTGGAGGCGCTCCTGCGCCGTCCCGGCGGGGACACCGCCGCGGGCCTGGACGACGCCGAGATCGACGCCGTCCGGCGGCTCCTCCGCTGACCCGTCGGCAGGTCTGCGAGGGCGGTCTGCGCGGGCTGTCCGCCCGTTTCCGCCCCGCGCGTTTCCGCCCTGCGCGTTGCCGATCCGAGCGGGCTCTCGCCCTGCCCGGGCGATCGGCCCGTGCGGCCTACTCCTCCTGGGCGGGCCCCGACCAGATGCCCGCGGACAGGAACTCCTCGATGACGCCGTCGAACGGCTCCGGATCGATGCCCCTGCCGGCCAGCCAGGCGGGGTCGCGGTAGCTGCGGAGGTAGCGGTTCCCGCTGTCGCAGAGCAGGGTGACGACGCTGCCGCGTTCGCCCCGCTGCAGCATGTCGGCGATGAGCTGCCACGTCAGCCACAGATTCGTGCCCGTCGACGGGCCGGCGCTCAGGCCGAACCGCCGCTCCAGGTGGCGCATCGCGGCCACCGACGCGCCGTCCGGCACCCGGGTCACCACGTCGATCACCGAGGGGACGAAGCTCGGCTCGGGCCGGGCCCGCCCGATGCCCTCGATCCGGCTCGGCGAGCCGACGACGGCGGCCGGATCGCCGCCGTCGTGCCACGCCTCCCACGCCGGCAGGAACGCCGATCCCTCCGGATCGGCCACCGCCAGCCGGCTGCCGTGGCGGTGGTACCGGGCGTAGCGGCCGATCGTGGCGCTGGTGCCCCCGGTGCCGGCGCCGACGACGATCCAGGCCGGCACGGGGTGCCGCTCGGCGGAGAGCTGCTCGAAGATGGACTCGGCGATGTTGTTGTTGCCGCGCCAGTCGGTGGCCCGCTCCGCGTAGGTGAACTGGTCCATGTAGTGTCCGCTGGTCTCCGCGGCGATGCGCTCGGCGACCGAGTAGACGGCGCCGGGATCGTCCACCAGCTGGCAGCGGCCGCCGAACTGCTCGATGAGCTCGATCTTCTCCGCACTGGTGCTGGCCGCCATCACGGCGACGAAGTCCAGTCCGAGCAGCTGGGCGAAGTACGCCTCGGAGACGGCAGTGCTGCCGCTGGAGGCCTCGACGATCGTGGTCTCCTCCGTGATCCACCCGTTGACCAGGCCGTAGAGGAACAGCGAACGGGCGAGCCGGTGCTTGAGGCTGCCGGTGCGGTGGGTCGATTCGTCCTTGAGGTAGAGGTCGATACCCCACGACGCCGGGAGACTGAGCCGGTGCAGGTGCGTGTCGGCGCTGCGGGTCGCGTCGGCCTCGATCTCCTGTACGGCGGCGTCGACCCAGGCGCTCCTGGACTGAGAACGTGGAAAGCCAGTCTTCATCCGTCCAGCTTATGGGTCGACCGCGGCCCTCGCGTGGCGGGCCCGGAGACCCCGCGCCCGGGACGCGGGCCTCTGTCCTGGGACAACGGGTCCGGCGTCCCTCCGCGCCACCTATGATGAGGCATCTGATGCACGAGGCCTGGGGGAGAGATGACCGCTGAAACAGGGATCGCCGGGGCTGTCCGGACCGTCCGAGTGGAACCGCTCGGACCGCTGCAGACGAGCTTGATCTTCGGCGTGGGTGCCCGAGACGAGAGCTGCGTGACCGCAGGGATCACCCACGTCATCGAGCACCTGGCCCTGGACGGGCTGCCCGAGCCGGTGTACCCGACTAACGGCTGCGTCGAGTCGCGCACCACGAGGTTCGAGTTCTCCGGACCGGGCGACGTCGTCGGGGAGAGCCTGACCGGACTGGCCGGGTCGCTGCGGAGGATCGCCGACGGCCGGGTCTCGGCCGCGGAGCTGGCCAGCGCGGTGGCCGTGATCCGGGCCGAGGGCGAGGCGTCCCCGGTCCACCCCGTCGCCGCGGAGGCCGCGATGAACTCGATGGGTCTCCGGGGCGCCGGCCTGAACAGCGCTGACTCGGACTGGCTCGAGCTGTTGACCGTCGAGGAGATCGCCCGGTACGCGAGCACCTACTTCGTGCGGGAGAACGCCGTCCTGCTCTGGGCCGGGGAACCGCCCCTGACGGCAGACCTCTCCGCGCTCCCGTCCGGCGACCGGAACCTGCCTCCGGTCGCGGCGCCGGTGGTCGTGGAGGGCCCGTGCGAGTATCTCTCGGGCGGGCGCCAGGCGAGTCTGTCCTTCAGGACGGTCAGCGCGTCCAGCGGACTCGACGCCCTGGTGAGCGGCGTCCTGATGTGTCTGGAGCGCCGGCTGATCCGGGAACTGAGGCGGCGGGCCGCGCTGATCTATGGCGCCGAGACCCACCGTCTCCAGCTCGCACGCGAGACCGATCTCGTGACGATCGCGTTCGACGCCCGCCCCGCGCACGCCGTCGAGATCGCGCAGACGGCACTCCGTCTCCTGCGCGAGACCCGGGACCGGGGACTGCCGCCGCAGGACGTCGACGCGGTTCTGGCCGCCCTCGCCCACGAGCGCCTCGAGCCGGGACTCCGGATCGAGTACGGCTACGCGCAGGCGAACTCGCTGCTGTTCGACGAGCCGCCAGCCGGGCCGGAGGCCGTGGAGGCGGCCCTGACCGGCGCGACGCCGGAGGACGTCCGCCGCTGCCTCGAGTCCCTGGAGTCGACGCTGCTGGTCGGTCTCCCCGAGGACGCGCTCGACGAGTCTGTGGATCCGGCCGTCGGCCATGTCGCCCCGGTCCGCCGCCCCCGGCCGGCACCGCCGATCGACGGCAGGGCCTTCGGCCGCTCGATGCTGGCGACGGTCACCCGGGAGCCCCGCTCGACGCGCCTCGTCATCGGCGACGACGGATTCCGGGCGACGCTGGACGACGAATCAATCCTCGTCCGGTGGACCGATATCGTCGCCCTGGAGACGTACGACGACGATGTGCTCGACGGCGTGTCCGTCCAGACCGCGGACGGTTTCGAGGTCCCGCTGCTCGCCGCGACGTTCCGAAAGGGCGAGGAGGCCATCCGCCTGATCCGCGAGCGGGTCCCGGCCCGCCTCCAAGTCCCCGCCCGTTACTCGGAGGGCTGACCGTCACCGAGGACGGGCGTGATCAGCCCGCGATCGGGTTCTCCAGGGTCCCCGCGTAGATGAGTCCGCCCGCTTGGTCGCCGAGGTCCAGCATCTGCCGGTTGTTGCGCAGCTGGAGCCGGTTGAGGCAGGACAGGGCGAACTCGTCGGCGAACAGGCCGAGCTCGTCGAACCGACCGGCGAGGTCGGGGTTCCGCTCGCGGTACGCGCGGAGGCGCTCGCCGACCACACCCCAGAACTCGCTCTCGCGGATCAGGCCCTCCTCGGCCAGCAGGGGCGCGAGGAACCGGAAGAAGCAGTCGAACACGTCCGTGAAGATCGAGAGCACGTGCTGGTCCGCCGGGACCTCGGCGCGGATCCGTGCCACCTGCTCCGGCAGCTCCACCCGTGCCTCGCCGCCGGCGTCGACGACGGCGACCTCCTCGGCCAGATCCTTCATCAGCATGCGGTCCGGCACGCCGTCGCGCAGCACCAGGATGATGTTCTCCCCGTGCGGCATGAATACCAGGTTGTACTTCGCCAGGCAGTGCACCAGCGGGACCAGATAGGCATCGAGGTAGCACTCGAGCCAGGAGGCGGCATCCAGGCCGGACCGGCGGATCAGCGCCGCGGCCAGCGACCGGCCGCGCCCGTCGACGTGGAGGAGGGACGCCATGGTGGCCGGCCGCTCGCCGTCGCCCAGCCGCTCTACCGGCGACTCGCGCCACAGCGCCGCGAGCATCTTGCGGTGCGCCGACGACTCGTCCGTCGCGGCCGCGTAGAGGGGGTTGGTGTAGCCGACGGCGGCCACCTCGCGCAGCAGTTCCACGCGCCGCTCGTGCAGCTCCGCGTCCGAGCCCACGAGCTCCTCCAGCCACTCGTTGATCGCCGGGGTCGACTCCATGTACTTGGCGCTCAGGCCGCGCAGGAAGCCCATGTTCACCACGGACAGGGCCGTCTTGACGTAGTGCCGCTCCGGGCGGGAGCGGTTGAAGAACGTCCGGATGGACTGCTGCGGCTGGTAGAGGTCCTCGCTGGCGCCCAGGTGCACCAGGTGCCGCGTCGCGACGTCCGGAGCGAAGGTCACGGCGAGGCGGTGCTCCCACTGCCAGGGGTGGACCGGCAGGTACAGGAATTCCTCCGGGTCCAGCCCGGTGCCGGCGACGGCGGCCGCGACCGCCGCGTCGAACCGCGCCAGGGTCGCCGCGCCCAGCTCGTCGCGGAGCAGCGTGCGGTGGTCCAACCCGGCCACGGCCGAGTACTTCGCCCGGCTCGCGTGCAGACCCACCCATTCGAGGGCCGCGGCGGCGCCGGTCTCCGGCGCGTACTCCAGGTAGTCCTGCGCGCCGAGGCCCAGCCGTCCGTTGTTCGCGACGAAGCACGGGTGTCCCTCCGTCATCGCGGCCTCGAGGCGCTGGAAGTCCGCGATCGGGTCGCCGGTCCCGGCGGCGAGCTCCACCGCCGTGGCGTCCGAGTGCAGCTGCTTGTAGCAGTGGCTCGCGAGCGTGGAGCCGAGCTCCTCGATGTAGACGGGCAGCTGCGCGGCGCTCAGGCCCAGCGGCCCCCGGAAGGAGACCACGAACTCCTGGGCGTCCACGCCGGCCGGCTCGCCGTCCTCGAGATGCTCCAGCGAGTCCGGGTCCACCCGCCAGTGGTTGAGCAGGTGCCGCGTCGCGGCGAAGCGGTACTCGTGCACGACGCCGTCGCTCGCCGCCCGCACGCGGTACACCGCGCGCTCGGTGCCGGTCTCCCTGGCCGCGGGTGCGACCCGCTCCGGCTCCAGCAGACGCTCGTGCGCGAACTCGCCGAGGGCCTTGGCGAGCACGTGCCGGTGCGCGGCCTGCCAGCGGGCCGGGTCCAGATGGGCGGCGATGGTGCTGGGACGTCCCGTGGCGCGGGCGAAGTCCTTCCGCTCCAGGAAGGAGAGCAACGCGCGCTTGGCGGGCTCGCCGTCGTGCTCGGGGAGGTCCACCCGCCCGGCGGGACGGAACCCGACCCGCGAGTTCAGTGCGTGGACGGCGGTGTTGCGGGCATCCGGCTCCACGACGATCCGCGCCGCCGCCGGGTCGGCGAAGACGTGCTCGACCGCCGCCTCCATGGCGGCCTGGCTGAACCCGGGCACGGCCGCGCCGTCGGGCTCGGGCAGGAGCAGATGCAGCCCGGTGTCGCCGGGGCGCCAGACGTACTGTCCGGCGAGCTGGGAGTGCCGGGGATCGTAGACCTCGGCCAGGAACGCCGGACCGGCCTCCGTCTCGGCCACGAGGGCGCGGTGGTGCGGGGAGGCGGCCAGACGCGCGTACTCCGCACCGATCTCCTCCACCGTGGCGTCGGGCATGCCCCAGAAACGCGCGTGCTCGGTGGCGATCCAGCGGTGCAGGGTCTCCGCATCGGCCTCGGCGTCCACCGGGCGGAATGCGAAGGCTCGGTCGGCAGCGGCGGCCGCCGCGCCGGCGTGCGCGGAGGAAGCAGCGGGAGCGACGTCGGTGAGGGTGGTACCGGCGGGGCTGGACTCGCCGGGGGCAGCCCCGGCGGACGGGGTACCGGTGGAAGGGGTGTCGGCGGCCTCGGTGGACGGGGTGGCGGTGGTGGCGAGGGCTTCGGTGGTCATCGGGCGGCCTCCTGGACGGCGTGGGCGTGGGGGTGGGCGGGAGCGGGGGAAGGGGTGGTGGTGGCGGGCTGGGGCGTGCCGAACTCCTGGAACGCGATGCGCCGCTCCACCGGGTAGACCTCGCGGCCGGCCAGACGGTTGACGATCACGGAGTTGCGGTAGGCGCCCATGCCGAGGTCGGGGGCCGTGAAGCCGTGGGTGTGCAGCTCGGCGTTCTGCACGAGGATGTCGCCGTGGACGCCGACGGAGTACTCGCGGTCGACGTCCAGGCGGCCGTCCGGGAGCCGGCGGATCCGCTCGGCGACCCCGTCGAGGAACTCGGGCTCGGCGTACCGGTACCCGGTCGCGAGCACCACGGCGTCGGCGTCGAGCCGGTGCGCGCCGCCATCCTCCTCGTGGGAGAGCAGCAGGCTCACGCCGCCGCCGGAGATCGCCTCCGCGGCCTCCAGCGCGGTGGAGGTCAGCAGCCGCACGCGGCCCGGCGACCAGTCTGGCTCCAGGCTGCGCTGGTACAACAGCTCGTGCAGGTGGTCGATCAGGTCGGCGTTGATGCCCTTGTAGAGGCCCTTCTGCTCGGCGGAGAGACGGTCGCGGACGGACTGCGGCAGGCCGTGGAAGTGGTCGATGTAGTCCGGAGACGTCATCTCGAGCGTGAGCTTGGTGTACTCCAGCGGGAAGAACCGGGAGGAGCGGGTGGCCCACACCAGTTCCTGCTCCGTCCCGTCGGGGAGGGTGCCGAGGTTCTCCAGCAGGTCCGCCACCACCTCGGCCGCGGACTGGCCGCTGCCGATCACCGCGATCCGCCGCGGCGGCGTCGCGCTCCTCGAACCGGCGTCCGCCTCGGCCGCGGGACCGGCCCCGGGACCGGCCCCGGGATCGGCCGACGACGCGGCCGACGACGCGGCCATCGAGCCGGTCCCGGCCGCGAGGAGCTCCGCCCGCCGGCGCGTGTACTCGCTGGTGTGGAGGACGGTCCCGGAGGCCAGCGCCACCGGGTCCACGGTGTCCGGGACGTACGGCTGGGTGCCGGTGCCGAGCACCAGGTGCTGGGCGCGCACCGTGAGCGGGCCCTCGGGCGCGCGGACCGTCAGGACGTACGCGTCGCCGTCGTGCCGGCACTCCGTGACCGCGTGGCCGAAGCGGACGGACGGCAGCTCCGCGGCGGCCCACGCCAGATAGGCGTTGTACTCGGCACGGAGGGCGTAGAAGTCCTCGCGGATGTAGAACGGGTAGATCCGGCCGTGGCGCTTGAGGTAGTTCAGGAAGGACAGCGGGTGCGTGGGGTCCGCCATGGTGACGAGGTCCGCCATGAACGGGACCTGCAGGTGCGTGCCCGGCAGCATCATGCCGGGGTGCCACGCGAACGACTCGTTCGCATCGAACACGGCGACGTCCAGCCCGCTGCCCTGCGCCAGGGCGGCGAAGCCGAGGTTGAACGGGCCGGCGCCGACGCCCACGGCGTCGTAGACGGCCTCCGAGCGGCGGGACGCGGGGGACGGGTGGTCGGGCTGCGCGGCGGTCATCGGGCGCCTCCTTCGGCTCGGGCGGCCTCATGGGAGGCGGTCTCTCGGACAGTGGTCTCATGGGTGGCGGTCTCGCGGGTGGCGGTCCCGTGGGCGGCGGGTCCGCCGGCGGAGAGCAGGCGCTCGCCGTGGCGCACGACCGCGGCGACCACCTCCTCCACATCGGCCAGGGTGGTGCGCGGGTTGAGCAGGGTGAGCTTGAGGTGGCGGGCGCCGGCATCCGGGGCGGCCGCTGCAGTGGCGCCGCCGCCGGTGCCGGCACCCGTGCCGCGGACGGTGGTCGCGGCGACCATGGCCCGGCCGGACGCGTAGAGCTCGGCCCGGACGGCGTCCTGCAGGGCGTCCAGGCCGGCCGCGTCGAGGCCCGCGTGCCGCGGCGCGTAGCGGAACACCACGGTGGTCAGCTGAACGTCGGCGGCGAGCTCGAGGTCCGGGTGGCGGCGCACGGAGTCGCCCGCCGCGGCCGCCAGGTCGATCAGCTCGTCGAACATCGCGCCGATCGCCCCGGCTCCCATCGAGCGCAGCGTCACCCACAGCTTCAGGGCGTCGAACCGGCGCGTGGTCTGCAGCGACTTGTCCACCTGGTTCGGGACGGTCCCCGCCTCCGCTGCCGGGTTCAGGTAGTCCGCATAGTGCGTGACGTGGCCGAACAGCCGGCCGTCGCGCAGGATCAGAGCGCTGGAGCCGATGGGCTGGAAGAAGGACTTGTGGAAGTCGACCGTCACCGAGTCGGCCCGTTCGACGCCGTCCAGCAGGTGCCGGTGGCCGGGCGAGACCAGCAGGCCGCAGCCGTAGGCGGCGTCCACGTGGAGCCAGGCCCCGTGCTGGTCGGCGAGGCGGCGGAGCTCCGGCAGCGGATCGATCGCGCCGAAGTCGGTGGTGCCCGCCGTCGCGACGATCGCCATCGGGCGGGTCCCGGCGGCCGCGCCCTCGGCGAGGCGGGCGGCGAGGGCCTCGGCGTCCATCCGGTGCGCGGAGTCCGTGGCCACGGGCACCACGGCGTCGGTGCCGAGTCCCAGCATCGCTGCGGCGTTGGCGATGCTGAAGTGCGATTCGGCGCTGGCATAGATCCGCAGGTCCGCGAGCCGGGCGTGCAGCGGTCCCGGGAGCCCGGCCACGGCGTGGTTGCGGGCGATCAGCATCGCCTGCAGGTTCGACTGCGTGCCGCCGGAGGTGAAGATGCCGTCCGGGGAGGTGCCGGTGCCGGAGGCGGTGCCCGACCCGGACGGGCCGGTGCCGGGGGCGCTGGCGGCCCCGAAGCCGATCAGCCCGGCCGTCCACTGCACCAGCCGACGCTCGATCAGGGTGGCGCCCGCGCTCTGGTCCCAGGTGTCCAGGGAGCTGTTCACGCTGGTCACGAGGGCCTCGGCGGCGACGGCGGGGATGGCGACCGGGCAGTTCAGGTGGGCCATGTAGCCGGGATGGTGGAAGTACACCGCGTCCCGCAGGTACAGCTCCGAGGCCTCCGAGAGTGCGGCCTCGGTGCTCCCGAGCGGGGCGGACAGGTCCACGGCGTCGACCCGGCCGGCGAGGTCCGCGACCCGCGGACCCGTGCTGGGGCCGGACGCCGTGGCGACCGCGTTCGCGGCCACGAGGGTGGCAGCGCCCGCCTCGGCGACGAAGCGTTGGACGGTCTCGGCGGCGAGCAGCTGGTCGGCGGCCGTGAGCGAGTGCGGCCCGACGGCGTCGGACAGCGTCGGTGTACCCAGAGGCGGCATCGATATCTCCTGATCTGTGAGTGCGTCTGCACTTGAGCCCTAAAGTAAGGCTTACCTAATGCGAGGACATTAACGACATACAGGTGGAGCGGAATTCAAGCCCTCGAGGGGAGACGGCGAGTCGGTGAGCGGTTGGGAAACGGCGGCAGCCCCGGGAGGCCGCGGATCTGCGGATCGATTGTGATGTGGGGCACATCGATGACGCGAGGGGTGGGTGCAGGCGCGGCGGGGTACCGAAGGGGCGCCGGCGAGGCGCACGGGTTGGCGCACGGGCTGGCGGCAACGTGGCGAGGCCAACGTTCTACAGACCGTAGAAGTGGAGTATTCTACTGAGCGTAGAAGTAGTTCTACGGAGCGTAGAACTAACCCTCGCAACCCTCTCAGGCTGGAGCGGCAATGGACTTCCTGACCTCGGTCCTCGATGCGGACCCGCTGATCATCGCGCGGTGGCAGTTCGGCATCACCACGGTCTACCACTTCCTCATGGTGCCGCTGACGATCGGGCTCGGCCTGCTGGTGGCGGTCTTCCAGACGGCCTGGGTTCGCACCGGCCGGGAGCACTGGCTGCGGATGACCAAGTTCTGGGGCAAGCTCTTCCTGATCAACTTCATCATGGGCGTCGCCACCGGGATCGTGCAGGAGTTCCAGTTCGGCATGGCCTGGAGCGAGTACAGCAGGTTCGTCGGCGACGTCTTCGGCGCCCCGCTGGCCATGGAGGCCCTGCTGGCGTTCTTCGTCGAGTCGACCTTCCTGGGCCTGTGGATCTTCGGCTGGGACCGGCTCCCGAAGAAGGTCCACCTCGCCACCATCTGGTGCGCCTCGCTGGCCACCATCCTCTCCGCCTACTTCATCCTCGTCGCCAACTCCTGGATGCAGCACCCGGTCGGGACGGAGATCGTCGAGGGCCGCGCCGTCATGACCGACGTCTGGGCGGTCTTCACCAACATCACCGCACTGGTCACCTTCCCGCACACCATCGCCGGCGCCTTCGCCGTCGCGGGCGCCTTCCTGCTGGGGATCTCCTGGTTCCACCTGCACCGGCGGCGCGCGGCCGGGATCGACACGGTCGACGACGCCGGCCGCGTCGTCGTCGGCGAGGACCCCTCCCACGGCCGCGGCCGGGACCGCACCGACTACCGGGTCTGGATCACGTCACTGCGCGTCGGAGCCGCCGTCGCCGTCGTCGCGTTCCTCGGCACGGCCTTCACCGGCCACCACCAGGCGCAGCTGATGTTCGAGCAGCAGCCCATGAAGATGGCCGCCGCCGAGGCCGCCTGCCACGACGGCACCGGGTTCTCCGTGCTCACCATCGGCGACCTCTCCAGCGACGGCGCCACCACCTGCGACGACGTCGTCGCCGTCTACGAGCTCCCCGGCCTGCTGTCCTACCTGGCCAACGGCGACTTCACCACCGAGATCAAGGGCGTCAACACGCTGCTGCCGGAGTACCAGGAGAAGTACGGCACCCACCTGCCGGACGACCCGATGTACGGCGACCGTGCCGGTCAGGAGATCAACTACCTGCCGCTGATGGAGGTCACCTACTGGGGCTTCCGCATGATGATCACCTTTGGCGGGATCGCCGCGTTCGCCGCCGCCGTGGCCCTCTGGCTGACCCGCCGGGGCACGGTGCCGGGCGGGAAGTGGGTCTCCCGGCTGGCGGTGCTCGGCATCGCCGCGCCGTTCGCCGCGAACTCGGCGGGGTGGATCTTCACGGAGATGGGCCGCCAGCCGTTCGTGGTGGCGCCCAACCCCGACTTCGACGGCGTCGACCAGGTCTTCATGTTCACCGCGGCGGCCGTGTCGCCGGGGGTGAGCGCCGGCGAGCTGCTGTTCTCCACCGTGGCGCTGACCAGTGTCTACGCCGCGCTCGCCGTGGTGGAGCTGGTGCTCCTGACCCGGTACGTGCGCGGCGGCGTCGGCTCGGCGATGCCGGAGCTCGGGCCGGCAGCCGGCCCGGATGGCGACTCCGGCGACGACTCCGACGGCGCGCCGGGCGCACACGGCGGCGACGACGTCCTGGCCTTCGCGTACTGACGGCCCCGCCGACCGACCTGTCCCCTGACGAAACTGACGAGAGACGGACACCATGGAATTCCTCCCCACGCTCTGGTTCATCCTGATCGCGGTCCTCTGGGCGGGCTACCTCTTCCTCGAGGGCTTCGATCTCGGGGTCGGCATGCTCCTGCGCGGCTTCGCCCGCGGGGAGAGCCAGCGCCGCGTCCTCATCAACACCATCGGCCCGGTGTGGGACGGCAACGAGGTCTGGCTGCTCACGGCCGGCGGCGCCACCTTCGCCGCCTTCCCGTACTGGTACGCGTCCCTCTTCTCCGCGCTGTACGTGCCGCTCGTGCTGGTCCTCCTGGCCCTGATCTTCCGCGCCGTGGCGTTCGAGTACCGCGGCAAGGCGCACACGGCGCTGGCCCGCAGCCTCTGGACCTGGGCGCTCTGCGCCGGCAGCTACGCGGCCGCCTTCGGCATCGGGGCCCTGCTGGCGCTGACGACCACGGGTCTACCCCTGGACGCCAACGGCGACCGCGTGGGCGGGGCCTTCGCGTGGTTCAACGGCTATGCGGTCCTCGGCGGGCTCGCCGCCGTCGGCTTCTGCCTGGTCCATGCCCTCGCGTTCCTGTCGCTGAAGACCGACGGCGACATCCGCCGCCGCACCGGCCGCATCCTGCGCCGTGCGCTGCCCGCCTTCGCCGTGCCCCTGGCGGCCTGGGCCGCCGTCGTGGTCGACGGCCACGGCAGGACCGCCGGCTGGGCGCTGCTGGCGACCGCCGTCGTCGTCCTCGCCGGGGCCTGGGCCGCCGCCCGGGGCGGCCGCGAGGGCTGGACGTTCGCCGGCCTGGGCGCCTTCCTGCTCGCCGGCGTCGCCGCGATCTTCGTGTCCGTCTACCCCGTGGTGCTGCCGTCGACGCTGGACCCGGCCTTCGACCTGACGGTCCAGAACGCGTCCTCCACCCCGTACACCCTCGGCGTGATGAGCGTGGTGGCGGCGTTCGGGATCCCGCTGGTGCTGGCCTACCAGGCCTGGACCTACTGGGTGTTCCGCCAGCGGCTGAGCGAGCGGCACATCCCCGCGCCGCACCCGGTGCGGGCGATCGTCTGATGCGGCCCGAACTGCCGGACACACCCGGGACCCGGCTGGTCCTCGCCGGGCTGGCGGGGCTGGCGGCGCTCAAGGCGGTGGGGCTGATCCTGATCGCCGAGGCGCTGGCGGGCGGGATCGCCGCGCTCGCCGCCGGGGGCGCGCTGGACGTGCCGCGCACGCTGTCGCTCGGCCTGACCGGTGCGGTCCTGCGGGCCGTGGCTGTCTGGGCGGGGCAGGCCCTGGCGGGCCGGGCCGGGCTCGGCGCCAAGGAGGGCCTGCGCGCGGAGCTGCTCGCGGCCGGTCTGCGCGGCGGGGCCCTCGGCGCCGGCCCCGGAACGGCCGAGTCCACCGACCTGCCGCCCACCCACACGTCGCCCACGCACGTGTCGCCCACGCACTCATCGTCCACCCGCACATCGCCCACCCAAGCGCCGTCCGCCCACACGTCGTCCACCCGGCTGCCGGCCGGCGAACTCGCCGGCCTGGCCACGCGGGGCCTGGACGGCCTGGACGGCTACTACACCAAATTCCTGCCGGCCCTCGCGGCGGCGCCCGTGGTCCCGCTCGTGGTCGGCACCCGGATCCTGCTCGCGGACTGGGTCTCGGCGCTCGTGATCCTGCTGACCGTCCCGCTGATCCCGATCTTCATGATCCTGATCGGCCTGCACACCCAGGACCGCATCGCCACGGCGGCCGACGGCCTGGCCCGCCTCAGCGCCCACCTGCTGGAGCTGGCCCAGGGCCTGCCGGCGCTCATCGGCCTCCGCCGAGCGGCCGGCCGCGGCGGCGCGCTCGGGAAGGTCTCGGACGACTACCGCCGCGCCACCCTGGGCACCCTGCGCACCGCATTCCTGTCCGGGCTCGCCCTGGAGCTGATCGCCACCCTCTCCGTGGCCCTCGTCGCCGTGTTCATCGGCGTCCGCCTGGTCCACGGGGACATGGCGCTCGAGGCCGGTCTGCTGGCGCTGATCCTCGCGCCCGAGTGCTACCTGCCGCTGCGCGAGGTCGGCAACGCCTTCCACGCATCCGAGGACGGCGCGGAGGCCATGCGCCGGGCCAGGGCGGCCGTCGCCGCCCCCGCGCCGGGTGCCGACTCCAAACCCGAGACCCAGGAGCACCGCGACGGGCGAGCGGCGGGTGCGGACGCCGTCGTACTCTCCGGACTGGAGATCCGGTACGACGGCGGCGCGACCGTCACCGCGCCCGACCTGCGCCTGCGCGCCGGCGACGTGCACGTGCTGGACACGGGGAGCGGGTCGGGGAAGTCCACCGTCCTGAAGGCCGTGCTGGGACTGCTGCCGGCCGGGGCCGCGGTGGCCGGGACGCTGGAGCGCCGCATGCCCGCGGCCTACATCCCGCAGCATCCACGGTTCACGGAGCCCACCGTCGCGGCCGAGCTCGAGCTCGCCGCCGGCGTCCCGCTGGACCCGGCAGCGTCGGACCGACTGTTGGGGCGCGTGCGGCTCGAAGGATACGGGCGGCGGTCGCCGCAGAGCATGAGCCCGGGGGAGCTGCGCCGGCTGGCGGTGGCCCGGGCCTTCGCCCGACTCGGGACGGAACTGGACGGCGGGACGGACGGCGGGGCCCAGGCTGCCGCACGAGCAGGCGCCGGGGAGGCCGGGTGGCTCCTGGTCGCCGACGAGCCGACGGCGCACCTCGATGAGGACTCGGCGCAGGCCGTCCGGGAGGCTCTCGTCGACCTGATGCAGCCCGCGCACCGCACGCGCCGGGCCGTGGCCCTGTTGGTCGCGACCCACGACCGTGCCCTCGCAGCGCAGCTGCGCGACCGGCGCGCCGGGGCGGACGGTCCCAGGGGCCAGGCGACGGGGGTGCTCGCCGCAGAACCGACGGTGGCGCCCGCAGCCGACCCGACGGTAGCGCCCGCGGCCGAGCGCGCGTCGGCTGCGGCGGACGGTCCCGAGGCGTCCTCCGTCGTCACGCTCTCCCGGGCCCGGGACATGCCGGGCCGGCACGTGCCCGTACGCGAGGTTTCGAATCAGCACCCTTCCGTGCGCGAGATCTCGATGCAGCACGAGGCCGTCCGCGAGGTTCCACTCCAGCACGCGCCCGACCCCACCTCAGGTGCTCGATTGGCATCTCGCGGTGATGACCGTGCTCGATTGGCATCTCGCGGTGGCGGCCGTGCTCAGCTGGCGTCGCCGGCCGACCGCGACGGTTCTCGACCGGCACCTCGCGAGGCCGCCGCCGCCCGCGAGGCCGCCGCTGCCCGCGAGGCCGCCGCTGCCCGCGAGGCCACCGCTACCGGCGCAGGACGCCGCAGGCCTCGCTCGTGGCGGACCGTGCTGCGCGGGCTGCCGTGGTTCGGCCGCTGGGGCCTGGCCACGGGACTGCTCTACGCCGCGGCGGCGGTTGCCTTCGGGGCGGCGCTCAGTGGCGTCTCGGGCTGGCTGATCGTCAACGCGAGCTACCAGCCGCCGATGCTGCACCTGATGGTCGCCGTGGTCGGCGTGCGCTTCTTCGGTATCGGCCGGGCGCTGCTGCACTACCTGGAGCAGCTCGCCGTCCATGACGCGCTCCTGGGGTGGGCCGGCCGCCTGCGCGAACGTCTCTGGGAGGTGCTCGCCGCCGACCCGCGGTGGTGGGGCCCCATCACCCGCGGCGGCGGGGCGCTCGGCCTCCTGGTGCAGCGCGTCGACGACGTGCGCGATGTCCTGCCGCGCGTCGTCGTCCCCCCGGTGGCGGCCGCGGCCACCTGGCTGCTGGCCTGCGGCGCCCTCGCCCTCTGGGTGCCGTCCGCCCTCGGCGTCGCCCTGGTGCTGGGCCTCGCCGCCTTCGTGGTGCTGCCGGCGGCCGTCCTGGCGTCCGAGCGCAGCACCGGGACCCGCATCGCCGCGCACCAGGCCTGGCTGGCCGGTCGCGTGCCGGGCCTGCTGCGCGCCGCCGACGATCTCGCCGGGAACGGCACACGGGACCGGGTGCTCGCCGAGTTCGCCGCGCAGGACCGCCGCCAGACGCAGCGGCTCCGTGCCTCCGCGCGCACCGGAGGCTTGGCGCTCGGCGGGGCGGCGCTGATCAGCGCGACGGCGGCGGTCCTGGCGCTCGCGCTGCCGGCCCTCGGCGGGGTGGAGCTCACGGGCGAGCAGGCCGCCATCGCCGCGCTCCTGCTCCTGGCCCTCGGCGAGCCGATCGCGCAGACCGCCTCCTCGGCGCAGCGTGCCCGTCAGCTCGGGGACGGCCTGGACCGGCTGGGCGCCGTCCTCGCGGCGGGCCCCCGGCGCCCCCGTGCAGGGGCACCGTCCGACGCGGCAGCCGCGGCGCGCGCCGGGTCCGGCCGCACCGATGCTCCCGAGCACGACGACGGCGCCCGGCTCGGCGGTCTCCGCCTCCGGGGCGCGACGGTCGGCTGGGAACCCGGCGCCGCCGTCGTCGAGGCACTCGACCTCGAGGCGACGCCCGGGCGGTGGGCCGTCCTGCAGGGGCCCTCGGGATCCGGGAAGTCGACGGTGCTCGCCGCGCTCCTCGGCGCCCTCCCGCTGTGGTCCGGCCAGCTCGAGGTGAACAAGCCCGATGGCGGCTGGCGGGCGGCCACGCCGGAGGACCTGGGCCGGGTCGCGTGGTGCCCCCAGGAGGCACACCTCTTCGACTCCACCGTGCGCCGGAACCTCGGCCTCGGTCGCGATCTCCGCGACCAGCCCACCGATGCGGAGCTGACGGAGGTGCTGGACAGGGTCGGGCTGGGGGACTGGCTGGCCGCCCAGCCCGAGGGGCTGGACGCGCCGATCGGCGCGGGAGGGCACCGGCTCTCCGGCGGGCAGCGACAGCGACTGGCCGTGGCCCGGGCGCTGCTGGCGAGAGCCGACGTGGTGCTCCTCGACGAGCCCACCGCGCACCTGGGGCAGGACGAGGCGATCGCATTGATCCGCGACCTGCAGGCGGCGCTCGCCGACCGGGCCGTCGTCCTGGTCACGCACGACGCCGGCGTCCTCGCCGTGGCGGCCCGCGTACCGCAGCCGGTCGGATGAGCGAGCCGGTGAGTCATTGACATGTCTCAATGACTGGAGCGATACTGGTCCAGCCCTGTCCCCGACGTGAGGAACTGAAAGTGGATTCTTCCCGCGCCCTCCGCTGAGCGCCACGGGACCCCGTCGGCGCACCTTCGTCCCCACGGGAGCGCCATGCAGAATCCACATCACACCTCCGTCCAGCCGCAGACGCCCGGGCCCGCCGTCGTCCTGAACCGCCTCACCTTCGACTGGCCCGACGGCCGCCGGATCTTCGATGAGCTCACGGCCACGCTGTCCGGCCGCGTCGGGATCGTCGGCTCCAACGGCACGGGCAAGACCGCGCTGCTCCGCCTGATCGTCGGCGACCTCCAGCCGACCAGCGGACAAGTCACCCACTCGGAGGCGCCGATCGGCCCCGGCGGCGCCCCCGCGGCGCGCCGCCCGCTGTACCTGCCGCAGCGCCTGACGCTGGTCTCCGACCGGACCGTGGCCTCACTGCTGGGCATCGCGGACCAGCTGGCCGCCCTGCGCGCCGTCCTCGCCGGGCGGGAGGAGGGGCTCGTCGAGAACATGGAGGCGGTCGGCGACGACTGGGACCTCGAGGAGCGCGCCGGCACACTCCTGGCCGGCTACGGGCTGCCGGCCGACTCGCCGGCGTTCCTCGACCGCACCGTCGGCACGCTCTCCGGCGGCGAGGCCATGATCGTCGGGCTCGCCGGCATCGAGCTCCGCGCCGGCCCGGACGCGCTCGCCGTCCTCGACGAGCCGACCAACAACCTGGATCGCCTCGCCCGCCGCCGCTTCCACGCGGCCGTCGAGCGGTGGCCGGGCACGCTGCTCGTGGTGAGCCACGACGTCGCACTCCTCCGCCGCGTCGACGCCATCGCCGAGCTGCGGCCCGTCCAGGTCCGCGGCGGCACCGCCGACCACGCCGACCTGCGCCTCCACGGCGGGGCGTGGGACAGCTACGTCGCTGCGGTCGAGGCCGAGCGCGGCCTTGCCGAGCGGCGGGTCCGCGAGGCCGCGGCCCAGGTGTCCGCCGAGAAGCGCCAGCGCATCGAGGACCAGACCAAGCTCGCCCGGCGTGCCCGTCAGGGCCGGGCGGCCGCCGACTCGATGCCGAAGATCCTCGCCAACCACCTGCGCAAGCGGGCCGAGGAGAGCGCGGGGCGGCAGCGGAGCCAGCGCGCCGCACGGGAGGAGGGCGCCCGGGCCCGGCTCGAGGACGCCCGCGGCCGCCTCCCCGCAGACCGGTCCATCGCCATCGATCTGCCCGGCACGGAGGTCCCGGCCGGCCGAGTGCTGGCCGAGCTCTCGCTCCGGCTGCCGGACGGGATCCTCGTGCACGACGGCGGGGTGCCGGTGGATGCGGCCGTCGGCCCGGACGGCGGGCCGGGGCCCTTGGACCCGCCGCCCGCACCGACGCTGCCAGAGCCGGCCCTGTCGATCCGGGGGCCGGAGCGGATCGCCGTCGCCGGGCGCAACGGGGCCGGGAAGACCACGTTGCTGCAGCAGGTGGCCGACGCTGCGGTCGTCCCCGTGGGATACCTGCGTCAGCGCCTGGACTCGCGGCCGAGGGGACAGTCGAGGGGACAGGAGGAGGGCTGGGCCGGCCTCGACGACGCGGCGAGCGTGCTCGAGAACGTCCGCTCGGCCGCGCCCGCGGCGGCGCCGGGAACCGTCCGGGCGCGACTGGCCCGCTTCCACTTCCGCGGCGGCCGGGTGGACCAGCCCGTGGGGCAGCTGTCCGGAGGGGAGCGTTTCCGGGTGGCCCTGGCCCGCATCCTCCTGGCGGACCCGGCGCCGCAGCTGCTGCTGCTCGACGAGCCCACCAACAACCTCGACCTGGAGTCGGTGGACCAGCTCGTCGAGGCGCTGGAGGCCTACGCGGGAGGCCTGCTGGTCGTCAGCCACGACGAGGACTTCCTCGCGAGGCTGCGGATCACGCGCTCCTGGGAGCTGTGTCGGCGCGATGCTGTCGCTCCGGGGCGCGAGACGGACCTGCCCTCGGGCGCCGGGGAGGAGTAGCGGCCCAACGCCGGGGTGGGCGGATCCCGTCACCGGGAACGGCTGTAGACAAGCTGTATACAACTCGTCTACAGTCATTCTCGGTGACGCCGATCACGGTCGGCCGCCGACACTCCGTCCTCCACATCAGGTAAAGGGGCCTGCATGTCTCAGATCATCGGAACACCCCGCAAGAAGCACACGTCGCTCCCCGTCGTCGCGGCCTCGTCGCTCGCCGGCACGGCGGTCGAGTGGTACGACTTCTTCCTCTACGGCACCGCTGCCGCGCTCGTCTTCAATAGGCTGTACTTCCCCAACGAGGACCCGTTCGTCAGCACCATGCTGGCCCTGGGCACCTTCGCTGCCGGCTTCGTGGCACGCCCCCTCGGAGCGATCGTGCTGGGGCACCTGGGCGACCGCAGGGGCCGCAAGACCACCCTGATCACCAGTCTCCTGCTGATGGGAATCGCCACTGCCCTGATCGCCGTCATCCCCACCTACGCGAGCATCGGCATCGCCGCACCCCTGGCCCTGCTCTTCCTGCGGCTCGTCCAGGGCTTCGCCCTCGGGGGCGAGTGGGGCGGCGCCGTCCTCCTGGTCTCCGAGTACAGCGACCAGAGCACCAAGCGCGCTTTCTGGGCGTCCTGGCCGAACGTCGGCCCGCCGCTCGGCAACCTGATGGCCGCCGGAGTCCTGGCCCTGCTGTCCGTGGTGCTTACCGAGGAAGCCTTCCTGTCCTGGGGCTGGCGCATCGCCTTCGGCCTTTCAGCTGTCCTGGTGATCATCGGCTTGGTTCTGCGCCTCTATGTCCAGGAGACCCCGCTCTTCCAGGCCGCGCAGGCCAGGGCCGCGAACGCTGGCCCCGCCCAGCGCAAAGTTCCACTGACGATCCTGTTCCGGCGCAACTGGCGTCAGGTCCTGATCGCCGCCGGAAGCCGCATGGGCGAGAACGCGGGCTTCTACATCTACTCGCTGTTCCTGATCACCTACGTCACCGACATCCAGGGTCTCGCCCGTCAGGTCGGCCTCAACGCGGTGATGATCGGCCAGGCCGTTGCCGTCGTCGCGATCCCGCTGCTGGCGGTCCTGGCCGACCGGGTCGGTCGGAAGCCCATGCTCTTCGCAGCGTCGGCGGCAACGATGGTGTGGGGCTTCGCGTTCTTCGCCCTCCTTGACACTGGCCACCCGGGTCTCATCGTCCTGGCTGCGGTCGGAGGCCTGTTGATCTTCGCCGCCTACAGCTCAGTGATCGGCGCGTTCTTCACCGAGCTGTTTCCCACCGACGTCCGCTACACCGGTACGTCCGTCGCCTACAACGTCGCCTCCCTCATCGCCGGCTCGCTCTCCCCGATGATCGCGCTGACGCTGTACCACTTCTTCGGGACGGGACAGGCGATCGCCCTGTACCTTGTGGTGATGGGGCTGATCTCGGTCGTCTCCGTCGCCTGTGCGAGGGAGACGCGGGACCTCCGTCTGAGTTCGCTCGACGACGGCCCCGCGACCGACGCCGCGGCCGCCGGGGCCGAGGAGCCCCTCGCCGCAGAGGCACGAAGCACCCCGTGAAAGTGAGCCAGCCCGATGAACGGCATCTCCCGCAAGACCGCGCCGACGGCACCCGAGATCGCGTATCTCTGGTTGCGGGAGCAGATCGCCGCACTGCCGTGGGACCAGGAGGCGTTCCTGAGCGAGAACGCCATCGCGGAGTCCGCGGGCGTCTCCAGGACTCCGGTCCGGGAGGCGCTCCTGCGCCTCGAGGCGGTCGGGCTGCTGCGCCGGGTGCCGCACAAGGGGGCGTACGTGCCGTCGCTGACCTCCCACGACATCCGCGAGATGCTCGAGGTCAGGCGCGTCATCGGAACCTGGGCGGTCTCCAAGGTCACCGCCCAGCGGCTCCTCCGGCGGGAGGTGCTGGACGCGATCGTCGACGAGCAGGCGATGCTGCTGGACGACCCGGTCGCGTTCATCGAGGCGGACATCCGCTTCCACAAGGCGATCGTCCACGCGGCCGGCAACCCGACGCTGGAGGGGGTCTACGACTCCCAACGGTTCAAGCAGGCCCGGCTCGGCGTCCAGGCCATCCTCGAGCGCCGCGATCGGATCGAGCAGGTCCTGGTCGAGCACCGGGCGATGGTCGACGCGATCGACAGCGGGGATCCGGACGAGGCCGTCGCCGCGAGCGCCCGCCACCTGGACTCGACCCGGGCCGCGCTGCGCGAGCGCTCCTCGCACGCTCTCGACATCTGAGCGCCGCACAGGACGTATCGCGTCAGCGCTGGGCCGACCGCGCGGGGATCGGCACGCGCCCGCTGACCGGCACGCACTGACCGGCACGCACTGACCGGCACGCACGCCAACGAGCGCCCGCTGACCGCGGCGAACTCGAACGCCGCACTCCCGACGTCGCACCACCCTCCACCGCACGCCGCGGCCCTCTGGGCCCCGGTGGCGGATCAGCACACCCTTTTTCAGCCTCCACAGGAGAATCATGAACACCACCACCAGAACCCTGGAGCTCCGGGTCCACGGCACGGACGAGACGATCGTCCTGGACCGCTTCACCGCCATCGTCGCCGGCTACACCGGCCGCGACGACAAGGCTGTGCAGCACCACATCGACGAGCTCGCGGCGATCGGCATCGCACCGCCGCCCGCCGTCCCGATGTTCTATCCCGTCGACGCCGACTCCGTCGCCACGGCCGTGGCACTGCCCGTCGCCGGGAGCCGCACCTCCGGCGAGATCGAGCCCCTCTACATCCGCCACCGCGGCCGCTACTACATCGGCGTCGCCTCCGACCACACGGACCGCGAGGTGGAAGCCGTGGACATCGGCGAGTCCAAGCAGGCCTGTCCCAAGCCCGTCGGAGCCAGCGTGGTCCCCGTGGACTCCCTCGCCGACCTCGATCTGGACGCCGTCCGCGCGCGCAGCTGGGTGGACGGCCGTCTCTACCAGGACGGGACGCTCGACGGGCTGCGCCGGCCGGCCGACGTCGTCCGGCTCCTCCAGGAGCGCACGGGCGTGGTGGGCGACTTCGTCTGCCTCGGCGGCACCATCCCCGTCATCGGCGGGGACTTCGTCTACGGCGCCGAGTGGCGCCTCGAACTCGCCTTCCCGGACGGCACCGTCCTCCAGCACACCTACACCACCGATCAGGAGAACTGACCATGCGCACCGGACAGCAGTACCTCGACTCCCTGAAGGACGGACGCACCGTTCTCCTCGACGGCGAGTCCGTCGACGTCTCCGACCATCCGGCCTTCCGCGGTGTCGCGGCGACCATCGCCGAGCTCTACGATCTCTCCGCCGATCCGGCGAATGGCATGCAGTACGACGCCGTGGAGATCGCCGGTCCGGCCAACCGCGTGTTCAGCATCCCGCGCACGCCCGAGGAGCTCGCCGCGCGCCGCACCGCCGTGGAGCGCTGGGCGAAGCACACCCACGGCTGGGTGGGCCGCAGTCCCGACCACGTCGGCACCTTCTTCGCGGCGTTCGCCGCCCACGCCGACGTCTTCGCCGACGAGAAGCGCGACTTCGCAGGCAACATCCGCCGTTACTACGAGCGGATCCTCGCCGAGGACCTCTACGTCTCCTACGCGATCATCCCGCCCCAGGTCTCCCGCGCGACGACGGCGTCCGGCTGGGAGGGCGACTATCTGCAGGTCGGCGTCGTCCGCGAGACGGAGGAGGGCCTGATCGTCCGCGGCTCGCAGATGCTCGCCACGGGTGCCGCGATCGCAGACGAGGTGTTCGTGACCTGCATCAAGCCGCTCGGCCCGGACGACGTCGACTTCGCCGTGAGCTTCGCCCTGCCAGTCGACACCGCCGGCCTGAAGCTGATGTGCCGCCGCCCGTACGCCACGCAGGCCACCAGCGACTTCGACTACCCGCTGACCAGCCGGTACGACGAGCCCGACGCCCTGGTGGTCTTCGACGACGTGCTGGTGCCATGGGAACGCGTGTTCATCGACCGGGACATCGACAAGCTGCGGCAGCAGTTCTTCGCCACCGGCGCCCACGCCCTCGGCAACTGGCAGGCCCAGACCCGGCTCACCGTGAAGCTGCAGTTCATCGCCGCGGTGGCGCGCAAGGTCACCCAGGTCAACGGGACGGACCGCATCCCCGGCGTGCAGGAGAAGCTCGGCGAGCTCGCTGCGCTGGTCTCCAGCGTTGAGTCCGCCCTGATCGCGGCCCAGCACACGGCCGAGCCGAGCACCGCCGGAATGCTGGTGCCGGGCAAGCGTGCCCTCTACGGCGTCATGGGTCTGCAATCGGAGACCTATCCGCGGGTCATCGCGATCCTCCGCGACCTGGTCGGCGGCGGCGTCCTGCAGATGCCGTCCGGCATCGCCGACATGCGCAGCGAGACCACGGCGGCTGACGTCGAGCGTTACGTCGCCTCGCCCGGGGTGCCCAGCGAGGAGCGGATCAAGCTTTTCCGCCTGGCCTGGGACATCATCGGCTCCGAGTTCGCCGGTCGCCACCAGCAGTACGAGCTCTTCTACGCCGGCGCCCCGTTCGTGGTGAAGGGCGCCTATACCTACCGCAACTACGGCTACGAGCAGCAGGTCGCCGAGTTGGACCAGTTCCTCGCCGGCTACGGCGTGGACGACCGGACCCCCGCCTACGCACAGGAGAAGTGACCATGCCCAAGCCCGAATTCGAGTTCACACCCGTCGATACCGTCCCGTTCGCCCCGTGCGAGCCGCCGATCGACGGCCTTTCCGAGGCGATCCTGGCCCGCGACGAAGAGCACGGGACCGTCACCCGCATCCTGAAGTTCGAACCGGGGACGGACACGTCCCCCAATGGTGCCCTGACGCACGACTTCTGGGAGGAGGTCTTCATCTTCGAAGGCTCCTTCGTGGACCAGCGCCTCGGCCGGACCTTCCGCGCCGGGGACTGGGCCACCCGTCCGCCCGGCATGGAGCACGGCCCCTGGGTCTCCGAGGGCGGCGCCAAGATGTTCGAGGTCCGCTACCAGCGCCGGGAGGACTGAGCCATGGCCCTCGCTCCCACCTTTGTCCAGCCCGACGGCTTGGCCATGCGCCAGGCCATGGGCCGCTTCCTCACCGGTGTGGCGGTGGTGACCACCGACTACGAGGGGGAGCAGTGCGGCATGACCATCAACTCGCTGACCTCGATCAGCCTGGATCCGCCGATCCTGATGGTCTCGCTGAACTTCGGCACGCGCACCGGCGAGGCCCTGGCGGCCAGCGGCCGATTCGCCATCTCGATCCTCGGCGCCAAGCAGGAGGCCGTCGCTCGGCAGTTCGCCGTGCGCGGCGGAGCCCGTTTCGACGCAGGGGAGTTCGACACGACGCCCGCGGGACTGCCCGTCGTCGCGTGCGCCCTCTCGCAGCTCGAGTGCGAGGTGGCCCACCAGTACACGATCGGCGACCACGAGGTGTTCTTCGGCCGGGTTACGGCCAGCCGCGATCGTGCCGGTGACGGTCTGGCCTTCAACGCCGGCAAGTTCGGCTCGTTCCAGGACTTCAATCACGACGCGATGCCCTGGAGCTTCTGAAAGGCGCTGGCCGAGCCTCTAGACAGCACGACGTCCCCCGCATCCTGGAGGTGCGGGGGACGTCGTGCGTCCGGCTCGCGGGACCGGGCCCCGTCAGCGGCTGCGCAAACGAGGCGTGACCTCGTCCGGGTGGGTCCCGATCAGTTCATTCCGGACCAGGTCGGCCCGGTTCAGTCCAGCCGGGCATTGGCCAGCACGGGGATGGTGGCGCGGGCGGCGTCGACCTCGGCTGGATCCACATCCACCAGCAGGAGCCCCTCGGCGCCGTCGAGGCGATCCAGGACCTCGCCCTTGGGGCCAACGGCGACGGAGCGGCCGACGCCGAGTGGCGTCGCGTCGTGAACCTCGATTCCGCGCGACGCCGGGTCCGCCTGCCCGCAGGCGAGGACGTAGGAGGTGCTGTCCAGGGCGCGCGCGGTCGCCAGGAGGTCCCACTGGCGGGCCTTGCCGGGGCCGTCGCCCCAGGAGGCGCACACGATCTGAACCTGCGCGCCAGCGCGCGCATTCGCCGCGAACAGGGCCGGGAAGCGGATGTCGTAACAGGTCGCCAATCCGAACGTGAGCCCGCGGAAGGCGAAGACAACGGGCGCCTCGCCGGGCGCGACGGTGTCCGACTCCTTGAAGCCGAAGGCGTCGAAGAGGTGGATCTTGTCGTAGGAGGCCTCCACGCCCGGCCCAGTTGCCAGGAGCGTGTTGCGGATCCGCTGCGCGTCGCCCGGGGTGAACATCCCGGCGACGACGGCGATGCCGACTTCCTCCGCGATCTGCCGGACGCGAGTGGCCCAGGGGCCCTCGATCGGCTCGGCGAGGGCGTGCAGGTCATTGCCGAATGCGGCCATCGAGGCCTCGGGGAAGACGACGAGCTCGGCGCCGGCCGCTCGCGCCTCCCGGGCGCGCGATTCGATGGTGTCGAGGTTCCGGGACGGGTCGGATGAGCTGAGGATCTGGGCGAGGGCGACTCTCACGGCGCGGCTCCTGGGCGTGCGTGGCGGACGGGTTCGGCTCCGAATCTACACCGCCTTCGATATTCTGTATACAACGTGCATTCAAGTCCGGGAGCGGCGGAGAAGCCGATTGGGCCTCACTCGACGGCGAGGGCGACGAGGGTGCCGGGCCGGGCGCCGAGGACCCGCTCCACGAGTTCGCCGAGGACGGCCGGACGCGAGGCGGGACGCCAGTGCACGAGCGTCTGGGCACTGAGGCCGTCGATGAGGCCGAGCAGGTGCCAGGCCGCCTCGTTCGGCGCGGTGACCCGGAAGTCGCCGGACTCCGCGCCGGCGGCGACGATGTCGCTCAGCGTGGCATGCCAGGCGTCCATCACGTCGCGGACGCTCGCGGCCAGGGTCTCGTTCCCGCGGCCCATGGTCCAGGCCTCGACCCAGACCAGGGAGACGTCCTCGCGCTCGTCGTCGAAGACGGTGGCGAGGAGCTCGGCGAGCTTCCCGGCCGGCGTCGAGGCGGCCAGGACGATCTCCCGGACCTCCTCCAGCTCCGCGCGCGTGATGCGCTCGAAAGCGGTCGCGACCAGCGCGTCCATGCTCGGGACGTAGTGGGCGACGAGGCCCGGGGCGACGGCCGCGGCCGCGGCCACCGAGCGGAGCTTGACCGCCGACAGGCCCTCCCGCCGGGCCAGCGCGACGGCGGCGTCGACGATCTCGGCGGAGCGCTCGGCGGGGGACTTGCGGACGGACGTGGCGCGTGAGGATCTTGACATGGTCCCTCCAGTGTAGTTAAGGTCACACACGTTGTTGATCAAGCGATCAATAAGTCGACGACGACTGAGGACACCCCATGACCGAGCAGGCAGCACCGCCCCGGACCGACGCCGCGAACGCCAACGCGCCGGGCCATGTCGAGCGCCACGGCATCGACTTCATCGCCCCCGAGGAGCGGGGCGGCTCGTCGTTCTCGCTCTTCTGGATCTGGATGAGCGCGAACGTCCTGTACCTGTACTTCGTGATCGGCGGGGGCCTGGTCCTCCTGGGTCTCTCGGTGGTCGAGGCCCTCGCCGTCACCGTGGTGGGCAACCTCTGGTGGGCCGTCGTCGGCTGGCTCGCCGTGAGCGGCCCGTCCGCCGGCGCCCCGAGCGTGACGATCATGCGCGCCATGTTCGGCATCCGGGGCAACCGCATCTTCGGCGGCGCCCTCGGCGTGCTGATCGGCCTCTTCTACGAGATCATCAACATCGCCGTCGGCACCTTCGCCGCCCTCGCGCTCCTGCCGCACCTCGGGATCGAGCCCGGCACGGCCGGGGAGTGGATCGTCCTGCTCGTCGTCGCGTTCCTGAGCTTCGTCTTCAGCGTGTACGGGCACGGGACCATCATGGCGCTCTCCCCGTACTTCTCGGGCGCCCTGGCGCTCGCCTTCGTGGTCCTCGGCTACTTCGTCCTCACCGCGGCGGACTTCGGCTACACCGCCCCGGAGCTCCCCACCGGTGAGCGCTGGGCGATGATCGCCCTCGGCTACGCGATCGTGGCCTCCGGGCCGCTGTCCTGGGGCACCGGCGCCGACTACTCCCGCTACCTCCCGGAGCGCACGCCCCGGCGCGGCATCATCTGGTGGACCGCGCTGGGCGGCTTCATCCCGGCCCTCCTCATCGGCGGCCTGGGCGTGCTGGCGGCCACCGCGATCGACATGACGGACCCGCAGCAGACGATCGGCGAGATCGTCCCGGCCTGGTTCACGCCGATCTTCCTCTTCGTCGTCTTCCTCGGGACCGTGACCAACAACGTCCTCGTCGCGTACTCCACGGGGCTCTACGCCCAGGGACTGGGCCTGCGGCTCTCGCGCGCCACCACGGTGGTGGTCACCGGCACCGTCGCGACCGTGCTCGGCGGCTGGCTGGTCTTCGGGGCCCCGAGCTTCCTGGACACGCTGAACGCGGCGCTCGAACTGAGCGTGTGCATCCTCGGCCCCCTCGTGGCCGTCTACGCCGTGGACATCGTCCTGCGCCGCAACCGCTACGACGGGCGCGCGCTCAACGACGAGCGGCCCGGCAGCGAGTTCTGGTACCGCCACGGCTACTTCGCCCCGGGCGTCGTGGCGATGGTGGTCGGCGCCGTCGTCTCGCTGCTCTTCGTGAACTCGACCCTCTTCGTGGGACCGGTGGCCGCGGCCCTGGGCGGCGCGGACCTCTCGGCGCTGCTGGCCCCCGTGGTCGGCGGCCTGGTCTACGCGATCCTGTGGCGCTGCACGGCCCCCTACAACGACCCCGCACGCCGCCCTGGCGCCACCGCGCCGCGGCCAGAACGAATGGAGACCGCCGCATGAGCTGGCGCATGCCCGCAGAGACCGTCGAGCACGAGCGCACTTGGATGGCGTTCCCCCGGCCGGGCGTCACGCTCGGCGACGACGCTGCCTCGGCCGACGAGGCGTACGCCGCCTGGACCGCCGTCGCGCACGCCGTCGCGGAGTTCGAGCCCGTGACCATGGTGGTCGACCCGTGCGAGACGGCACGGGCCCGGAACCTCCTCGGCAGCGGGATCGAGCTGCTCGAGGCCCCGCTGGACGAGTTCTGGATGCGCGACGTCGGCCCGACGTTCGTGGTCGACGACGAGCGGCCGGGCGTCCTCGGCGCCGTCGACTGGATCTTCAACGGCTGGGGCGCCCCCGCCTGGGCCGAGTGGGACAAGTCGGCGCGGATCGGCGCCTTCGTCGCCGAGGCGTCCGGCGCCGAGCGGATCCCATCGCTGCTGGTCAACGAGGGCGGGGCCATCCACGTCGACGGCGCCGGCACGGTGCTCGTCACGGAGACCGTCCAGTTGGACGCGGGCCGCAACCCCTACGCGACCCGCGAGCTGGTCGAGGCCGAGCTGGCCCGCACGCTCGGGACCAGCAACACGATCTGGTTCCCGCGCGGGCTGACCCGCGACTACGAGGACTTCGGGACGCGCGGGCACGTGGACATGATCGCCACGCTGCCTCAGCCCGGCCGGATCCTGCTGCACCAGCAGACGAACCCCGAGCACCCCGACTTCGAGGTCTCGCGCCAGCTGCGCGAGTTCCTCTCCGGGCAGACGGACGCCGCCGGGAGGCCGTTCGAGATCGTCGACGTCCCGGCGCCGGCGACCCTGCGCGACGACGACGGCTTCGTGGACTGGTCCTACGTCAACCACCTGGTGGTCAACGGCGGCGTGATCGCCTGCGGGTACGACGACGAGCGCGCCGACGCCGCGGCCGCCGAGATCCTGGCGGACGCCTACCCCGGCCGGCGCGTCGTCACCGTGCCCGTCCGGCCCGTCATCGACCGCGGCGGAGCGATCCACTGCATCACCCAGCAGCAGCCGCGCGTGGGCGCCTGACCAGCGACGCCGCAGGAGGAGAACCATGAGTCACTATCCCGTCGTCGAGGCGTCCATCGCCCGGCTGCGCGCCGATCTGGAGGCCGGCGCCGTCACGTCCGTCGGCCTGGTCGAGGCCTACCTGGCCCGCATCGACGCCTACGACGCCGCCGGGCCCCGGCTGAACGCCGTCGTCGTCCGCAATGACCGGGCGCTCGAGGAGGCGGCCGCCTCCGACGCGCGCCGCGCCCGCGGCGAGACGCTGGGACCGCTGGACGGCATCCCGTACACCGCCAAGGACTCCTACATGGCCCGGGGCCTCACCGTCGCCTCGGGCTCCCCGGCCTTCGAGCACCTCGTCGCGCAGCGGGACGCCTTCACGATCGGGCGCCTGCGCGCCGGCGGGGCGGTCCTCCTCGGGCTGACCAACATGCCGCCGATGGCCAATGGCGGCATGCAGCGCGGCGTGTACGGCCGGGCCGAGAGCCCCTACAGCGCCGACTGGCTGACCTCCGCGTTCGGCTCCGGATCCTCCAACGGGTCCGGCACGGCGACGGCGGCGAGCTTCGCGGCGTTCGGGCTCGGCGAGGAGACGTGGTCCTCGGGCCGGGCGCCGGCGTCCAACAACGCCCTCTGCGCCTACACCCCGTCCCGCGGGGTCATCTCGATGCGCGGGAACTGGCCGCTGGTGCCCACCATGGACGTCGTCGTGCCGCACACCCGCACCATGGCGGATCTGCTGGAGGTCCTCGACGTGATCGTCGCGGACGACGCCGAGACGCGCGGCGACTTCTGGCGGTGCCAGCCCTGGGTCCGGATCCCCGCCGCCTCCGCCGTCCGGCCCGCCTCCTACCCGGCCCTCGCCGCCGGCTCGGGGGCGGGACCGGGCCAGGGGCACGACGGCGGCACGCCCGCCCGTGCGGCCTCGCCCCTGGAGGGCCGGACCATCGGCGTACCCGCCATGTACATCAACCAGGACGACGCCGCCGGGACGGGTCCGCTGTTCCGCGGCCTCGACGGGGTGCGCGGCATCGGCGGCTCCACCGGCCAGCCGATCGAGACCCGGCAGAGCGTGATCGACCTCTGGGAGGCCGCACGTGCCGACCTGGAGGCGGCGGGCGCGACCGTCGTCGTCGTCGACTTCCCGGCGGTCACGAACTACGAGGCCGACCGTCCCGGGGCGACGAGCATCGCCACGCGCGGACTCGTCAGCGCGGAGTACCTCCAGCGCGAGATCGTCGACCTGTCCGTCTTCGCGTGGGACGACTTCCTGCGCGCCAACGGCGACCCGGCCCTGAACCGCCTGGCGGACGTGGACGGCGAGCGCATCTTCCCGCATCCCGCCGGTGCCCTGCCGGACCGCTACACCGGGTTCGACGACGACATCGCCGCCTACCCGCGGCACGCCGCCGAGCACCCGGTGGCGGACCTGACCGAGATCCCGGAGCTGGAGGCGGGGGTGCGGGGCCTCGAGGAGACCCGGCGCCGCGACCTGGAGGAGTGGATGGACGCCCGCGGGCTGGATGCCGTGGTGTTCCCGGCCGTCGCTGACGTGGGGCCGGCGGACATGGATGTGAACCCGGCATCCGCCGACGCGGGCTGGCGTAACGGGGTGTGGGTCGCGAACGGCAACCTGGTCCCGCGGCACCTGGGCGTCCCCACGGTGACCGTGCCGATGGGGACGATGGCCGACACCGGCATGCCGGTCGGCCTGACGTTCGCGGGCCGCGCCTACGACGACAACGAGCTGCTGACGCTGGCGGCGGCCTTCGAGGCGACGGGGGAGCGGCGCACCGTCCCGCCGCGCACGCCCGAACTCGGCTGAGTCCCGGCCGGGCTGGGTCCGGGCTGGGTCCGGGCCGCACAGACTCCCGGTCTGACTGATTGAGTCCCGGCCGGGCTGGGTCCGGGCCCGCCGGGGACGACATCAGGGGAGGCCGCCAGCTCGCGCTGGCGGCCTCCCCCTCTCGTCTCCGGTGTCGAGCGGACCGCCCCGCCGACCAGGTCTCCTGGCGAACTAGACCCCGGCGCGCTCCGCCGTGTGGACCTCGCGGCCGTCCACGAAGGTCGCGGCCACGCCCGTGTCCAGCAGGGCCTCGGGACCGTCGGCGAACGGGTCGCCGGCGAGGACGGCGAAGTCGGCCGCGTATCCGGGGGCGAGGCGGCCGCGGGTCGCGCTGTCGCCCACGGAGGCGGCGGCGTCGCGGGTGGCGTGTCCGATGGCACGGCCCAGGGAGAGGGCGAACTGGGGCTCCACCGCGGCCAGCGACCGGTCCAGCGCCGACCGCCGCGTGGTGGCCACGTACATGTTCGCCAGCGCCTCGTGCGGGGCCGTGGGTGCGTCGGTGGAGAAGGCCAGGAGCGCGCCGGCGGCCTCGTACTCCGGCCAGGCGAATCCACGGGCGGCGCGGTCGGCGCCGAGCATGGCGTCCCAGTTGGCCCGGAGGGCGGGATCGGTGTGGACGGGCTGCATCGAGGCCGTCAGCCCCAGCGCCGCGAGCCGTTCCGCGGTGCCCTCCGCGGCGTACTCCAGATGCTCGATCCGGTGCCGGCGGCCCCACGAGGGGTTCCCGGCGGCGGCCGCCTCCAGCGCGTCGAGGGCGTTGGAGCTGGCCGCGTCGCCGATGGCGTGGATCGCGATCTGGAGCCCCAGCCGGTCCGCCTCCAGCACCGCTGGCCGCAGATCGTCCGCCGGCCAGATCGGGTCGGCGTTGGACCCGTCCGTGTAGGGCGCGCCGAGCGCGGCGGTGCAGGCGTCGATGACGCCGTCGGAGATGAACTTGACCCCGACCACGCGGAACGAGCCGCCGAAGTCCCGTCCGGCGAGCTCGGCGGCCCGCCGGAGCTGGGCGCTGTTCCGCTCCGCGTCGCCGTGGTTGTCGATGAGCCAGTGCGCGGCGAGCCGGATCGGGAGCCGGCCGCCGTGCCGGTCGATCGCGCGCTCGACGGCGGCGAGGTCGGCCTCGCCGAATGCCATGTCCACCGCGCCGGTGACCCCGGCGGCGAGGTAGGCCTCGAAGGCCCGCTCGAGTGCGGCGTCGCGGTCCTCGTCGGTGGTGCGGGACTCCAGCAGGGGCCAGACGGTCTGCGTGGCGGCCGTCTCCAGGAGCAGGCCGGTGGCGTGCCCGTCCGCGTCACGGACGATCCGGCCGCCGATCGGGTCCGGCGTCCCGTCGGTGATGCCGAGTTCGGCGAGCGCGGCGCTGTTGACCCAGCAGGAGTGCAGGTCGTTGGCGTCCAGGTACACGGGGACGTCGGGGACGACGGCGTCCAGCATCGCGGCCGTCGGAGCGCCGCCGGGGACCGAGTCGAAGAGCCAGCCGCGGCCGAGGAGGCGTTCGGCCGCGGGATCCTCCGCGCGGGCCGCCGTCAGCCGCTCCTGGATCTCCTCCAGGTCCTTGGCGGACGTCAGCTCCACCTTGCCCAGGGCCTCGCCCATCATCATCACGTGCGTGTGCGCGTCGATGAACCCGGGGACGACCACGCGGCCGGCCAGGTCCACGGTCCGCAGCCCCACTGTGCGCTGCTCCGCTGTGCGCTGCTCCAGTGTGCGCTGCTCCAGCTTGTGCTGCTCCGCGCCGGCGAGCCCGGCCGCCTCGGCGACGTCGGCCTCGCTGCCGAGGGCGAGGAGGACGCCGTCCTGGACCAGCATGGCGTCCGCGGTGGGACGGTCGGACCCGGGCTCGGCGGTGAAGATCCTGGCGTTGCGGTAGAGGGTCGGTTCCATCGTTTCCTTTCGGATGGGTGCCCCCGGGGAGGCTCCCGTGGGCCGGGAGCGCCTGCGGCCGGGCGGCTCGGCACGGCGGCTACGGGGTGGCATGGGTGGGGCGGTACAGGTGGGGCGCGATAGGTGGGGAGTGCAGGTAGGGGACGGTCGGGAGAAGTAGGTGGGGAGGTCTCGGGTGGGCTGATCGATCGACGGCGTCGCGTGCAACGCGCGGCGGGTGAAGCGGCCGCCCGCGGCCGGAGGCCCGGCCCTTCAGGCGGTCGGGTTGGCGGGGACCCGCTCCGGTTCGACGGCCGGGGCTGGGGCCTCATCGGCTCGGCGGCGATCGCCCCGGGTCGAGCGCAGGGCCACGGCGACGGTGGGCACCGCCAGGACGAGGCTGGTCAGGCCGAGGACGGTCGTGAAGCCCTGCGGGCCGAGCTGCTCGAGGAGGAAGGCGCCGATCACCGGGGTGAGCGCGGATCCGACGAGGTAGGTCGCCAGCAGCGGTCCCGACCAGCGGCCGTCGGAGGACAGGGCGGCGGCGACCGCGACGAAGTACATGAACGCCAGCGCGTAGACCGTGTTCCAGGCGATGAAGACGACGATGAAGGCGGTCGGCGTCGCGACGAGGGCCGTGGCGACCTTCAGCGCGCCGCCGACGACGAGCAGCACTGCCAGCGGCACGGCGCGGCCCAGACGGTCGCCGACGATCATCAGGGCGATCGAGCCGAGGAGGCCGCCGGCCGTGGCGCCGCTCAGGGCGATGCCGAGCCCGGCCGGGCCGAGCCCGGTCTGCATCTCGCCGACGGCGCCGGCCATGGCCCAGAGCGAGTCCTCGCTGACGGCCCAGAGCGTGAAGACGACGAGCAGCAGCAGGCCCGAGGCGAGGAGCCGGCGGTCGGCGGCCGTGGCGGGGCCGCGCCGGCGCAGGGGCACGGCCTCGGCGACGCCCGAGCCGGCCGAGACCGCCGGAGCGGGTGCATCGGGCAGCCTCGGCACCAGCGCGAGCCCGATGAGGCAGAAGAGGGCGAGGGCGCCGAAGACATTGATCGGCGCGACGCCGAGGACCGGGATGATCGCGAGCACGATCGTGATGACGCCGCGGTTCGCCAGCCCGTTGAGCCCGGCGATTCGATCCGGATCGCGGAACGCGGCGAACGCCGCGCCGGAGGCGGCCACGGCGCAGCCGACCCCGGCGCCTCCGAGCAGGAGACCCGCGACGATGACGGCCCCGACCGGGACGACGGCGGCCGCCCCGAAGGCGACGAGGCCGACCGCCAGCCCGCTGACCGCCACGGCGCGGCGCCGGGGGCCGGCGCACAGCGGAGCGACGGCCAGGCCGACGAAGGCCGTCGCCAGCAGGACGCCCGTGACGACCCAGCCCGCGGACAGGAACGCCAGGCCGGTGGCCTCCTGCAGGGCCGAGATCATGTACGGCGAGAGGTTCACGCCGAGGTAGCCGGCGATGCCGATGAGGAAGGTCGCCGAGGTGGTGCCGAAGCGCAGCGGCAGCCGCGTGTCGGTGGATGCTGTGGTCATGGCTTCTCCGTAACTAATGCCGTTAGTTCATTCGAGTATGACGCACCTCACCAAAAATGGAAAGCGTTCATTTTGGCCGTGACGCGCTGCGGCCGCCTCCGGCCGTCCGTGGCCGTCCGGCCGGTAGTCTAGGAGGCGCGCAGGGAGGGCCTGCGACGGACCATCGAGGAGAGTGCATGGCCAGGGCCGAGCGGCCGCGGCTCTCGCCGCAGACGATCGCCGATGCCGCGATCGAGCTCATCGACTCGGGCGAGCCCTTCGGCCTCAACGCCGTGGCCCGGCGACTCGGCGTGAAGCCGCCCTCGCTCTACAACCACGTGAACGGCCTGGACGGGATCATCGAGCTGGTCCGCGGGCGGCTGTGGACGCAGTACCAGGAGGAGCTGGACGACGGCGCCCCGTGGGACGCGGAGATCGAGGCCATGCTGCGCGCGGAGCGCCGCATGTACACGGGGCATCCGAACGCCGTCCCGCTCATCGCCACCAGCACGGTGCGCGACGAGGGCGTCATCGGCTCCTACGACCGCAAGGCGACGGTCCTCGTCCGCGCCGGCTTCCCCGAGGAGGAGGTCCTCGTGCTGGTCCAGCTGCTCGACGCCTTCGCCCTCGGATCGGGTCTCGACTACGCCGCGCCGGACGCGATCTGGGCGCCCACCGGTCCCACGGAGACGCTCGGACGCCTCCTGGACGCCGCGCCCCCGGGCCGGGTTCGCAACGAGCGGGCGTTCGAACTGGGGCTCGCCCTCGTCCTGGACGGACTCCGCGGGCGCCTCGCCCGCACCGGCGTCTGAGCCGGCCACCGTCGGGGCGGACGGGTCGCTGACGCTCCGGGACGTCTGGCGCGACTGACGGCGTCGGATACCGCAGAGGATGCAGACGCGACAGCGGCCCCGCCGAAGGCTCGGCGGGGCCGCTGTCGCGTTCAGGCCGGGCGCTACGCGCCGGGCGCGGCGCTGCCGACCAGGGCTCCGGCGCCGGAGAGGACCTCCGTGGCCGCGAGCCGGCCCTGGCGGAGGGCGCCGTCCACGTGCTGGTAGCCCTCGGCCGCGAGATCGGAGCAGGCCCAGCGGATCGGGCCCACGGGCGTGCGCTGGTGCGCGCCGTAGCGGTGCAGCCCGCCGAGGTCGTAGCTGGCGGCGTAGGCGCCCCGGGTCCACTCCTCGGACCCGAAGTCGGACTCGTAGTAGACCACCGGGGAGAGTGCCTCGTCGCCGAGGTAGTGGGCCAGGGACTCGAGGATCAGGCGGCGGCGCTCCTCGGCCGGGAGCGCGAAGACCTCGTCGGCCTTCTCGTCGGAGACGAACGCCACCAGCGTGCCGCGGTCGTCGCCGTGGTTGGTGTTGTCGTAGACCTCCTGGCAGAGCTCCATCGCGCCGAAGCCCGTGCCGGAGAGGCCGGCCTCGCGCCAGAACGGCGTCTCGTAGACGGCATGGACCTTGATGACCAGGCCCAGCGACTGGTGCTGGTGCATCTGGTGCTGCAACCGCGGCAGCGGCGGCTCGAATGAGATCCGCGAGTACAGGTTCGGCGGCACGGCCACCACCACGTCCTGGGCCACGACGGTCACCCGGTCGGACCAGACCGTCACCGGCATGCCCGGCACGTACTCCGCGTACGTGTCCTCGGGGCCGCCCCAGCGAATCGTCCGCACCGGGGTGTCGAGGAAGACGACGTCGTCGCCCAGCTCCGCGGCCATGGCCTCGGACACGGACTGCATGCCGCCCACCACGCGGCGGTCCAGGATGAAGTCCTCGTCCACGAGGTTGGAGAACGAGCCCGCCGAGGCCGCCATCAGCACGGCCTGCAGGGTGGAGAAGGCATGCGCCGGCTTGGTCAGCATGCCGCCGGCGACGAAGATGCCGATGTTGTTGCAGGCCGCCTCGTCGGAGGACTGCTGCCGCAGCCAGTGGTGGAAGGAGACCGTGTCCAGCTCGCGCGCCTTCGGGTGCGCCCACGGCTCGGCCGCGCCGATCTCCGCGACCAGCCCATCCAGGATGCCGATGAGGCGCTCCATCTCCGCCACCGTGTCCGCGTCCGCGGGGAACATCGAGCCGGTATAGGTGTGGCGTGCACCGTCCGGTGAGATGTAGACGGACTCGCCGTCGCGGTAGCGCGGATAGGTCTCCTTGCCGAGCTCCGCCAGCAGGCCCAGCAGCTCCGTCTGGTCCGGGGAGACCCACTGGCCCCCGATCTCCAGGAAGGCGCCGTCGACGTCGCGCGACCAGGTGCGTCCGCCCACGCGGTCGCGGGCCTCGAGCACGGCCACGGACTTGCCCGCGGCCCGCAGCGTGCGCGCCGCCATCAGACCGGCGGGGCCGGCCCCCACCACGACGACGTCGCGCTCGAGTGCCGTCTCGCTGCCGAGCGTCCGCTGGGAGGCGGGACGCGGGCTCGAGTGGTCGGGGTCGCTGGGGTTCGGTGTGGCCGGTCCGGTCATGGGGGTTCTCCTCGAAAATAAAATGAACTACATTCATTAGGCGTCATGGCGCGCCGGTTAGTCAAGGCCGGCACGCGGCCGCGTTCCCTCTAGACTCGACAGGAACACGCCGCGAGGCGACCCGGCGCCCACCGTCCGAGCGCCGGTGATCGCCGCGCCGGCCGTCCGAAGCGAAGCCGCGAGACCCAGGAGCCCGACATGCCGTCCGCCCGCACAGCCCCTCGCCGTCGCGGACGCCCCTCGGAGCCGATCCTCTCGACGGAGCGCATCACGGACACGGCGATCCGAATCATCAGCTCGCGCGGCTTCGGCGACCTGACCATGACGGCCCTGGCCCGCGAGCTGGGCGTCTCCGCGTCCGCGCTCTACAACCACATGCCCTCCAAGCGCGAGGTCCTCATCCGGGTCCAGGACCGGATCAACCAGGAGATCGACTGCTCCGGATTCGAGCGCCTCCCGTGGGACCTCGCACTGGAGCACTGGGCGCGG
Organism: Zhihengliuella alba; assembly: GCF_039538765.1. Classification (NCBI taxonomy): domain Bacteria; kingdom Bacillati; phylum Actinomycetota; class Actinomycetes; order Micrococcales; family Micrococcaceae; genus Zhihengliuella; species Zhihengliuella alba. Next base: position 468,702 of record NZ_BAABCJ010000002.1, on the reverse strand, counting down.
TCCTACCGCGACTGCTACGCCGAGCTCACCGCGCTGATCCCGGTGGTCGCGGTGCTCTCGGTCGCGGACTCGCCGCACACGCTGCGGATGTACGAGACCGTCGCGCAGAGCCTCAGCGCCGCCGGCTGGCAGGGCGCGGAGGTCGTCGAGGTCATCGTCGCCGTCGAGTCCCTCGTCTTCGGCGCGGCCTACGACGCCACGGCCCCGGCCGACATCTTCGACGCGGGCGAGCACGCGGCCCTCGCCCCGACGTTCACCGCCGCGGTGGCAGCCCGCCCGGCCGAGGCCGGGGCGGCCGCCGACGCCGCCTTCGACGTCGCGCTCTCCGCGATGCTGGACGGGCTGCGGGCCCGGCTGTCAGCCGCGCGGGCCCGGCCGTGATCACCCTCGGCCGGATCCTCGCGCTCGAGCGGCTCGCGCTGGAGCCGGTGGTCCGCGCGGACGAGGGCCGCGCCGTCAGCTGGGTGGTCACCAGCGAGCTGCGGGACCCCACGCCGTACCTCAACGGCGGCGAGGTCGTCCTGTTCACGGGCGTCAACAGCCCCGGCGACGGACCCGCGGACGCGCCCGCATGGCGGGAGTACGTCCAGCGCCTCGCCGACCGGGGCGTCGTCGCCCTCGGGCTCGGCATCGGCGAGCGGCTGAGCTGGCAGCGCGTGCCCGCCGCGCTGGTCGACGCCGTGCAGGGCACCGGGTTGAGCCTCTTCACCGTGCCCGAGCAGACGCCGTTCCTCGGCGTGATCCAGGTCGTGGCCGAGCACCGGGCCGCGGAGGAGCGCACCGAGTTGGAGGCGACGCTCGCCCACCAGCGCGCGCTCACGCGTGCGGCGACCGCCGTCGACGGCACCGCGGAGATCCTCCGCACCCTCGGGGGGCTCCTCGGCGACGCGTGGGCCGGGATCTGCACGGACGACGGCGCCGTCCTGCAGAGCTCCACCCGTCGGCCGCCGCCGCTCCCGACCGGGCGCCGGCTCGGCGAGCTCGTGGACCGGCTCCGGCGGGCCGGGCTGCGCGGGTCCCTCGGCGAATCGGGGCCGTGGGGCACGGTGGTGGTCCATCCCCTCGGCGTGCACGGCTTGCCGCACGGCTACCTCGTGGTGTTCCTGCCCGGGCCCGCGGACCGGCAGTACACCGGCGCCATTGCGACGGCGGTCGCCCTCCTGTCCCTGCACGTGGAGCGCACGGCGGAGCAGGAGCTCTCCCGGCGCCGGCTGCGCGCGAGCGCGGCCGACTTGGTGCTGGACGGGCAGGGCCGGGCCGCCGAGGCGGTGCTCGACGTCGCCGGCGGCCCGGGATGGGTCCGCCCCGGGGAGCGGATCCGCGTGGTCCGGCTCCGTGGCGGGCCCGAGGCGCTGCGCGAGGCCCTCCGGCGCGCGGAGGCGCATGCGGAACGGTCTGGGAGGCCGTTGCTGCCCGCGACCCCGACGCCGGGGGAGGGGGAGGACGAGGCCGCCGTCCTGATCCGCGACGAGGAGCCGGCCCTCGGCGTCCTGCGCGAGATCGTCGATGCGACCGGCATCCGGGCCGGCGTCGGCGGCGCGGCCGCCGTCGAGGACGCGCCGGCCAGCCACCGGGAGGCCCGCGAGGCGCTGGAGCGTGCCAGTGCGCACCGGCCCGTCGAGTCCCGGGACGAGCTGGCCGCGGGCGGCGTCGCGGGCCTCCTCCCGCCGCAGTCGGGACGCGCCTGGGCGGGCGAGCTGCTCGAGCCGATCACGGGCAGGGGGCCCGAGGGCGCCCGCCTGCTGGGCACGCTGCGGACTTTCCTGGGCTACAACGGCAACCGCCGGCAGACGGCGGCGGAGCTGTCCGTCCACCGCAACACCCTCCTGCACCAGCTGCGCGCCATCGAGGAGGCGCTCGGCGGGTCGCTCGACGATCCGCAGCTGCGCGCCGATCTGTGGATCGCCCTGCGCCTGCTGGAGGACACGCACGAGCGCTGAGCCGCAGCACCCGAGCGGCACGGCCGCAGAGCGTTGTCAATAGTGCACACCTATAGCCTCAATCCTGTGCACCGTGCCACTCGCGCCGGGGTTACGGTCGTAGCAGCACGCCGCGGCATCGCGGCCCGGCGCGGCCACTCCCCGCACCGACTCGTACCGACGAAAGGAAGGCAGTCATGGCGCCCTCCCTCACCTCCTCCTCCGCGCTCCCGGACCTCGAGGCCCGGCTGCCCCAGCAGCGCAAGCTGGTCACCGAGGTGCCCGGCCCCCGCTCGCGCGAGCTCCAGCAGCGCCGCGCCGCCGTCGTCGCCGGCGGCGTCGGCTCCAGCATGCCCGTCTACGCCGCGGATGCCGACGGCGGCATCATCAACGACGTCGACGGCAACTCCTTCATCGACCTGGGCTCCGGCATCGCCGTGACCAACGTGGGCGCCTCCTCGCCCGCCGTCGCCGCCGCCGTCAGCGAGCAGGCCACGCACTTCACGCACACCTGCTTCATGGTCACCCCGTACGAGGGCTACATCCAGGTCGCCGAGGAGCTGGCGCGCCTGACCCCGGGCGACCACGAGAAGCGCACCGTGCTGTTCAACTCCGGTGCCGAGGCCGTCGAGAACGCCGTCAAGGTCGCGCGCCTGGCCACCGGCCGGCAGGGCGTCGTGGTCTTCGACCACGCCTACCACGGCCGCACCAACCTCACGATGGGCCTGACGGCGAAGACCATGCCGTACAAGTCCAACTTCGGCCCGTTCGCACCCGAGATCTACCGGGTGCCGATGAGCTATCCGTACCGCGAGGAGAACCCGCAGATCACCGGCGAGCAGGCCGCCCGCCGCGCGATCAGCCAGATCGAGAAGCAGCTCGGCGCCGAGTCCACGGCCGCCATCCTCATCGAGCCGATCCAGGGCGAGGGCGGCTTCATCGTCCCGGCCGAGGGCTTCCTGCCGACGCTCGCCGCCTGGGCGCGCGAGAACGGGGTCGTCTTCATCGCCGACGAGGTCCAGTCCGGCTTCTGCCGCACCGGCGCCTGGTTCGCCAGCGACCACGAGGGCGTGGTGCCGGACCTGATCACCATGGCCAAGGGCATCGCCGGCGGCATGCCGCTCTCGGCCGTCACCGGCCGGGCGGATCTGCTCGACGCCGTCCACCCGGGCGGCCTGGGCGGCACCTACGGCGGCAACCCGGTGGCCTGCGCCGCCGCGATCGCCACGCTCGACGTGATGCGCGAGCTCGACCTGGCCGGCCGCGCCCGCGCCATCGAGGGCGTCGTCGTGCCGCGTCTGCGCGCGCTGGCCGAGGAGCTCGGCGGCTCCGAGGGGCCGATCGGCGACATCCGCGGCCGCGGTGCCATGCTCGCCGTCGAATTGGTCAAGCCGGGCACCACCGAGCCGGACCCGGAGGCCACCAAGGCGATCGCCGCCGCGTGCCTCGCCGAGGGCGTCCTGATCCTGACCTGCGGCACGTACGGCAACATCATCCGCCTGCTGCCGCCGCTGGTCATCGGGGAGCAGCTGCTCGACGACGCCCTCACCGTCCTCGAGAACGCGATCCGCGCCGCCCGCTGACGCGGCCCGATCCCGCCGAGCCCCCGTGGCCGGCCCGGCACAGCCCGGTCCGGCCCCGGGGGCTTCTCGCTGCCCGCCCGCCTCTGGGCGCGCCCTGTGATCCCTGCTACTGTGGTCGTGATTACTGACCGATCGTTCAGGAAGGACCCGCCGACGATGACAACGCAGACGGCCACCGCGCCGGAGACCACGGGGGCAGCCCCCATCGTGCCCAGCTACGTCCGGGACGCATGGTGGACGCCCGCGGACGACGTCGCCGGCACCGAGGTGCGGGACGCCAACACCGGCGAGGTCCTCGCCCGCGTCAGCACGGACGGGCTCGATCTGCCCGGCGCCGTCGAGCACGCCCGCACGGTGGGCCAGCGCGAGCTCGCCCAGCTGACGCTGCACGAGCGGGCGTTGAAGCTGAAGGAGCTGGCTCAGTTCCTCAACGGCCGGCGCGACGAGCTGTACGCGATCTCCTACCGGACCGGTGCCACGAAGATCGACTCGATGGTGGACATCGACGGCGGCATCGGCGTCCTCTTCACGTTCAGCTCCAAGGGCCGGCGGGAGCTTCCGAACTCCAACGTCATCCTCGACGGCCCCGCGGAGACGCTCTCGCGGGACGGCTCGTTCCTGGGCACGCACGTCTACACGCCGATCCCGGGCGTCGCCGTCCAGATCAACGCGTTCAACTTCCCCGTCTGGGGCATGCTGGAGAAGCTCGCCCCGGCCTTCATCGCCGGCGTGCCCACCATCGTGAAGCCCGCGACGCCCACCGGTCACCTGACCGAGGCCTGCGTCCGCCTCATGGTCGAGTCCGGGATCCTCCCTGCCGGCTCACTGCAGCTGGTCTCCGGCTCGGCGCGCGAGCTCCTGGATTCGCTGGACTACCGCGACATGGTCTCCTTCACCGGTTCGGCCGAGACCGCGGACCGGCTCAAGTCCCACGCCAACGTGGTCAGCGGCGGCGTCCGCTTCACCTCCGAGACCGACTCGCTCAATGCCGCCATCCTCGGCCCCGACGCCGAGCCGGGCAGCCCGGAGTTCGAGGCCTTCGTCAAGGCGGTCGTCACCGAGATGACGGTGAAGGCGGGGCAGAAGTGCACGGCGATCCGCCGCACCATCGTGCCCAAGGGCCGCGAGCAGGCCGTGGTCGAGGCGATCTCGGCACGGCTGGCGCAGCGCGTCGTCGTCGGCGACCCGCGGGCCGAGGGCGTGACCATGGGAGCCCTCGCCTCGCTCGATCAGCTCCGCGACGTCCGCGGCGCCGTCGAGTCGATGCTGGACGCCGGAGGCGAGCTCGCCTACGGCACGCTGGACGCTCCCGTGGTCCGCACCGCCGACGGCACCGAGTCCACGGTCGACGGCGGCGCGTTCATGTCGCCGCTGCTCCTGACCTGGGATGACGTCGAGGCAGAGGCGGTGCACACCCGGGAGGCCTTCGGCCCCGTCAGTTCCGTGCTCGGCTACACCGACCTGGACGACGCCGTCCGGCTCGCCGCCCGCGGCTCCGGCTCGCTGGTCGCGACCGTCTGCACCAACGATCCCGAGGCCGCCCGCCGCCTGACGCTGGGCATCGCCGGCCACCACGGCCGCGTCCACATCCTCAACCGGGAGACGGCCAAGAGCTCCACCGGCCACGGCTCGCCCGTGCCGCACCTGGTGCACGGCGGACCCGGCCGGGCCGGGGGCGGCGAGGAGCTCGGCGGCATCCGTGCCGTCAAGCACCACATGCAGCGCACGGCGGTCCAGGGCTCGCCGAACCTGCTCACGGCCGTGACCGGGGTCTGGCATACCGGGGCGGACCGCCGCCTGGCCGGCGCGGAGGAGTTCGGCGGCAGCGCCGAGAACACGCACCCGTTCCGGAAGTCGCTGGCCGAGCTGCGCATTGGGGACGGGTTCGTCTCCGGCCTGCGCACGGTCGGGCCCGAGGACATTCTCGAGTTCGCGGAGAAGACGGGGGACACGTTCTACGCGCACACCGACGCCCAGGCGGCCGAGGCGAATCCCTTCTTCCCCGGCCAGGTGGCGCACGGCTACCTGCTGGTCTCCTGGGCGGCGGGCCTGTTCGTCGAGCCCGCGCCGGGGCCCGTGCTGGCCAACTACGGCCTCGAGAACCTGCGGTTCATCACGCCCGTGGCCGCCGGCGACGCGGTGCGCGTGACGCTCACGGCCAAGCGGATCACGCCGCGTGTCACCGATGAGTACGGCGAGGTCGCCTGGGACGCCGTCCTGCACAACCAGGACGATGAGATCGTCGCGACCTACGACGTCCTGACGCTCGTCGAGAAGGAAGACACCACCTACAAGAACTGGGCCTGAACCGCCCGATCCGCCGGCCCGGCGTGTGGAACCGAGTCCCACACGCCGGGTCGGAAGGGTGGAGATGAGTGCCGGATGCGGTTAGGTTGGCAACGGACCAGCGTTCTGACAACCGACTTCTGAGGTGAAGACCATGACTGCGCTGTCGAGATTGGCTGATCGATGGGGGCTGCGCACCAGTTCCTTCCTGTTCTTCGTGTCCGCCGCGATCGTGGTGGTCTTCGCGGTCCTGACCATCGTCTTCGTCGATCCCATGGGGGAGATGTTCGAGCAGGCGTCCGGCTGGCTGCTGACCAATCTCGGCTGGTTCTACATCTTCGGCGTCACGGTCTTCCTCTTCTTCCTCGTCTACATGGCCATGAGCCGGTGGGGCCGCGTGCGCCTCAGCGACGAGGACCAGGGCCCCGAGCACTCGGACAAGGCGTGGTTCGCCATGCTCTTCGCCGCCGGCATCGGCACCATCCTGATGTTCTGGGCGGTGGCCGAGCCGGTCTCGCACTTCGCCAACCCGCCGCGCGCGGGCGTGGAGCCCGGGAGTATCCAGGCGGCCCAGGAGGCCATGGGCTTCACGCTCTACCACTTCGGGCTCCACACCTGGACGATCTTCACCCTGCCCGCCCTGGCCTTCGCCTACTTCATCCACAAGCGCCGCCTGCCGCCGCGCGTCAGCTCCATGTTCCAGCCGTTCCTCGGGGAGCGGATCCACGGGCCGATCGGCCGTGCCATCGACACCGTCGCGATCGTCGGGACCGTGCTCGGCGTGGCCGTCTCCATCGGCCTCGGCACGCTGCAGATCAACGCCGGCCTGTCCCAGCTGACCGGCATCAGCGAGTCCGCCGTCGCACAGATGATCATCATCGCCGTCGTCACCGGGATCGCGATCGCGTCCGTGGCCGCCGGCCTGAACCGGGGCATCAAAGTCCTCTCCAACGTCAACATCCTCGTGGCGATCGGCCTGCTCGTCTTCGTCCTGATCACGGGCCCCACCCTGGTCATGATCAAGGGCACGGTGGAGAGCGCCGGCACGTACCTCTACATGCTGCCGGAGCTGATGTTCTGGAATGACACCTTCCACAACACCGGCTGGCAGAACAGCTGGACCATCTTCTACTGGGCCTGGACCATCACCTGGTCGCCGTTCGTGGGCATCTTCATCGCCAAGATCTCCAAGGGACGCACCATCCGCCAGTTCGTCATGGGCGTCCTGGGACTGCCGACCCTGTTCACGATCGTCTGGTTCGGCATCTTCGGCATGGGCGTCTTCAACATCGAGATGCACGGCGACGGAGGACTGGTCCAGCGCGTCGTCGACGACGGCGACATCCCCGGCGCGATGTTCGAGTTCCTGACCAACTTCCCGCTCGCGACCCTCACCTCGTGGATCGCGATCATCCTCGTGGGCGTCTTCTTCATCACCTCCATGGACTCGGCCGGGCTCGTGCTGGACACCATGACGAACGGCCACGAGGATCCCGCTCCCACCAAGCAGCGCGTCTTCTGGACGTTCTCGGTCGGCCTGGTCGCAGCGGCACTGCTGCTCGCCTCAGGCGACAAGGGGCTCGCCGTCCTGCAGAACTTCATCACGGTCGTCGGGCTGCCCTTCTTCGTCCTCGGCTTCCTCATGATGGCGAACATGCTGCGGGCCCTGAAGGAGGACGCCGGCGAGCTGCCGCCGCTGCAGACGCGTCGCTGGCTGCGGGTGCTGCCCCCGGAGGAATGGGTCCGACGGCGTCGGGCCGGCACCGCCGGCGACGCCGTGATGGTGCCGGAGGCGGTGCCCGGGACCGAACCGGCGTACACCGACGAGCCGTTCGACCTCTCGCAGGACCCGGACGCGGCACCCGAGGGGCAGCCCGCGGGTACCCCCGGCGACGCCGGAACCGAGCCGGTCGCCGCCGGTCGCCCGGCCGTCCAGGACCCCGCCCGCGACGCCGCCCACAACGCCCCCGGCGACGGACCCGCGCAGCACCGTGACGCCCGCGGCGGCGGTCGCCAGGGCCTCGGCCGGCCGGGTTCCCCCGAGGAATAGCCGGAGCAGCAGCAGAGCATGCAGGGACGTTCCTGCCGAGTCGCTGGGAGGGTGCTGGAGATGCGGCGGACCACCGGGCAGTATGCCTAGACTGACAGCATCTCCAGCTCCTTGAGAAAGGCTGCTCCCATGAAATTCCCACCGGTCCGCGGCGAGACCACCTCGGCCCTCCGCGACGTCCTCGCCGCGAAGCCCGTCGGCGCCGCGGTCGTGATGCCGTCCGTTCCTGCCGACGGTCCCGCCGACGAATCCGTCCTGCCCCCCTCGGGGCACGGCCCTGCGGCTGCGCCCCGGACGTCGAGCCCGGTCGGTCTGTCCGGCGGGGCGGGCCGCCAGGACCCGACGTCAGCTCTGGACCGGCTGGAGCGCGCCGTGCTCGACGCCCTGTCCACGCCCGACGGACTCGTGGAGGACGACGACCTGCAGCTGGCGCTCTACTGCCTCTACGAGCTGCACTACCGGGGCATCGACGGGACCGACCCGCGCTGGGAGTGGGATCCGTCCCTGCTGCGCCTCCGGGCGCTCATCGAGGACGCCTTCGAGGCAGAACTGCGCCGGCTCGCGGCCGGCGTCGAGCTCCCTGCGGAGGCCGCCGCGCTGCGGAACGCCGAGACGGCCCGCGACGGGGGCGCCGTCGCCCAGGACGTGGCCCAGGTCCTCTTCTCGCTGGTCGCCGCCGACGACGGCCCGAGCGTCTCGCGCTACATCGGCGGTAAGGCGACGGGCTGGCAGCTGAAGGAGTTCCTGGTCCACAAGTCCGTGTACCAGCTCAAGGAGGCGGACCCGCACACCTGGGCCATCCCGCGGCTGGCCGGCCGCGCCAAGGCGGCGATGGTGGAGATCCAGGCGGACGAGTACGGCGGGGGCCGGCAGGACCGGATGCACAGCGCCCTCTTCGCGGGCACCATGCGCGCCGCCGGGCTCGACGATGCCTTCGGGGCCTATGTGGCCCACGTCCCGGGGCGGACGCTGGCCGGGGTGAACATGATGTCCCTCTTCGGCCTGCATCGGAGGCTGCGCGGTGCCATCTGCGGGCACCTGGCGGTCTACGAGATGACGTCCTCGCTCCCGAACCGGCACTACGCCCGTGGCTTCCGCAAGCACGGGTACGGCGACGCCGCCGTCGACTACTTCGACGAGCACGTCGAGGCGGATGCCGTGCACGAGCAGATCGCCGCCCGCGATCTCGCCGGCGGGCTCGTCGCCGCCGAGCCGGCGCTGCTCGACGACGTGCTCTTCGGTGCCCGGGCCGCCCTCGCCGTGGACGGACTCCAGGGGCGGGCGAACCTCGAGGCGTGGCAGCGAGGGCGCACGTCCCTGCTGGAGCCGCTGCCGGAGGCGGAGCCGCTTCCGGTCCACGCGTGATCGCCGACGCCCGGTACGTCCTGCCGCTGCGCTGGCACGACGACGCCGGCCTGCCCGAACTCGCCTCCTACCTCCAGCGGCTGGTCGAGTGGATCCCGGTCACCGTGGTGGACGGGTCCGCGCCCGAGCTCTTCCGCGCCCACGCCGCGGCCTTCCCGGCCGCCGTCGTCCACCTCCCGCCGCGGCCGTGGCCCGGCGGCAACGGCAAGGTCGCCGGCGTCATGACCGGCGTCGCCCACGCCGCCGAGGAGCTGCTCGTCCTCGCGGACGACGACGTCCGCTACACGGCGCGGGAGCTGGAGCGCCTGGTCGCCCTGCTCGCGGAGGCGGATCTGGTCCGCCCGCAGAACTACTTCGCGCCCCTGCCCTGGCACGCCCGCTGGGACACCGGGCGGATCCTGCTCAACCGGGCCTTCGGGGCCGATTACCCCGGGACGGTCGGCGTGCGGAGATCGCGGCTCCTGGCCGCCGGGGGCTACGACGGCGACGTCCTCTTCGAGAACCTCGAGCTCATGCGGACCATCCGTGCCGCCGGCGGGCGCCAGATCGTCGCCGGGGACCTGTGCGTCAGGCGCGTGCCGCCGAGCACGCGCCACTTCGCCGGGCAGCGCATCCGGCAGGCCTACGACGACTTCGCGCAACCGGCGCGGCTGCTCGCCGAGCTGTCACTGGCGCCCGTGATCCTCTGGGGCGCACGGCGTCCCGCGCGACTGCTGCTGCTGGTGCTGACGGCCATCGGGGCCGCGTGGTGGGGCCGCCGCGGTGCGGAGGCGGCGTTCCAGCGGAGCGCCCCGCTGTGGGCCCCGGCCTGGGTCCTCGAGCGCGCGGTCTGCGTGTGGTTGGCCGTGGGCTACCGGCTCCGCGGCGGGGTCCCGTACGCGGGCGGCCGCCTGAAGACGGCGGCCCACTCGGCGGGGGAGCTGCGACGCCGCCACATGGCGCAGCGGCACGCGCACCAGCGCGGGGAGGACGGAACCGACCATGGATGACCCGACGCCCGCCCCGCAGGACTCGGACGCCGCCGCCGGACCGGACATCGTCCTGTGCCCGAACGGGCCGCTGCTGGTCCGCGGCGACTTCCAGATCGTCGACGTGACCGGGCAGCCCGTCCCGGCGAACCGCCGGACGGTCGCGCTCTGCCGGTGCGGCGGCTCCGCCATCAAGCCGTTCTGCGACGGGACCCACAAGATCAACGGCTTCGACACCGGCGACCACTAGGCTGCGCGCTTCCGGCGGCCCCGGCCGCGCCCAGGAGGCCCTGAGGCGCTGAGGCGCTGGGCTCCGTCCAGGAGGCCTTGACGCGCTGCGCTCAGTAGGCCTTGACGCGCCGCGCCCAGGAGGCCTTGACGCGCTGCGCTCAGTAGGCCTTGACGCGCTGCGCTCAGTAGGCCTTGACGCGCTGCTCCACGATCAGGTGGATGAGCGCGAAGGATCCCTCCGCCGTGGCCGCCAGGGCCGCATCCACGGCCGCCGGCACGTCGGCGTCGTCCTCCACCCGCACGCCGAATCCGCCGAAGGCCTGCGCCATGAGCGCGAAGTCCGGGTTCTTCAGTTGGGTGCCGGAGACGCGCTCCGGGTAGTCGCGCTCCTGGTGCGTGCGAATGGTGCCGTACTCCTGGTTGTCCATGACCACCACCAGGGGCGTCGCGCCGTACTGGGCCGCCGTCGCCAGTTCCTGGCCGTTCATGAGGAACTCGCCGTCGCCGGCGATGGTGACCACGGTGCGACCCGGGTAGCGGAGCGAGGCCGCGACCGCCGACGGCACCGAGTAGCCCATGGAGCCGTTGCGCGCCGAGAGCATCGATGCGTACCCGTTGGTGGGGAAGTAGCGGTGCGCCCAGTTGGTGTGCTCGCCGGCACCGAAGGTGACCATGGCGTCCTCGGGGAGACGCGGCACCAGGTGGGCCATGAGGGTGTCCATGCGCGCCGGTCCGCCGGTCGGCTCGGCGGACGGCAGCGCCGCGAACTTCTCCTGCTCGGCGCGCATGCGGGAGGTCCAGGCCACCCACTCGTCCTTCACAGGCAGGTCCATCCGGATCAGGTCCCGCACGAACACGTCCGGCTTCGCCACGATCTGGTGCGTCACGGGGCCGGAGCGGCCGCGCAGCGACGGGTCCATGGTGATGAGGAAGTTCTTCTGGCTCCAGTTCTGGCGGACGTTGAAGCCGTCGGTGATGACGTCCCCGGGGACCGTGCCCACGAAGACCAGCAGGTCGGTCTCCTCCAGCAGGTCGTAGGTCGGCTTCGGGCGGCCGTAGCCGATCGGTCCCACGTACGACGGCGACGCGAAGGGTACGGTGCCCTCGCACCGCCACTCGGCGGCGGCCGGGAGGTGGTGCTCCTCCAGCCAGCTGGTGAACGAGCGGGCGCCCTCGTCGGTCCAGTCGTTGCCGCCGAAGATGAAGAGCGGCTTCTCCGCCTCCTGCAGCGCGTCGTGGAGGGACTTCCAGTCGGTGACGGTCATGCCGCCGGTCGCGACGGGGATCCGCGGGTGGAGGGCGGCGGGGATCTGATGTTTGATGATGTCCTCGGGGAGGCCGACCACCACGGGGCCCGGGCGGCCGGAGACCGCGGCGAACATGGCCTCGGCGACGATCTCGGAGGCACGCTCCGCGTGGTCCAGCACCATCACCCGCTTGGCACCGGAGCTGAACCACGCCTTGGGGGAGAACTCCTGGAAGGCCTCGCGGTCGCGGTGCTCGTAGGGGATGAGGCCGACGAACAGCACCATCGGCGTCGAGTCCTGCCAGGCCGTGTGCAGGCCGACGTGGGCGTTCGCGGCGCCCGGGCCGCGGGTCACCATGGCGATGCCCGGGACCTCCTGCATCTTGCCGTCGGCCTCGGCCATGTAGGCGGCACCGCCCTCGTGGCGGCAGACCACGGTGTCGATGACGGACTCGTGCAGCCCGTCCAGAACGTCGAGGTAGCTCTCGCCGGGGACCACGTAGGCGCGCTTGACGCCGTGGGAGACCAGCGTGTCGACGATGACGTGGCCGGCGGACTTCGTCGTGGGCGAGGCTGTCGGGAGGCCGGATTCGTTCGTGGGTGCAGTCAGGGTCATAGTTCCTCTTTCGCCGTTGAAAGGGTGGTCGCGTCAACTACGGGATAACGCTTTCCCGGGCGGATTCTTGCCGGTTTCCGTCCAGAGAAAATCTAGCGGAGACAGCACGGATCTCGAATCCGGCACGTCACGACGGCGCAACAGAGGCCGCCGGGCCGGTGTCCCCGGCGCGCGGTTCCGGGGGCCGCTGTCAGCCCCGGGCGGGGCTGTCCCGGTAGGGGTGCGGCGGGTAGTCGGCGGCGTTCCCGGCGTCGGCCCGCGGGGCGTCGTCGCTCCGCTCGGCTACCGGCAGGGCGCCCCAGACGAACCAGCCGTACAGGGCTCCGAGCGCCAGGAGGACCAGCGCGAACAGCGTGCCGAGCGCCGGATCGCCCCCGGCCAGGAGGACGCCGACATTGACGACCCCTGCGGCTGCGGCGGCGAGCCAGGCCCACCGCACGCCGTTGGCGACGCCGACCAGGGCCGCGCTGATGACGGCCGCGCAGCCGTACGCGATCCAGATGTTGGCCGTGCCGGCCTGGAAGACGAATCCGCTGGTGAGCATCTGGCCCAGGCCGAGCGCGGTCAGCACGACGGCCACGCCGAGGCCCCAGCCGAACTGGCGCAGATGGAGTGGGGCGCGGACGACCTCGCGGGTGAAGCGGCCGTGGAGCGTGAAGCGGCTGAAGCGCCACAGGCCGTAGGCGGCGACCACGAGCGAGGGCACTGCAGAGAGCAGGCCCTCGTAGCCGAAGGTCAGCGCGATGACGAGCGGCCCGGCGAACGCCGCCAGGATCTGCACCCACCAGCCGAGATCGTTGCGGTGGGCCAGCAGCATCAGCGCTACGGCCGTCAGCAGCGTGCTCAGGGCGGACAGGGCGACCTGCAGGGCGGTGTCGGTGCCGAGGGGCTGATTGAAGAGCGTTGAGAAGATCTGATCCACGGCGGTTCATCCTACCGGCCGTGCCTGTGCGGCGCCTCCGCGCGACGAGACCCCTGACGGCGAGACCCCTGGCGACGAGACCCCTGGCGACGAGACCCCTGGCGGCGAGACCCCTGGCACGGCCGGCCCGGGGCCGAGTGGTGCCACTGGACGAGCGGCGCAACGGGGCGAGCGATGCCACGGACCGAGTGGCGCCGCGGGGCGAGCGGCCCAGCGGTGCCCCGGATCCCGCCGGAGGGGCTCGCCCTCGACGCGGAGGCTCAGAGGTTCCGGGTGTGGAGTCCGTCCAGCATCATGGTGATGGCGTTGTCCTCGACCTGCTGCGCCCCGGCGGGCCCGTCCGGGCGGAACCACTCGACCATGGAGTTGATGGTGCCGAACAGCAGCCGCGTGGTGGTGCGCGGGTCGATGTCCTCGCGCAGCGTCCCCTCGCGCTGGGCCTCGACCACGAGGTCGGCGACCTTGCGGTCGACGGCACGACGCCGTTCCAGCGCGGTCCGCTCGATCTCCGTGTTCCCGCGCAGACGGAGCAGCAGGGTCACGTACGGCTGCCGCTCGATGAGGACCCGGATGGTGCTGCGCAGGAAGAACTCCAGCCGCTCCTCGGCCGTCCCCGTCCGGGCGCGCTCGTGCTCCGAGATCGCCTCGAGGGGCACCAGCGCCTGGTCCAGCGCCAGACGCAGCAGGTCACCCTTGGAGGGGACGTGGTGGTAGATGGCCGACTTGCTGATGCCGAGGTTCTCGGCGAGCAGGCCCATCGACGTCGCGTCGTACCCGTGCTTGTTGAAGACCTGCACGGCGACGTTCAGCACCGAGTCCTGGTCGTAGCCGGGACGGCCGCGCTTGGCGCCCGCGGAGAGTGCGTCGGGTTCGGCTGTGCTGGGCATGGATGCCATCCTTTCACGCTCTCGCGGGCTCACGGCCGGTGTCGCCGGCCCCGGACTACTTGTCGCGCAGGTCGTAGATCCGCTTGAGCTTGCCGACGGACCGGGGGAGGGACTCGGGGTCGACGACGTCGATGCGGCAGGTCGAGCCGATGTGGATCTTGATGAGCTTCTGCAGCTCGGCTCCGGCCGCGCCGGCGCGGTCCGTGGTGCAGTCCTCCCGCCGCTCGACCTTGACGGTGAGCTCGTCCATGCGGTTCGGCCGCGTGATCTCGAGCTGGAAGTGCGGCGAGAGGCCGGCGACCTTGAGGATCAGCTCCTCCACCTGGGTGGGGAACAGGTTCACGCCGCGGAGGATGATCATGTCGTCGCTCCGACCGGTGATGCGGCCCATGCGGCGGTGACCCGGCCGCGCGGTCCCCGGCATGAGCCGGGTCAGGTCGTGGGTGCGGTAGCGGATGATGGGCAGCGCCTGCTTGGTGAGCGAGGTGAACACCAGCTCGCCGTGCTCGCCGTCCCCCAGCACGCGCGTCTCGTCGAAAGCGTCGAGGATCTCCGGCCGGAAGTGGTCCTCCCAGATGTGCGAGCCGTCCTTCTTCTCATTGGACTCGCCGGCGACGCCCGGACCCATGACCTCGGAGAGGCCGTAGATGTCGCACGCGTCGATGCCGAACATCTCCTCGAGCTCGTGCCGCATCTCCTCGGTCCACGGCTCGGCGCCGAGGACGGCGACCCTCAGCGAGGTGGAGCGGGGATCGATCCCGGCGTGCTGCATCGCGTCGCCGATGGTCAGCAGGTAGGTGGGGGTGCAGAGGATCGCCTCCGGCTGAAAATCCTGGATCAGCGTGATCTGCTTCTCCGTCTGCCCGCCGGACATGGGGATGACCGTGGTGCCGAGCTTCTCGGCCGCCGCGTGCGCGCCGAGGCCGCCGGTGAAGAGCCCGTAGCCGTACGCGTTGTGGACGCGCCAGCCCGGCTTCACACCGGACAGGCGCAGGCAGCGCGCCCCGAGCGTGGCCCAGTTGTCGAGGTCCGTGTCGGTGTATCCGACGACGGTCGGGCGGCCGGTGGTGCCCGAGGAGGCATGGATGCGGGCGACCTCCTCGCGGGGGACCGCGAACATGCCGAACGGATAGGTCCGGCGCAAGTCCTCCTTCTCGGTGAAGGGGAACTTGGCCAGGTCGGCCAGTTCCTTCAGGTCGCCCGGGTGGACGCCGGCGTCGTCGTACTTCTCCTTGTACAGGGGCACCCGGTTGTAGGCGTACGCGACCGTCTCCTTGAGGCGCTCCAGCTGGATCGCCTCGATCTGGTCGCGGCTCATGGTCTCCTCCGGGTCCAGCGGATTCGGGAGGGACGTGCCGGGGGCTGCGGGTGCTTGCGTCATGGCGGCCTGCCTGGGAGTTGGGAGCGGGTGCGGTTGGGGTGCGCGGTGCGGTTGGGGTGCTGGGTCGGTTGGGTGGGGCGGTGCGGTTCGAGGGCGGCGGCGCGTGGGCCGACCGCGGCTAGCGTTTCGGGACGGTCCGGGAGCGTCCGCGGAACTCGGCGATGACCTCGTCCTCGCCGCCGGGGACGGACTGCCGGATCTGCACGTCGTAGAGGCCGCTGCGCCCGGTCTGGGCGCGGCGGTCGGCGACCGCGGTCAGGGTGCGCCCCGGGATGCCCGAGCGCAGGAAGTTCACATCGACGCCGGAGGCCACGGTGATGGTGTCGGCGCTGCCCAGGTGTGGATTGCACGCGAGGGCGAAGGTCGTGTCCGCGAAGGCGAAAATCATGCCGCCGTGGGCGATGCCGAAGCCGTTCAGCATCTCCTCGCGGAGCGTCATGGTGGTGGTGGCGTGGCCATCCGCGAGCTTGACGACCTTCAGCCCGAGCCAGGCAGCCGTGCGGTCGTCGGCGAGGATCGGGTGGTCGAGCGTCTCGGGCGTGCCGCCGAGTTCCTCGGTGGTGGCCTCAGTCATCGGCGGACCTCCTGTTTTATTTACCGAACGATCATTAGGTAATACCGGAAGTGTGACCCGCGTCAAGTATGCGTCGATCCAGCGGCCGCTCCGTGCAGTGGCCGGGGCAGTTGTCGCAGGATGGTCGTTTCGGCGCGAGGACTATTTGGAATACCAAATTGGGGTACGATGAGGGTCAACGACATCCTCCCGGAAGGGCCGGTCCCCATGACTCTGATCCTGAATGCCTCCTCGCTGCAGGCGGCCATCGACATGCCGTCGACGGTCGAGGCCGTCGAGCGAGTCTTCGCCGACTCGGCCCGCGGCACCGCCGTCCAGCCGACGCCCGTCGCCATGGGCGTCGGCCCCGTGGACTCGAGCTTCATCGTCATGCCGGGGGTGGCCGCGGCGGAGTCCCTGGCCTCGGTGAAGCTGCTGGCCGACATCCCCTCAAATGCCGGGCGCGGGCTCCCCACCCAGCGCTCGAGCATCATGCTGACCAACCATGTCACCGGGGAGACGCTGGCCCTCCTGGACGGGCGCGTGCCCACGCGGATCCGCACGGCGGCGGCGAGTGCGGTGGCGAGCCGCCACCTGGCCCGCGCGGACTCGCGAGTGCTCGCGCTCGTCGGCGCGGGCGCGCTCGCGGTGGCCCACGTCGAGGCGATGCTGTGCGTCCTGCCGATCGAACGGATCGTCGTCTGGTCGCGCACGAGCGAGCGGGTCGAGGGATTCCGCGCGGCCGTGGCGCACCACGGCCTCGAGGTCGTCGCCGCGGCGTCAGTCGAGGACGTCTTCACCGAGAGCGACGTCGTCTGCACCCTGACGCCCTCCGTCGAGCCGATCGTCCGCGGCGAGTGGTTCCGCGCCGGGCAGCACATCAACGCCGTCGGCGCCCGTCCCCGGCCGGGAGAGCGGGAGATCGACTCCGCCGGCATGGCCCGGGCGCGCGTCTTCGTCGACCACCGCGGCACCGCGGCTGCGAAGTCCGGGGAGTACCTGCTGGCGCTCGCCGAGGGCGCCATCGCGGAGGCGGACATCATCGGCGAGCTGGGGCAGGTGATCGGCGGCGACGTCGTCGGCCGCACCGGCGCCGCGGACGTCACGTTGTTCAACTCCGTGGGCATCGGCCTGCAGGATCTGGCGGTGGGGCGGCTGGCGTACGATCGCGCCGTGGAGCTGGGTCTCGGGCACGACGTCGATATGTCCGGCTAGCGACCGGCTGCCGATACCCTAGGATCTCGGAAGACGGCCCCCTCGGGCCGACAGGCGACGGCGGAGGGTGGAGCATGGCCGATCGGACGGAGTTCAAACCGGAGTCGGTCCGTGTCACCGAGCAGCTGCGGAACGAGATCGTCGACGGAGCGCGCGCCCCGGGCAGCAAGCTCGTGGAGCGTGATCTCGCCGAGGAGCTGGGCGTCAGCCGGCTCCCCGTGCGCGAGGCCCTCCAGTCCCTCGTCGCGGAGGGACTGGTGACTCCGCGCCCACGGAGCTGGGCGATCGTCCGCGAGTTCACGGCCTCGGACATCGCCGACCTGATCGAGGTGCGGGCCGCCCTCGAGGTCCTCACGTTCAGACTCGCCGCCCAGCGCCGTACGCGCGCCGCGCTGGAGGACCTGAAGCAGGCCCTCGAGGAGGAGCTGGCCGCCGCGAAGGCCGGCGAGGCGGTCGCCGCGCGCCGCGCCGGGGTGCGCTTCCACGAGATCGTGACCCGGATGGCCGGGAACGATCTGCTGCTGGAGGTCCAGGGGTCCCTGTCCGCCCGGATGCGCTGGCTGCTCTCGCAGCACCACGATCTCGAGGGGATCGCCGCCGAGCACGCCGAGCTGTACGACGCACTGGCCCGCCGCGACGCCAGCGTCATGGAGGCTCTGGTGCTCCAGCACCTGGAGACCAGCCGCATCAACGCGGCGGAGGCCACGGGCCAGCGGCTGGCGTGACGTTCGGGGGAAACCGGCGGGTCCCGAAGCCCGGCGAACCGTCTGGTATACAGTTCTAGGAGTTGCCCAGACCACATCTCCGGAGGAAGTCCCATGTTCATCAGCAATGTCAGGCCCTGGGCCGGCGCGGCCAGCGATGTCCTCCTCGAGGGCGACCGGATCGCAGGGATCTCCGCCCACGATCCCTCGCGCGCGCCCCAGCCGTCCGACGTCGACGGCCGCGGGCGCGTCCTGATCCCCTCCTTCTCCGACGTGCACGTCCATCTGGACTCGACCCGCATCGGACTGCCGTTCCGTGAGCACACGGGCGGCCCGGGGGTCTGGACCATGATGATGAACGACCGGCAGAACTGGCGCGACGCGGAGATCGGCCTGCCCGAGCGCGTCGCCGGGACGCTGGAGCGCATGATCGCCCGTGGCACGACCCGGGTGCGCACCTTCGCGCAGGTCGACGTCGACTGCCGGCTCGAGAAGTACGAGGCCGTGGTCGCGGCCAAGGAGAAGTTCGCCGCCGAGGCGGAGGTGCAGATCATGGTCTTCCCGCAAGCCGGCATCTTCCGGGAACCGGGGACGGAGCAGTACCTCGAGGACGCGCTCCGGGCCGGCGCCGACGTCATGGGCGGCATCGACCCCTGTCAGCTCGACCGCGACCCGGCGCGCCATCTCGACACCGTCTTCGCGCTGGCGGAGAAGTACCAGGTGGAGGTGGACGTCCACCTCCACGAGATGGGGACCATGGGCGTCTTCTCCACGGAGCTGATCGCCGAGCGCACCCGTGCGCTCGGGATGCAGGGCAGGGTGAACATCTCCCACGCCTTCGGGCTCGGGGGTGTCGACGACGCGACGACGCGGCGGCTGATCGATCTCTTCGCCGAGCTCGACATCTCGTGGACGACCGTCGCGCCGAGCGTCACGGACCATCTGCCGATCGCGGACATGACGCGCGCCGGCGTCCGAATCGGATTGGGCGAGGACGGCCAGCGCGACTACTGGAGCCCCTACGGCAACTGCGACCTCCTCGACCGCACCTGGCAGCTGGCCTTCGTCAACGGTTTCCGCCAGGACGAGCTCATCGGTCACGCGCTCGCCATCGCGACGGTCGGCGGCGCGTCCATCATGAGCCACGGCGTACCCCGTCTGTCCTCGCTGGCGGACCGGCCCGGTGTGGCCGTCGGCGACCGTGCCGATCTGGTGCTGGTGGACGGCGAGACCATCGCGTCGACGGTCATGGACCGCGGCACCGACCGCACCGTCATCCACGACGGCCGGGTGGTGGCCGACGGGTTGAAGGTCCTCTCGGTCGGCGACAGCTACTGATTCTCGAGCCCGAGCAGGGCTGAGGAGGACATGGCAGGGAGGCGGCACCGGATCGACCGATCCGGCGCCGCCTCCTTCGCGAGTAGGCCTTGCTGCCTCTACAACTGGCTGGGGAGCCGGGGGCCCGCGTGCTCGTCGACGGGCTCCGCCTGCTGCGCCGCCTGATGGGCCGCCTGCTGCGCCGCCGGGTACGTCGCGGGGAACAGCTCCGCCGTCGCGCGCCCGCGGTAGTCGCGCTCCGAGTAGGCGGCGACCATCTGATCGAAGAGCGCCTGTCCTTCGGCCCGCAGCCCCTCCAGGTCGACGCCGGGGAGCCGGCCGCCGACGACCACAGGACGGCCGGCGACGAACGTATCGGTGACATTGCGGGCCGAGCCGTTGAGGATGAGCGTGCGCAGTGGATCCTCGACCGCGCCGTCCCGGAAGTCCCCCAGCGAGGCGATCATGACGTCCGCCTGCGCGCCGGGTGCGAGCCGCCCCAGGTCGGAGCGCCCGAGCGCCGCTGCGCCGCCGAGGGTCGCGGCGTCGAAGAAGTCGGAGATGCGGCCGGCGTCCAGGCGCTCCTCGACCAGCCGGGCCAGATGCGTCCCGACGTCGATCCCCTTGATGAGGTCCGGCGGGAACGAATCGGTGCCCAGGCACAGGTTGACCCCGGCCGCCTTGAAGGCGTCGAACGACTTCAGGGCCTTGGAGTAGTGGAAGCTCGTCAGCGGGCAGTGGACGATGCTCACATCGTTGTGGGCCAGCACGTCCAGCGGTCCGCCGTCCCTGGTCGCCGCCGGCTCCAGTGCGTCGATGACGATCCCGTGGGGAATCAGGAGCCGCGCATCCAGGAGGCCGGTGTCGGCCAGCTGCTCCAGCGTCGTGCGGCCGACCCGCTCGGACAGGAAGTCGTCCTCCGCCGGGGACTGCAGGCAGTGCAGGCGGACCAGGGCGTCCCGCTCGACGGCGGCGCGGGCGGTATCGCGCATGAGGTCGTCCGAGAGGGTCTCGATGCGGCACGGCAGCAGCACCCCGGTGACCAGCGGGTGGTCCAGCTCCGCGGCGTAGTCGAGATAGCGCAGTGCGTCGGCGAACCCCCGGCGCCCCTCCTCCTCGTCGAAGAGGACCACGCGCTCGCCGTCGTCGTCGGTGACGTTGACGCCGGAGCGGTAGGCCGGCCCCAGGAAGCCGCGCAACCCGATCTCCAGGCTGGTCTCCGTCATGCCGGCGAGCTCGTCGAAGGTCTCGGCCCAGGCGCTGTGGATCTCTGAGGCGATCGGCATGTACGTCGTCACCCCGTGGAGGGCCAGTTGCGCGAGGGCGAACCGACGGACGGTCTGCCGTTGCTCCGGGGTGAAGACGTCGTGGCGGCGGTTCTGGAAGTAGTCCCGGGACCACTGCAGCCCGGGAGCCGTCTCCGGGGTGGGCCAGGAGTCGATGATCATGTGGTCGATGTCCGTCAGGGCGTCGAGGTCGATCAGGCCCGGCGTGATCAGGCTCTGTCCGTAGTCACGGTGCTCGTCGACGGGCCCGCTGTAGTCGGTGCCCACGTAGAGGATCCTGTCGTCCTCGAAGACGAGGTGTCCGTCGGTGACCAGAACGTGCCGAGATCCGTCGAATCCGAGTATGTACCGTGCGCTGAGCTGCGTGATCAAGATTCCTCCAAGCCTGAAGTTCTGTATTCCAAATTTCGTCGCGCGTCGCGTGACTTGATGCCGCCTCGCCTAGCTCCTGCGTCAATGGCCGAAACATAGGCGGGCGGCCCTTGTTGGGTGACGTGATCCAGCTTACACTTGTGTATACCAAAATGAGAGCGCTGGTCGACGGCGATCAGTATCTGCGAGAGGTAAGACTATGGAGAACCAATCCACCAGCAAGGTGGAAGCGGCGGCCGCTGTCGAAGAACCGGCGTCCACCGGGTCGAATCTGTTCACGCCCCGGGCGCGGCAGTGGACGGCGATGATCTTCCTATCGACCGCGATCTGTGTCGTGGCCATCATGATGGGCACGCACAAGATCGAGCTCGGGAACGCGGCGATCGTCCTCATGCCGATCCTTTGGGCCGTCCTGCTCGGCGCCGTCATCGGTGTGCAGCGGATCAAGCCGCTCTCGGGTCAGAGCCGCGCGGTGTCCTCGGTGCTGCTCGACATCAGCATCGTCCTCTTCCTGGCGGCGCTCGGCGTCAACGTGGGGCCGGCCCTCAGCGAGCTGACGGACATCGGTCCGGCGATCCTGCTCCAGGAGGTCGGCCACATCTTCGGGACGGTGCTCCTGGCGCTGCCGGTGGCCGTCGGCCTCGGCCTGGGGCGCGTCGCGATCGGCGCGACGTGGGCGATCGACCGCGAGTCCTACCTCGCCTATGCCCTGCAGAAGTTCGGCGTGAAGTCGCCGATCTACCGCGGTGTGTTCTCCGTCTGGCTGCTGGGCAGCGTGTTCGGCGCGGTCTTCGTGTCGCTGCTGGCCGGCCTGCTGGGCGGCACGGGGTTCTTCGATCCGCGCTCCCTGGCGCTGGGCCTCGGCCTGGGCTCCGGTTCGATGATGATGGGCGGCGTCGCTGCCCTGTCGATCCTCTACCCGGAGAGCGCGACGGAGATCCTGGCGCTCGCCGCGCTGTCGAACCTCGTGACCAACCTGGTCGGCTTCTACGCGGGTGTGTTCCTCTCGCTGCCGCTGGCGCAGCGTCTGTACAAGTTCTGGGCGAAGGTCTTCGGGCGCGACGACGAGGGCCGCAGCGTGCGGAGCAAGAAGGGGGTTGCCGCCCGTGAGCGCGACCGCGACGTCGACGTGTCGGCGGTGGTCGCGGACCCGGAGGTGAGAATGACGCCCAGAACCTGGGTCTTCGCCTTCGCGGTCACACTGGCGGTGGGTCTCCTGCTCAACTTCGTCGGGACCAGGAGCGTCACCTGGGCCGATGCCGGTGGCATCCTGATCCTCGGGGCGCTGACGGCCGTGGCGTTCGTGCTGGCCCGGAAGTTCCGCTCGGTGCCGCCGAGCGTCTGGGTCCTGGCCCTGGCCACCCTCGTGTCCGCTCCGTTCATGCCCACGGCTCCCATCGTCATCGCCGCTACCCAGCACCTGGACGCGCTGTTCGTCGGCCTCGCCTCGATCGCCCTCCTCGGTCTGAACCTGGGACGTGACGTCAAGGCGCTCAAGACGCTGAACTGGAAGATCGTGATCGTCGCCATGGTGACGTTCTCGTCGACCTTCATCGCGGCCGTGCTCCTGGCGGAGAGCGTCATCAACCTCTAGTCGCGATCAGTGCTGGAGCCCCTCCGGCGCGCAAGAGGACTGTGGCCCGGCGGCACCGAGAGGTGCTGCCGGGCCACAGGCGTGTCCGGTGGCCCACCGCGCGGACCGAGGTGAGCCAACCGGTCCCGGGCCTAGGCGATGCGGACGCCCTCGAGCGGTTCGACGGCGCCGAGCGCGTCGAGGACGAAGGCGTAGTCCCACGCCCGGTCCTTCCACCCCTCGTAGCGGCCCGAGGCGCCGCCGTGCCCGCCGTCCATCTCGATCTTCATGACGATCGGCTCGTGGCCCGTCGTCGTCTCGCGGAGCTTCTGCACCCACTTGGCCGGCTCCACGTAGAGGACGCGGGTGTCGTTGAAGCTCGTCACGGCGGCGATCCGCGGATACGGCACCGCGGCGATATTCTCGTAGGGCGAGTAGGACTTCATGTACTCGTAGACCTCGCGGTCCTCGATGGGGTTTCCCCATTCCTCCCACTCGAGTGCGGACAGCGGCAGCTCCGGATCCAGGATCGACGTGAGCGCGTCGACGAAGGGCACCTGTGCGAGCACGGCCCGGTAGAGCTGCGGGGCGAGGTTCACGACGGCTCCCATGAGCAGGCCGCCGGCCGATCCGCCCATGGCGGCGACGCGGTCGGGTGCCGCCCAGCCGCGGTCGATCACATGCTCGGTGACGGTGATGAAGTCCGTGAAGGAGTGCTTCTTCGCAAGCTTCTTGCCGTCGTCGTACCAGCGGCGGCCCAGCTCACCTCCACCGCGCACGTGAGCGATGACGAAGACGACGCCTCGATCCAGCACGCTGAGCCGCGGGATGCCGAAGGCGGGGTCCATGCTGATCTCGTAGCTGCCGTAGCCGTACACGAGCGCGGGGTTCGTGCCGTCCGGCTGCACGGAACGGTGGCGGATGATCGTCACCGGGATCCGCGTGCCGTCGGCCGCGGTCGCCCAGTCGCGCTCCGCGATGTACTGGGCCCGGTCGAAGTGATGAACCGTGGTCTCCTTGCGGAGTTCCAGGGCACCGCTGGCCAGGACGTAGTCGTAGACGGAGGACGGCGTCAGGAAGGATGTGTAGACCAGCCGGATGACCGGGGACTCGTATTCGGCCCCGGCGAGGGCGCATGTGTACAGAGTCTCGTCGAACTCGGGCTCGGCGGCCTCGGCCTGCGCGGGAGTGCCGAGCCCGGAGAGCGGGATGATCTGGACGCGCTCCGTGGTGTCCTTCCGGACCGAGACGATCAGGTGCGTGCGGGTCACCGCCGTCCCCTCCACCTTGACGTCGTCGCGGTGCTCCACAACGGTGCGCCACTGCTGCTCGGCGAAGGGTTTGTCGAATTCCGTGGAGGCGACGAGGGAGACCATGTTGTTCACGGCATCATCGGTCGCCGGGCCGCGATTGTGCGTCACGACGTACTGGCGTTCACCGTCCAGAGTGACGGGGTCGATGCTGTGGAGCACTCGGGCATCGCGGGACAGGAGCAGTCGTGGCTCGGCTCGCTCGTCGGTCAGGTCGACGGAGAGCGTCTCCGAGTACTCGGAGTTTCCGACGCCGATGAGCAGCTCGGTGCGGTCGGGGGAGACGTCGAATCCGGTCCACATCCCCGGATCGGCCTCTTCGAACAGCACACGGTCGTCGGCCGCGTCCGTGCCCAAGGCGTGCACCTTGATCTGGTGCGGGCGCCAGAAGTCGTCGACGACCGTGTAGTAGACACGTCGACCGTCGGGGGAGAAGACCAGCCCGTAGAACACGTTCTCCACGGTGTCGGGGAGCAGCTCGCCCGTCCGGAGGTCCT
Source organism: Zhihengliuella alba (assembly GCF_039538765.1). Classification (NCBI taxonomy): domain Bacteria; kingdom Bacillati; phylum Actinomycetota; class Actinomycetes; order Micrococcales; family Micrococcaceae; genus Zhihengliuella; species Zhihengliuella alba. The sequence continues at coordinate 444,421 of NZ_BAABCJ010000002.1, read as the reverse complement.
TGATGCGTAGCGTGAAGCGTTCGTCGCCGGCATTGTCGACGGCATAGGCCAGCAGGTTCCCGTCCTCGGAGACGGCCATGCCCCCGAGAGAGAAGAACGGCTGGCCCTGCGCCTCGACATTTCCGTCGAGGAGGATCTGCTCGCCCTCGAACGGTTCCCCGGGCGTGATGGTCGGTGGAGTCCAATCGGCTGCCAGGTCTTCAGTGTCATGCGCGGCGACCCGGCAATGCACCGGGTACTGCTGGCCTTCTTCCGTGCGGACGAAGTACCACCAGCCCCGCTTGCGCGACGGGACCGACAGATCGGTCTCCTCGGTGCGCGCCTTGATCTCTTCGAAGATCGCCTCTCGGAGCGGCTGCTGGTCGGCCGTCACGGCTTCGGCGTAGGCATTCTCCGCCTCCAGGTGCGCGACCACCTCGGCATCCTCTTTCTCACGGAGCCACTCGTAGTCGTCGACGAACGTGTCGCCGTGATGCGTTCGTTCCACCGGTGCCTTCCGCGCCACCGGCGGCGTCGGACGGTCCTGGGCGGCGGTCGCGAGCGCGGAGTTGGTCGGCGCCGGATCGGTCGGGTCTGCTGCGGCCTGGGGGGCCGCGCCTGCGGTATCGGTCATGCTCCCCATTGAACTCCACGATTCGGATCGAGCGCACGAAACATGCGCCATGTTCGCGATGGGCTGTGCCAAAAGCCCGGGGATCCGTCCGGCGTTCCCCGCCTGATCGCGATCCCGCAGTCGATCCGGGTCCGCAGTCATCAGAAGGGGATGGGGTCGGGTTCGGTCGGTGGTGTGAGGTTCAGCGTCGTTTGGGCGGTGGTGTCGGGGTGGAAGTTGCGCAGGAGTAGCCGGGCGGCTGAATCGCCCGGAATTTAGATCCGATCGCCTATTAGGAGGATTTGGATGTGCCCGAGAAGTGCTTACAATCGTCTCGGGGTCGTGCTGTGCATATGGTGACCGAGGGTTTGGAAGCCGAGAACGCCCCGTCGCGCTACACCGTGGTCAGGGACGTCGAAGCTCGGTGTCTCGACTGAGGCGCTGCGTCAGTGGTGCGAAGCCGCCGACGTCGACGCAGGTCGGGAGTGAATGTCGCGGAGGAGATCGCTGGCTTAAGCGGAAGAACGCAGAACAGAAGCGAGCGAACGGCGTCCCTCAGCCTAGGTCGGTTCCCCTCGCAGCGGAACGTGTCCGTCCCACGACGAGATGATTCCGATACATTGATTCTACCGGAGTCAGTTCGCCGCTTGAGCCCATCTGCGCGGGTATCGAATCGGTCAGAGCGTGGGTTCGTCGCCTCTCGCGGCTACCGGGCTACGAAGACCCGTCCGAAGTCCGCCCAGACGGTGCATGACGAGCTGCTTATCACGAAGCTGAAGCGGCTGCATGCGGCCGACCCTGGGGTCTACGTTTGGCATGTGAGCGTGGGCGCTCTTCTCAAATCTACGCGGGTTGGTGAGATCTATTGGCGTCGGACGAACAAGAGAACCTAGAGCTGTTCGAGCATCTGGGAGAGCAAATGTCCTTCCTGGCAGCAAGTATGCGACTCTACAGGGCCGGCAGCATTGCCGAGGCAAAGCGGTTGGCCGCGACAATTCGCGTCCTGGTGCACGATACGACCTCCAGTCGAAGCCTACTCAAGCAGATGGACGTCAAAGATAAGTTGTTTTGGATATCGTCGGGGTCGGTCGACCCCGCAAACCTGATAGCAACATTCAATCTGGCTCTTTTTGACACGAATATGCGCAGTTTCACTCCACTACCGGCCGGTTTTATTGAGGAGATCGGCGTTGCGGTCGATTTCGAAACGTGGTGGTTGGAACCTGTCATGAAAGATGTTTGGGGGGACATGTTTAGTCGTAAAGACATTATTCTCGCGCTCGCCAATAAAGAAGGCGGAGCGCACGTAGACAAGTTACAGCGGCGAATGAGGGCCCTTGCAAGGGAGGGAAGCCTTGGCCTTTCAATGGAGCCGGGCCCGGACGCCCTATGCTTCGGGGGAGCGGTCGAACTAAGTTCTGGGAGACCGGTTGAACCCGCTATCCCGTCTGATGGCCTGGTCGTTGCGTCGCCTTTGCCAGCCTCGGCGGCAACCATTACAACAGAAATTTACAATACGCTTACCAATCAGTGGCCCAGACTCCATCCGGATGGCAAGGATTGGGATCTGCCGGCGCGGGAGGAATAGCGTCGGTGCCGCTCGGTGCCAGTTCATGGATGCGAGCCGCAAAGCACCGAGGAAAATGCCGCAATGGAGCGCCGAGAACGACTTTGTGACCGGCCGATCGCGGGCGGGTGTGGATAGTGTCGTTATTGTCCCAGCAGACGCCCGAGTTTCGACGATTGCCTGTCGCTCGCGGTTTCGTCGCCAACTTGACTTGCAGAATGTCCCGCCTGCGGATACTAGTACGCAGTGTGTACGACTATTGGCGTCTAATGCACCATCTTTCGATGGCGCTGGGTCTTCGAGGCGATCCGCTGTGGTGCGCTTCAAAACCTTCGGTTCAACGTGATTGGTCCCAAGGGGAAACGGCTAGGTTTATGGCTATGGCGACCAACACGTGGGCCGGGTCGGACACCTCTTTGGGTATGCCCGGGTCTAGATTCCAGTCCAGCAGGCAGAGGCGCGGGCCGAGGCTCTGGTCGACACCGCTTGCGTGCGGATGTTAATCGGAGTTTTCGCGCATTTCGAGCGAGATCTGATCCGCAGGCCACCTCGGCCGTCTCCACCACAACCCGTGCTACGGCGACAACGCGGCCTCCCAACGGTCCAGTTGATCCGCCGCATGCGGCGAGCCCGAGGCCTGGGGGCCAATGTCTACGGTAGCGGTGACGTCCCATATGGCATTGTCTGAGGTGGCAGCGGAGACGGCATGGGCTGGGGTAGGACCAGGCCTGGTCCCGCGGACCGATCCGCTACAAACCGGTCGGCACCAGATGCTGGCCGAGCATCGAAACAGGCAGCGCGCGCCGGCACGGCAGCAGGCGAGGCGCCCGCGGTCCCTGCTGGCACCTCGCCTGCCCCGCTCACTCCGCCGCTGAAATCCATACCCCTCCTCGCCCCGCACCGCCCTCCACGCCCGGGACGACATCCCGCCTGTGCACGACCAAGACCCTCAACAGCCCTGTGGAGGAGAAGTCGCTGGAGGCCGAATTGAATCCATGGGCCGAAGGTCCCTGCGTAGGAGTGTCCTCCGGCCCACACCGCCCTGTGGTGTTGACCACTCGGCTCGGTCCGCATATCCTGAACGAACGGTCAGTAAATAATCCGACCGCCATCGAACGTACGACGAGTGAGGTCACCATGGCTGAGCACACCAGCACGCAGGCCGGCGACGGCGGGCGCCTGCAGGCGGTCCTGTCGCCCGAGGACGAGGCAGGCCAGGCGCGCTTCGACGAGATCATCGCGCAGGACTCCCGGATCGAGCCGCGTGACTGGATGCCGGAGGGCTACCGCAAGACGCTGACCCGGCAGGTGTCCCAGCACGCGCACTCCGAGATCATCGGCATGCAGCCGGAGGCCAACTGGATCACACGCGCACCGAGCCTGAAGCGCAAGGCCATCCTCATGGCCAAGGTCCAGGACGAGGCGGGCCACGGCCTCTACCTCTACTCGGCCGCCGAGACCCTCGGCACGCCGCGCCACGTGCTCAACGAGCAGCTCCTGACGGGCCGCGCCAAGTACTCCTCGATCTTCAACTATCCGGCCCGCACCTGGGCCGATATGGGGGCGATCGGCTGGCTGGTCGACGGCGCCGCCATCGCCAACCAGGTGCCGCTGTGCCGCGCCTCCTACGGCCCCTACGGCCGCGCCATGGTGCGCATCTGCAAGGAGGAGTCCTTCCACCAGCGTCAGGGATTCGAGATCCTGCTGGAGCTCTCCCGCGGCACGGCGGAGCAGAAGAAGATGGCGCAGGACGCCGTGAACCGCTTCTACGAGCCCTCCCTGATGATGTTCGGCCCGCCGGACGCCGACTCCCCGAACTCCAAGCAGTCCATGGCCTGGAACATCAAGCGCTTCTCGAACGACGACCTGCGCCAGCGGTTCGTCGGCATGATCGTGGAGCAGGCGAAGGTCCTGGGCCTCACCCTGCCGGATCCGGACCTGCGCTTCGACGAGGAGTCCGGCAAGTGGATCCACCAGGACCTGAACTGGGACGAGTTCAAGGCGGTCCTCGCCGGCAACGGCCCCTGCAACGCCCAGCGCCTGCAGCGCCGCCGCGAGGCTCACGAGGACGGCGCCTGGGTGCGCGAAGCAGCAGCCGCCTACGCGGCGAAGACCAATGAGAAGGCGGCCTGATCCGATGACCGACACCACCATCTGGCCCCTCTGGGAGGTCTTCGTCCGCTCGTCGCGCGGGCTCTCCCACGTCCACGCCGGCTCCCTGCACGCTCCGGACCAGGAGATGGCCCTGCGCAACGCGCGGGACCTCTACACGCGCCGCAACGAGGGCGTCTCCATCTGGGTGGTCCGCTCAGAGGACATCATCGCCTCCGATCCCGGCGCGAAAGACCAGTTCTTCGAGTCGCCCAAGGGCAAGGACTACCGCCACGCCACGTACTACACGAAGAGCGAAGGGGTGAAGCACCTGTGAGCAGCCGCGAGACCGCCGATCTGGACGAGTTCCAGAGCTTCGGCGACATCACCGCCTCGGCCACGCGCGTCACCCCCGGCAACGCCCTCCGACCGGAGGACATCGCCGTCCAGGGCGAGCCGCCGTCGTCCGAGGCCGTCGCCGAGTACGCACTGTGGCTGGGCGACGACGCCCTGATCCTGGCCCAGCGGCTCTCCTGGTGGATCTCCCGCGCCCCGGAGATCGAGGAGGACATCGCGCTCGGCAACATCGCGCTGGACCAGCTCGGCCATGCGCGTTCCTTCCTCACCTACGCCGGCAAGTTCTGGGGCAAGACCGAGGACGATCTGGCCTACTGGCGCGAGGAGGATGAGTTCCGCTCCAGCCATCTCGTGGAGCAGCCCAACGGCGACTTCGGCGTGACCATCGCCCGCCAGCTGTTCGTCTCCGTCTACCAGGACCTGCTGTACCAGCGGCTGGCCGAGTCCACGGACTCCACCATCGCCGCCATCGCGGCCAAGGCCGTCAAGGAGGTCGACTACCACCGCGACCACGCCGTGCAGTGGACCCTGCGGCTCGGCCGCGGCACCGACGAGTCGGCCGCTCGGATCCGCCGTGCCATCGAGGACCTGTGGCCGTACGTCGGCGAGCTCTTCGACGACCAGCCGTACACGGACCGGGGACTGCAGGACGACGTCGTGGCCACCGGCGTGGGCGTCGCGCCGTCGACGCTGCGCGCCGCGTGGGACGAGCAGATCGCAGCGGTCCTGGCCGAGGCCGGGCTCGAGGTCCCGCAGGTGCCGTTCGCCATGGGCGGCGGCCGCCGCGGCGAGCACTCCGAGCACCTGGGCTACCTGCTGGCCGAGATGCAGGTCCTGGCCCGTAAGCATCCCGGCGCCGGCTGGTAGCCGGCAGCAGGCCGGGCGCCGCACAGAGAGCGAGAGACGAGGTGAACATGGTGGCCACCACAGCGCATCAGATGGACGTGGCGGAGCTGCGGCGGATCGCGGCCCAGGTGACGGATCCGGAGATCCCGGTGCTGAGCATCGAGGACCTGGGCATCCTCCGCGACGTCGCGGTGGACCCGGACGGGACCGTCGCCGTGACCATCACCCCCACCTACTCCGGCTGCCCCGCGATGGAGACCATCCGCGTGGACCTGGAGAAGGTGTTCGCGGCCCGCGGGATCGCGTCGCGGATCGAGCTGGTGCTCTCCCCGGCCTGGAGCACGGACTGGATGACGGAGGAGGGCAAGGCGAAGCTGGCCGAGTACGGCATCGCCCCGCCCACCGGCACCGGCCACCGCGGCCGCGTCACCGTCGGCCTGACCGTCAAGTGCCCGCGGTGCCACTCGCTGAAGACCAAGGAACTCTCCCGCTTCGGCTCCACGTCCTGCAAGGCGCTCTACCAGTGCCTGGACTGCCTGGAGCCATTCGACTACTTCAAGGTGCTCTCATGACTGAAACCACTGCGGCCGCAGGCGCCGCCATGCCCGCGCCGGACGGGGAGCCGGGTTCGACGCCGGCCGGTCAGGACGGTGCGGCGCCCCGCCGTCGCGCGTCCTTCCACCCCCTGGAGGTCGCCGGCGTGCGCCGGCTGACCGCCGAGGCGATCGAGGTGACGTTCGCGGTGCCGGCCGGCCTCGAGGGCGAGTTCGACTACCTGCCGGGCCAGTACGTGGCCCTGCGCAAGGAGCTGCCCGACGCCGAGGGCAACGTGCACGAGGTGCGGCGCAGCTACTCGATCTGCGCCGAGCCGACGCCCGGCGAGATCCGGGTGGCCATCAAGCGGGACCTCGGCGGCATCTTCTCCACGTGGGCCAACGAGGAGCTCGCCGCCGGCGACCGGATCGACGTGATGAGCCCGGCGGGCGCGTTCGTCTCGAAGAAGATCACGGGCCTGAACGATCCGGCGTCGATCGACACGGACACCGAGCACAACTTCGTCGCCGTCGCGGCCGGTTCCGGCATCACGCCCGTCATCGCGATCGCGCGCACCGTCCTGGCCGCCAACGAGAACACGCGCTTCGACCTGGTCTATGCGAACCGGGCGTCCGCGGACGTCATGTTCCTCGAGGAGCTGGCGGACCTCAAGGACCGGTACCCGTCCCGCTTCGCCCTGCACCACGTGCTCTCCCGGGAGCAGCGGATCTCCCCGCTGCTCTCCGGCCGGATCGACTCCGAGAAGCTGACGCGACTGCTCGAGAACGTCATCCGTGCCGAGGAGGTCGACGAGTGGTTCCTCTGCGGGCCGTTCGAGCTGGTGCAGCTGGCCCGCGACACCCTGGCGCGCCGGGGCGTGGACGCGGACCGGATCCGGTTCGAGCTGTTCACCACCGGCCAGCCGCAGAAGCCAGAGGGGCACATCGGGCGCGCGGTCCAGGCCGACGAGGACGGAGAGAACTACAAGATCGAGTTCCGCCTCGACGGGCTGTCCGGAGAGGTCCAGTCGCCCGTCGCCGCCGGCGAGACGATCCTCAATGCGGCCCTGCGGGCCCGTCCGGACGTCCCGTTCGCGTGCGCCGGCGGCGTGTGCGGCACGTGCCGCGCCAAGCTGACGGGCGGCACCGTGAAGATGGCGGAGAACTATGCGCTCGAGCCGGACGAGATCGATGCCGGCTACGTCCTGACCTGCCAGTCCCGCCCCACCAGCGACGCGGTCTCCGTCGACTTCGACGCCTGATCCGCGTCCCTTCCCCGACTGACCGAATCCAGCCGAACCCATCCGCCCCAGCGGCCCCGAGGAGCATCGTGATCGACCTGAACATCGCCGACGGCATCGCCGAGGTGGCCCTGAACGCCCCCGAGAAGATGAACTCCTTGGACGAGGCGGCGCTCGCCGAGCTCGCCGGCGCCTACGGCGAGGCCGCGGCGGCGGCAGAGGCCGGCACCGTGCGGGCCCTGGTGCTGCGCGGCGAGGGACGGGGCTTCTGCGCGGGCCGGGACATCTCCGGCGTGGTGCCGGCGGACGACGACGTGATCGGCTACCTGGGCGGCCGCGTCCAGCCGTTGCTGCAGCAGATGAGCGTCTTCCCCGCGCCGACCTTCGCGGCCGTGCAGGGCGCCTGCCTGGGCGTCGGGCTCGGCCTGGCGATCGCCACCGACGTCGTCTACGTCGCGGAGAACGCCAAGATCGGCTCGCCGTTCGCGAATCTCGGGGCCACGCTGGACTCCGGCGGGCACTATCTCTTCACCGAGCGGTTGGGCGCGCACCGCACGCTGGACCTGATCTACACGGCCGAGCTGATCTCCGGCGCGGAGGCCGTCCGCTCGGGACTGTTCAGCCGGTCCCTGCCGGCCGAGGAAGTCCTCGACTTCACGCGGACGACGGCGGCGCGGGTCGCCCTGGGTGCCACCGGCGCCTTCCGCGCCTCCAAGGAGCTCGTGGCCCAGGTCCGCGACCAGCGGCTGGGGCTGTGGGAGTCGATGGCCCGGGAGAACCAGGCCCAGGCGGACCTCTGCGCCTCGGAGGACTACGCCGAGGGGTTCAGCGCCTTCCAGGAGAAGCGGAAGCCGGAGTTCCGCGGTCGCTGAAAGGGCGCGGGCCTCTCAGCGGTGCTCGCGGGCCGGTTCGTCCGCCGTCGTGCGCGGTCTCTTCTGCCAGGGCCAGCGCCCGGTGATCTCGAGCTCCAGCGAGAAGCTCAGGAACGTTCGGACCAGGACGATGATCGCCAGGACGCCCACGGAATCGTAGGTCGGCTCGATCGCGACCGTGCGGATGATGTCCGCAGCCACGAGGAGCTCCAGGCCCAGCAGGATCGAGCGACCGAGTCGCCGCCGGTACGCGTGGTAGACACCGTCGCGATCGTCCCTGCGCAGCAGTGCGCCGAGCGCCGTCGCCGAGGCGACGACGACGCCGACGATGATCGCCGCCACGCCGGCGACGTCGACGGCCTTGCCGACGGTCTCCATGACCTCCTGGAAGTCCATACCCGCTCCATCCCCTCGAATCCCGGTGGTGCCTGTCCTCCTGGCCCGTACCTCCTGGCCTGGCTTGGTCCCCGGCCATGGGCGGCCGGGCGGTGAGCCCGGCGACGGCGTACATTTGACGCTGCAGGCCGGAGCGTCGGCCGCACGGTCCATGGCGGTCCCGAGGGCGACACTAGCCACTGCGTGGCCCTGACGGTACTGCCGGCAGGAATACGGCATCGGCCGGGCCCGCGCGCAGCGGTCCGGCAGGCCGCGAAGCTGGCGCGGACCGACGACGGGCGCAAAGGGACCGAGGACGGGCGCAACGGGACCGAGGACGAGGGACGGACGGTGGATCGAGTGAGCGACGAGAGAGCTACGAGCGACGAGAAGGCGGGCGGGCCCGCTCCCAAGCGCAGCGAGGTCGTGGACGGCTTCACCATCAAGTACCACGCCAACGGCACCACTCGCTGGTCCAAGGGCCGCGTCGAGGACGGCCAGCCCACGGGCTACTGGGAGTGGTACCGCGTGGATGGGACGCTCAAGCGCTCGGGGCATTTCGAGGCCGGCGAGCCCGTGGGGGAGTGGATCACCTACGACCAGGCGGGCCAGCCCTACAAGACCACCCACCGCGGCTGAGCGGCCGGTGGAGCAGCATCCGTTGGAGCAGCATCCGGAGGAGGAGCTCACCGTCGGCCAGCTCGCCGAGCGCAGCGGCCTGGCGGTCTCCGCCCTGCACTTCTACGAGCGCAAGGGGCTCATCCACAGCCGACGCACCGCCGGAAACCAGCGGCGCTACCCGCGGTCTGTGCTGCGCCGCGTCGCCGTGATCCGTGCGGCGCAGCGGGCGGGCATCCCCCTGGCGACCGTCGCGGCGGCCCTGGAGCATCTGCCCCGGGACGGGGTGCCCAGCCAGGAGGACTGGCAGCGGATGTCCAGCGCATGGCGGGACGTGATCGAGGACCGGATCGTCCGGCTGACCCACCTGCGGGACCGGCTGGACGGCTGCATCGGCTGCGGCTGCCTCTCGCTGACAGCGTGCCGCATGGTCAATCCGGACGACGTCCTCGGCACCGAGGGCCCCGGCGCCCCCGCCCTCGACATCTGAGCGGGGTGCGAGCCTCCAATGCGGTGTGCATTGGCTCACATCGTGACGATCTCCCTTGACCTCAACTAAAGTTGAGGTCCTAGCGTGAGTGGTGTCCGGGAGGGTTCCGGGCCGCAGCACGCGAGAACCTACGCGAAGGCGAGGGCATGACTATCACGCACCAGGAGACGGCCGCGCAGCACGCGGCGACCGGGGAGCTCTTCCGCCGGGCGTTCCGCTCCCACCCGGCCGGCATCGCCATCGTCACGGCCATGGCCCCGGAGGGGGACGACGGCGCCGCGGCGGGCCCCGTCGGCATCACCGCCTCGTCGGTGGCCTCGGTGGCCGTCGACCCCGCAGTGCTCTCGTTCTCCGTCTCGGGCGGGCGGTCGGCGCAGCGGCTCCTCGAGGCCGAGCACGTCGTGGTCCACCTCATGGCCGCCGAGCAGCTCGACGCCGTCCGGGCCTTCTCCACGCCGGGCGCCGAGCGTTTCGCCCAGGGCACCTGGTACCGCGCGGCCGACGGCGACCCCGTGCTCGTGGACGCTCCCTGGGCGCTGCGCTGCCGGCTCCTCGAGCGCCTGCCGATCGGTGGATCGGTCCTGGTGGCGGCCGAGGTCGTCGAGGTCCTGGAGGGCCCGGGGGAGGGCACTCCGCTCATCTACCGAGACCGTTCGTTCCATACCGCAACGTCACTGTGACTTGCAGTGACTATGTGGCAGTCTGGGACGTGGCTACGCGGTCGACGGCGCCTGAAGGGCTGCTGGGCGATTCCGCAGAGCACGGTCTGAAGTGAAGCTGAGCGCCGGAGTCCTGTTGACGTGTCCCTCGGGGCGCGGCCACCGTGGGGCCGAGGCGCGTGAGACGTCACGAGCGTGCATCCTGCACGCGAACCAACGAAAGGAAGTGGCATGACTGCCAAGTACACCCTGCCGGAGTTGAACTACGACTACGCCGCCCTCGAGCCGCACATCTCGGCGCGGATCATGGAGCTGCACCACTCCAAGCACCACAACGCCTACGTCACCGGCGCGAACACCGCGCTGGAGAAGATGGCCGAGGCCCGTGGCAACGGCGACGCCGCCGCTGCCGCGAAGCTCTCCAAGGACCTGCAGTTCAACCTGGGTGGCCACATCAACCACTCGATCTTCTGGAACAACCTCTCCCCGGAGGGGGGCGACAAGCCGACCGGCGAGCTGGCTGCGGCGATCGACGAGTTCTTCGGCTCGTTCGACGGCTTCGTGGGCCACTTCACCGGTGCGGCGACCACCATCCAGGGCTCCGGCTGGGCGATCCTCGCCTACGAGCCCATCGGTGGCAACCTGGTGATCGAGCAGATGTACGACCAGCAGAACGGCGTCCCGGTGGCCACCACCCCGCTGCTCATGCTGGACATGTGGGAGCACGCCTTCTACCTCGACTACCAGAACGTCAAGGCCGACTACGTCAAGGCCTTCTGGAACATCGTGAACTGGGCCGACGTCTCGGCCCGCTTCGAGGCGGCCCGCGCCGGCGCCCCGAAGCTCATCACCCTCGGCTCCTAGCCGGTCCGCCCGCCGGCAGTCTCAAGGCGGGATCAACAAGACAGTGCGACGCCGCCCGGTTCTCCGGGCGGCGTCGTTCTGTCCGGCCGCCGTCCCGCGGACGCACAGGTAGAATCCGACCACGGCCCAGCTTCCGTCGAGGTCCACAGCCTAGAGTCCGTCTCAGACGCCTCGAAAGACGGTCCGCCGCCGCGGACCGCCCGTACTGCAGGTCCGGAGCACAGCCTCGACGAAGAGGAGTACAGATGAACTCGAACCCGGCCAGTACCGAGCTCACGGCCGAGACCGCCCCCGACGGCGTACCGCTGCGCCGCAGCGAGGACCTGGACGAGGGGCTCGGCGAGCTCGAGGACGCCCCGGCCATCCCGTCGGACGGCTCGCGAGTCTTCGCCGGACGCCGGCTTCCCCGCCAGAGCGAGGTCCTCGAGGAGCAGGGCCTCGCGTTCGACGTCGACACCCTCCTCCAGCGCCGCGGTCTCCTGCGCGTGCTCGGCCTGGGCGCGCTCGCGGCCGGGCTCGCCGCCTGCTCGCCCGCCCCGGCCGAGGAGGGCGTCACGGCCGCGCGAGGCGCGGGCAGCGTGCCCGAGATCCCCGACGAGACCTCGGGACCCTACCCCGCGGACGGCTCCAACGGTCCGGACGCCCTGACCCAGAGCGGGGTGGTCCGCTCGGACATCAGGAGCAGCTACGGGGAGGCGTCCGGGACCGCCGAGGGCGTGCTGTTGGACCTGGAGCTGCAGATCGTGGACATCGCCGCCGGCGACGCGCCGTTCGCGGGCGCTGCGGTGTACGTCTGGCAGGCGGACCGGGCCGGGAACTACTCGATGTACTCGGCCGAGGCCGCCGAGCAGAACTATCTGCGCGGGGTGCAGATCGCCGACGACGCCGGCCGGGTCCGGTTCCGGACGATCTTCCCCGGCTGCTACGCGGGCCGCTGGCCCCACATCCACTTCGAGGTCTACCCGGACCAGAGCTCGATCGTCTCCGCGGACAACGCCATCGCCGTCAGCCAGGTCGCCTTCCCGGAGGACGCGTGCGACGAGGCCTACGCCGCAGCCGGTTACGAGCCCTCCCGGCGCAACCTGGAGAACGTGCGTCTGGGCTCCGACCTGGTCTTCGGCGATGACGGCGGCGAGCGCCAGCTGGCCGAGGTGACGCGGCAGGGCACGGGATTCGTCGCCCGCCTGACGGTCGGGGTGGACACCCGCACCGAGGCGCACTCGGGCTGGGTCATGGGCTCGGGCCCGGGGACCAGCGGGGCGATGCCCGGCCGCCCCTGACCCGGCCGCCCCTGACCCGGCGGCCGGGCATCGCCAGCGGTGCTGCTCACACCCGCCGCCGGGGAGTGCTCACTCCGGAACGCGCGTGGCGCGGACGATGACGTCGTGCAGGACCCGGGTCTGGCCGTCCGGCCGGGGGAACTCGCGCGTGTTCTCCTTGGCCGTCTCCACGGACCACAGGGCCGGATCCAGCACGGCCACCATGTCGGCCAGCGTCACCGTCGCCTCCTCGGGCGGCTCGAATCCGTCGTCGCCGCCGTGTCCGTCCGTTCCCTCCGAGCCGTGCGCCTGCGCACCGTGGTCGCCGGATCGGGGTGACGTGTGTGCGTGCCCGTGTTCGTCCGGCCCGTGTTCGTCCGGCCCGTGTTCGTCCGGTCCGTGTTCGTGCGTGTGCGCGTCGTCCCCGGAGCCGTGCGTGTGCAGGTGGCCGACGAGCAGGAGTGTTCCGCCCGGGGCGACCCAGCGGGCGAGGCGACGGTAGAACTCCAGCTGCGGCATGGCCGGATGCGCGTAGTGCGTGGTGACCAGGTCCCAGTGCTCGGCGGGGCGCCACTGGCTCAGGTCTGTCTCGAGCCAGGTGGTGCGGTCCTCGACCCCGGCCGCCCGGGCCCGCTCGGCGGCGGACGCCAGCGCCGCCGACGAGATGTCCGCACCGGTGACCCGCCACCCCAGGGACGCGAGGTGGACGGCCTCCGCTCCGGTCCCGCATCCGGCGTCGAGCGCGGTTCCCGGTGCCAGGCCCCGGACCTCCTCGGCGAGGTAGGGGTTGGGCGGGGTGTCGGGCCCGGTGTCACGGGGATCGGCCTGCTCCCAGTGCTCCTCCCAGTACGCCTTGTCGAAGGCGTGCTCCTCGCTGCCGTGAGAAGGTCGGCCGCCGCCGGTGCCGCGCGGCGGCCCGTCGCTGCGATGGGCCGCGCGCCCGTCCGTGTGCTGAGTCGGTCCGGTTCGGTGCTGGTGCTCTGGGTTCTCCACAGGACCAGTCTGCCCCTCGGGCGGGCGCCGCGGAAGCCGTCCGCGCCGGATGCGCTCAGCGCGTATCGACGTCCTCGAAGATCAGGAAGGTCTGGGTGTCCAGCACGCCGGGCATGGACTGCAGCTGGTCGAAGATCACGTGCCGCAGCTCCGCGTTGTTCTGCGCCCGGACCAGCAGGATGACGTCGAAATTTCCGCCGACCAGGCCGATGTGGTGGACCTGCTTGATGGCGGTGAGCCGCTCGCGCATCTCCCGCCAGGAGTGCTGCCGCAGCTTCAGCGTCACGTAGGCCGAGGCCTGCAGACCGGCCTTCACGGGGTCGATCAGCGCGGTGTAGCGCAGGATGACGCCCTCGTCCTGGAGCCGGTTGATGCGGGAGTACGCATGGGCGCGGGAGATGTGGCATTTCTGCGCGATCGCCGTCACGGACTGGCGGGCGTCCCGGCGGAGCTCGGCCATGATCCTCTCGTCCGTCGCGTCCAGCTGCACGGGTGGGCTCTGCACAGCGCTCCTCCTCTCCGGTCCAGGACCGTCCAAACCGCTCGCTGTAGCGCGCGTCACGATGACAATTCGTCTTCAAGGATAGGCGATCTGTTCTCACTTTTCTGCTGCATGGGAGAAATCGGGATACGGACCGTCGCTGTGCGGCCATACTTGTTCACAACACTGCAACAACTGTGAGCTGAGCCATAGGGGGCACGATGAGCACGTCGACTGACGGCGAGAGCGCGGTGGCGCTCGACGAGACCGCCCGCCGCTTCGGGATCACGCTGGAGGACTACCTCCTGCCGACGCACGGGTCCATCCGCATCCTCGCCGAGAACGGCGAGATCCGGCCCGTGGAGGAGCAGGGCACCGCGCCCGGCCACGAGTACCCGATGCCGGAGCTGGAGGACCTCAAGGACGCGTACGAGGCCCTGGTGGTGGGCCGCCGCGTCAACGACCAGAACTCGGCGCTGGTGCGCCAGGGCCGCATGGCCGTCTACCCGTCGAGCCACGGCCAGGAGGCCTGCCAGGTCGCCGCGGCCCTGTGCCTCGGCGAGGACGACTGGATGTTCCCCACCTACCGCGACTCCGTGGCGGTCATGACCAAGGGCGTGGACCCGGTGGAGACGATGACGCTCTTCCGTGGCGACTGGCACGGCGGGTACGACCCCACCGAGTACAAGGTCGGCATCCAGTGCACCCCGCTCACCACGCAGCTGCTGCACGCCGTCGGCGTCGCCCACGCCGCGAAGCTCCGCGGCGAGGACACGGTGGTCCTGGCCATGTGCGGCGACGGCGCGACGAGCGAGGGCGACTTCCACGAGGCCCTGAACTTCGCGGCCGTGTTCAAGCTGCCCGTGGTCTTCTTCGTCCAGAACAACCAGTACGCGATCTCCGTCCCGCTGGCCCACCAGACCGCCGCGCCGTCGCTCGCCCACAAGGCCGTGGGCTACGGCATGGCCGGCGAGCGCGTGGACGGCAACGACCTGGTGGCCCTGCTGGCCGTCCTCCGCCGGGCTGTCCGCCTGGCCCGGGACGGCTCCGGCCCGCTGCTGGTGGAGGCGCACACGTACCGCATGCAGGCCCATACCAACGCCGACGACGCCACCCGCTACCGGCAGGACACCGAGGTCCAGGAGTGGATGGCCAAGGACCCGGTCACCCGCATGCGGGCCTACCTCGCGGGCCAGGGCGCCCTGGACGACGGCGAGGAGGAGCGGATCGCCGCGTCCGCCGAGTCCGTGGCCTCCGCCCTGCGCGACGGCTTGAACGAGGAGGTCGCCCCGGACCCGCAGGACCTCTTCCGCTACGTCTTCACCGAACCCACCCCGCAACTGCGCGAGCAGTCCGCGCTCCTCGCCGACGAGCTGGCGCGGACCGCCGCCGATTCCTCCGAGGAGGCAGCCCGATGACCGTCACCACCTCTTCGGACGCCAACGGCAACGTCAGCACCGCGACGGCCCAGGCCGCCCGCGAATCGGCGCAGGAGACCGAGCGCCGGGTGCGCCCGGCCGCGCCCGTGACGTTCGCCAAGGCCCTCAACACGGCGCTGGCCGACGCGATGGAGGCGAGCGACGACGTCGTGCTCTTCGGCGAGGACATCGGCACCCTCGGCGGCGTCTTCCGCATCACCGACGGCCTGACGGCGCGCTTCGGCGAGCACCGCTGCTTCGACACGCCGCTGGCGGAGTCGGGCATCGTGGGGATGGCCGTGGGCATGGCGATGAACGGCATGCGCCCGGTGGTCGAGATGCAGTTCGACGCCTTCGCCTACCCGGCGCTGGAGCAGATCTTCAGCCACGTCGCCAAGATGCACAACCGCACCCGGGGGGCCGTGCGCCTCCCGATGGTCGTGCGCATCCCCTACGCCGGCGGCATCGGCGGCGTGGAGCACCACTGCGACTCCTCGGAGAGCTACTACGCCCACACGCCGGGGCTCAAGGTCTACGCGCCGGCGACGGTCGCGGACGCCTACCGGATGCTGCGCGAGGCGATCGACTCCGACGATCCCGTGGTCTTCCTGGAGCCCAAGAAGCTGTACTGGTCCAAGGACGCCGCGGACCTGGACGCGCTGCGCGCGGAGTACGACGCCGGCGGGTCGCCCGCCGCGGACGGCGACGGCCCGGGCGCCCGGCGGGAGGCGCAGCGGACGGAGGGGCGCGCCGTCGTGGCCCGCGAGGGCACCGACGCGACGCTCATCGCCTACGGCCCGTCCGTGCCCACGGCGCTGGCCGCCGCCGAGGCTGCCGCAGCCGAGGGCCGCAGCCTGGAGGTGGTCGACGTCCGCACCATCGTCCCGCTGGACGACGAGACCATCTGCGCCTCCGTGCGCCGCACCGGACGCGCCGTGGTCATCGCGGAGACGCCGGGCTTCGCCTCGGTGGCCAGCGAGATCACCGCCCGGGTGCAGGAGCGCTGCTTCCACTCGCTCGCCGCGCCCGTGCTGCGCGTGACCGGGTTCGACGTCCCCTACCCGGCACCGAAGCTGGAGGAGTACTTCCTGCCCAGCGTGGACCGCATCCTCGACGCCGTCGACGACCTGCAATGGGAGGCATAGCCATGGCCGTGAAGACCTTTCTGCTCCCCGATCTGGGGGAGGGCCTGACCGAGGCCGACCTGCTCGGCTGGCACGTCGCGGTCGGCGACACCGTGGTGGTGGACCAGTCGATCGCCGAGGTGGAGACCGCCAAGTCGTCAGTGGAGGTGCCCTGCCCGTTCGCCGGCGTGGTGCGCGAGCTCCACGGCGAGCCCGGCCAGACGCTCGACGTCGGGAAGCCGCTGATCAGCGTCGAGCTCGCCGGATCCCAGCCGGATGGCGGGACCCCCGACGGAGCCGGCGCCTCCAGCGGTGCCGGTTCGCCGGCCGGACCCGGGACCGAGGGCGCCCAGCCGTACCTCGAGGAGGAGCTCGCGGGGGTCGCCGCCCCGTCCGGGGAGGCCGACCCGAAGCGCGCGAACGCCGCCGCGGCCACGGAAGCCCCGGCCGAGGCGGAGGACTCCGGCTCCGGCAACGTCCTGATCGGCTACGGCACACCCGGCGGACAGGGCGCACGCCGCCGGACCCGCCTGCCCAAGGCCTACCGCGGCGGAGATCCCCGGCCCCTGCCGGCCGGGCCGGGACACCCGTCCACCACGGGCAGCATCCCCCCGGTCGGGGTGGAGGTCCGAGGCGATGCCCAGGCCGGAGGCGGCGGCGCATCGGCGGCCGAGCCCGGGCTGGCGCCGCGCGTCATCAACCCGATCGTGCGCCGGCTCGCCCGCGAGCACCGGCTCGACCTCGCCTCCCTGGCGGGGACGGGGCCGGAGGGCCTGATCCTCCGCACCGACGTGGAGGCGGCCATCGCAGGCGGCTCGCCCGCGGCCGACAGCACGGACACCAGCGCGGCCGGCACCGGCGCGGGCGCCTCGGCGGCGGGTGCCGGGGAGCCGGGCGACGGCGTCGTACGCGACGCCAGGACCGGCCTGCCGATCGCCGCGCGGACCCCGGTCAAGGGGGTGCGCAAGACGATCGCGCAGGCGATGACGCGCTCGCGCACCGAGATCCCCGAGGCCACCGTGTGGGTGGACGTCGACGCGACCGCGCTCGTGGAGCTGCGCGCGTCGCTGAAGTCGACGCCGGGCGGGGCGCCGGGTCTGCTGGCCCTGATCGCGCGGTTCGCGCTCGCCGGCCTGGCGCGCTTCCCGGAGCTGAACGCCCGTGTGGAGCGCACCCAGGACGAGCGCGGGCAGGAGGCCCAGGAGCTGGTGCAGTTCGACGGCGTGAACCTCGGCTTCGCCGCGCAGACGGACCGCGGCCTGGTGGTGCCGAGCGTCGAGGGCGCGCACCACCTGAGTGCCCGCCAGCTCGACGCCGAGCTGCGCCGCCTCACCGAGGTGGCGCGCGAGGGCAAGTGCACGCCGGCCGAGCTGACGCGTGGCACGTTCACGCTGAACAACTACGGGGTCTTCGGGGTGGACGGCTCCGCCGCCATCATCAACTACCCGGAGGCGGCGATCCTCGGCGTCGGACGGATCGTGGACAAGCCGTGGGTGGTGGACGGCCAGCTCGCCGTCCGCAAGGTCACCGAGCTGACCCTGGCGTTCGACCACCGGGTCTGCGACGGCGGCGTCGCCGGCGGATTCCTCCGCTACGTCGCGGATGCGATCGAGAACCCGGGCACGGTCCTCGCGGACCTGTAGGACCTGTAGGGCCTGTAGGACCTGGAGGGCCTGTCGGACGCGCAGGACCGAGTGGGCCGGGCCGATGGGGGCAGCGCCGCCGTCGGCAGCGCCGGCATGCCGGGCCGGTGGGCGGTGGCGCCCATCGGCCCCGGTGCCACCATGTTGCATAATGGGGGTGTGCGCCGGTTTCTCAAGGCCGCGGCTCTATGGACCCTGGGGATGCCCCCATCCTTGGAGATACGCTTCCGCGAAACGCCGGCCGCCTCCGCACCGGTTCGACGTTTGGAAGAGAAGCATGCCTGAACGCATCACCCCCTTCGCGGTCCTCTCGCCCGAGAAGCCCGGGGACAAAGCGAGGAAGCGCCGTACCGTGGGTCGGCCGGCGGTGATCGACGCGGAGGCGACCGCGGCCTGCGCGCTGCGGCTCTTCGACGAGCGGGGCTACGACCTCGTCACGATGGACCAGATCTCCAAGGAGGCGGGCATTGGGCGCAAGAGTCTGTACCGCTACTTCACCTCCAAGGCCGACCTCGTGTGGGGCGGCCGCCAGCCGATCGCCGTCGCCAACGAGTCGAAGCTCGACGCCCACGGCATCGAGACCGAGGCCCAGGCGCTGGAGCGCCTCCGGGACTACGCCCGGACCAAGATCGCGGCCGAGGACCGGGACGTCATGCGCATCCGCATGCGGCTGACGGCCAACCACCCCGAGCTCGCCGGACACGCCTACAAGTACCTCATGGAGCGCGGCTCGGACGTCGCCGAGTTCCTCTCCGAGGCGGGCCTGCCGAGCAACCGCTCCGTCTATCTGGCGTCGGCGTTCGTCGCCGTCCTCCAGGCCGCCTGGACCACGTGGGCGCTCTCCGGCGAGGAGTCCCCGGAGCCCTTCATCGAGGACGCGCTCAACGTCATCATGAAGTAGGGGCGCGGCCATGCCGCAGTCCCAGCACGGCTCCGCGCCGGCGCGCCCGTTCGACCTGGAGCGGATCGGCGCCGGACTCACCTTCGCCGAGGCCCTGCCCGCATTGCGGGCGACGCTGGCCGCGCCGGGTTCGGCCGCCGTCGTGCAGGCTCCGCCTGGGACGGGCAAGACCACGCTGGTGCCCCCGGCCGTGGCCAACGAGATCCTCGGGGCCGCGGGTCCCGGAGGGCCGTCGGCCGGACGCGTCGTCGTCACGCAGCCCCGCCGCGTGGCCGCCCGCGCCGCCGCCCGCCGGCTCGCCCACCTGACGGGGACCCGACTCGGCGACCGGGTCGGCTACGCCGTCCGCGGGGAGCGCCGCGCCGGGCCGGAGACCCTGGTGGAGTTCGTGACGCCGGGGCTGCTGCTGCGCCGGCTGCTGAGCGACCCGGGGCTCGAGGGCGTCGCCGCGGTGGTGGTGGACGAGGTCCACGAGCGCGCGCTCGACACCGACCTGCTCCTCGGCCTCTTGGGCGAGGTCCGGCTGCTGCGCGAGGACCTCACCCTGGTGGCGATGTCGGCGACGGTGGACGCGCCCCGTTTCGCAGCGCTCCTGGGCGGCGGAGACTCATCCCACCGAGACCCGGCCCACCGAGACCCGGCCCACGGAGGTGCGGCCCACGAAGGTGCGGCCCACGCGGACCCGGCCGAGGGAGGCCCCGCCCCGGTGGTGGACTGCCCGTCGGCGCTCCATCCGCGGCGGACCCACTGGGCGCCGCCGCCGGGCCCACGCCTCGACGACCGCGGCGTCACCCGGGGGTTCCTGGAGCATGTGGCCCGCACGGCCGTGGAGGCCCACGCCCGCGCGCTCGCCGCGGACCCCGGGGTCGATGCCCTGGTCTTCCTGCCCGGTGCCCGCGAGGTCGACGCCGTGGTGCGGCGGGCCCGTGAGCTCCTCGCCGGTGCCCGGGAGGCCGTGGAGGTGCTGCCCCTGCACGGCCAGATCCCGGCGGAGGACCAGGACCGGGCCGTCGGCGGCCGGGCCCCGGGCGGCCCCGCCCGGATCGTGGTCTCCACGTCGCTGGCGGAGTCCTCCCTGACGGTGCCGGGCGTGCGGCTCGTCGTGGACTCCGGCCTCGCCCGCGAGCCCCGCCGCGACGCCGCGCGCGGCATGGCCGGCCTGGTCACGGTGCAGGCCTCGCGCGCCTCCTGCGAGCAACGGGCCGGCCGCTCGGCCCGCCAGGGGCCCGGCACCGTGGTGCGCTGCTTCGACGAGAAGTCCTTCGCCGCCGCGTCGCCGGACGTCACCCCGGAGATCGCCTCCAGCGATCTCACCGGCGCGGCCCTGACGCTCGCGTGCTGGGGCTCCCCCGGCGGGGAGGGGCTACGCCTGCCGGACCCGCCGCCCGCGGTGGCGATGGCGGACGCGGTGCGCGTGCTGCACGGCCTCGGCGCGGTGGACGACGCCGGCCACGCCACCGCGCTGGGCCGCCGCCTGGCCGAGGTGCCCGCGGACCCGCGCCTCGCCCGCGCGCTGTACGACGGCGCCGCGGTCCTCGGTGCCCGCGGTGCCGCGGAGATCGTGGCGCTCCTCGCCGGGGACTCCCGCGCACCCGGCGCGGACCTTCCGCGGCTGCTCGACCGCCTGGAACGCGAGGGGCGGAACGGGGCAGGGCGGAGCGGGGACGGGCGGGCCGGGGAGGCCCAGCGCTGGCGCCAGGAGGTCCGGCGGCTCGAGGCACTGGCGGGCACGGAGGTCGGCTCGGGCACGGAGGCCGTCTCGGGCACGGAGCGCGGCCTGGACCTGCCGGAGGGCTGGCGGGTGGACCGCCACGACCGCACCGGCTTCGTCGTCGCACTGGCGCACCCCGAGTGGGTGGCCCGGCGCGTGGGGCAGGCGGGCACCTACCAGTTCGCCTCCGGCACCCGGGCGGCCCTGCCCGCGGACAGTCAACTCTCCGGGCACGAGTGGCTGGCCGTCGCCGAGGTCTCCCGCGCCGCCGGCCGGGCGGCCGCGGGAACCGGCGCCGTCATCCGGGCCGCCGCGCCGCTGGGGCTCGAGGCCGCCGAGGTCGCGGCCGGGCACCTGTTGACCGACCGCGTGGAGGCGGAGTTCCACGCCGACGGGCGGATCCGCGCCCGGAGGCAGCGGCGCCTCGGCGCGATCGTCCTGTCCTCCACGCCGGTCGCGCCGCGGCCGGCGGAGGGCCGGGCCGCCGTCGAACGCGCCCTCGAGGCCCAGGGACTGGGCGTGATCGGGTTCTCCGCCGCGGCGGAGGCCCTGCGCCGGAGGATGGCCCTGCTGCACCGCGAGCTCGGCGCCCCGTGGCCGGACGTCTCGGAGACGGCCCTGCTGGGGCGGCTGGAGGAATGGCTGGCCCCGGAGATCGACCGGCTGGCCGCTGGCACCCCGGCGGGGCGGATCGACCTGGCGGACCCGCTGCGCCGCCTGCTGCCGTGGCCGGCCGCCGCGCGGCTCGACGAGCTGGCGCCCGAGCGGCTGGAGGTGCCGAGCGGCTCGCGCGCGAGGATCGAGTACCCGGACCCGGCGGACGCCGCGGCCCGGCCGGTGGTGGCCGTGAAGCTCCAGGAGTGCTTCGGCTGGGCGGACACGCCGCGGCTGGCCGACGGGCGCGTGCCCGTGCTGTTCCATCTGCTCTCGCCGGCGGGCCGGCCCCTGGCGGTCACGGACGATCTGGCGTCCTTCTGGGCCGGTCCGTACGCGCAGGTCCGCGCCGAGATGCGGGGCCGCTACCCGAAGCACCCGTGGCCGGAGGACCCGTGGACCGCCCCGGCGACCGCGAGGACCAAGAACCGGATGTAGAGCGGGCGGTGCCCGGCCGCGGTGGCGTCAGGTCGCGGCCGTCTCCCGCGCCGCCCCCACCCGGGCCGCCGTCTCCTGCACAGCGCCATGGGCCGGCGCCACCGACTCGCGGCGGATCATCTCGCCCTCCAGGACCCGTCGGCACGGGGCTGTGGTGGATCCGCGCAGGCGCTCGAGCAGCGCCGTGGCCGCGGCGACGCCCATGTCGTAGGCCGGCTGGGAGAGCACCGTGATCGGCGGGTCCACCAGCGAGGACCAGGGCATGTCGTCGAACATCAGGAACGAGACGTCGTGCGGCACCCGCAGGGACCGCTCGCGGAGCACCCGGAGCACGTCGAGCCCGACCATGCTGTCGGACGCGACGATCGCCGTCGGCGCGTCGTCGAGCTCCAGCAGCTCGTGGGTGGCCGCACGGATGGCCTCGGCCGTCTTGGCGTTGAGCCGGAACCAGCGCGGATCGGGTGCGATCCCGGCCCGGGCGTACGCGTCGCGGATGCCGCCGAGGCGGTCGGCCACCGACGAGTTCTGCAGCACCAGGCCCGGCTCGTACACGTCCGTGGGAGCCTGGACGGCGGAGATGAAGCCGATGCCGCGGTGGCCGAGCTCCAGGAGCTCCGCCGTGGCCTGCCCGGCCAGGCGGCGCAGGTCCACCTCCACGGAGTCGATGTCCAGCCCGGGGACGTGGCGGTCCAGGAACACCATGGGGCAACCGGCCGCCACCGCCGCCGAGAGGTGGGACGTCACCCCGGCGTCGGCGGGGGAGGCGATGATCCCGTCGACGCGCTTGTCCAGCATGACCCGGATCGCGTCCTCCTCCGCGTCCGTGCGTTCGTCCGTGTTGGCCAGGACCACGTCGTAGCCGTGCTCGCGCAGCGCATCGGAGGCGCCGCGGATGGCCAGGCCGAAGAACGGGTTCTCGACCTCCGCGATCACCACGCCGATGGTCTGCGAGCGGCCCGTGTTCATGCTGCGCGCCAGCGCGTTCGGCCGGTAGTTCAGCCCCTCCGCCGCCCGGAGCACCCGCTCGCGGACCGGTTCGCTGACCGCGCCGTAGCCGCCGAGCGCGCGCGCAGCCTGGGCCTTGGACACCTTCGCCGTCCGGGCGACGTCGGCGACCGTCGCGGGGCGGGGCGCCTGAGATGCGTTCATGAAGAGATTCCGTTCCGGGGCCTTGACTGCGATCTTGCTGAGACTGTAGCTTACTTCACAACCCAATGAGACCGGACTCACTCCAGTTCTCGCAAGGGTGAGACCGGACTCAAGTCTATCGGTCGGCTGTCGGGCCACGCAGTACTCCCGCAGAACCGCCCACCTCAAGATCGGATCGCATCGTGAAGAAGAAGAACCTCATCACCCGCACGCTCGGCGCCGTCGGCGCCGCCGCACTCGCCGCGTCGTTCCTCGCCGGCTGCTCGTCCTCCGGCGAGGCCGAGGCGCAGCAGGAGAACCCCTACGGGCTCATCGAGCCCGGCACCATCCGCGTCGCCAGCGTCGGCGACATCAAGCCCTACGCCTACACCGACTCCAACGGCGAGTTCACCGGCTTCGACGTCGAGCTGTTCACCGACGTCGCGAAGCGGGCGGGCATCGACGACGTCGTCTTCACCGGCCAGGACTTCGCCGCCGTCCTCCCGGGCGTGGCCAACGGCCAGTTCGACGTCGGCGTCGCCGCCATCGGCATCACCGAGGAGCGCCAGCAGACCGTCGACTTCTCCGACGGCTACCTGGCCGGCTACCTCACGGTGCTGACCGCCGAGGACTCGGGCGTCGAGTCCGTCGAGGACCTCCCGGGCCAGCGGCTCGGCGTCGTCCAGGGCAGCCTCCAGGAGGCCTACGCGGTGGAGAACTTCACCGAGGCGGACCTCGTGCGCTTCCCGGACAACAACACGGCCGTGTCCGGCATGAACAGCGGCGCCATCGACGCGCACTTCCTCGACTACGAGGCCGCGCAGGACTACATGGAGCAGTACGGGCACGTCTCCGCCGGCGACATCCCCTCCTTCGACGCCCCGGCCGGCTTCGCCGTCGCGAAGGAGAACGACGAGCTGCGCGAGGCCCTCAACGAGGGCCTGCACGCGGCCATGGAGGACGGCACCTGGAAGGAGCTCTACCAGAAGTGGTTCCCGGGCTCGCCGATGCCGGAGCAGTACCTGCCGAGCGCTGAGCAGACCGGCGCCCCCGCCGAGGGCTCCGAGGCCCCGGCCGACGAGTCCGCCGACAGCCAGTAGCGTCGGCGCGCCCCACCGGCGCCGCGCACCCACCACAGGGAGCACCCCATGGAATTCCTAGACAATCTGAGCCGGACGTTCTTCGACCTCGAGGCGATGGCCGACGTCCTGCCGCACCTGCTGCAGACGGGCCTGGTCAACACGCTGGTCCTGTCCATCACGGCGACCATCATCGGCGTCGTCGTCGGCATGGTCCTGGCCGTGCAGGGCATCTCGCCGATCCGCTGGGTGCGGGTCCCCGCCCGCATCTACACGGACATCTTCCGCGGCCTGCCGGAGATCCTGACCATCCTGCTGATCGGCCAGGGCTTCTACTGGCTCAGCTCGGACCTCTTCGGCCCGTCGCCCTACCCGCTGGGCATCATTGCGCTGAGCCTGATCTCCAGCGCGTACATCGGCGAGATCTTCCGCTCCGGCATCCAGAGCGTGGAGAAGGGGCAGATGGAGGCCTGCCGGGCGCTCGGCATGAGCTACGGCCGGGCCATGGCGCTGGTGGTGGTGCCGCAGGGCATCCGCCGCGTGCTGCCGGCCCTGGTCAACCAGTTCATCTCGATCGTCAAGGCGTCGTCGCTGGTGTACTTCCTCGGCCTCATGGTCGGGGAGCGCGAGCTCTTCCGCGTCGGCCAGGACGCGGCCGTGCTGACCGGCAACCTCTCGCCGCTGGTCCTGGCCGGCGTCCTCTACCTGGTCATCACGGTGCCGCTGACGCACCTGGTCAACTTCATCGACCAGCGCTTCCGCACGGGGCGCCGCAAGCCGACCGGCCCCACCAGCGGGCTGAAGGAAGTCACGGAACTCGAGGACAAGAAAGCTGTGGGTACCGCCTCATGAGCACCATCGATCACAAGACGACGGCGGCCGACCAGGTCGTGTACGAGGGCTCGAGCCTGGAGCTGGAGAACGTGACGCTCGCCTACGGCGACGTCGAGGTGGTGCGGGAGGTCTCGCTGCGGGTCGCCCCGGGGACCACCACGTGCGTGATCGGCCCGTCCGGCTCCGGCAAGTCCACGCTGCTGCGGGGCATCAACCGGCTGCACGAGCCGAAGTCCGGGGACGTCCGGGTGGCCGGCCGCTCGGTGCTGAAGGACCGGCCGGACGAGCTGCGCCGGCGGATCGGCATGGTCTTCCAGCACTTCAACCTGTTCCCGGACCACACCGCCCTGGAGAACGTGGCGCTCGCCCCGTGGAAGGTCAAGGGGCAGAGCAGGGCGCAGGCCCGGCAGGTCGCCGAGGACCGCCTCCGCGAGGTCGGCCTGGGGGAGCGCATGGACCATCGGCCCCGGGACCTCTCCGGCGGCCAGCAGCAGCGCGTGGCGATCGCCCGGGCCCTGGCCATGCACCCGGAGGTCATGCTGTTCGACGAGGCCACCTCCGCCCTGGACCCGGAGCTGGTCAAGGGCGTCCTGCGGCTCATGGCAGACCTGTGCCGACGGGGCATGACCATGGTGGTCGTGACCCACGAGATGGGCTTCGCCCGCAAGGTCGCGGACCAGGTGGTCTTCATGGACGAGGGCGAGGTCGTCGAGGCCGGCACGCCGGACCAGATCTTCGACAACCCGCGCTCGGACCGCCTGCGCACGTTCCTCTCGGAGGTCCTGTGACCACCGCCGACGGAAGCACCAGCAGCACGGAGAGCACAGCCGCGAGCACGACGGCGGCTGGCCGCTCGGCGCGGACCCCGATCCGCACGGCGGTCCTCGGGTTCGGCGTCTCGGGCCGGATCTTCCACGCCCCGTTCCTCGCCGCGGACCCCCGCTTCGAGGTCTCGGTCGTCGCGACGTCGAACACCGACCGGGCCGCGCAGGCCCGGCAGGAGTATCCGGAGGCGCGGATCGTCGGCACGCCGGAGGAGGCGCTTGGGCTCGTCGGCGACGCCGTGGACCTCGTGGTGATCGGCACCCCGCCGGCCACCCACTTCGATCTCGCGGCCCAAGCGATCGAGGCGGGGGTCCACGTGGTGGTGGACAAGCCGTTCGTCACCCGCTCCGCGCAGGGCGAGGAGCTCGTCCGCCGGGCCGCGGCCGCAGGCGTGTCCCTGACGGTCTTCCAGAACCGCCGCTGGGACGCGGACCTCCTGACGCTCAAGCGCCTGCTCGACGCCGGCTCCCTCGGGGAGCCGCTGGTGTTCGAGTCCCGCTTCGAGTGGTGGAAGCCCGGCGGCATGCGGGACTGGAAGGCCCGCACGGACATCGCCGACGGCGGCGGGATCCTCTACGACCTCGGCCCGCACCTGATCGACCAGGCCCTGCACCTGTTCGGACCGGTCGAGTCGGTGCACGGGGAGGTGGCCCGGCGCCTGCCGACGGCGGACGCTGACGCCGACGACGACGCCGTCGTGCTCCTGCGCCATGCCTCCGGCGTGAGCACCCGGCTGAGCATGAACTCCATCTCGGCGGCCCCGGGTCCCCGGTTCCACGTGCTCGGCCGCCGCGGGACCTACACCAAGCACGGACTGGACCAGCAGGAGCCGCAGCTCCTCGCCGGGCTCCGCCCCGGCGACGACGGGCTCGGCCGGGAGCCGGAGGCCAACTGGGGCGTCCTGACGGTCCCGGACGACGCCGCCGCGACCGGCCCCGTGGAGCCCGAGCGCGGCGCCTACGCCGAGTTCTACCGGATCCTGGGCGACCACCTGACCACCGGCGGGCCCGTGCCCGTCGACCCGCGCGACGCGATCGAAGCGCTGCAGATTATCGAAAGCATCCACGGCCTGTGAGGGCCGGGGCGAAAGGAAGAAACATGTCCTCCAAGGTCAACACGGCCGTCGTTCTGGGCGGCGGGATCATCGGCGTCTCCGCCGCGACCCACCTGGCCCGCCGCGGCGTGAGCGTCCAGCTGGTCACCGACGCCGAGCCGGCGTCCGGCGCCTCCGGCCGCTCGCTGTCCTGGCTGAACTCCGCGGGCGAGCGGTCCAAGCCGTACCACGAGCTGCGCATGGCCGGCATCGACCGCTACCGCACGCTCTTCGCCACGGACCCCGCCCGCGAGTGGCTGCGGTTCGACGGCGCGCTGTACTGGCCGTCGGCCGACGAGGCGGACGCCGCCGTCGCACGGCACGAGTACGAGATTCGCCACGGGTACGACTCGCGCCTCGTGACGGGGCAGACCGTGAAGGCCCACACGGACGACGTCGACCCGGCGGCCATGGTCGCCGACGGGGTCTTCAACCCGGGCGAGGGCTGGGTGTCGCTGCCGCATCTGATCGATCACCTGCTCGAGGAGTTCACGGCCGTGGGCGGGACCCTGATCACCGGGGCCGGCCGGTCGGACGTGGTCGTCGAGGGCGGCCGCGCCGTGGGCGTTCGCACCTCCGACGGGCGCACCGTGACGGGCGACGCCGTCGTGGTGGCCTGCGGCCCGCAGACGCCGCAGGTGGTCGAGCCGCTGGGCGTGACCATCGGCGACGCCTCGCCGGTGTCCATGGTGGTGATCTCCGAGCCGCTGGAGCAGGACGTCACCACCGTCATGAACACGCCGCGCGCGGCGATCCGCCCGAACCCGGGCCGGACGCTGGCGGTGGACCACGACTGGTACGAGGAGTCGATCACGGGGGACGAGTCCGGGTACAGCATCCCGGAGGAGGTCATCGACGAGCTCATGGAGGAGGCCGCCAAGCTGCTCGACGGCGTCGACGAGCTGCCGAAGGCCTCCTGGAAGATCGGCCGCAAGCCGATCCCCGGCGACGGCGAGCCGGTCTTCGGCGAGCTGGAGCAGGTGCCGGGCTGCTACGTGGCCTTCACGCACTCGGGCGCAACGCTCGGCCTGCTCTCCGGGGAGCTCATCTCCTTCGAGCTGACGACCGGGGAGAAGCACCCGATGCTGGAGACCTTCCGCCCCGAGCGCTTCGCGGAGGCGGAGCGAGTGGAGGCGGAGCGAGTGGAGGCAGAGCGCGCGGACGACGCCGCCTGAGCCCGCGGCACTCGGCGACACCCCTCGCTCCCGCCTGCTGAGGCGGGGAGCGGGACCCACCCGGCGGCCGCTGCATCCTCAGACGAGGTGCAGCGGCCGCCGGGTTCGTCTATTTACACCCGTCCCGCCTCGGCCGTACGCTCGCAGTACAGCTCACGCGCGAGTGAGAGGAGAGATCGATGCCGGTCAAGAGCGTCATGACCGATGTGGAGGACCTGGAGCTGATCATCCGGGCCCAGTTCGATGCCCCTCCTGCGCGCGTCTGGAAGGTCTGGTCGGATCCGCGGCTCCTCGAGCGCTGGTGGGGTCCGCCCGAGTGGCCGGCGACCTTCACCCGCTTCGAGTTCCAGGCCGGCGGGAACGTCCGCTACCGCATGACCGGCCCGGACAGCGAGCAGGTCCAGGGCTGGTGGCAGTTCGAGGACATCGTGGAGCCCCGCCGGCTCGAGTTCAAGGACGGGTTCGCGGACGACGACGGCGAGCCCTCCGGCGAGCACGGCGTCACCCACAACGTGGTCACGCTGGTGGAGGCCCCGGGCGAGAGCACCAGCCACGGGACCCTGATGACCCTGCGGGTCGTCTTCGCGTCCCTCGCCCAGCTCAAGGAGCTCCTGGACATGGACATGGAGGACGGGCTCCGGGACTCGGTGAACCAGATCGACGCGTTGCTGGCCAGCCGGCACTGACGCGGACGGGCGGACCTACCGGGCGCCGACCCGTTCGGCGTCGCGCTCCCAGAGGGCACGGTCCACCACGCGCCGGTCCCGCGCGTTGACCACGGCCCGCAGCGCCGTGGCGAGGAACGCTCCGAGGTAGCCGCCGGTCGTGTTCGCCACGACGTCGCGCACGGTCGGGTCGCGCAACTCCAGGAAGGCCGCCTGACTGAGTTCGATGAACACGGAGTAGCCGGGCAGCAGCAGGATGGCGAGCCACCAGGCCCGCCGCGGCAGGAGCAAGCCCAGCAGGAAGCCGAGGGGCACGAACATCCCGATGTTCGCGGTGAGCTCCAGTGCGTCGACGTCGAAGGCGTGCGGGACGCCTACGCGGTGCAGCACGCCGAGGACGCGGTCAGCGGCGCTGCCGAACTGCAGCTGGTCCGGCTTCGGCCAGAGCGTCACGACGGCGACGAAGCCCGTGTACGCGGCCAAGAGGAGCGAGGCGATCCACAGCCGGGCGCGGCTCCGCGGCGGACGTGGTCCGAGTGTCTCCCTCATGCGAATCCTCCTTCCGATGGATGGCCATCGTCCTGCAGCGTCGCGGCGGACGAGCCCGTCCGGCGATCGACGAGGCGATTGAATCCGTCCCGACGATAGCGGGCGGGACTGGGATTTCCGCACCGATGCGTGCAGCCTCACAACTCCGGAGGATCCACGTAGAGTCTCCATAGAGTGGACCGCAGGGAGCGGCTGAGCGGAAACACCGTGGTCAGCGGCGAGAGGGGACGAGTCGTGGGTGCATTGGGCGCGTGGGTCTGGCCGGCCTACATGGGCGTGCTGTTCGGGGTGATCGCGTTCGCGGTCTTCCTGGTCCCGATCGTCGCGGTCCAGTACCGGTTGTACGGCCGTTTCACGCCGCTGCGCCTGCTCGGCGCGGCCGCGGTCAGCATCTACGGGGCGGCCCTCCTGGCCTATACGCTGCTCCCGCTGCCGAGCCCGTCGGATCTGCAGTGCACGCCCGGAGTCTCCCTGTGGGAGGGCGTCCAGACCACGCCGTTCCAGTTCGTCTCGGACATCGCCCGGGAGGCGGCGGGCCTCGGTGTCCTGGCGACCCTGAAGAGCACCGTGGTCCTGCAGGTGGTCTTCAACGTGGTGCTCTTCCTGCCGTGGGGATTGATCGCGCGCCGCTTCCTGGGGTGGAACGTCCTCCTGGCTACGGTCACGGGCTTCCTGACGTCGCTGTTCATCGAGACCACGCAGGCGACCGGCGTCTTCGGGCTCTATTCGTGTGCCTACCGCCTCGGCGATGTGGACGATCTCCTCGCCAATACCGCCGGCGCGCTCCTCGGCGCCCTCCTGGCCCCGGCCGTCCTCTGGTTCTTCCCCCAGCGCCGCGCCTTCGCGGCCGCCCGCTCGCAGCCGCGTCCCGTCACGGCGCCGCGCCGCTGGCTGGGCATGCTGATCGATCTCACCTTTTTCCACGCGATCGGGTTCGTCCTGCTGGTGCTCTACACGGTCGTCGCCGAGTACGTCCTGGGCACAGGCGTCTGGCTACCGCTGGCGCTCGTGCTCGGTTACGCGATTCCCGGGTTCCTGGTCTTCTATCTGCCGGCCCTCCAGTCGTCGGGGGCGTCGCTGGGCCAGCGTGCCGTGTGGCTGGGGGTCTCCAGCACCCCGCCCGCCGCGGTCGGTTCGGGGAAGGCGGGGTCGAGGAAGACCCAGTACGACGCCGCCGCTACCGACCGCTCCGCCGTCGCCGAGCCGTCCGCGGACCACAGTGCGGTGCCGGTGGGACGTCGCCTGCTGCGCGCCACCGGGGTGGGCGGGCTCTACGTCCTCCTGCAGGCGCTCGCCGAGGCGGGGCGCCTTCAGGAGTGGGGCAGCCTGCCGTCGGCACTAAGCACCCTGCTGCTCGTCGTCGCCTTCGTCTCGGTCCTGGCGACACCAACGCGACGCGGCCTCTCGGGAAAGGCGTCGGGGGCGTACCTCGTCGATGTGCGGCGCTAGCTCCGCCGAAGTTCTGGCGTTGGCTAGCCATGCCGTTCTGATCTGCGGATTGTCGAGAACATGAAAGAGTGAAGGCATCACTGGAGGGCGATGTTCGGGGTTCGGTCCCGTCCTCGTGTTGGGAGAAGGTAGGCAGTGAATGTGGTCTCTCGATGAAGAGCTCGCGCTGAGGCACTCCGCTATCGAATGGCTGAAGATTCGAAGCGACGACGGTGCTGAACCGTTGACCCGCGATGAGATTTTGGACTTCGAATACCGAGGCCAGAAGTTCCGCCTGCAAGCGACTCAGACCGGCATCTGGAAGCCGCGGATCCTCCGCGCGGCGTTGTCGTTCCAGACCGTATTCCGCACTCCGGGCCAGGCGCGTCCGTATGAGGATGAAGTGGGCAGGGACGGTCTCATCCGCTACATGTGGCGGGGCGACGATCCGCTCCATCCGGACAACGTGGGCCTGCGGTTCGCTCATGAGCATCAGCTGCCGCTGATCTGGTTCATCGGCGTGGGTGGGGCGCCCAAGAAGTACCAGCCTGTGTGCCCTGTGTTCATCGTCGACGAAGAACCAGAGCTCAAACGATTCGTCGTCGCACCCATGGACGAGGAAGCGTTCTTTCTTCGGGACCGGACGCAGGACACGGTCATGCAGGGAACCATCAAGCGCTATATTTCACGTGAGACCAAGGTCCGACTCCATCAGCCGGTGTTCAGATCAACGGTCCTCCGCGCTTATGAGGATCGGTGTGCGGTCTGCAATCTGGGGCATCGGCAATTGCTCGACGCTGCGCATATAGTCCCTGACTCGGATGACCGCGGCGTCGCGTCCGTCGTCAACGGCCTGGCGCTCTGCAAGATCCATCACGCCGCGTTCGATTCGTTCATCATGGGCATCAGCCCCGACCATGTCGTCCACATTCGCCCCGACCTCCTCGAGGAGATCGATGGTCCGATGCTTCAGCATGGGCTCAAGGAACTGCATGGCAGTAATCTGATGAAGCTGCCACGCGCGCGGGGAGAACGTCCGCGGCGTGACCTGCTGGAGGTCTCGTTCAACAAGTTCTTGAACGCGGAGGCCTCCTAACTACTCGCAGACCGAGAGTCATCCCTCGTAGCGCTTGACCGCTGAACGCAGATGGTCGGCGTGCCGGTAGATCTCGTGGAGGCTCTCGATCGGATGTCTCGTCTCCACCTTGTTCTCATCGAACAGGCCGATCTGCTTGTTTCTGCGATTGAAGTGCAGCCGCGCTAGTGGCTTGCGGTTGTTGTCGTCCAGGATCACCGCGAAGTAGGACTTGGCATCGCGGTGGACCACACGTTCGATGGACACCTCGTTGCAGAGGATCGCTCGGATGATATGGAAGCCCTCGAGTTCTTCGATAGTCGTCTCGATGATGTCTTCGGCGGGCTCGGGGGCCTCGTCCAGCGGGACGATTTCGGTGCTCGGCATGGCAGGCACGTGTGAGTTGGAGGTGATGGCACCCTTGAGGCGGTCGTTGACGCGCTCGTTGAGGAACTGGGCGCTGGCCTTCTGAACGAGGACGGCGAACTGGTCGCGCACCTTCTGGGTAATCGGCCGCTCGTACACCTTGGAGGTCAGGAACTTGACCCAGTCGTCGGTCGGCTCCCGGAAGAGCGAACCCAGCAGACGCTTCAGCATGCCGATGTACTTGAGCTCCTCGGCTGAGTTGATAATGGAATCGAGGTCGAACTCGCTCTTGGTGAGCTTCTGGAGCTCGGGGACTGCGGTGTCGTCCACATCATTGAGATCCAGCACGAGGAACGGCTTCGAGTCCATCTTGTTCGGAGCATCCAGATCTGTGTAGAACTGATAGATCTCTCCGTTGGTCAGGATCGCGATGCGGGCGTTCGTGACCGCGAAGTAGCGGTATAACTGGGATGCGTGTTCGATCCGTAGTTCGCCCAGCGATTTCTTGCATTCGATGAGGATCTGAATCTCGCCGCCGTGGTAGATCGCATAATCGACCTTCTCGCCCTTCTTCATCCCCACATCGGCCGTGAATTCGGGCACGACCTCGCGCGGATTGAAGACGTCGTAGCCCAGCACCTGCGAGATGAACGGCATGATCAAGGCGTTCTTGGTGGCCTCTTCGGTCACCAGGTGCTGTCGCTGCTCAATCGCTTTCGCGGACAAGGCAGCCAACTGTTCCGAAATTTCCATGTTTCCCTCCAACATTCGACATTGAAGCGAATGTAGCGGATCCGAAACCCGGAATGGAGGATGCCTGGTGATCGTTATGGAGTTGGGACCGGAACGGTGCTGGGGCACGGCCCAGCCCAAACGCCTCGACAGCACGGGAAGTTACATCGCGCCGAACAGCGCCATCGCCAGGAACGGCAGCAGGAAGAGGAGCAGCAGGATCCAGCCGACGATCATGATGCTGTTGAGGACCAGGCCGGCGATGGCCATGCCGCGGCCGGCCGGCTCCCTGCGCAGGCCCACGATGCCGAAGATGATGCCGGCGATTGGCACCACGAACGTGAAGCCGAAGGCGATCGAGCACAGGCCGAGCACGAGTGATGTGATGCTCGCGCCCTTGGGCTCGGCGGGCGGGGCGTAGTAGGCGTTCGGCATCTGCGACATGTTCAACATCGTAGTCGGGCCATACGATGGACGACGAGGGCATACCTACCCGAGGAGAAGCCGTATGGACAGCATCCAGGGCAAGCAGTCGGCGCTGGTCGCCGTGGGCCTGCAGAACGACGTCGTCGGGCCCGCCTCCATCTTCGGCGACGGCCTGACCGGGGAGGCCGAGCGTCGCGAGATCATTCGGGCGACCAATCAACTCGCGGACCGTGTCCGGTCCGCAGGTGGCAAGGTGGTCTGGCTCCGTCTCCTCCTCGACACGGAGGACCCCGAGCCCTACGCGCGGATCCCGTTGCTGACGCGGGCGCTCCAATCGGGCGCCCTCCTCGACGGGCAGGTGGGTGCTGAGCTCGTGCCTGCGGCGGACGTCCGCGAGGACGACGTGGTGCTCAACCACTTCCGCCCCGACCCGTTCGTCGAGTCCTCCTTGGCCCACGAGCTCGGGGGAGCGGAGAGCGTGATCGTGGCCGGTGCCGCCACCAACGCCACCGTGGAGACGGCCTTCCGGCACCTCTCCGCCTACGACTTCCATGTCATCCTCGCCGAGGACGCCTGCGCCGCCGCCACGCCGCAGGCCCATGACGCGGCCGTGGAGAGCATGAAACTCTTTGGACAGGTGGAGACCGTCGAGGACCTGACGACGGCGCTCCGCTGACCACGCTTCACTCGCAGCGCGGCCGCCCCGGCGGTCCAGCGCCAAGGACAGATACAGCCCACCACGTACAGAGCGGGATAGAACGGGAGAGACAGTGGAACTGATCGGGAACGTATTCGTAGTGTTCGGCGGCGGCAGCGGGATCGGCCGCGAAGTGGTGCTCCAGCTGCTCCACCGGCGGGCGCGCGTCGCCGCCGTGGACGAGAGCCCCGAGGCGCTCTCCGAGACGTCCCGCCTGGCCCACGCCAACGACCGGCTCTTCATCCACCCCGTGGCCCGCGGCGACCGCGCCGCACTGCAGGCCCTGCCGAAGAAGGTCCTCGAGGCGCACGGCCGGCTCGACGGCGTGGTCAACCTGGCCGGCGTCGGGCAGGAGGTCCGCCCGGCCACCGAGACGGACCCGTCCATCATGGAGGGCGCCCTGGACGGCAATCTCCGCGAGGCCGTGGACATCGCCACCGCGTTCCTGCCCCACCTCGAGTCGCTGCCGAAGGCGTCGCTGGTCAACGTGGTGAGCATCGCCGGCGTGGTGCCGTTCCCGGGCCGGGCCGCCTACAGCACGTCGCAGTCGGCCGTGAAGGCGTTCACGGAGGGCCTGATCGCCGAGCACCAGAACGGGCGGCTGAAGGTCTCGCTGGCCATCGCCGGGGCCGTGGTCCCCGACGTGGACGGCAACGCCAACGGTCAGCTGCGCCCGGAGCCGCTCCCGGTGCGCATCGGCAAGAAGGACGTGGTCCCGGAGTTCACCAGCACCTACGCGGCCGCCGACGAGATCGTCCGCACGCTCGAGACCGGCAAGCCGCGCGTGGTCATCGGCAAGGACGCCAAGAAGATCGACCTGGTCTCGCGGCTGCTCCCGGGCAAGGCCGCGAGCATGGTCGCCGAGCAGAGGGCGCCGCTGGTCCGGTAGGTCCTACAGCTCGCTCTGCGGGGTCGGGTACTGGACCAGGTTGGAGAAGACCACCGGACCCGGCCCCTCGTTGCGGTAGCCGTGCGGCACGTCGGCCGGATGCGTCGCGGCGTCGCCGGGACCGAGGACCAAGGTCCGGTCCACCACGTTCAGCGTCAGCTCGCCCGAGCTGACGTACACCAGCTCCTTGGTGCCGCCGGGGTGCGGGCTGCCCAGGTACTCCTCGCCCGGGGACAGCTGGAACTCCCACAGCTCCGTGGTCCCGGGGAGGGACCCGGCCAGGCGGGCGCTGCCGCCGTCGTTCCCCTCCCAGAGCCGTGCGCCCTCGCCGGCGCGGACCACCTGCACCTGCTCGCGGGCGCCCAGCTCCACCAGGGACACGAAGGCGACGCCGAGGGCGTCGGCGATGGAGGACAGCACGGCGATCGACGGGTTGGCCTGCCCCTGCTCGATCATCACCAGGGTGCGCCGGCTGACGCCCGAGCGGGCGGCCAGATCGTCCAGCGTCCACGCGCGGGCGGCGCGCAGGCCGCGCACTCGTTGGGCGATGAGCGCGGCGATTTCCTGGTTGTCCGGCACGGCTGTCCTCAGTGATCGGGGCATGGGCTGGATTCAGTGTAGTGGGTTCGCGCCGTCACAACCGTGAGTGTTGCACACCATAGTGCAACATACTGCGCGAGGTGGGAGAATAGTTGCTGTGACGACCTATCGCGAGCTCTTCCGTGCCTCAGGTGTGTTCCGCATCGTGGTCTCGCAGCTGATCGCGAGATTCCCGGCGGGCATGCTCTCTCTTGCCGTGCTCATCCACGTGGAGGCGCAGCATGACGCCTACACCGCCGCCGGCCTGGTCCTCGCCGCGCTGGCGATCGGGCAGGCCGTCGCCGGCCCGCTGACCAGCCGGATGTTCAACCGGTTCGGCATGTTCCGCGTCCTCGGCATCACGCTGAGCATCGCGGCTGTGGCGACCTTCTCGCTGGCCCTGCCCGACCTCTCCGTACCGATGTACGGCCTGATCGCGTTCATCGCCGGCGTGGCGACCCCGCCGATCCAGCCCGCCGCCCGCTCGCTGTACCCCTCGTTGGTGGCCCCCGCGATGCGCACGCGCCTCTTCGCCTTCGATGCCTCCGTCCAGGAGGTCATCTGGATCATCGGGCCGGTCATCGTCACCTTCGCGTCGCTGACCATCCACAGCGCGCTCGGCATCGTGATCGCCGGCCTGCTCCTCCTCGCCGGCGGCATCTGGTTCCTCACTATCCCGCAGGTCCGCCGGGCGGTCTCCGAGCCGCCGGCCGGACGGCTCGGAAAGGTCCTCGCCTCGCACGCACTGCTGATGGTCTGCGCCGTCGGATTCGTCATCGCCGCCGCCACCGCAATGCTCGAGGCCGCTCTCGTGGCGATCTTCGGCCACGGCGGCATCGAGGCCGGCCTCATCCTGGCCCTGCTGTGCATCTCCTCGCTCGTCGCCGGATTCGCCGTCGGCCACGCCGAGTTGACCCGCTGGTCGCTCACGCGCCGCCTCGCGGTGCTCGCCGTCGGCCTCGGCCTCGCGGCCATGAGCACCGACTTCTGGTGGATCCTCGCCATGGGCGTCGTCGCCGGCGCGGGCGTGGCCCCGGTCATCGCGGCCATCACGCACATGACGTCCACGGCCGTCGCCCCCGGCGACGTCGCCGAGGCGTTCGGCTGGAGCACCACGGCGCAGCTCGTCGGCGTCGCCATCGGCAGCTCCGGTGCCGGGCTGCTGATCGACGAGTTCGGCGGCCAGATGGCCCTCGCCGGCGCGGCCATGGTGGCCGTGGCCGGCGTCGCGCTCGCCGCCCTGGTCAGCCAGGGCCAACCGGAGCGCGACCGGCACGACGGCGACTCCGGGCGCCCCCGCCGCGTCTGGCGGGTGCAGCGCCTCAAGGCGTGAGGGACCGCCGGCGGGCGCTCTGTTCAGGTCCTGCCCTCCGGCGTAGCGTGGCCCCATGGATGTCATTCTGGTTCCCGGATTCTGGCTCGACGCCGACTCGTGGGGCGAATCGCTTCGCCCGCTGAAGGATGCGGGGCACCGCGTCATGCCGCTGACCCTGCCCGGCAAGGAGTCGCCGGCGGCCGGCCGTGCCGGCATCGGCCTGCGCGACCATGTGGACGCCGTCGTCGACGTCGTGGACTCCGCCGAGGAGCCCGTGGTGCTCGTGGGCCACTCCGGCGGGGGTGCCATCATCCACGCGGTGGCCGACGCCCGCCCGGACCGGGTGGCGCACTGCATCTACGTGGACGCGCTTCCCCTCGGCGAGGGCGGCGTCATCAACGACGAGTTCCCGTCCGACGGCGACTCGATCCCGCTGCCGGGCTGGGACGCCTTCGAGGAAGCCGACCTCCGCGACCTCTCCGACGAGCTGCGGCAGCGGTTCCGCAGCGTCGCGGTCCCCGAGCCCGTGGGGGTGGCGACCGAGCAGCAGCGGCTCGGCGACGAGCGTCGCTTCGACGTCCCGGCGACCGTGATCGCCTGCGAGTTCTCCGAGAACGAGGTCCTCGAGTTCATTCGCCGCGACAGCCCGTTCACGGCCGAGCTGGCGAAGATCAAGACCAGACGGATCCTCGAGCTGCCCACCGGTCACTGGCCGCAGTTCACGCGACCGGACGAGCTCGGGGAGCTCCTCGCCCGGATCGTTGCCGCGGTGGACGGCGCGGACGGGCCCGCCGAGGCGGACCGGGACATCACGGAGCTGCAGCGCGAGACCTGGTCCGACGAGTCGGACACCGCCTACCTGCGGGACGACTAGGGCCGGCCGCCATCAGCTGGTCACGGCGCGGACGAAGCGCACCGGGACGGGCCCGGGGTTCGCATACGAGTAGCGCTGCGCGCTCGAGTAGACGCAGTGTTGGCCCGCGCCGAGCTCGGACCGACCGTCCTCCCGCTCGACGAGGAGCTGCCCCTCCGTCACGAGGATCATCTCGTGCCATCCGTCGGGATCGGGCTGGGCGTCGTACCGCTCGCCGGGGCCGAGGGCCCAGGTCCACAGCTGCGCCTCGCGACCGGCCGGCGCCGAGCCCAGCAGCACGGCGACGCTCTCCTCCGTGGCTCCGCGCCAGGCGACCTCGTCGATGTCGGTGGCCGGCGCCGTGGGACTCTTCACCAGCTCGACGAAGGTCGCGTCCAGTGCCTCGGCGAGCTGATCGAGCCCGGAGAGACTGATGTTGGCCTCGCCGGCCTCGACGTTGATCAGGGTGCGCCGGCTGATCCCCGCGCGGGCCGCCAAGCCCTCCTGACTGAGGCCGAGCGCCAGCCGGTGCCGGCGCACATTGCTCGCGACGTGGGCGAGGACGTCGGAGGAATTTGGCATGTGCACCATTCTGCACGCTAGAGTTGTGCAACATGTTGCACATGTCCCGCTCTGGCCGGAGACTCCGGTTCCGCGCCGTGTCCTTCACCCGGCAGGAGCTCGTCCTGGTGGCCGTCACGGTGCTGTGGGGCGCCACGTTCCTAGTCATCCACACGGCGATGGACCACAGCGGGCCCTGGTTCTTCGTCGGGCTGCGATTCCTCACTGCCGGCCTGTTCAGCATCATCCTCTTCCACCGAGTCCTCCGCGGCATGTGCTGGCGTGACCTCGGCGCCGGGCTGGCCATCGGCGTGACCATCTCTGCGAGCTACGGGCTCCAGACGGTCGGACTCCAGACCGTCAGCAGCAGCACGTCCGCCTTCATCACCGCCATGTACGTCCCCCTGGTGCCGTTGATCCAGTGGGTCGTCCTGCGGCGGCGCCCCGGCATCATGACCATGGGCGGAGCCGGGCTGGCGTTCGTGGGGCTGATCCTCTTCGCCGACCTCGGTTCCGTGGGGTTCCGGCTGGGCGAGGGCGAGGTCGCCACGCTGCTCAGCACGCTCCCGCTCGCCGCGGAGATCATCTTGATCGGCTTCTTCGCCGGCCGCGTCCACCTGGGCCGCGTCACGATCGTCCAGCTGGTCACCGCGGGGCTCCTCGCCCTCGCGGCGATGCCGGTGGCCGGCGAGTCGGTGCCGGAGTTCTCCTGGGTGTGGCTGCTGGCCGGCGTGGGGCTGGGCGCCGCGAGCTGCATCATCCAACTCGCGATGAACTGGGCGCAGCGCACCGTCTCGCCCACGCGTGCCACGATCAGCTACGCCGGGGAGCCGGTCTGGGGCGGGGTCTTCGGACGGCTGGCGGGGGACAGGCTCCCGCCGATCGCCGTCCTCGGCGCGGCCTTCATCGTGGCCGGGGTCCTGGTCAGCGAGCTCAAGCCGCGTCCGGCGAAACGGGAGAGCGCTACCGAAGCGATGGATCCTGTGTGAGGAAAGCGGCGACGTGGGCACCGAGCTCCGCCGCGACGTCGGCGGGCTCCCGTTTGACGCCCTTGACCGCGAAGGAGTGGTCGCCGCCGTCGATCCACACCAGGCGGGTCCTGCCGGGCTGATCCTGCTCGAGGCGTTGGACGACACCCTCGAGCAGGTCGGACTGGGCGAAGGTGTCGCGAGTGCCCTGCAGGAAGAGCTGCGGCACCGCGAGGCCGTACAGGTGCTCGTCGCGCAGTTTCTCCGGCTTCCCGGGCGCGTGCAGCGGGTACCCGAGATAGACGAGCCCGGCGGCCTCCATGCCCTCGGCCACGGCCATCGAGGCCATCCGGCCGCCGAACGATTTCCCGGCCGCCCACAGCGGACCGTCCACATGCTCGGCGGCGAAGCGCATCACCGACCGCCACGTCCCCACGGCGAGCGGCGGACGGTCGGGGAACTTCTTCCCCGCGTCCATGTAGGGGAAGTTGAAGCGCAGGACGCGGAGGCCCAGTCGGGCCAGCCCCTCGGCGGCGCCGCGCATGAACGGGTGCTCCATCCCCGCACCGGCGCCGTGGGCCAGGACCACGGTGGGCTTGCCGGAGGGACCGCCGGACGTCGTCGTACTGCCTTCCACGTCCGGGGAGGCCGGCAGGGTCCAGCGGCCGTTCACCTCGGTCTCGACCACGCCCTGGGGCGTCTCGGCGCGGACAGGAATGGCGACGGGGGAGTGGGTGACCATGGATTCCATTCTGGTCGACAGCGGATGCGACTCGAGACCAGCGACTGGCCAACGAGGACCGTCGTGCTCCGATAGCCTTCGAACTGTGGGCGACAATGATTGGCACTCTCCGGCTCCGATCCGTGGCGACGCCACGTGGTCTCGCCTCGCCCGGTTGGTGGCCGACCGCGAGTTCTTGCTGCACGGATCGCAGAGCCCTGGACTCGACGTGCTGAAGCCGAACGCACCGCTGGACTTCAGTGCCGATACGTTCTCGAAGACGAAGGGGGTCTTCGCAACCGAGGATCCGACCTGGGCCATGGCCTACGCCGTGCGCTCCTCGGCCTGCCGGCAGTTCCTCAATGCCTGCTTCTACCCTGGCGATGCCGCCGGGGAGTGGCGCGAGCGCCGGATCTTCCTCTCATACGCCTCCGGTGATGGCGACCTGTCGCCCTTGGCGCCCGGCGTCGTCTACGTGCTTCGACGGGAGGGATTCATTCGGATGCCGAGCTACCGGGACCCTGCGCTCGGTCTCATGACGGAGTGCCAGTTTGTGAGCACCGGAGCGGTTCAGGTGGTCGGGGAGATCCCGGTGGACCCGACGAACCTGCCCATCGAGCCGCGCTTCCACGACTACGACGTTGTCAGCGAACGATCAGCATGCCGCCCCGACGGATTCCCCTGGCACGACTGAGAAGCCGGCCCGAGTCCGCCCACGGCGTCGACGGCATTGGGCGCTGACTCGGCCGCCGCTTCTGCGGCCCCCGCTACCGGGGCGTGACCGAGGTGATCCAGGCGCTCTTCAGGCCGAGCTTGTCACGCATCTGCGTCCCGGTCATGCTCGCCGTCGCACCCGTGCTGGAGGTCGCGGTGATGGTGACGACCGCCAGGTCCACGCTGCTCTTCGTGTAGGCCACCTTCGCCACATCCCTCAGGCCGAACGCCGAGGCGATCTTCGCCTGGGGGACCGACTGCGTCCACGCCTTGTTCGGGTTGGCGGCCGCCGCGCTCAGGGACCACGGGTCCTTGTGCGAGCGCAGATATGGGACGGCGGAGCTGAAGACGGACTCCGAGTTGCGCGTGGCCCCGCCCGAGGAGGAGAAGTACAGGGCCTCGATGAGGCTGCTGCCGTACTTCACCACCGTGCCGGACGTCGGCGTCCCGCTCGAGTTCCGGCTGAGCGTGCCGTTCACGGCCGCCTTCCAGCGGGTGCCGTACGTCGCCTCGCCCTCCTTCTTCCAGCCGGTGAACTTCTGCGAGCGCACCTCGTCGTAGACGTTGCACGCGCAGTCGGCCTTCAGCGCGGACATCGCCCGCATCGCGTAGGTGCGCCCGGCGATGGCCTGGGCCTTCAGCGCCTCCGCCTGCCAGGAGGACGGCATCTCC
The DNA here is from genome assembly GCF_039538765.1 of Zhihengliuella alba. Classification (NCBI taxonomy): domain Bacteria; kingdom Bacillati; phylum Actinomycetota; class Actinomycetes; order Micrococcales; family Micrococcaceae; genus Zhihengliuella; species Zhihengliuella alba. Next base: position 403,350 of record NZ_BAABCJ010000002.1, on the reverse strand, counting down.
GCCAGGCCGTAGAGGTACTCGTCGTTCAGCCGCAGCTCGTTGACCACGTTCAGTTTCGAGCTCAGCGGCTTCACGGTGATCTGGCCGTGCCGGTACACGCCGGCGGAGGAACCGCCGTCGGCGCCCGCGACGGACACCACCGTGTTTGCAGTGCCGCCCGTCCAGAACCGGGTGTTCTCCCACCGCACCGTCACGGCGGGAGCAGTGGTTACCACGCCGCCGCTGAGCACCACGCTGGAACCCGACAGTTTCATCGTCACCGCGGACCGGGTGGTCGAGTAGCTGCCGTTGGCGTAGACCCGCATGCGCCCATTGGTGGGCGTGATGGTGGTGGTGCCCGCGTGCAGCAGTTGGACCCTGATATTGCTCGAGGCGTGGGCGGTGGTGCCGGTGGTCGCCGCCGGGGCGTAGTAGTAGTTCAGGATCTGGGCGGCGCTGCGGCCGTCGGCCGCCTGCCCGCGGGCGCCGTACTGGCTCATGCCCACGCCGTGGCCCCACCCGGAGCCCGCGAAGGAGTAGCTCGCCGGCGACGGCGCGGTGCTCGGCCGGTAGGAGCCGGCCTTGAGGACCGAGCCGTGAATCCAGCCGGTGCGCGTCCCGTACTTCACCTGCCACCAGGTGCGCGTGGTCTCCAGGACGGTCACCCACGAGTTGGCGGGCACGGCGACCACGATGTTCGCCGACGAGTCCCAGCTCGGCGACGAGCGCAGATAGGTGTCCTGGGTGGTCATGGCCTGCCGCGTCGGGTTCAGCGTGGTGTGCCCGGCGGGGAGCGCTGCCTGGGCGGGTCCGGCCTCGGCCGGCACCACGACGCCGGGAGCCAGTCCCAGCCCGACGGCGAGCAGGAGCGCGGCGACCGCCGCGACGAGGCGAGGGGCGCGGGGCCCGGACCGTGGAGTGCGGTCTGACATGGCGGTTCCTAGCAAGCGATGACAGCGCGGAAGGCGGTCCGCGCCGATGCTCAATTGTACGTCTCTCGGGGCCCGGTGACGTGAGATCCCGGAGATCGAGTGCAGGCCTTGAGCGCACGGCGGGGCGGGCCTACGCTGGCCCTACACGGGCCGTCTGGACCCGCGGATAGGTAACCAGCTGAGGCGCCCGCACCCGGGCGCCCCGAGGCGAGGAGATCACCATGGGCACCGAGTTCGCCGAGAAGGACTTCGGCTCGAAGGAACTGGAGGAGGAGCACCTGCGGGAGATGCGCGAGGTGCAGGAGCTCCAGGAGAAGCGACACGAGACCGCCGAGCAGACGGGCTTCGACCACCTCCCCGCCGGCGACGGTGATTGACCGCTCGGGACGAAGGGCCCAGCGGGGCCCACGGACCTGGGTCGACGGATTGTCCTAAGGGATCTGGGCTGGCGGGTCCGGGCTGTTTCCGGTTGTCTTGGCTGACTAGGCTGGGGTGGTGACTCAGACCACTGAAGAAACGCCGCGCCTCCCGCCCGTGGACCGCGGGGCGGCGCGCGAGATGTGGCGTGCCTACCGGGCCGCGACCGCCGTCGTTCAGCATCCGGACGCGGCCGACGACCGCTTCGCAGACGACGCCGAGTACACGGTCGAGTACTTCGGCGACTCGCCCGCCCTCGCCGACGCCCTGCTGCACGAGGTGACGCATGGCGCCAAGCGGGCCACCGCGACACTCGCGCTCGAGTTCGCCGAGGACGGAGAGCCCATGCCGCGGATCGGTTCGCACTGGATCGCCTGCCACGGGTCGGGCGCGCCGGCGGCCGTCCTGCGGACCACGGAACTGCGCCTCGCGGCCTTCGACGACGTCGACGCCGCCTTCGCGTACGACGAGGGCGAGGACGACCGCACCCTCGAGTCCTGGCGCTGCGAGCACGAGCGCTACTGGCGGCGCACACGCGCAGCGGCCGGCCACGACTGGAGCCCCGAGGAGACCCGGCTGCCCGGGCGGGAGATCGTGCTGGAGCGCTTCGCCGTCGTCTGGCCGCCCGAGCTGGCCGACTGAACTCGGCTCGCTGGGTCGGCGCGGTCCGATTCGGGACGGTTTGTTTCGGCGCGGGTGGCCTCCGCGGCGCGGAGCCGCGTGAGCGGCGGCTGGGCGCTGCCTGAGAGTTGACTCGAACGACCATCCATCCATTGCCGACGGCGCGGCCCGGGCATAGCTTGGAATCGGTGGCGGGACGGAAAACAGGCCGTCACCTCGCCGTTCGCAACGGCGGCAGCCCACGGTGAAGGGAGCCATCATGAGCCACAGTCACGAGCAGTTCGAACCGGACGAGAACCAGACCGCGGGCGAGCCGGATCAGTTCTCCAGTTCCGCCGACTTCCGGCAGGACGGCGATATGGAGGCAGGGGCCGCCCAGGCCGATGCGACCCGCGTCGAGGGGGAGGACCGGACGGAGACGGCGCAGTCCGAGTACGGCACGCCCAAGAGCTCGGCCTCGGAGCAATTCGAGGGAGAGTCCCAGCCCATCGGGCGCGACCAGCCCCTCTCCGGCGAGGATGCCGGCCAGGAGGCGTTCAACGCCGCCGACCCCCGAGGAGACGCCAACGGCGATGTGGATCGGGCCGGCGGCTCCTACGGCGCCGAGCAGCCGGAGCACCTGCGCACGGACAGCTCCGAGGGCGGAGGCTCGGGAGCCGTCGGGGACTCCGCGATCGAGGACCCGGTCTCGGGGGAGGGCGGCTCGTACGGGGCGGAGCAGCCCGAGGGGTCGCGCACGGCGAGCTTCGGCGCCCCGGCCGGCGACGAGGTCAGCGGGCAGGAGGCGGCCAAGGGCTCAGACACGTCAGACTTCTACAGCAACGGCTCCTACGACGACGGCGGCCAGCGACCCGTCCAGGGCTTCGCGAACGACGAGCCCGAGACCCACGAGGAGGGCCCGGAACCGCGGCGCGACCCCGGCGGGGCCGACGAGTACGGCATCGGGGACGGCAGCCAGCAGGGCGAATAGGAGGCGGTCCATCATGCGACGCCCCCTACGCACAGCCGCAGCGGCCGTGGCCGCCGCCCTGGTGATGGTCCTCTCCGCCTGCAGCCTGCACGTCCCCACTGACCCGGACGGCACCCTAGACGCCGTGCAGGGCGGGACCCTCCGGGTCGGCGCGACCCCGCACGCCGGCTTCGTCGACGTCGCCGGCCAGGTCGGCCCGGACGGGGCCGTCTCGGACGATCAGGTCTCGGGGAGCGAGGTCGATCTGGTGCGCGGCTTCGCCCGCGAGCTCGGGGCCGAGGTCGAGTTCGTCGTCTCCAGCGAGGGCGAACTGGTGCGCCGGATCGAGGAGGGCTCCCTCGACCTCGCGGTCGGCGGCATCACCAGCAAGTCGCCATGGTCCTCCAAGGTCGGGGTGACCCGCCCCTACACGGAGGTTGTCCTGAGCGACGGCAAGAAGCACAAACTGGTCATGCTGGCCCCCATGGGCGAGAACGCGTTCATCAGCGAGCTGGAGCGACACCTCGACCGCGTGACCGGCAAGACGCAGGCGGGAGAAGGACGATGAGCGCGCTCACCGGACAGCAGCACCAACTGCCCGAGGAGGTCCGCCACCAGCTCCACCGCGCCGTGAAGCTCGAGTGGATCACGCTGGCCTATCTGGTGTTCACGCTGACGCTGGTGGCGTCCGTGATGGGCAACTCCCAGGCGATGAAGACGGCCTGGGTGGAGGACCTGCTCTCCGCAGTCCCGCAGATCGCCTTCCTCGTGGCGCTGGTCTACACCCGGCACAAGCGCAAGCCGAAGCACCCGTACGGCTACCACCGCGCCATGGGGGCCGGACACCTCGTCAGCGGCGTCACGCTCGCGTGCGTCGGCTCGTTGCTGGCCTACGAGTCGGTGGCCGGCCTGATCAAGGGCGAACACCCCACCATCGGGACCATCGCCATCCTCGGGCACACCGTGTGGCTCGGCTGGCTGATGATCGGCGCGATGAGCCTGATCGTGGTCCCCGCCGTCATCCTCGGCCGGCTCAAGATCAAAGCTGCCGCGCCCCTGCACAACAAGCTGCTCTACGCCGACGCGGACATGGCGAAGGCCGACTGGACCACCAACGTCGCCTCGATCGTCGGCGTGCTCGGCGTCGGGGTGGGGCTCTGGTGGATGGACTACGCCGCGGCGCTCCTGATCTCCGTGGGCATCCTCCGGGACGGCGTCCGGAACACCAGGAACGCACTGCTGGGCCTGCTGGACGCCCGCGCCACCACCTACGACGACAAGAAGCCAGACCCGCTGATCGAGGAGGTGACCACGACCGTGAAGGACCTCGCCTGGGTGTCCGACGCGGCCGCCCGCATCCGCGACATGGGCATGGTCTTCCACGTCGAGGTCTTCGTGGTCCCGCGCGGCGACGAGATACATCTGGACGAGGTGGAGGAGATCCTCGGTCGGGTGGAGGAGCTGGACTGGAAGTCGTACGACGTCGTGGTCGCCCCCGTGCGCGAGCTCCCCGAGCACCTCCTGCCTGAGTCCCGCCAACCGGCGGGCTGAGAGTCGCCTGCAAGTCTCCAAGGCGACGTTGACCCAGCCGACCCCGGCCTGATTAGGCTGGCCGTACACCACGATCCGGAGGTTCGAATGGCTGAGAAGAAGAAGGACGACACCCCGCAGATCAAGGACGACGAGCTCTACGAGGAGCTGCGCGACGAGGGCAACTCCAAGGAGAAGGCCGCCCGCATCGCGAATGCCGCGGCCCGTGACGGACGCTCCGAGGTGGGCGAGCGCGGCGGCGAATCGGGCAGCTACGAGGACTGGACCGTCGACGAGCTCCAGGACCGCGCCAAGGAGCTGGACATCACCGGCTACTCGGACATGAAGAAGGACGAGCTGATCGAGGCTCTCCGCAATCACTGACTCCGTGGCGGCGCCGCCGCCGACGGGATCACCGATGCCCGCGGCACCGCACTCGCGGTGCCGCACACCAGTGGGCACCGTACTTCGAAGGAGGAGCCATGCCAGTCGAACAACCCATGAACGATGAGCCGGTCCACGGCGACCCGCTCGGCGACGAAGCGTTGAATCAGGACATCTCCCCGGACCGCACGGTCGGCGGGAAAGGCGACACGGGCGGCCCGGTCGACGCCGGCCTGGGGGAGATCGGTGCCGACGAGGACCTCGCTGCGGCCGACATCGGCACGGAGCCCACGGGCGACGACCCGGTGGCCGATGAGTCGCTCGAGTCCGGCAGCGAGGGCGTGACCCCGGTGTCCACCTACGACGCGGCCGGCGAGTTCACCGAGCTCGACTCCGAGCAGCCCGGTGAGCGGCCGATCGGTGACGATCCCGTCATCCCCGACCCGGTCGATGGGCGGGACGCCGGACCCGTGGAGGAGGGGGACCAGGACCTCCCGTCCACGCTCGACGCCGAGGACCCGTTGCGCGACGCCACGGACCCGGTCGACGACCAGATCCTGCCCCCGCCGCCCCTGCCCGACGGAGAGCGGTTCGTGGCCGAGACCGTGGACCGCCAGGACAACCCGTACGGCGAGCCGGACACCGCGACCGTCACCCGCGATCCGGACGACCTGCCGGACGGCACCAAGGAAGAGCCCGTGACCGAGGGCGAAGGACCCAACGACGAGGAGAACCGTTTCGATGCCGGATAACCAGAATCTCGACAACCCAGTCACCAAGTACCCGAAGATCTCCCCGCCGGAGCAGGACCAGCCGGAGCCGGGCCTCGACACGAAGCTCGAGCCGCAGGCGGACCACGGCGAGAAGACCTACATGGGCAACGGCCGGCTCGAGGGCCGCAAGGCGCTCATCACCGGCGGCGACTCGGGCATCGGCGCGGCCGTGGCGATCGCCTTCGCCCGTGAGGGCGCCGACGTCGCCATCGCCTACCTGCCCGACGAGGCGGAGGACGCCCGCCACGTCATCACGCAGATCGAGGCGACGGGCCGGATCGGGATCGGTCTGCCGGGCGATCTGATGGAGGTCGGCTATCGCAAGCAGCTGGTGCACGATGCGGCGGACGCTCTGGGCGGCCTCGACATCCTGGTGAACAACGCGGGCAAGCAGATCGCCATCGAGAAGCTGGAGGATCTGACGGACGAGCAGGTCCTGGAGACGTTCCAGGTCAACATCCTCGCGATGTTCACCATCACCCGGGAGGCGCTGAAGTACCTGCCCGACGGCGCCAGCATCATCAACACCACGTCCATCCAGGCGTACGAGCCCGCACCGGTGCTGCTGGACTACGCGGCCACCAAGGCGGCGATCAACAACTTCACCAAGGGCCTGGCCGAGCAGCTCGGCCCGCGCGGCATCCGCGTCAACGCCGTGGCCCCGGGGCCCATCTGGACGCCGCTCCAGGTCTCGGACGGGCAGCCGAAGGAGAAGCTGCCCAAGTTCGGGCACAACGTCCCGCTGGGGCGCGCCGGTCAGCCGGCTGAGCTGGCCTCGGCGTATGTGTTCCTCGCCTCCGAGGAGTCCAGCTACGTCCTCGGCGAGACCTTGAACGTCAACGGCGGCAAGCCGTCGCCGTAACGCTGTAACAGCGGAAGGGCAGGGGAGCGGGTGCAGACACCCGCTCCCCTGCCCTTCCGCCGCAGACGACGGCCGGCTCCGGTCGGGCTGCCCGCCCACCGGAGCCGGCCGAGTCATGTCCGGAGTCCTGCGCGCCCGAGCAGGACCGGCCGAATCACGCCTGGGCGAGCCAGTCCATCAGTTCGTCGGTCCCGAGGATCGGCTGGCGCAACTCCTTGCTGAGCATGTCCAGCGCCTCCCGGCACCGCTCCGGATTCTCGGAGCCGATGGCATCCCGCGCGTAGGCGACCCGGAAGTTCTCCGCGAACGCGTCGGACCCCGTGCGGTTGATGCAGTTCTGCCCGGAGACGCCGGCAATGGCGATCCGTTCCGCGCCGCCGATCCGCAGCCGCTGCGCCAGCGACGTGCCGAAGAAGGCGCTGTCACGGATCTTCGAGAGCTGGTTCGCATCGTCCAGATCGAGCTCCCCCAGCGGCGCGGCCTGCTCGGTGCCCACGAAGTTGAACCCCTGGTCGTCATCGAGCATGCTCAGCGTCCACGTCGACTTGTCGCGTGCGTGCTCGGTGATCACGTGGTAGATGGCGAACCCGCGCTCGCGCGCTGCGGCGGCGAGGCGGTTGGCCTCTTCCACCAGCGGCTCGCGGATCCTGGCGAGGTCTGGATCCTCGAAGTATCCGCTCTGGAGGTCAATGAATACGACGGCGGCGGTCACCGTGTCTCCTTCGTTCCTGGGTGGGTGGTGGGTGGACAGGCGACGGCGCCCCGACCCCGCGCTGCACGCGGCTGGTCGGGGCGCCGTCGTTTCGGAGAGCGTCTACCTCCGGAGGCCGGACGAGGGGCTGTCAGTGCCCGCGGAAGTCCTGCGGCTGCTTGGGACCGCCGTCGCTCTCGCTCGTTCCGTCGTCGGACTCACCCGGCGGTTGCCCGGCGGAGTCGGTCGCGCTTCGGTCCTCCGCGGCCTGCTCCTGAGCGAGCTTCTGCTTCGCCTCTGCGGCCGCTTGCTGGACCTGATCAGTCGCGTTCTCCCCGCGCCCGAACTTGTCCTGACCGGTCATTCCATCGATTCCCATTGCTACTACTCCTCCCGCTTCGCCGGCCTGCGGCCGGCTCGATGCTCGAGGTGCGCGAGCCGGTACGGCTACCGGTTGTCGTCCGTGAAGCCGTCCTTGACGTCGCGGGCCGCGTCGCCGACCTTCTCGCCGGCCTGCTTGGCGTTGGCTGCGGCCTGGTCCTTGACGCCCTCCGCCTGCAGATCACGGTTGTCGGTGGCGTCGCCGACGGCCTCCTTGGCCTTGCCGGACATCTCCTGTGCCTTGTTGCCGATCTTGTCGTCGAGTCCCATGATTCCTCCTGCTGCTCGTTGGCGATCCCTGCGGGGATCCGGTGGATCTTCATTTCCCGGGCCGTTCGGGCCCGTGTCCTGGGGGCCGGCCGGAGCCGACCGGGGCCGGCTACTTCGCGTTCAGCTCGCCGGCGTCGTTCTCGAGGTGGGAGCGCATGAACCACTGGAAGAGCTCCAGCTTGCCGGTCTGGCCGATGAGCATGTCCTCCGTGATGGGGTCGATCTCGCCGACCAGCTCGATCGCGTCGCGGTGGCTCGAGATGATCCCGTTGTAGACCTCGTTCAGCGCCGTCAGGTGCTCGGTGACGGAACCACGGTTGACCCCGTAGTCGTCCCACTCGCGGGCCTCCACCAGAGCGCCCGGCAGGCCGTTGGGCGAGACGCCCATGGTGGCCATGCGCTCGGCCAGCTCGTCGATGAAGCCGCGCACCAGTTCGATCTGAGGGTCCAGCATCTCGTGCACGGAGATGAACCCCTTGCCCACGACGTTCCAGTGCGCGTGCTTCAGCGTCAGCTGGAGATCGTTCAGGGCGTGCAGCCGGTCCTGCAGTGCGTTGGCGACCTTGTGGCCGTCTTCGATCGAGAGGCCGGGGACCGTGAACTTCGCGTCGTTCTGAGCTGCCATATCGGGGCCCTCCTTAGGAGCGTTGACTAGCACTAACGATTTTCACGCTAACCCCCGTGGAGGCCGTTGGCCAGCGATCCGGGGGCTCTCCCAGTAACCGCTCAGCTAGTGCGTCGGGTCTATCGAGACGGCCGCCGGAGGGCTACCTTTCTGTCCATGGATGCTTCGACGTCCCGCCCCGAGGGCGACGACCCCGCGCACGACCACCGCTGCACTGCCCGCGAGCTGGACAACGGCCGGCACGAGACGCCGGACGAGCGCGCGGACCGCAACTGGAACGAGCTGCTCCAGGAGCTCCGCGTGATGCAGACCGGCGCGCAGATCCTGACGGCCTTCCTCATGACCCTCCCGTTCCAGAGCCGTTTCACGGAGCTCTCCTCCACGCAGCACGCCGTCTACATCGTGCTGCTGGTCGCCTCGGTCCTGATCACCGGCGTCATCATGACTCCGGTGGCCATCCACCGGAGGATGTTCCGGCGTCACGTGAAGCAGCAGACGGTGGAGTACGGGCACCACCTGGTGCGCGTTGCGCTCATCGGCATCGGCCTGGTGGTCAGCCTCGCGGTGTTCTTCATCGTGGACATCGTGGTCTCGCTGACGGCCGCGTGGTGGATCGGCGGCGCGGTCCTGGTGATCACGTTGTTCATGCTCGGCGTCCTTCCGGGCCTCCTCCGAGCGCGCCAGAAGCGGGCGCAGCGGCGGGCGTGAACGCCGTCGTACCCGTCCCCTGCCGGCGGACGGACGCGGGCCGGACGCGGCGGGAATGCCGGCGGCCCCCGCATCGTTATATGCATAGGCATGAAATGATGGGCGGGCCGCAGGGGCCCGCGCCGAACCAGAGAGGACGGACCGATGACTGACAGCGGCAGGACCCAGCGGATCGTAGTGGTTTCCGGCGGACTCGGCGTGCCGTCGACCAGCCGGATGCTCGGCGACCGGATCGCCGAGGCGGCCCGGTCCGAGCTCGCGGGCCGCGGCGTCGACGCGCGGATCGACGTGATCGAGCTGCGCGACTACGCCACGGACGTCGCCACCGCCATGGTCTCCCGCTACAACAGCCCGCGGGTCCAGGGGATCATCGACCTCGTCACCGACGCGGACGCGATGATCGCGGTCAGTCCGGTGTTCACGGCCAGCGTCTCCGGCCTGTTCAAGTCCTTCATCGACCTGCTGGACCCCCAGGGCTTCGACGCCATGCCCGTGGTCCTCGCCGCGACCGGCGGGTCGGTCCGGCACTCGCTGGTGGTCGACTACGCCATGCGCCCGATTTTCAGCTACCTCCGCGCGGACATCATGCCCACGGGCGTCTTCGCCTCGCCGGAGGACTGGGGTGCCGCGGACGAGGCCGGGTACGACGGCGGAGCGCTCACGTCACGCGCACGCCGGGCCGGCCGCGAGCTGGCGCTGGCGCTCGCCGGTGGCTCGGCACACGCCACCCGCCGCGACGCCGCAGCCGGGTCGGACGAGGATCTCTCCGCCGATCTGACGACCCGCAGCATCGCGCCGTCCGGCTCCGAGCTCCAGCGGGGGACGCGCGACCGTCGGGAGCTCCGGGCGGAGCGCGAGCGCGAGGCCATGACAACGCTGCCGTTCGAGGACCTCCTCGCGAGCGTGAACGGGAACCAGATGTAGCACCCGACTTGCGGCTCGGCGCACGATCCTTGGAGCTGCACGCGCCGCAGTGCCGTGCGGCGGGTCCGCCGTGGCGGCAGCGCGTTAGCATGAGCAGGAATCGCGACCGGGGCCCGGCCCCGGCCGCACCCCTGTGACAGCGCACCGGGCCGCCCGCCGGCCGGTGCGATCGCAAAGACGCGGAAGGTGCACGCATGCTCAGTGATGAGGCCATTACCCGGATCGCCGACGAACTCGTCGAGGCCGGGCGGACCAGGACCCCGGTGGAGCGGCTCACCGCGCGCTTCCCCGAGATGACGGTCGAGGACTCCTACCGCGTGCAGAACCTCTGGCGGCAGCGCAGCGAGGAGAACGGGAGGCGCCTCGCCGGACGCAAGATCGGCCTCACCTCCCGCGCCATGCAGATGGCCACCGGCATCACCGAGCCGGACTACGGGGTCATCTTCGACGACCTGATCCTCGAGAACGGGTGCGAGGTCCCCTGGGACCGCTACACGCACCCCCGCGTCGAGGTCGAGCTCGCGTTCAAGCTGGGGAAGGACATCAGCGGGCCCGGCGCCACGATCTTCGACGTCCTGGACGCCACCGAGTACGTGGTCCCGGCCCTGGAGATCCTCGACTCCCGCATCCAGATGGAGGGCCGGACCATCGTGGACACCATCTCGGACAACGCCGCGATGGGGGCCATGGTGGTCGGCGGCAACCCCGTCCGCCCGCAGGACGTGGACCTGCGCTGGGTCGCCGCGATCCTCTACAAGAACCAGACCGTGGAGGAGACCGGCGTGGGCGCCGGCGTCCTGAACCACCCCGCCGCCGGCGTCTACTGGCTGGCCAACAAGATCGCTGCCCACGGTGACGGCCTGAAGGCCGGGGAGATCATCCTCGCCGGCTCCTTCACCCGACCCATGTGGGTCTACCAGGGCGACACCGTGCTCGCCGACTATGGACCGATGGGAACCGTGACATGCCGTTTCGTCTAGACCCGCCCCGTTCCTTCAAGGACCTCTTCGTCGGCGACGGGGCCGTGGGCCGGACGGTCGCCGGCATGTTCGTCTGCTCCGGCGACGCCGGCGCCGCCGAGATCTGCGCGGGCTCCGGCCTCGACTACGTCCTGATCGACGGCGAGCACGGCCCCAACGGGCTGGAGTCGATCCTCGCGCAGCTCCGTGCGATCGCCGGCTACCCGTGCGTGGCCGTGGTGCGCGTGCCGTTCAACGATCCCGTGCTCATCAAGCAGTACCTCGACCTCGGCGCCCAGTCGCTGATCGTCCCGATGGTCGACTCGGCCGAGAGCGCCCGCGAGGCCGTGCGCGCCGTCCGCTACCCGCCCCACGGTGTCCGGGGCGTCGGCTCGGCGCTGGCGCGCTCGGCCCGCTGGAACCGCGTGCCCGAGTACCTGCAGCGGGCCGACGACTTCACGTCCCTGATCGTCCAGGTCGAGTCCGCCGAGGCGGTCCGGAACGCGGCCGCCATCGCGGCCGTCGACGGGATCGACGCCGTCTTCATCGGCCCGTCCGATCTGGCGGCCAGCATGGGCCTGCTCGGGCAGCAAGGCCATCCGGAGGTCGTGGCGGCCGTGAAGCGCACCATCGCCGACGTGAAGGCGGCCGGGAAGACCGTGGGCGTCAACGCGTTCGTGGAGGCCGACGCCCGGGACTACATCGAGGCCGGCGCGGACTTCGTCAACGTCGGTGCCGACGTCGCACTCCTCGCCCGCGGCAGCGAGGCCCTGGCCGCGAAGTACATCACCGTGGATGAGAGCGACCGCCCGGCCAGCTATTGAGGCACGGCCGCCAGGCGGCGGCCTCCTGGGACGCGGCCGCTACGCGGCGGCGCCGGCGAGGACCGCCTCCCGGTAGTGGCCGAGCAGCTGATCGCAGAGCGCCGGCCAGGTCCGGCCCTGCACCGAGGCGTGGGCCGCGGCCGCGAAGGCGCGGCGCTTCACGTCGTCGTACACGAGGTCGGTGACGCGCGAGCGCAGGTCCGCCAGGTCTCCCGGACGGTAGATCCAGCCGGTCCGGGAGCTGTCCACCAGGTCCAGCGGGCCGCCCCGCCCGACCGCGACCACGGGGACGGCGCTCGCCATGGCCTCCTGGATGGTCTGGCAGAACGTCTCCGACTCGCCCGGGTGGACGAACACGTCGAGGCTCGCCACCATCTCGGCCAGCTCGACGCCGCCGAGGAATCCGGCGAAGTGCGCCCCGGGCAGCCGCTCCCGCAGGGAGTCCTTCAGCGGCCCGGAGCCCACGACGACGAGGCGCGTCCCCGGCAGATCCGCCAGCACGGCGAGGTCCTCCACCTGCTTCTCCGCCGCCAGTCGGCCGACGAAGCCGATGAGCCGCTCGCCGTTCGGTGCCAGCTGTGCGCGGAGCGCCTCGGACCGCCGCCGCGGGTCGAAGCGGTCGGTGTCCACCCCGCGGCGCCACATGCGCAGCCGCGGCACGCCCGCGTCGGCGAGCTGGCGCATCGAGTAGCTGCTCGGGGCCAGGTTCAGGGTGGATGCCGAATGCATGGTGCGCACGTGGTTCCAGAGCAACTGCTCCAGCCACGGGGCGCCGTAGCGCTGCGCGTACGCCGGGATCTCCGTCTGGTAGACGGAGACGGTCGGCAGGCCCAGCTGGTTCGCGGCCTGGATCGCCCGCCAGCCGAGGACGAAGGGGCTCGCCACGTGCACGACGTCGGGCCGGGCCGCCTCGAGGAGCCGCCGCACCCGGGTCACGGTCCCGGCGGCGACGCGCACGTTGGCGTAGCCCGTGAGCGGCAGGGCGGGCAGCGTGTGGACGGGGAAGCCCTCCACGAACCGGGGTGCCGGCTCGGCCGCCCAGGCAGGACCGGCCCAGCTGGTCGCCGGGGCGACGACGACGGCGGAGTGCCCCTCGGCGCGCAGGTGCCGGAGGAGCTGGAGGACGGAGTTGGTGACGCCGTTCATGTGCGGCAGGAAGGACTCGGCAACCACTGCGATCTTCACATCTCGATCATCCGCCTGCGCGGTGGCGGGCCGGTGAACCCGCGCGGGGGAGCGGGTGAACTCTGGGGGCGCCCGCGACGTCGGCGCGTCAGTGGTTGCCGAGGGCAATGGACGGTCCCCGGGCCGATAGGCTTGCCCGCATGGAACTGACGATGCTGGCGATGGTGCTCGGCCTGGTGCTGCTCGGCGCCGTCGCGCAGCGGGTCGCCGGGCTGGGCTTCGCGATGCTGGCCTCGCCGTTCCTGGTGCTGCTCCTCGGGCCGCACGTGGGCGTGTTCCTGATCAACGTCTGCGGCGTCGTCTCCAGCACGCTCATCATCCCGCGCGTCTGGAAGGACATCGACTGGTCGATGTTCCGCTGGCTCACCGTCGCCTCGATCGCCGGCTCCGTCCCGGGGGTGCTCGCCGCCGCCCACATGGATTCCGGCCCGCTGTCCATCTTCGTCGGCGGCGTGGTGCTGATCGCGCTGATCCTGTCCCTCTCGCTCAGCCGGGCCGACGTCGTCGTCACTGGCAAGGCGCCCCGCGCCGTCGCGGGCCTGGCGTCCGGGCTGACCAACGCCATGGCCGGCGTGGGCGGCCCCGCCGTGAGCGCCTACGCCGTCCTGTCCCGGTGGCCGCAGCGGTCGTTCGCGGCGACCCTGCAGCCGTTCTTCGCCTGCATGGGGCTGGTCGCCGTCGCCGCCAAGCTCGCCGTCGATCCGAGCCAGGCCCCGGCCCTCGACTGGTGGATGTGGGGGCTCATCGTCGTGGCGATCATCGCCGGGATCCTGGGCGGTGAGCGGCTGCAGCGCCACGTCTCCGACCGCAGCGCCCGCATCTTCGTCATCACCATCGCGTTCGCCGGCGCCATCATGGCCCTCGTCGAGGGGCTCGTTGAGGTTCTCTGAACGGAGCGCACCGAGTCGTTCGTCAGGGCCTCCGCCGCCGAGTGGCACGATTGAGGGGATGAACAAGCAGCCCACCCGTGCCCCGGGAACCGAGCCGAAGCCCCGCCTCGCGGACCGCCTGCGCGACGTGCTGCGGGACGGCATCCCCATGCCCCTGTTCCTGCAGGGCGCGCTCGAACTGCTCCAGACCGCCGTGATCAGCGCCTTCCTCGTGGTGGTCCCGCTGGTGGCGGTCTGGTTCGCCGGTGGTTTCCTGGACCTGGACCTCGCCTACCTGTTCCGCCTCTGCGGGCAGGCCTGGCTGCTCATCCACGGGGTGCCGCTGGGACTCTCCATCCCAGGCGACGGCGGGGCGATCCTCACGGGCACGCTGTCGCTGACGCCCCTGGGGCTGATGCTCGTACCCTTCCTCCTGGCGAGCTGGTCCGGCCGGCGCATCGCGCGGGCCTCCTACTCCGACAACCTCTGGCAGGGCCTCGTCGGGGCGCTCGGCGCCTATGCCCTCTTCGAGCTCCTGACGGGCTTCGCCGTGCAGACGGACGAGGTGGACGTGAACCTCGTCGCCGCGGCCCTCGTCCCGCTCGTGGTGGTCGGCATCGGCGTGGTGACCGGGTGCCGGCGCGAGGCCGGCTCGTGGGCCCGGCTGATCGGCGTGGACCTGGTGGCCTGGATCGCCAGGACCAGCCAGCACGCGCGCTGGGCCGGGTCGTACGTCTGGGCCGTGATCCGGTCCGGCGTCGTCGCCTACTTCACGGCCCTGGCCGCCGCAGCGCTGGTGCTGGCCGTCAACCTCGGCTTCCACTGGGCGGACATGTCCAACGTGTACCAGCAGCTGCGCACCGGCGTCGTGGGCGGGTTCCTGCTGACGTTCGGCCAGCTCGGGCTGATCCCGAACGCCTCGTTCTGGGCGCTCTCCTGGATCTCCGGCGGCGGCTTCAGCATTGGCGCCGGCTCCACGCTCAGCGCCCTGGAGACCACGGTCGGGCCGCTGCCGGCCGTGCCCCTGCTGGCCTCCCTCCCCTCGGGCGAGGCGCTCGCCTCCGCCTGGATGCTCATGGCCCTCCCCGGGGTCGCCGGCTTCGTCGCCGGATGGTGGTTCATCCGCGAGGGCGAGGACCACTTCGACGACTGGTGCGCCCTCAAGATGCCCTACCGCTGGCTCTCGCTGACCGTCTCCACCGTGGTGCTGGGCCTGCTCGTCGGCGCCGTGGCGGGGCTCGTCTCCGTGGCCGGAAGCTGGATCTCCATGGGGTCGGTGGGTCTCGGCCGCCTCACGGAGGTGGGGCCGGACGTGTGGACGACGGCGCTGCTGCTCGCCGGCGAGGTCGCCGTCGGCACGATGCTCGGCGCCCTGGCGACACCCATGTTCCTGCACGACCCCGTCCTCGACGACGGCTAGGCGGGCCTCAGCCCGCGGCCAGTCGACCGTGCGAATATTGGCTCGATGAGCACCGCACGCCGAGGAAGGGGCTGAACCATGCCGACCGCTTCCCCGGGTCCGGATCCACGCGGACCCGGACCCGAACCCCGTGGGCCGCACGCCGGAGAGCCCCGGGGCACTGACGTGCGCGGCACCGACCCGCGCGGCCCGGACTCGCGCGGCCCGGACTCAGACCGCGCCGATCCAGTCGGCACCGATCTGCGCGGCCCCGACCCGGAGCCCGCTGGGACTGGCGGGGTGGAGCCCGGTGGTCCCGGCTCCGGCCGAGGCCGTGCATTGTCGGCGTCCGCGCTGGTCGAGTCGAGGGCTATCCTCTCCGGCGGGCTCGCGGCGCTCGTCGCTCTCGTGGTCGGCCTGGTCGGCTTCGACGGCTACCGGCCGTCGCTGGCCGGGGAACGCTCAGTGGCGGATTTCGCTGCAGTGACGTCCGGCATCGCCGCCGGCGGCGGGTTCCTCGCGGGCTACTTCCAGACGATCCGCGGCACCCACTCGTGGCTGTCCGCGAGGCCGCTGCTCCGGCAGATCGTCGACGGCGCCGCGCTGGTGGTGGTCCACGCCTCGATCGCCGTCATGTCCTCGCTCGTGGTGTTCCGGATGTTCCAGGACGCCTTCTACGGCCTGACCGTCGACTCCTACGCCGGCGGCGGGATGCTCGCCATCGCGGCCGGCATCGCCGCGTACGCGGCGTACGACTCCGGCGCGCGGATCGACGCCGCCTCCCTGTCGCTCCTGCTGGCCGGCTTCATGGCCTCGGGGATGCTGGTCAGCATGCTCGCCGCCGAGAATCCGCTGTGGTGGCACATCATGTTCAGCGAGCTCGGGACCGGGCAGGCCGGCATCACCTCGTTCTGGACGTTCAACACCACCATGACGACGTCCGGCGTCATCCTCACCACCCTCTCGGCGTTCGTCACCCGGGACCTGACCCGGTGGGCGGCGGTGCGCGACGCAGACGACACGGCGGCCGGCAGGCCACACCGCCGCTTCCTCCGGCCCCGGGCCGGAGTGGTGCGCTGGGGCCTGATCGGGGTCGGTCTCTGCATGATCGGCATCGGCACCGTGACGCTCCACGTGTCCGAGCCCGTCCACACCTTCTTCGTGCGGCTGCTCGCCGTGATCCTGCTGATCCTGCTGCTGGGCATCCCGCTCTGGGCGCCGGGCTACCCGGGGGCCTTCTACGCCTTCACCTACATCGCCGGCGCCCTGCTCGCCGGGGCGGCCTCGCTGTGGTTCCCGCTGCACTACTACAACCTCACGGCGCTCGAGCTGGCGGCCGCGGGGATCGTCTTCAGCTGGCTGGTGGTGTTCATCCGGACCACCACGGCGGTCACCGGGACGGCCGCCGAACCGGGACGCGGCGGTACCCGTCCGGTCGGCGGGGGAGCTGCGGTCTAGCGGTCCGCCCCCCGGCCGCGCCTAGCGCAGGCCGACGTCGTGGAGGTGGTGCGCGACGTCGTGCCAGGCGTAGCGGGCGAAGGACTCCACGGTGAACTCGGAGCCGTTGCCGCGGATCCCGCGCCGCCCGATGTCGCGCTGGAGGACCGAGTCCAGGGCATCGGCGAAGCCGCGGCCCGCCGAGGCCAGCTGGACGGACACCACGCGGGGGTCGTCCTCGTTGTAGCGGTCCTCGATGGCGCTCTGGTCCTGATCCCAGTCCGGGAACGTGGGCGCGTCCTCCCGGAGCATCAGGTCCAGGCGGTAGTGCATGACGCGGAAGACGTCGCGGACGTGGGCGGCGTACTCGAGCGGCGACCAGGTGTTCGCAGCCGGACGGCGGCGCAGGGCCGACTCGTGGTCCCCGCCGCTGGACTCGACGCCCGCGCGGCCGGAGCCGAAGCCCTCGCCGACCAGCAGGCGCTGCCACAGGGGGAGCGTCTGTCGGATCCGCGCGGCGATGTCCTGCGGCGTCAGGTCCGTGGCGTCCTCGCCGCACTCGGCGCACGGACGGGTCATGACCCAGGTCCAGTCCTTGGTGTCCGGCTGCCAGTCCGCCGTGCCCTGCTGGGGGTCGCGGCTCCCGGTGGCGGCCTCCGGCGTCTGCTCGTTCGCGTTGCTGGAACTCATGGACTCCAGCGTATCGGCGATAGGCTGGAGCCCATGCGAATTGTGGCTCTTGTGTCCGGGACCGGCTCGAATCTCCAGGCCGTCATCGACGCCGTAGCGGCCGGCGAGCTGGACGTGGAGATCGCCGCCGTCGGTGCGGACCGAGAGGCTACCGGCGGCGTCGAGCGGGCGGCCGCCGCGGGGATCGAGACCTTCGTGGTGAACTTCAAGGACTACCCGGACCGGGCCGAGTGGAACCATGCTCTGACGCAGCAGTGCCTGTCCTACGCGCCGGACTACGTCCTCTCCAGCGGGTTCATGCGGATCGTCGGCCAGGAGTTCATCGACGCCTTCGACGGCACCTACATCAACACCCACCCGGCCCTGCTGCCGGCGTTCCCCGGGGCGCACGGTGTCCGGGACGCGCTCGCCTACGGCGTCAAGGTCACCGGCTGCACCGTCCACATCGCCGATGCCGGCGTGGACACGGGGCCCATCCTGGCGCAGCGGGCCGTGGCCGTCCGAGAGGACGACACGGAGGAGACGCTGCATGAGCGGATCAAGGTGGAGGAGCGGGAGCTCCTGCTGGAGGTCCTCGCGGGGCTGTCCGCGGAAGCGTAGCCGCCGGGCTACTGGATCGGGGCGTCCGGGGGATCGACGCGGATCGTCTGCGCCGGTGCCACGGAGGCCACTCCCATGACGTGCTGGAGCGCGTCGCGGCACGCCTCGTCGGCCCGGCCGCAGACGATGCCGAGCGTGACCAGCACCCGCTCGACCTTCAGGCCTGCGTCCTCCAGTGCGGCCACGACGTCCTCGACACGGGCGACGTGCGCGTCGTCGACCGAGACGACCCACTCGACGACGCGCTCCGGACCTGTTTCCTCCACGGGGTCGAGACTAGCCCTGCGCCGGCGGCGGCGATAGGACCAGCCCGGAACCGACGTCCACGGAGAGCAGCTGCAGCCGCTGCGCCTCCTGGACCAGCTCCGCCCACAGCTCCCGGCCGCGGAACCCGGTGGCCTCGGCGAGCAGCGCCGCGACCCCGGCCACGTGCGGGGTGGCCATGGACGTGCCGCTGATGGTGTTGTAGCGCTCGGGCATGGGCCAGGCGGAGTAGACGTCGACGCCCGGAGCGGCGATGTCCACCTGGCCGCCGCGGCCGTCGAGCGTCCGGGCCGAGAACTCCGCGATGCCCAGATCCGCGTCCACGGCGCCGACGGCCATGATGTACGGGCTGTTTGCCGGGGTGCCGACGAAGCCCTCGTTCCCGCTGGAGCGCCGCGCGTTGTTGCCCGCCGCGGCGACGATCAGCGATCCCTGCTCCAGCGCGCGCCGGCCGGCCGTGACGTACGGCGGGTGCACCTGCTGGACGTCCGCGCCGAGCGACATGGAGATGACGTGGCACTCGTTCTGCAGGGCCCACTCGATGCCGGCGAGGATGGTGGCGTCCGAGCCGGAGCCGGCGTTGCCGAGCACCTTGCCGGCGAAGATCTCGGCGGCCGGGGCGACCCCGTACCCGCGTCCCGTCTCGGGCCGTCGCGGCCCGCACGCGGTGCCGACGCAGTGGGTGCCGTGGCCGTGCCCGTCCTGGGCGTCCTCGCCCGCGACGAACGACTCGGCGGTGACCTCCCGTCCGGCGAAGTCCGGGTGCTCCAGATCGAACCCGGTGTCCAGCACCGCCACGCGGATCCCGGCGCCCTCGTAGCCGGACTCGACGGCACGGACCGCCTGCAGGCCCCAGGTCAGCCCGTCCGTATCGGTGAAGGACGCCGGCGCGGCCGCCGTCGCGGGCCGCAGCGGGTCGGCGCCCGGTGCGGCGAACTCCGGGACGCCGGGCCGGCCCGGATGAGCCGGACCGGAATCGCCGGTGCTCCCGGAGGCGTCGTCGGAGCCCACCGGGCAGGCGCCGATCGCGGCCCGGCGCGGTCGGGCCCGCCGTCGGCCGCCGTCGAGCACGTGGTAGCTCAGCTCGGGCACGATCGCGAGACTGCGGCGCTGATCGGTGCTCTCGGCCTGGAAGGCGTTCATCCGGCCCGGCTCGCCCTCGACGACGGCGATGCCGAGCCGGGGGAAGTACTGCTCCGTGGAGAAGCCGTGGCGGACCAGGTAGTCGGGCGCGCCGGAGGCGAGGACATCGGCGTCGTCGGAGTCGAAGACCACCACGAACCTCCCCGGGTTCACCGACGCGACGAAGGGCTCATTCGGCAGGTACACGGGACATTCCTTTCGTCGTCCTCCGGGCCGGGCGGTCGCCCGGCCCGCAACTGGCTCCGGCGCCTAGTGCAGGATCCGCCCCTTGGTCTCCGGGGCGAACCGCGCCATCCAGCCGATCGCCGCCAGCAGCAGCGCCCCGGCGATCAGGAACGCGTTGGCGAGGCCGATGACCGGCCACACCGCCACGAAGACCAGCGGTCCCACCCCGGCTCCGACCCGGCTGAACGTGGACGCCCAGCCGAAGCCGGACCCCCGCAGCTCGGTGGGGTAGAGCTCTGAGACGTAAGCGTAGAGAACGGGTATGGCAATTTGGATCACGAAGCCGAAGACCAGGAGCCAGCCGACCGCGACCGACGGCGTCCCGAGCGTCAGCGCGACCACCAGGAGCACCGCCACCGCCAGCGGGGCCGTCACGCCGAGGAGCCACTTGCGTCCGACGCGCTCCACCAGCAGGGCCGAGACCACGACGCCGAGCAGGCCCACGGCCGCCATGCCCGCGGTGCCGAAGAAGGACGCCACCTGGGACAGGCCGGCGTCGGCGAGGATGGTCGGCATCCACGTCAGCGCCAGGTAGTAGACCAGCAGCACCGTGAAGAACAGGCTCCACGCGGCCGCGGTGATCCTCCAGTCGTAGCGCCAGATCCGCGCCAGCTGCTCGCCGATGGAGCCGGCCGACATCCGCGGCGCGTCCTGGGGGTCCGGCAGCGTGTAGGGCTCGGGGGTGCCCCCGGTCCGGGCCACCAGGTCGTCGATGATCTCGGCGGCGCGGGCACTCTGCCCCTGGCGGATCAGGTACATAGGCGACTCGGGGACCCCGCGGCGGACCCAGAAGACCAGCAGGGCCGGCAGCACCATGGTCAGCAGCACCAGCCGCCAGTTGTCCGCCGTGGACTGGATCAGGGCCGTCACGAAGAACGCCAGCGCGGCACCGACCGGCCACCACCCGTCCATCGCCGTCAGCACCCGCCCGCGCTGCCGCGCCGGGGTGAACTCGCCGACCAGCGCGTAGTCCACCGGGATGCACCCGCCCAGGCCCACCCCGGCCAGGAACCGGAACAGCACGAATATCTCGAACGAGGGCGACAGGGCACCGGCCACCGTGAAGAGGGAGAAGATCAGCAGGGTCCACGTGAACGCCTTCTTGCGTCCGACGCGGTCCGCGATCGTGCCCCACAGGAACGCGCCCAGGGCCATCCCGATGAGGTTCGCGGTGCTGAGCAGGGCCGCCGTCGTCCGCTCGAGGCCCCATTCCTCCGCGACGAGCGGGATCAGGGCGCCGTTCAATGTGACGTCCCAGGCGTCGAACATGAAGCCGAGCCCGCCGATCAGGAAGATCTTCCCCTGGACGCGCCAGCGCCAGGGGAGGTTCTGGACCACGGTCTCCCCGCTGGGGAGCCTGCGAAATTCGTTCGTCAACGCCGAGCCGCCTCGATTCCGTCAGCGCGCACCTGATCGGGGTGCCTGTCCTCATCTGCCCGGATGCCGGCGGCATCCGCCCCCAGCGTAGCGGGGCCGTGCCCTAGGGTTGTGTCTGGCCGCACGGGGCCCTGTGGTCCACGCAACGCTGCCGGACCGCGCCCGTGCCGGCCGCCGGCGTGCAGGGAGGGGCACGACGGCGGCGCGCCCCGTCGCTCCATCCCTCCGTCCCGGGGTGGCGAACGGGGGACACGACTCGACCGAAGCAAGGAGGACCGCTCCCGATGAGCACTCAATCCCCGACCGGCCCGCAGGACACCGGCGGCCTGGAACCCCCGAAGAAGTGGAAGGTCGTCGGACCCGGCCTCGTGGTCGCCGCCACCGGCGTCGGCGCCGCGGACATGGTGTCCACGCTCGCCGCCGGCTCGCGCTACGGCTACACGCTGCTGTGGGCCGTGGTGCTGGGCATCATACTGAAGATCATCCTGGTGGAGGGAGCCGCCCGCTACTCCATCACCACCGGCAAGACCATCCTCGAGGGCTGGCGCAGCCTCGGCCGCTGGCCGCTCTGGTACTTCGGCCCGTACATCATCGTCTGGGGCATCGTCTACGGTGCGTCGGCGATGTCCTCCACGGCGCTCCCGCTGGCCGCGCTGTTCCCGGGGGTCCCGCTGTGGGCCTTCGCGATCGCCACCGGCATCGCCGGCTTCGTGCTGGTCTGGTTCAACCGCTACGCCGTGTTCGAGAAGATCACCGCCGTCCTGGTCGGGATCATGTTCGTCACCATCGTGGGCCTGGCCGTCATCGCCGCCCCGAACATCCCGGAGCTGATCACGGGCTTCGTCCCGCGGCTGCCGGAGGGCGGTCTGCTGTACACGCTGGCGCTCGCCGGCGGCGTCGGCGGCACCATCACGCTCGCCGCGTACGGCTACTGGCTCCGCGAGAAGGGCTGGTACGCGCCCAAGTTCATGCGCGTCATGCGGCTGGACAACAACATGGCCTACGTCATGACCGGCATCTTCGTGATCTCCATGCTGATCGTCGGCGCCGAGGTGGTCCGCGCCGCGGGCGTCGAGGTCTCGGCGGGCGACGAGGGCATGATCGACCTGATGGTCGTCCTCGAGGCGCGCTACGGCGCGGTCATCGCCAAGATCTTCCTGGTCGGCTTCTTCGCCGCGGCGTTCTCCTCGGTGATCGGCGTGTGGAACGGCGTCTCGCTGATGTTCGCCGACTTCTGGGCGAACTTCCGCGGGAAGGGCTCCGACCACCCGGACGCCCGCGCCCACGGCAAGTACTTCCGCTTCTACCTGATCTGGCTGACGTTCCCGCCGATGCTGCTGCTGATGCTCGGCAAGCCGATCGCCCTGGTCCTCGCGTACGGCGCCATGGGCGCCCTGTTCATGCCGTTCCTTGCCATCACACTGCTGCCGCTGCTGAATGGGACCAAGTGGGGGATCCCGGCCGAGTGGAAGAACCGCTGGTACTCCAACCTGGCCCTCGGCCTCACGGCCGCGCTCTTCGTGTGGCTGGGCATCGACAACCTGGTCTCCACGATCGTGGAGGCCGCAGGCTGACGCCGGTCCTGCCGTACGACCGCGCCGGTTCTCCGCGAGTGCACAGGTTCCGTGCAGCGGAGGCCGACCGGGCGATTCGATTCAGCAAATCCGGGCGAAATGAGTTCCAAGTCACATCCGTCGGCGGTAGTGTCTGGATATGGAACTTGATTGGAATCTCTTCGAATGCGAGATCCGTTCCGCCGTCGTCCGGATCGCGCGTCAGGTGGTCGCCGACCACCCCAAGCAGGCCTTCTACGGGCTCGCCCTGGAGGCCACGGCGGCGGACGGGACCGACGAGCCGGAGACCCTCGAAGTTCCTGTGCTCGCACTGAACTCGGAGGAGGCCCTGGCCCGCGACAAGCGCGAGGAGACGGGCGAGCTCCGCGCCTTCGACGCGGAGGTCCTGCGCGAGCACCGGCTGCGCGAGGTGACGCTCGGCGTCGACGACGGCACTCTCGGCGGCGCCGCCTACGGCACCGAGACGTCGGGCACTGAGCCGAACGGCGCTGAATGGAACGACCCCGAGCGGAACGGCGCAGGGCGCGACGACTATGATCCCGCGGTCCCGGGCCTCAACGGCTCGACCCCAGGGGACTCCGCGGGGCACGGCACTCCCATCGGCCACGCGGTTCACGGTTCCGGAGAGGCCGACGGTCTCGGCGGGGCCCACGGCTCCGGCGAGGCGGACAGCCCCGGTGGGCCGGCGGGCCGGGTGTCCTCCGCGGCCGGGGACGGCCCTTCCGAGGGCGCGCACGGGCTGGACCCCGATCTCGACGCGGAGGCGGATCTCGACGCGGAGCTGAACGCAGAGCTCGATGGGGTAGCAGCGGACATCGCGCTGCAGGAGGCCGTGGACGAGGACTTCGACGACGGCAGCGGCTACTACTCCCGCCGCTGGGACCCGACCGACTGGCACTGGTGCTCCATGGACCTGTTCGACGACGCCCACGCCGAGGCATGGAACGAGCGGCTGGCCGCCGCCGTCGTCGAGCTCGGCTGGGAGGCCGCGGCCCGGAAGTACTACCGGGTCCTGATCGACGCGGTCGTCGCGGCCCGTGACGAGCTCGCGCGCAAGCGGATCCCCCTGGTCGCCTTCGTCGCCGACAGCGACCACGCCGACGAGCTCCTCCGCCGCTGCCTGACGCCCGAGCAGCTGGAACGGCATTTCCCGGACCTCGAACCGCTCGAGCTGGACGCCGAGACCGTCTGATCCGTCGGTGGTCCGGGACCGCCCCAACTCCCGCGAGGCTGGGAGTTCGCTGGGTCTCACGGCCGCCGGGGTTTGGAGACCGGAGGCGCAGAACTACCGTTTGAGTCCAGGAGTCGGCGCGTCCGCCCAGCCAGGACGGTCACCACCGGCCCGCACCGACGGGAGGGGACGGTCATGGAGACACGGCAGGAGCAGGGAATCGAGCACGTCGGCAGGACTCGGTCAGGGGCCGGGGACGGGCACCGCGCCAGAGCCTGGAGGGCGCTCGCCGTGCTGACGGCGGCCGGGCTGGTCCTCACCGCCTGCGGCGGCGGGGACGCCGGAGGCGGCGGCGGTGGAGGCTACGGGGGCGGTGGCGTCGAGAGCGGCCGGGCGAGCGCGCCGGGAGAGGCCAGCGACTCGCCGGCAGCCGGGTCGGAGGCACCCATGGGCAGCGACGTCGCCCTGACCACCGGAGAGACCGAGCTCGGCACCGTGGTCACCGACGCGGCGGGCATGACCCTGTACGTCTTCACGAAGGACACCGAGGGCACGGACACCAGCGCCTGCACCGGGGACTGCCTCACGGCGTGGCCCATCGCGGTGGCGGACGGCAGCGAGCCTGCGGCGGCGGAGGACATCACCGGGACGGTGGGCACCATCGAGTCGCCCGACGGCCAGCTGCACCTGACGCTGGACGGGATGCCGCTCTACTACTTCGCGCAGGACGAGGAGCCCGGCGATGTCAGGGGCCAGGGCGTCAACGACGTCTGGTACGCCGTCTCGCCGGACGGGGAGATGATCACCGAGTAGCCCGCTCGACACATGGGCGGACGCCGGAACGGCGCTCGGTAGACTGGTGCGCGACACCGAGCGCCGGCCCCACTGCGCCGCGCCGTCCGCCCCCTCCGACCCCCAGGGAGACATCTGTGAGCGTTACCGCCCCCGACCGCGTGGAGATCCGCCGGGCCCTCATTTCCGTGTACGACAAGTCGGGGCTGGAGGAGCTGGCCCTGGGGCTCCACGAGGCGGGAGTCTCGATCGTCTCCACGGGTTCGACGGCGTCGCGCATCGCCGCTGCGGGCGTGCCGGTCACGGAGGTCTCCGAGATCACCGGGTTCCCCGAGTGCCTGGACGGCCGCGTCAAGACGCTCCACCCGCGCGTGCACGCCGGCATCCTGGCCGACCGCCGCCTGGAGGACCACGTCCGGCAGCTCGACGAGCTGGAGGTGGAGCCGTTCGACCTGGTGGTCGTCAACCTCTACCCGTTCGTCGACACCGTGAGGTCCGGCGCCGGGCAGGACGCCGTGGTCGAGCAGATCGACATCGGCGGTCCCTCGATGGTCCGCGCCGCCGCCAAGAACCACCCGTCGGTGGGCATCGTCGTGGAACCGGCCAAGTACGGCCGCGTCATCGAGGCGGCGAAGGCCGGCGGCTTCACGCTCGACGAGCGTCGGCGCCTCGCCGCCGCCGCGTTCGCCCACACCGCCGCGTACGACGCCGCCGTCGCCGCCTGGACCGCCGCCCAGTTCGGGGACGACGCCGGCGAGGAGGCGCAGGGCTGGCCGGCCTTCGCAGCGCTGACGCTCGAGCGCCAGCAGGTGCTGCGCTACGGCGAGAACCCGCACCAGCCGGCCGCGCTGTACGTGGACCCGGCCGCCCCGGCCGGCATCGCCCAGGCCGAGCAGCTGCACGGCAAGGCCATGAGCTACAACAACTACGTGGACGCCGACGCCGCCGTGCGCGCCGCCTACGACTTCGCCGATCCGGCCGTCGCCGTCATCAAGCACGCCAACCCGTGCGGCATCGCCGTCGCGACCCCGGGGGCGGCCGACCCGATCGCTGACGCCCACGCCAAGGCGCACGCCACCGACCCGGTCTCCGCCTTCGGCGGCGTCATCGCCGCCAACCGGCCCGTCACCCGGGCCATGGCCGAGACGGTCACGGGCATCTTCACGGAGGTCGTCGTCGCCCCGGGCTTCGAGCCGGAGGCCGTCGAGATCCTGGCCGCCAAGAAGAACATCCGCCTGCTGCAGCTGCCGGAGGGCTTCGACCGCTACCCGGCCGAGACGCGGCAGATCTCCGGCGGCGCGCTCGTCCAGCAGCGCGACGCGATCGACGCCGAGGGCGACGCCCCGGAGAACTGGACGCTGGCGGCCGGCGAGGCCGCCGACGAGGCGACCCTCGCCGACCTGGCGTTCGCATGGCGCGCGGTGCGCGCCGCGAAGTCGAACGCCATCCTCGTGGCGAAGGACGGCGCCGCGGTCGGCATCGGCATGGGCCAGGTGAACCGCCTGGACTCCTGCCGTCTGGCCATCACCCGCGCCAACACGCTCGGCGTGGCCGTCGACTCCGGCGCCGACGCGGCCGGCGGGGCGGCGAACGTCGAGGGCACGGCCTCGCCGGAGCGCGCCCGCGGCGCCGTCGCGGCCTCGGATGCGTTCTTCCCGTTCGCGGACGGCCTGCAGATCCTGATCGACGCCGGCGTGCGCGCCGTGGTCCAGCCCGGCGGATCCGTCCGCGACGAGGAGGTGGTCGCGGCCGCCAACGCCGCCGGCATCACCATGTACCTCACCGGCGGGACGCGCCACTTCTTCCACTAGTTCCTCCGCGAGGAGCAGCGCAAAGAGAGGCGGCGCAGGGAGCTGTGCGACGGCGGGCGGTCACCCTCGGGTGCCGCCCGCCGTCGCGTGCGCGATCTGTGCCTGCAGGGCGCTCCCCGGGGCCACGGCCGGGAGCGCGGCCGCACCGGACAGCGCCGTGCCGCGCGGCTCGCAGACCTCGAGCTCGGGCCACTCGGCCCGCAGGAGCTCGGTGACGCGACGGCGCACGCGCTCGCCGCGCAGCACGCCGCCCAGGTAGCAGACGCTCGGTGAGCCGTCCCCGTCGGATCCGGTGCGGCCGAATCCGACCCGGCGCAGTGCTGTCGAGACGGACAGGGCGAGCTCCGCGGCGGCCTCGTCGCAGATCTTCCCTGCCACCTCGTCGACCTCGGAGAGCGCGGCGACCTCGGCGGCGAAGCCGGCGGTCCGGCTGACGCGTGCCGGGTCGTTCTGCAGCACGATGTAGGCATGCTCGAGCTCGCCGAGAGCGTCCTCCACCACGGGCGTGAGCGCCGTCGCCGGCCCGCGGCCGTCGTGGGCCCGCATGACGGCGTCGAGGGCCCGGCTCCCGATCCAGAACCCGCTGCCCGCATCGCCCATGCTGTAGCCCCAGCCGTCGACCCGTGCGGTCGACTCGGTGCCGACGGCCAGCGTCACGACGCCGGTTCCCGCCGCCACCACGGCGCCCCTGGTATCGCCGAGGGCGCCGAGGTAGGACGTCACCGAGTCGTGCGCGACGGCGACGGAGCCCACGCCGAGCCGACGCACCCCTTCCAGCACGGCGGCGGCGGTCCCCGGGGTGTCCGTGATGCCGCTGAGGCCGGCGGAGACGACGCCGATGCCGGATCCGCAGCCGTGCCCGGAGCCGGCGGCGATCCGGTGCACCACCTCCACCACCTGCTCGGCGACCGGGCGATCGGTGATGAGCCCGGGAAACTCGAGGATCTGGGGGCGGTCGTCGGAGGCGTACTGCACCAGGGCCCGCACGCCGGTCTGGCCACCGTCGATGGAGAGGTGCTCGATCGCGACCTGCTCGACGGGGCCGCTCCGCCCGGTGGCCAGCCCGCTGGTGCTGTGGTGGGGGTGCATGATTCCGGACTCCTGGTCGGGGACGGCAGCTGGCAGGGGACGGGCTGTCGCCCGGCTCGCGATTCGACGCGGCGCCCCGAGCGCGGGGCGGGCCCGCGGTCCAGCCTAGCGCCGGCGTGGTGCAGCGGTCCGGAGGGCCAGGAGGGAGCGGGGGTGAGACGGGGCGGCGCAACCGGATCAGGGATCGCGGGCCCGCTCGGGTAAATTGGGGGTGTTTGATGCAGGGGCGCACGATGCCTGCTGACCGAGAACCCACAGACCCTGAGGGAGATGCCGCGCCAATGGCAAAGATTATCTACACCCACACCGATGAAGCGCCGATGCTGGCGACGTACTCGTTCCTGCCGATCGTCGAGTCGTTCGCCTCGACCGCGGGCGTGGAGGTGGAGACCCGGGACATCTCGCTGGCCGGCCGCATCGTCGCGACGTTCTCCGACTACCTGGAGGAGGGCCAGCGCCAGGCCGACGCGCTCGCCGAGCTGGGCGACCTCGCCAAGACCCCCGAGGCGAACATCATCAAGCTCCCGAACATCTCGGCCTCGGTGCCGCAGCTGAAGGCCGCGGTGGCCGAGCTGCAGGCGCAGGGCTACGCGATCCCGGACTACCCGGACTCGCCGGCCTCCGACGAGGAGACCGATATCCGCGCCCGCTACGACAAGATCAAGGGCTCCGCCGTGAACCCGGTCCTGCGCGAGGGCAACTCCGACCGCCGGGCGCCCGAGTCGGTCAAGAGCTACGTGCGCAAGAACCCGCACCGCATGGGCGCGTGGTCGGCCGACTCCAAGACCAATGTCGCGACCATGGGCCGGGACGACTTCGCCTCCAACGAGAAGTCCGTGGTCATCGAGGCCGCGGACACGCTCTCCATCCAGCACGTCGCCGCCGACGGCACGGTCAAGGTCCTGAAGAAGGCGCTCCCGGTCATCGCCGGGGAGGTCATCGACGGCACCGTCATGCGCGCCGCCGCCCTGGACGAGTTCCTGCAGGAGCAGGTGCGCCGGGCCAAGGAGGAGAACGTCCTGTTCTCCGCACACCTGAAGGCCACCATGATGAAGGTGTCCGATCCCATCATCTTCGGCCACATCGTCAAGGCCTACTTCCCGCAGCTGTTCGAGAAGTACGGCGACGACCTCGCCGCGGCCGGACTGTCCGAGAACAACGGTCTGGCCGCCATCCTCAACGGGCTCGACGACGTCGCCGAGGACGTCCGCGACGGCATCAAGGCCGAGATCGAGAAGGGCCTGGTTGAGGGACCGCGTCTGGCCATGGTGAACTCGGACAGGGGCATCACCAACCTGCACGTGCCGTCCGACGTGATCGTCGATGCCTCCATGCCCGCCATGATCCGCACCTCCGGCCACATGTGGGGCCCGGAGGGCGAGGAGGACGACACCCTGGCCGTGCTGCCGGACTCGTCCTACGCCGGCGTCTACCAGGCCGTGATCGACGACTGCCGCGCCAACGGCGCCTTCGACCCGACCACCATGGGCACCGTCCCGAACGTCGGGCTCATGGCGCAGAAGGCCGAGGAGTACGGTTCGCACGACAAGACGTTCGAGATCGCGGAGGCGGGCACGGTCCGGATCCTCGACTCGAAGGACAACGTCCTGCTCGAGCACGAGGTCGCCGCCGGCGACATCTGGCGCGCCTGCCAGACCAAGGACGCCCCCATCCAGGACTGGGTGAAGCTGGCCGTGAACCGCGCCCGCGACACCGGCTGGCCGGCCATCTTCTGGCTGAGCGAGGAGCGCGCGCACGACGCGAACCTGATCGCGAAGGTGGAGAAGTACCTGGGCGAGCTCGACACCGAGGGCCTGGATCTCCGCATCATGTCCCCGGTCGAGGCCACCAAGTTCACCATCGAGCGCCTGCGCCGCGGCGAGAACACCATCTCTGTCACGGGCAACGTGCTCCGCGACTACCTGACGGACCTCTTCCCGATCCTCGAGCTGGGCACCTCCGCGAAGATGCTCTCGATCGTCCCCCTGATGGCCGGTGGAGGCCTGTTCGAGACGGGCGCCGGCGGCTCCGCGCCGAAGCACGTCCAGCAGCTCGTCGAGGAGAACTACCTCCGCTGGGACTCGCTCGGCGAGTTCTTCGCGCTGGTGCCGTCGCTGGAGAAGTACGCCGAGCAGGCGGACGCGCCGTCGGCGAAGGTGCTGGCCGCCGCGCTGGACCGCGCGACCGCCACGTTCCTCATGGAGAACCGCTCGCCGGGCCGCAAGCTGGGCACCATCGACAACCGCGGCTCCCACTTCTACCTGGCCATGTACTGGGCGCAGGAGCTCGCGAACCAGACCGAGGACGCCGCGCTGGCCGAGACGTTCAAGCCGGTCGCCGAGGCCCTGGTGGGCCAGGAGGAGGCCATCGTCGCCGAGCTGAACGGCGTCCAGGGCACCCCCGTGGACCTGGGCGGCTACTACCGCCCGGACGACGCGAAGGCCGCCGCCGCCATGCGCCCGTCCGCCACGTTCAACAAGGTGCTGGAGGGCCTGGCCGCCAAGTAGCGGCCGGAGCGCTCCCCGGGAGAGCAGTACGACGACGGCGCCCCGCCGTCCGCGACCGAGTCGTGGACGGCGGGGCGCCGTGGTTCAGTCCGCGAGGGACGGCGAGGCGGCCAGGAGCTGCCGGGTGTACTCCTGCTGCGGGTCGGCGAAGACATCCTCGGCCGGCCCGGACTCCACGATGCGTCCGCCCTGCATGACCAGGAGGTGGTCGCTGACGTGGCGGACCACGGCGAGGTCGTGGGAGATGAACAGATAGCTCAGGCCCAGGCGCTCCTGCAGGGCGTCGAGCAGGTCCAGGATCTGCGCCTGCACGGAGACGTCCAGCGCGGAGACGGGCTCGTCGCAGACGATCACGCGTGGTCCCGGGGCCAGGGCACGGGCGATGGCCACCCGCTGCCGCTGCCCGCCTGAGAGCGACCGCGGGTGGCGGTCGGCCACGCCCTCCGGCAGGCCGACCAGCTCTAGCAGCTCGCGGACCCGGCCGCGCTGCCGGCGCGCGCTGCGGCTGCGGCCGCCGGTGGCCGCGTCCGCCAGCAGGGACCCGACGCCGATCCGCGGGTCGAACGAGGACAGCGGGTCCTGGTACACGGCGCCGAGGTGGGTACGGCGGGGGCGCCGGTCCCTCTCGCGCAGGCCCGGCCCGACCCACGGTTCGCCGAGGAGGCCGACCTCCCCGGCGTCCGGCTCGGCGAGGCCGAGCACCAGGCGGGCGGTGGTCGTCTTGCCGGAGCCGGACTCGCCGACCAGCCCGACGGTCCGTCCGGCGGGCAGCTCGAAGCCCACGCCGTCGACCGCGGCGAAGGGCGCGCCGTCACGGAGGAAGGTCTTCGTCAGGCCCCGCGCCGAGAGCGCCGGTGCAGGCGGCGTTCTCCCGCTGGACGGCCCGGAAGGTGCCGGTGCGGACCTCATCGGCGAGGGTCCAGACGGCGACCGGGGTGCCGGCTCGGTCACCGTGAGCCGGGTGCCGCGCGGCTTCCCGGCCGGTACGGCGGCGAGCAGCATGCGCGTGTACTCGTGCTGCGGGCTGCTCAGGACGTGCGCCGCGGGTCCCGACTCGACGACCTCCCCGTCCCGCATGACGAGGATCCGGTCCGCCACCGAGGACACCACCGCCAGGTCGTGGCTGATGAGCAGGAGCCCTGTGCCCTCGGGGCGGGTGGCGGACGGGCGCCGCAGCCGGGCGAGGAGGTCCATGACACGGGCGGCCACGGTCGCGT
Organism: Zhihengliuella alba; assembly: GCF_039538765.1. Taxonomy (NCBI): domain Bacteria; kingdom Bacillati; phylum Actinomycetota; class Actinomycetes; order Micrococcales; family Micrococcaceae; genus Zhihengliuella; species Zhihengliuella alba. The sequence continues at coordinate 372,171 of NZ_BAABCJ010000002.1, read as the reverse complement.
CGAGCGCCGTCGTCGGCTCGTCGGCGATGAGCAGGCCCGGGCCGGCCGCGATGGCCGTCGCGATGAGCGCGCGCTGGCGCATGCCCCCGGAGAGCTGGTCGGCCCGCTGCCCGGCCGTCGCCGGGGGGAGTCCGACGTCGGAGAGCAGGTCCCGGGCGCGCAGGCCTCGGTCCGCGGGGCCGAGGTCCGTGTGCAGGCGCAGCACGTCGTCCAGGTGCCGGCCGACGGTCCGCAGCGGATCGAGGGAGACGAGCGCGTCCTGCAGGACGAGTCCCACCTCCCCGCCGCGCACGCGCCGCCACTCGGCCGCCGTCGCGCTGCGCGCGCCCCCGCGCAGGGTGCTGCGTGTGCCCCCGCGCAGGGTGCCGTGCGAGGCGCCGGCGCCGAGCATGTCCCGCGCGCCGATGCGGAGGCGGTCCGCGGAGACTCGGGCGCGGCCCCCGGCCCCGGCGGCCCCGCCGTCGGCGAGGCCGAGCAGCGCACGGGCGGTGACGGACTTGCCGGAGCCCGACTCGCCGACGATCGCCACGCACTCGCCGGCGACGACCCGCAGGTCGAGCCCGCGGACGACGGGATCGGCGGCACCGAACCGCACGGTCAGGCCGGCCACGTCGAGCAGGGGCGTCCGCTCGCCGCCGCCCGCCGCCGAGGAGTGGGTCGCGCTCATCGCAGGCCCTCCGTCCGCCGCTGCAGCCAGCGCCCGAGCACGGTCGCCGACGCCGCCACCAGCACGATCGCGAGCCCCGGGAACACGGTCATCCACCAGGCCAGCTGCAGGTACGTCCGTCCGGCGGAGAGCATGGCGCCCCACTCCGGCGCGGGAGGCGGCGTGCCGAGGCCCAGGAAGCTCAGCGCCGACGCCCACACCACGGCCTGCCCCACGCCCAGCGTGGCGAGGACCAGCACCGGGCCCAGCGCGTTCGGCAGCAGGTGCCGGAGCAGGATCTGCCCGGGGGAGCGGCCGAGCACGCGGGCGGCCTCGACCATGGCCGAGTCCCGCAGCCGCATGACCTGGCCGCGGATGATGCGCGCGTAGCCGGGCGCGGTGGACAGGCCGACGGCCATCACGGTGGTGACCAGTCCGGGCCCGGCCAGCGCGATGAACACGAGCGCCAGGAGCAGGCCCGGCAGCGCGAAGAGCACCTCCAGCACCCGCCCGATCACGGTGTCCAGCCACCTCGTCCGCCGCGCCCGTCCCGCCGTCAGTCCGGCGGGGATGCCCAGCAGTAGCGCCAGGGCCAGCCCGATCCCGGTGGCGGCCGCGCCGATCGTCAGTGACTCGCGGGCGCCGAAGACCACGCGGGAGTAGATGTCCCGGCCCGACTCGTCCGCGCCCAGCCAGTGCCCGGGGCCCGGCCCCTGGAAGGCGGCGGCGGGGTCGATGGCCAGCGGATCCGCCGTGGCGAGCCACTGCGGCGCCGCCACGGCGGAGAGGAGGAACAGGACGACGACGCCGGCCAGCAGCGCGGGCAGCTCGCCCGCCGTGCGCGCGGCGTGTCCGCCGAGCCCGGGGCGCGTCCTGGACCGGCCGCGTTCGTCGGCGGGGGCGGAGGACAGCTCGGGAATCATCCGGCGACCCTCGGATCGGCGAGCCGCTCCGCCAAGTCGGCCAGCGCCATCACCACCACGTACGTCAGCGCGGAGACGAGGACCACGCCGGTCACCAGGGACACGTCGCGGGCCGTGACCGCGTTCAGGAGCGTCCGGCCCAGCCCGGGGCGGGCGAACAGGGACTCGACCACCACGGCACCGGAGATCAGGGAGCCCAGCGCCCACCCGGAGAGGCCGATGCCGGGCAGGGCGGCGTGGCGGAGCCCGTGGTGGAGCAGCACGCCGGCCTCCGACTCCCCGCGGGCCCTGGCCGCGAGGGCGAACGGGCTGGAGAGGGCTGTCGCGAGGGACTCGCGCATGATCTGGCCCAGGAAGCCGGCCAGCGGCAGCGCGAGCGTCAGGACGGGCAGCACCAGCCCGGCGGGGGAGTCGTCGGCGACCGGCGGCAGCCAGCCCAGGGACGTCGCGAAGACGAGCACCAGCACGCTGCCGAGCCAGAAGTGCGGGACCGCCGCGGCGACGATCTCCATCCCGGAGCCGATCCGGTCCGCGACGCGGCGCCACCGCGGCTCGCGCGCCAGCGAGGTCAGGACGGCCAGCCCGAGGGCCAGCGCCCACGCGAGGAGCCAGGAGAGCAGGGCCAGCAGGAGCGTCCCGGGCAGTTGCTCGCCGACGACGTCGGCGACCGGCACCTTGAGCGAGTAGCTGGTGCCCAGGTCGCCGCGGAGCAGGTTCCCCAGCAGGAGCGCGTACTGCACGGGCAGCGGCCGGTCCAGCCCGTACTCGGCGCGCGCCGCGTCGAGGGCCTCGGGCGAGGCCTGCGATCCCGGGCCGCCCATGATCGCCTCGGCCGGGTCGCCGGGGACCAGGCGGATGCCGAGGAAGATGAGCGTCGCCACCGCCCAGAGGACCAGCAGGCCCCCGGCGGACTTGGACAGCAGCCAGCGCATCATCGGTTCGTCGGATCCACGCGGTGGGCCGGGGCTACTCGGCCAGCCAGGCGTCGTGGAACGTCGGGGTCGCCACCGCCGTCGTCGCCCCCACGCCCTGGAGCGAGGAGGAGTGCAGGAAGTGGTTCTGCTGGTCGTAGAGCGGCAGCACGTAGAAGCCCTCGAGGAGCTTCCGCTGCGCCTGCTCGTACAGCGCGGCGCGCTCGGCATCGTCCTGGGTGGAGGCGGCCTGCTCCAGCCAGGCGTCGATCTCCTCGTCCTGGACCATCGCGTGGTTGGCGAAGTACCCGGACGGCGCGGGGACGGTCGAGTCGGAGTGGTAGAGGATCCGCAGCACGTCCGGTCCCACCTTGGTGTAGGGCGCGGAGACCAGGTCGTACTCGTGGGCGCCGAGCGCCTCGTACCAGCTGCTGAGGTCCTGCAGCTCGAGGGTGACCTCGAACCCGGCCTCCTTGGCGGTGGCCTGCAGCTGCTGGAACAGCGACTGCTCGGCGGGCACCGACTGGTTGGTGGAGACCGGCAGGTGCACGCTCAGGCGCTCGCCGTCCTTGACGCGGTACCCCTCGGCGTCGCGCTCGGTCCAGCCGGCCTCGTCGAGCAGCCGCGAGGCCTCCTCCGGGTCGTGGGCGAACAGCGACTCGTCGCTGTAACCCATCGGCTCCACGGAGGACAGGGCGGAGTAGGAGCGCTCGGCGGTGCCGAAGAAGAGGGAGTCGACGGCGGCGTCCACGTCGACCGAGCGGACGAACGCCTCGCGCACCCGCGCGTCGTCGAAGGGGGCCTTCGACGAGTTGAGCTCGATCCGGTTGGAGGCGCCGGGGCGTGGGGCGTCCAGGTGCTCGATCGCGTCGTCCTCGCCAGCGGCGACGATCGTGTCCGGCTGGGCGTTGTCGATCATGTCCACGGTCCCTGCCTGCAGGGCCGAGTAGCGGGCGGCGGACTCGGGGATGAACCGCCACTCGATGCCCTCGAGGTATGCGGGGCCGGTGTGCTCCGGGTCGGCGGCGGCGTCCGGATTCGGGACCACGTAGTCCTCGTTGCGGGCCAGCGTCACCGACTGCTGCTTGGTCCACGCGTCCACCACGAACGGGCCGGTGCCGATCGGTGCGGCGCAGTTCTCCTCCATGCCGCGCTCCAGGCCGGCCGGGGACATCATCGCGACCCAGTGCTGGGACAGCGATTCGAGCAGCGCCGCATCCGGGGCGGAGAGGTTCAGCTGGAGCATGTGCTCGTCGAGCGCCTCCATGGTGTCCACCTTTGCCATGGCGAGGTAGCCCGTGGAGGAGAGGGTCTCCGGGTCCTTCACATGCTCGATGTTCGCCTTCACCGCGGCGGCGTCGAACGGGGTCCCGTCGGAGAACGAGATCCCCTCGCGCAGGCCGAGCGTGACGGTGAGCCCGTCCTCGGAGACCTCGGCGCCGGTGGCCAGCCACGGGACGATCTCGCCGTCGTCGTCCTTGGTGAACAGCGTCTCCAGGAACTGGGAGGCCAGGAGCGCCTGGGGGTAGTTGCCGCCGACGTGCGGGTCCAGGCAGGTGGGCTCGGCGTCGCCGGACGCGTAGACGAGGGTGCCGCCGCTGACGGGCTCGCCGCCGGCCTCGGGCGCGGCGCCGGGGGAGCAGGCGCTCAGCGCCAAGGTGGAGGCGAGCACGACGGCGGCCGGTGCGGCCAGCTGCCGGAGGCGCGGTCCGCGGGAGGTGGCGTGCCGGCGTGGGGTAGTCATAGGCGTTGCTGTCTTTCGGGTCCGAGTGAGGGGCCGCCCGTGCCGGGCGCCGGTCCAAGGCTAGTCCAGACGGCCGCGGGATGCGGACGCGGCCTGGGCCCGCACCGCCGCGACCGGCCCGCCCGGGGCCCGATGTCACATTCGCCCGCCGGCGGGCGCCGGATTCTGCCGGTGCAGCCCGGCCGGTGCAAGGTATTGCCCATGTCCCCCAAGCACACCACCGAAGCCGGCGCGGCACCCCAGGGAGCGCCGCCCACCTCTGCCGCCGACCGCACCGCCAAGGTCGCCGTCACCCTGTTCCCGATCCTGATCATCGCCGGCGGCGTCGTCGGGCTGTTCGCCCCGGCGCCGTTCGTGGACCTGGCCTTCCTGATCAACCCCCTGCTCATGGTGATCATGTTCGGCATGGGCCTGACCCTGACGTTCCCCGACTTCGCGCTGGTGGCGCGGCACCCGCTGCCGGTGCTGCTCGGCGTCGTCGCCCAGTTCGTGGTCATGCCGCTGGTCGGCCTGCTCGTCTCCGTGGCGCTGGGCCTCTCGCCCGCGCTCGCGGCGGGTGTCATCCTGGTCGGCTGCGCCCCCGGCGGCACCGCGTCGAACGTCGTGACGTACCTGGCCCGCGGCAATGTGGCGCTCTCCGTGGCGATGACCAGCGTCTCCACACTCCTGGCACCGGTCTTCACCCCGCTCCTGACGCTCTGGCTGGCCGGGCAGTACCTGCCCGTGGACGCCGGCTCGATGGCGTGGTCGATCGTCCAGATCGTCCTCATCCCCGTCCTGCTCGGGCTGGTCCTGCGCGCGGTGGTGCCGCGCGCGGTCGACGCCGTCCTGCCGGTGCTGCCGTGGGTGTCCGTGCTCGCGATCTCGTTCGTCGTCGTGGTGGTGGTCGCCCGCAGCGCGGAGGCGATCTTCGCCGCCGGGCTGCTGATCCTGCTGGCCGTGGTCCTGCACAACGGTGCCGGCCTGGCGCTCGGCTACGGCATCGGACGGCTCTTCCGCCAGCCGGTCGCCTCGCGCCGGACCATGGCGGTGGAGATCGGCATGCAGAACTCCGGCCTGGCGTCCGGGCTCGCCGCACAGTACTTCTCCCCGGAGTCGGCGCTGCCCGGTGCCGTGTTCTCGGTCTGGCACAACGTCTCCGGCGCGCTCATCGCCGCCTACTGGCGCCGGAGGAGCACCGACTGAATCTCGTCGGGGCCACCCGTCAGGGCGCGCGGTTGAGTCGCGCCCTGACGGTGCCGAGGAGCAGCGGCAGGACCCCCGCCATGGCGGTGACGGCGCCGAAGGCGATCAGCCAGCGGAAGTCGACGACGTCGAGCAGGGCCGCGGCGAAACCGGCGGCGAGCGCCTGCGTCCCGTTGCCCAGCATGTTCGCCGCCGCAGCGCCCCGCCCCTGCAGGCGGTCCGGGAGCTCCTGCTGGCGGAGTGTCGCGGCCGCCACGATGACGATCGTGATCCCGAAGGCGAACGGGACGATCCCGAGCAGGCACACCACCAGGTTGCCGGAGACCTGCGCCCCGTAGCCGAGACCGAAGGCGAGCGCGCCGAACCCGAGGGAGCGCGCGAAGCCGAGCCGGTTCAGGATCCGCCCGGCGTTGAGCCCGGCGACGATCGAGAAGACGCCCTGCAGCGCGACGGCCACGCTGAGCGCCTCCGGGGGCAGGCCCAGCCCGCGGTCCAGGACCGCGAAGGACGTCGAGTTGGTCATGCCGCCGCCCACGCACGCCAGCCCCATGACGAGCGTCGCGACCCGGACGCCCCGATGGCGCCAGAGCGCGACGAAACCTGCCGTGGTCTGCGCCAGCAGGTGCGGCTCGCCCTCCTCCCGGGCCACGGCCTGGGCGGGCACGCGGAGCAGCAGGCCGGCGCCGAGGAGGAAGAACACGGCGGTGCCGATCACCACCGGGGCCATGCCCCAGAGCCCGAAGACCGCGGCTCCCGCCAGCGGTGCGACCAGCCGCAGCGACTGGTCCACGCTGGAGAAGATGCCGTTCGCCGGGGCCAACAGGTGCGGGGGCACGGTCGCCTTCAACAGGCCCGCCTGGGCGCTGCCGTTGACGAAGCCGCACGTCGCGTAGAGCGCCATCACCGCGTACACGATCCAGAGCTGCCCCGTGGGCTCCACCAGCAGCAGCGCCAGGACGACGGCGGCCGTGAGGACGTTGTTCGCGATCATCAGGCCGCGCCGCGGGACGCGGTCCGCCAGCAAGCCGATCCACGGGGCGGCCAGCGAGGGCAGGCCCATGACGAGGAAGACGCTCGCGGCCAGCGCGTCGGATCCCGTCAGGACCTTCATCCAGATCCCGGCGGTGATGTAGAGCGCCGAGTCGCCCAGGTTGCTCACCGTCCACGCGGCCAGCAGGCGCCGGTACGCCGGGACGGCGAGCAGCTCGCGGTTCCTGCCGTGCCGCGCCTGGGCCTGATTCGTTGCAGCGCTCCGATCTGTCTCCGCGGTCCGGTCGGTCTGCGGCGTCTGATCCGGCGCGGGCGTGGCCAGGACGGGGCTGGCGGCCGAGGGGTCGGCTGCCGAGGGGCTGGCTGCCGACGGGTGCGGTGCCTCCGGGGCCGTGGTCGGGTCAGTCATCTCGTCGGTCCGCCCTCGTCGCCGGCGGCACCGCCGCCGTCCGCACCGTCGGCTCCCTCGGTCTCCCTGCCGCCGTCGTCCCCGTCCGCGCCGTCCCGGTCCGCGCCGTCCCGGTCCGCGCTGTCCGCGTCCGCGTCGTCCCCGTCCGCCGGGCGCAGGCCCGCGGGGTCGAGGGTCAGGGCGCCGAACAGATGCGCCAGGCGCGCGCCCTCCGGCCGTGCCTCCGGGTTGCGGAGCCGCCCCGCGAAGCGTTCGGCCAGACCGATGAGCGTGGCCCGGAGGTCGGCGAGCTCCTCGTCCGTGGCGTAGAAGGACGACGTCGACAGTACGTTCAGGTCCACGTCGTCCGGGTGCATTCCCGGCAGGTGCGCTCCGAAGGCGCGCAGCCGGTCGGTCTCGCGCGTCACCGTCAGCGCGGCCATGGCCCCGACGGCGGCGGCGGAGCCCGGCACGGCCGGGTCGATCTGCTGGGTGTAGGAGTCGAAGACCTTGCGCCAGGGCTTCTCGCGTCCGCGGCGCTCGCCGGGTTCGATGTAGCCGTGGTGGGCCAGCGAGCGCAGGTGGAACGAGCAGCTGGCCACGGACTCCTCCAGGGCGGCCGCACACTCGGTGGCCGTGGCCTGCTCGACCGTTCCGAGGTAGTCGAGCAGGGCCAGGCGGATGGGGTGGGCGAGCGCCCGGATCTGGCGGGGGTCGGAAGTGACGCTCCCGTGGGCGCGGGTGGTCTGGTCGCTGGGGTCCATGCGCCCAGAGTAGTACCCTAAAGACTGCTTTAGCAAGAAGTCTTTAGAATGCCGGGTTCAGGACTCGCAGGCCTCCCGGTGCTTCTCGGCGAGGCCCAGGTATGTCTCCGCATTCCGGTGCAAGCCCGCCACCTCGTCGTCGGTCAGCTCGCGGCGGACCTTCGCGGGGACGCCGGCCACCAGCGACCGCGGCGGGACCTGGGTTCCCTCCAGCACCAGGGCGCCGGCCGCCACCAGCGACCCGGCGCCGATCTCGGAGCCGTTCATGACGGTCGCGCTCATGCCGATCAGGCAGTCGTCGCCGATCGTGCATCCGTGCAGGACCGCCGAGTGGCCCACGGACACGCCCTCGCCGACCGTGCACGGCACCCCGCGATCGGCGTGGACCACGACGTTGTCCTGCAGGTTGCTGCGAGCGCCGACGCGGATCGCGTCCGAGTCGCCGCGGACCGAGACGCCGTAGAACACGCTGGCGCGGTCGCCGATCTCCACGTCCCCGCTGAGGACCGCCGTCGGCGCCACGAAGGCGGTCGGGGAGACGCGCGGCGTCTTGCTGTCGATGGTGATGATGTGGGCCATGGCACTCACCCTACTGCTCGCCCCATCCGGGCACACCCGGGTGCGTCCGCGCCCGCGGCCGCCGACACGGCGCGGGACTGGTCGGGCGCCGAGAGGAGCACCAGCTGCGCCGTCGCGCGGGTCATCGCGACGTAGCGGTCGACGGCACCCGTGAGCGAGTCCCCGAAGGCCTCGGGCTCGACCAGCACCACGAGGTCGAACTCCAGGCCCTTCGCCAGCTCCGGGGTGAGAACGGTCGCCCCGGGCACGTCGGCGATGGTCCGGGTGCCGATGATGCAGGCGGTGCCCTCCGGGTGCTCGGCCCGCCAACCCGCCACGAGGGGACGCAACTCGTCGGTGCGGCCGTGCCGGACGGCGGTGCCGGTCCGGCGGATCGAGACGGGGACGTTGGCGTCCGGCAGCGCTGCGAGGATCTCCCGGGACGCCGGTTCCATGATCTCCGCGGGCGTCCGGTAGTTGACGGACAGCCCCGCCAGCGCGACGTCGTGGAACCCCACGGCGTGGAGTCGGTCCAGCCACGACTCGGGGAACCCGGACCTCGCCTGGGCGCGGTCGCCGACGATCGTGAAGCTCTGCGAGGGGCATCGGGCGAGGAGCATCCGCCACTGCGCGTCGGTGAGCTCCTGGGCCTCGTCGACGACGATGTGCGCGAACGGCCCGGCCCACCGGTCCACGGGGCCGATCCGGTCCGATGCGGCTCCCAGGCCGGCCCTCAGGTCGTCCCCGCGCAGCATGTGCATGACGAGCAGCTCGGAGTCGTCGTGCTCGATCAGATCGGCGACCACGTCGTCCATCCGTGCCCTCTCCGCCGCTGCCTCGGCGTCCAGGCGGCGGCGACGCCGGGCCGCGCCCGCATCGCCGAGCCGTCGGCGCGCCGCGTCGAGCAGCGGGAGGTCGGAGGTGGTCCAGGGCGAGCCCGGCGGGCGCTGGAGGAGCCGGATCTCCGCGTCCGAGAGCCCCGGGGCGCAACGCTGGAGGTACGCGGGCACGCTCAGGAGGTCCGAGACCAGCTCCGCCGAGTCCAGCAGCGGCCAGGCGCGGTGCAGGGCCTCCCGCAGGCCGCGGTGGTGCTCCAGCGCCGCCCGCGCGCCGGCGGGGGCTCCGTGCTGGTCGGCGGCGATGTCCACGAGCGCCTCCCAGACCTGCTCGCGGGCCTCGTTGTGGGGAGTGCCGGGCTCCGGCGCCGCGAAGGCCTCGGCCCACTCCGCGGCACCCAGCCTGACCTCGACCTCCTCGAGCTCCAGCAGCAGACCCTCCGCCGGCGGCTCCTCGTACAGGGCCACCGCGGGCTCGATCGCTTCCAGGAGCCCGGTGCCCGCTTTCAGTGCTGCGACCGCGGGATCCGCTTCGACGGCGGCGGCCGCGCCCTCCGGCACGAGGTCCGCCAGCGTGCAGGTCAGCACCCCGTCCTCGCCCAGATCGGGCAGGACGTCCGAGACGTAGGCCAGATAGGGGCGGTGCGGGCCCACGAAGAGCACAGCGCCGCGGCCCTCCTCGAGACGCGGGTCGGCATACTTCAGATAGGCGGCGCGGTGCAGCGCGACGACGGTCTTGCCGGTTCCGGGGCCGCCGTCGACGACGAGGGCGCCGCGGGAGCCGGCGCGGATGATCGCGTCCTGGTCGGACTGGAGCGTGCCGAGGACGTCGCGCATGCGCGGGGACCGGCTCTCCCCGAGGCTCGCGATGAACGCCGACTGGTCGTCGAGCGATGCGCGGGAGGCCAGGGCCCGCTCGTCGAAGGCCTCGTCCCAGTAGTCCCGGATGCGTCCCTGCACCCAGCGGTAGCGGCGTCGACTGGACAGGCCCATCGGGTTCGCCGGGGTCGCACCGAAGAACGGCTCCGCGGCGGGTGCCCGCCAGTCGACCAGCAGGCGACGGCCGTCGGGGGCCGTGAGCCCGACGCGGCCGACGTAGACGGGCTCGGCCTCCGCCCCGGCGCCGGACGGTCCTCCCGCTCCAACGCCGGCCGGTACCATGCGGCCGATGCAGACGTCGGGGCCGAAGCGGGAGAGCACGGAGAGGCGACGGCTGAGCTCGTGGATCTCCGCGTCGCGCTCGAGTCCCTCCTGGCCGCTGCCGCCCGGGCGCCGGCGCAGTTCGGCGCGTCGCTCGGCGAGGTCGGCGGCTGCGTGGGCGAGCGCGGCACCGACGGCGGCCAGATGCCGCTCGTCGTCGGCGATGAGCTCGGCAGCGGCTTTGTCGCGGCGAGCGGACGGCAGGTCGAAGACGGATGGCTCGAACGTCATGCGGGGGCTCCAGGTGCAGGCGGGGAAGGACGGCGGGAGAGACATTCTGACCCCGGCCGGGGGTCTTGCGGCAAGGCCCCCGGTGCCGTATAGATTTGAAGTGGCGGAGGACGGCTGCGGGGCTGCTGCGGGACCGCCGATGCGTGGCGCGCCGACTAGAATGGTCCGCGTGCAGTGCCATTACTACGACGCCGGCCGCTGCCGCTCGTGCACCCTCATGGGCCAGCCCCACGCAGAGCAGATCGCCGGCAAGGACGCGCACTGCCGTCAGCTCCTGGCCCGGTACCCGGGCATCGACTGGGCGACCCCCTACGCGGGCGCCGAGGCCGGCTTCCGCAACAAGGCCAAGATGGTGGTCTCCGGCACCACGCGACGGCCCGTCGTCGGGATCCTCGACGCCGACGGCCACGGCGTGGACCTGCGCCGCTGCGGGCTCATCGGCGCGGGCCTCCAGGAGGCCCTCCGCGTGCTCTCCAACCTCGTCCGCGCAGCCCGCCTGACGCCGTACGACGTCGTCCGGCGCACCGGCGAGCTGAAGTACCTCCTGGTCACGGAGGCGCCATCGGGCGAGTTGATGGTCCGCTTCGTCCTGCGCAGCGAGGCCTTGCTCCCGGTGTTGCGCGAGCACCTGCCGGGCCTGCTGGAACGACTCCCGGGTCTGCGGGTCGCCAGCGCCAACCTCCAGCCGGAGCCCAAGGCGGTGCTCGAGGGCGAGACGGAGATCCCGCTGACCGCGCAGACCTCCCTGACCATGGAGGTCAACGGCATCGGTCTCCACCTGCGACCGCGCAGCTTCTTCCAGACCAACACCGACGTCGGGGCGGCGCTGTACCGCCAGGGCCGCGACTGGGTCGACGCGCTCGAGCCCGCGCGCGTCTGGGACCTCTACTGCGGCGTCGGCGGCTTCGCACTGCACCTCGCCGGCAGCGAGGCCGGCAGCGGGGCCGGCCGCGGCGGCGGTCGCCGTGTGACGGGCATCGAGCTGAGCGCCGAGGCCGTCGCGAGCGCCGAGCTCACCCGGGACGAGCTGGGGCTGGCCGGCGTCGACTTCGCCGCGGCCGACGCCACGGAGTTCGCCCTCGGCGCGGACCCGTCCGACATCCCGGACCTCGTCGTCGTGAACCCGCCCCGGCGCGGCATCGGCACCGACCTCGCCGGCTGGCTCGAGGGCTCGGCCGTGCAGCACGTCCTCTACTCGAGCTGCAATGCGGTCACCCTCGCCAAGGACCTCGAGCGGATGCCCTCGCTGCGGCCGGTCCGGGCACGGGTCATGGACATGTTCCCGCAGTCCAGCCACTACGAGGTCATCACGCTGCTGACCCGCGCGTAGCCGCGAGTGGCTGCTCCGGCCCCCCACTGGCGCCGCGAGGTGCGGCTCCAGCACTGTTCACCGGTCCGGACCCGTGCTCAGCCCGCATCTGGCGGAGCCAGTGGTGCTCTTCTGGCACGTCGCGGGACTCTCCCGTCCGACGGGAGGGACGATCGCGTGAGATGCTGGCCGGACAGCAGGGAACGCGCGTCGAGACGGGGGAGAGCGGCATGGGGAGAGCACCGGAACGACGTCGGGGCGCCGCGCTCGCCGCCGGTCTCGGACTGCTCGTGGTGACCGCGTACGCCGTCGTCGGGGCCTTGCAGACCCTCGTGTGGAATCCCTCGGCCGCGGTACCCGGCGCCGGTCTAGGCGAGATCTACGCCGGGGTCGAGCGGGCGGACGAGTCGATGAACGCGCCCCTCGTCGTCGCCTGGGCGGTGCTCGTCTGGATCGCGGCAGCCGCAGTCCTCTGGGGTGCGCGCAGGCCCGACTCCGGCGTCCGCCGAGCCGTGATCCTCGACCTGCTGCTGATCGCGCTCGCCGGGCCGGCGCACTGGGTCGCGTCCTTCGGGGCCGGTATGGCGGTCGCGGACACCTTCGGCACCTCAGGTGGCGACCATGCGCCCTGGGCCGCCGTGCTCTACGGGATCAGCGCGGCGGCACTGGTGGCCTTCGCCGTGGTCCGGCTGGGCCAGCGGCCCGGGGCGGCCGGAGCGAGCCCGGCGCCGTCGGCCGCGGCTAGTTGAAGACGACGGTCCGCGAGCCGTCGAGCAGCACCCGGTGCTCCGCGTGCCACTGCACGGCCTGGGCCAGAGTGCGGCCCTCCACGTCGCGGCCGATCGACACGAACTGCTCCGGCGTCCGCGCGTGGTTCACGCGGATGACCTCCTGCTCGATGATCGGGCCCTCGTCCAGGTCCGCGGTCACGTAGTGGGCGGTCGCGCCGATCAGCTTCACGCCGCGCGCATGCGCCTGGTGGTACGGCCTGGCGCCCTTGAAGGACGGCAGGAACGAGTGGTGGATGTTGATGGCGCGCCCGGAGAGCTGGCGGCAGAGGTCGTCGGAGAGGATCTGCATGTAGCGCGCCAGTACCACCAGGTCGATCCGGTGCTCGGCCACCAGCGCCAGCAGCCGCTGCTCGGCCTCGTCCTTGGTCGCTGCCGTGACCGGCAGGTGCACGAACGGCACGCCGTAGAACTCCGCGAGCGGGCGCAGGTCCTGGTGGTTGGAGACGATCAGCGGGACCTCGATCGGCAGCGTCCCGGCCCGCTGCTGGAACAGCAGGTCGTTGAGCGCGTGGCCCGCCTTGGAGCATATGATCAGCGTCCGCGCCGGCCGGGCCGAGTCGAAGACGTCCAGCTCCATCTCGAACGCGTCGGCCACGGGCGCCAGGGCGGCCTCCACCGCGGCCTGCCCCGCCGTCGTCGTCACCTGCACGCGCATGAAGAACGTGCCGGTCTCCGGGGATCCGTACTGCTGCGACTCGGCGATATTGCAGCCGGTCTCCATCAGCGCGCCCGAGACCGCGTGGACGATGCCCGGGCGGTCGGCGCAGGAGAGGGTGACGATGTACTGGTGGGGGTTCGGGTTCGAGCTCACCGCACTAGGTTAGCCCGCACGGGGGCACCGCTCCGAAGGCTCCGCGGCCGTGCACGGCGCGCCCGCGGAGTATGACGCAGGCGCACGTCCGGGGCGAGACGGCGGCGGGTGCCGTTCGGTAGAGTTGGGACGTCGCGACTGGCGTGAGGTGGAGCACCACCGGGGAGCGGCATTCTTTCTTGACCGTGGACCGCGCGCCTGGGCCCAGGGTTGGTAGGGGGATCGGCGTCGATCCCTGTCTGACCTCCACAGCCGCACCTACTTGCCCGATTCCGAATCACCTAGGAGCACAGATTGAGCACTGACTCGACCGTGACCAACCGCCCGCTGGCCGAACTCGACCCGGAGATCGCCGAGGTCCTGGAGAAGGAGCTGGGCCGCCAGCGCGACACCCTCGAGATGATCGCCTCGGAGAACTTCGCCCCGCGCGCCGTCCTCGAGGCCCAGGGCTCGGTCCTGACGAACAAGTACGCCGAGGGCTACCCGGGCCGCCGGTACTACGGCGGCTGCGAGCACGTCGACGTCGCCGAGAATCTCGCCCGGGACCGGGCCAAGGAGCTGTTCGGCGCCAAGTACGCCAACGTCCAGCCGCACTCGGGTGCATCCGCCAACGCAGCCGTCCTCGCGGCCCTGATCAACCCGGGCGACAAGATCCTCGGCCTCTCGCTGGCCCACGGCGGCCACCTGACCCACGGCATGAAGCTCAACTTCTCCGGCAAGCTCTACGAGGTCGCCGCCTACGAGGTGGACCCGGAGACCTTCACGGTGGACATGGACAAGCTGCGCGAGCAGGCCATCGCCGAGAAGCCGGACGTCATCATCGCCGGCTGGTCCGCGTACCCCCGCCAGCTGGACTTCGCGAAGTTCCGTGCCATCGCCGACGAGGTCGGCGCCAAGCTCTGGGTCGACATGGCGCACTTCGCGGGCCTCGTCGCCGCCGGCCTGCACCCGAACCCGGTCGAGCACGCCGACGTCGTCTCCTCCACGGTGCACAAGACGCTCGCCGGGCCACGCTCCGGCCTGATCCTGACCAACGACCTCGAGCTCTACAAGAAGATCAACACCAACGTCTTCCCGGGCCAGCAGGGCGGGCCGCTGATGCACGCTGTCGCCGCGAAGGCCGTGGCCTTCAAGATCGCCGCCTCGGAGGAGTTCGCCGAGCGTCAGGCCCGCACCCTCGAGGGTGCCCGGATCCTGGCCGAGCGACTGACCCAGGACGACGTCGCCGCGGCCGGCGTCTCCGTCCTGACGGGCGGCACCGACGTGCACCTGGCGCTGGTGGACCTGCGCAACTCCGAGCTGGACGGCCAGCAGGCCGAGGACCTGCTCCACGAGATCGGCATCACCGTGAACCGCAACGCTGTGCCATTCGACCCGCGCCCGCCGATGGTGACCTCCGGTCTGCGCATCGGCACACCGGCCCTCGCCACCCGTGGCTTCGGTGCCGAGCAGTTCTCCGAGGTCGCCGACATCATCGCCACCGCGCTCATCGAGGGGCAGGCCACGGACAAGGGCGCCCTGAAGGCCCGCGTCGACGCGCTGGCGACCGCGTTCCCGCTCTACCCGGGGCACGAGGAATGGTAAGCGGGGCCGGCGCGATGACCGCACAGACCCTCGACGGCAAGGCGACTGCGGCCGCCATCAAGGCCGAGCTGACCGAGCGGGTCGCCGCGCTCAAGGCCAAGGGCGTGACGCCCGGGATCGCCACCGTGCTCGTCGGCGCCGATCCGGGCTCGCAGCTGTATGTGGGGATGAAGCACAAGCAGTCCCAGGCGATCGGGATGAACTCGATCCAG
This sequence comes from Zhihengliuella alba, assembly GCF_039538765.1. NCBI lineage: Bacteria > Bacillati > Actinomycetota > Actinomycetes > Micrococcales > Micrococcaceae > Zhihengliuella > Zhihengliuella alba. The sequence goes on along the minus strand of NZ_BAABCJ010000002.1, from coordinate 357,088 downwards.
CACGAGCTGCCGGCCGACTCCACCCAGGAGCAGGTCGAGGCGCTGATCGACCAGCTCAACGCGGATCCCGAGTGCCACGGGTACATCGTGCAGCTGCCGCTGCCGAAGCACCTGGACACGGACCGGATCCTCGAGCGGATCGACCCCGCGAAGGACGCCGACGGCCTGCACCCGATCAACCTCGGTCGTTTGGTCCTGAACGTGAACGGGCCCATCGAGACGCCCCTGCCGTGCACCCCGCGCGGTGTGATCGAGCTGCTGCTGCGCCACGACTACGAGCTGAAGGGCAAGCACGTCGTCGTCGTCGGCCGCGGCGTCACCATCGGCCGCTCGATGGGCCTGCTGCTCACGCGCCGCCAGATCAACGCGACCGTCACGCTCACGCACACCGGCACCGAGGACATGGGCTACCACCTGCGCCAGGCAGACGTCATCGTCGCCGCGGCGGGCGTGAAGCACCTGGTCCGCGCGGAGGACGTGAAGCCCGGAGCGGCTGTGCTCGACGTGGGTGTGACCCGCGAGGAGGACCCGGAGACCGGCAAGCAGAAGGTCTACGGCGACGTCCACCCGGACGTGGCCGAGGTCGCCGGATTCCTCTCGCCCAACCCGGGCGGTGTCGGCCCCATGACGGTCGCGCTGCTCATGACGAACGTGGTCGAGGCGGCCGAGCGCCAGGCCGGACTGGCTACCCAGGACGGCTGACGGCAGGAGCCGGACTCCGCAGTACGACGACGTCCCCGCACCCACGCTGGTGGGTGCGGGGACGTCGTCGTTCCGGGTGCGCTACCGCCGGCGGCTCCCGCCCCACGGACGCTGGCCCGGAGAGCCGTGCCAGCGGACACGGGTCGGCGGGCACGGGTCGGCGGGCACAGGTCGGCGGGCGCCGATCAGCGGGCAGCGGTCAGGTGGGCCAGTCAGGGGGCGGGGGCAGCCTCGGCCTGCGTCTCGGGCAGCGGCTTCGACACGCTGCGCACGATCAGCACGAAGGCGACCAGCGCCACCGCGACGACGACCAGTCCCACCGCGGTGCTGCTCGTGATCGCGAGAGCGACATAGCCCAGTGTCGCGCAGGCCACGGAGCTGAGGACGTAGGGCAGCTGCGTGAGGACGTGCGTGATGACGTTGCAGCTGGACCCGGTCGCGGAGAGGATCGTGGTGTCCGAGATGGGGGATGCGTGGTCGCCGGCGACGGAGCCGGCGAGGACGGCCCCGAGGACCGGCAGCAGCAGCGTCGGCTCGTCCATGCCGTTGACGATGCCGCCCGCGATCGGCAGGAGCAGTCCGAACGATCCCCACGACGTGCCGGTGGCGAAGGCCATGCCGGCCGCGGTGAGGAAGACGACCGGCGCCAGCCAGCCCACGGAGATGTCCGCGGCCTCGACGAGCTGTCCCAGGTAGTCGCCGGTTCCGAGCTGACCGAAGAGATCGCCCAGCATCCACGCCGGCAGGAGGATGCCGATCGCCGGGAGCATCGATTTGGCGCCCTCGGTCCAGCCGCGGCCGAAGGTCGAGGCCGTGAAGTCCCGGTGGCCGCGCGTGTTCCTCACGTAGTAGTACACGGCGGAGGCGAGGCCGACGACGCCGCCGATGACGAGGGCCGCGCTGGCGTCGGTCGAGGCGAGGATGTCGATCGGGTCCCAGGACCCGGTGGCGGTGTGCCCGGTCCAGACGATCCCCGAGAGGACGCCGACCACGAGCAGGACGAACGGGACGATGAGCGCCCGGCGCGTTCCCGGGTCCTGCACCGGCAGATCGTCCGAGAGCTGGCCGGGGACGGTCTCCTCCGGGTTGAAGGGATGGCCGTCGACGAGCGCGCGGCGCTCCTCCCTCCGCATGGCACCGAGGTCGATCCGGAAGATGATCACGAGCCAGACCAGCAGCACGGCCGCGATGGCGTAGTAGTTCGCCACCGCAGCGCCGAGGAACGCCTGGACGCCGCTGACCGACACGGCCGAGGCGGCGACGATCGGCGCCAGGAGGCCCATGATGTAGGCGCCCCAGCTGGAGAACGGCGAGAGCACCGAGACGGGCGCCGAGGTCGAGTCGACGATGTAGGCCAGCTTCGCGCGCGAGACCCGGTGCTGGTCCGTGACGGGCCGCGAGATCTGGCCGACGGCCAGGGCGTTGAAGTAGTCGTCGATGAAGATGACGATGCCGAGCACGGCGGGCAGGATCATCGATCCGGGGCGGCGGCGGATCCGCCGCAGCGCCCAGGCGGCGAACGCCGTCGTTCCGCCGGACATGAGGATGAAGGCCGCGAGGACGCCCAGCAGCAGCAGGAACGCCAGGATGAAGACGGACCAGGTGTTGAGCTCGCCGTCGGCCCAGAAGATCGCCGCGAAGGACTGCCACACCGCCACCAGCGCGGCGACCGGGTCGAGGTCGTGGATCAGCAGCGCCGCCGACAGGACGCCCGCGCCCAGACTGATCAGGACGCGCTTGGTGAGGATGACCAGGGCCAGCGCCAGCACCGGCGGAACCAGGGTGAGGAGCGGGTACGACGTCGTCAGGTCGGTCATGGGGCCCTTCTACAGAATTCGTCGTCGGCGGGAGAGTACCTCACCTCGGCAGACGACGTTAGCAGAGCCGGGCCCCCGGACCCCGGACTTGCCGCGTCGGTCCGCGCGAGCAGCTCCGGCCGATGCACGGCGCTCAGGCCGGGGCCGACCGCGGGCGGTGCAGGTGCCCGGAGACCGGTCGGCCGAGGGCCAGGACCACCCAGTACGCATTCACGGGCACCGCCACGAGATCGAGGATGAGCGTGAGGCTCCCCAGCCCGTCCGTCGCGGGGGCGGCCGGCACGCTGAGCAATCCCTGGGCGGTCAGGATGATCGACGCGATGGCGCAGACGAGGCCGAGGGTACGGGCCCAGTTCCGCCGTCGGAAGAGACCGATGACGACCGCGACGTACACAGCGAGGACCACCAACAGGCCCGTGACGGCACCAGCGATGGCCATCGCCTGGACGTCCGGGGCGGGGGCGAGGGCCGTGAAGGGATCGGCCCCGGTCATGACCAGCCCCGTGTACACGGTCGCCGGGAGCCCGATGAGGTGCGAGGCGGCGTAGAGCGCTCCGGACAGGATCGCGATGCGCTTCAGGAGAACGAACTGGTGGGGCTCGGCCGTCGCGCCGTCCCCGGGCCCCTCCCGGACAGCAGAGCCTGCGGACTGCTCGGACTGCTCGGCCGGCTCGGACTGCTCGGCCACCTCAGCCTGCTCAGCCTGCTCGGCCTGCCCGGGTTGCGGGGGCATGGAGGTCTCGTGGGCTTCGGCCATGGTGCGGTTCCTTCCGATCGGGTGGTCGTGGTCTCGATCCTCCCGTCGGCCCCGGGCCGTCTCAACTGGTCCCGGGGATCTGTGGATAGAGCCTGGGCTCCCGCCGACGGTGTCGACGGGAGCCCAGGCTCCGTGCTTTATTCTCGGTCCGCTGCGCCCGCCCGAGAGACCCGGGGCGGTCCTCCCGGGCGGGGCGGCTCCCACCGGCCGGCTGAACCGGCCAGGATCAGAAGGCGGCCAGGATCAGAAGGCGGCCGGGATCAGAAGGCGGCCGGGCGCGGCTTGCGCAGGTATTCGGCGACGCGCGGGTTGAACGCCAGGACCAGCCAGTAGATGTTCACGATCAGGGTGATCACCCCGAGCACGATGGAGAGTACGCCGACGCCGCCCATGGCCATCACCGCTCCGGAGTTGAACAGGCTCCACACGCCGCCCAGGACGGACAGGATGGCGAAGACGATGCCGAGGATGCGCGCCCAGTTCTGGCGCTTGTAGAGCCCGATGATGACGAGCGCGTAGAGCGCCAGGCCGACGACGGCGGTGGCGACCGTGGTGCCGATGGCCATGTTCTGCGCCATCTGGAGCATCGACTCGTCGACCGGGGCGCCGGTGGCCTCCATCTGCTCGCGCAGCATGGCGGTGTCGGTGGCGGCCGGCAGGCCGGCGATGAACGAGATGACGAAGAGGACCGCCGAGGCGATCGTGACCTTCTTCAGCAGGCCGAACTGCTTCGGCTCCGCGGCCGTTCCGCCGTACTGGTTCGGGTCGTAGGCGTCGGTGCCGAACTTGGAGCCCGGCTGCTGGCCCGGCTGCCCGCCGGCGCTCTGACCGTAGGGGTTCTGCGCCGGCTGGTCGGGGCGGTTCGGCTGGCCGGGCTGCCCGGCGGGGTTCGGGGACTGGGGATCGTGGGTCATGTCTCTACTTCCTCACAGATGGGACTGACAGGGTCTCTACTCGTAGCGTAGGGCTTCGATGGGGTCCTTCCGGGCGGCGCGCAGGGCCGGCAGGGTTCCGGCGATGAAGGCGATCGCCAGAATCAGCAGGGCGATCAGCAGCAGGCCCACGGGGTCCACGGCGTAGAGCGTCAGGCCGGCGACGTCCTGCAGGGGGCCGGAGACCAGGAGCTGATTGCCCACCACGCCGGTCGCGACGCCGAGCCCGATCCCGATCACTGAACCCATGAGGCCGATCATGACGGCCTCGGAGGAGAAGAGGCCGAAGACCCGGCCGCCGCTCATCCCGAGGGCCTTCATCAGTCCGATCTCGCGGGTGCGCTCCTGCACGGACATCAGCAGCGTGTTGACGATGCCGAAGCTGGCCGCCAGCAGCGCGATCAGCGCGAACCCGTTCAGCACCCAGGTGACGGCGTTGATGACGCCCTGGATGGCCCCGAGCTGGTCCTCGAGCGTCAGGCCGATCATCTGGTGCTCGGTGAGCTCCTGCTTGATCCGCTGGCCGCTCTCCTCGAGGTTCTCGACCTGGGCGACGGCCTGGATGTAGCTCTCCGGGCGGTCCACGGCCAGGCCGGAGTTCTGGTACTCGTACAGGTCGTCGTTCAGCGCCTGCGACGGCATGGGTGAGCCGCCCGCGCCGCTGACGGCCTGCAGGGAGACGCCGCTGACGGTGGCGCCGAAGTCGTCCATCTCGCCGACGGCGTTGGCGATCCCGACGCCGACCTCCATCCCGACGGCGTCCTCCGCCGTCTCCGCGCCGAGCGCCTCGAGCCACGACTCGGGCACGGTGATCTCGGCGCTGTCCGGGTCGGGCAGCTCGCCCGCGGCGAGTTCGACGGCGGCCGCCTCCGACGGCATCCCCAGGGAGTCGACGGCGTACTGCTCGCCGCCGGGCGCCTCCAGGTAGCTGGCGTTGACGAAGACCACCGGCTCGACGGACGAGACCCCCTCGATCGAGGCGATCGTCTCGATGTCCTCGTCCGTGAGCGTGCTCGCGCCCATCATGGAGGATCCGGCGGCCGCGTCCGGGTCGTACTCGACCGGCCCGTCGCCCGTGGGCATGCCCGCGGCCGGGGAGGCCGACATGACGTAGAGCTGGTTCGAGTCGCCGAAGCCGGAGACCATCTTGGTCACGTACTGGTTGATGCCCGCGCCCAGGCCGGAGGTCAGGGTGAGCGTGAACGCGCCGATCACGATCGCGACGACCGTCAGGAACGTGCGCAGCTTGGAGCGCAGGGTATTGGAGAGGGCGGTGCCCGCGACGTCGACGATCCTCATGCGTGCCCGCCCTCCCCGCGGCGGTCGGCGCGGCCAGCGGCGGCTTCGCTCTCCAAACGCCGGCGTTCCCGCCGGGACAGGGGCGGAGGCGCGGGGGCCTCGGGCTCGGCGGGCGGCGGCACGGCGGCGTGCCGTCCGGTCGCGGGGGACGACGGCGTGTGGCGGCCCGGGTACAGGCCCGTCGCCGTCGCCGTCGCCGTCTCCGTCACTGACGCTGATGCCGCCGCGGTCTCCGGTGCCGCGTCGTCGCCGATGATGCGCCCGTCCTGCATGCTCAGGCGGCGCTGGCAGCGGGCGGCGAGGTCGTCGTCGTGCGTCACGATCACCAGCGTGATCCCGCGCTCCCGGTGGAGCCCGAAGAGGATGTCCTCCACGACCCGGCTGGTCGCGGAGTCGAGGTTGCCCGTGGGCTCGTCGGCGAAGATCACGCTGGGGTCGTTGATCAGGGCGCGGGCGATGCAGACGCGCTGCTTCTGGCCGCCGGAGAGGTCGTTGGCCTTGTTTCCCGCCTTGGAGTCCATCTCGAGTTGGCGCAGGACCTCGAGTCCGCGCCGGCGGCGCTCCGCGCGCGGCACGCCGGCGATCTTCAGTGGCAGGGTCACGTTCTCGAGGACGGTCTGCTGCGCGTTCAGGAAGAACTGCTGGAAGACGAACCCGAAGGCCTCGTTGCGCAGATCGGAGACGGCCGCCGGCTTCAGCTGGGTCACCGGGCGGCCGTCGAGCGCCACCACACCGGCGGTCGGCGCGTCGAGCAGGGCCAGCAGATGCATCAGAGTCGACTTCCCCGACCCCGACTTCCCGACGATCGCGACGGACTCGCCGCGGTGGATCTCGAAGGTGAGCCCCTTCAGGGCATCGAAGCGGGAGGGACCCCGGCCGTAGATCTTGACGAGGTTCTCCGTCTCCAGGACGGGCGTAGACATCGATCGTGCCCTTTCAGCGTGGGTGCCAGCGGGGCAGGTGAGGGGCACGGACCGTGGCGGCGCCGTCCCCGCCAACGGCCCTCTGCGCCGAGTCTTTCAAACGGTTCGGCATACGGCGTCCACCTTGAGGAGGATCTTCCGCGGCCGGAACGGCCGGACCCTCGCCGTCGGACCGGGCGCGTGGCACCATGCAGACCATGGGCAACCACACCGACCTGCTGGAACTGGCCGCCCGGCACGGGCTCGAGCTGCGTCCGGAGGGCCTCCGCCTCGACGAGGCGGGACTCGACTACCGCGTGGCGTTCGCCGCCGACGCCGACGGGCAGCGCTGGGTCCTCCGCGTGCCCCGGCGGCCGGACGTCTCGGCCAAGGTCGCCGACGAGAAGCGCATCCTCGACTTCCTCGCCCCGCCGGGTGGTCCGGCGCGGCTGAGCGTGCAGATCCCGCGCTGGGAGATCGCCACCCCGGAGCTCGTCGCCTACCGGCTGCTGCCGGGCGCGCCCGGCCTGACCCTCGATGCCGGGAACGGCGAGCCCGTCCTCCATTTCGACCCGTCCAGTCCGGCGTACCTCGAGTCGTTCGGTCGGCTCGTCGCCGAGCTCCACGCGGTCAGCCCGGAGGAGGCGGGCGCCGCCGGCCTGGTGGTGGAGACCGCCGAGGGGATCCGCGACGGCTGGCGCCGCCACCTGGAGGAGGTGCGGGCGGAGTTCCGCGTCGCACCTGCGCTCGTCGACGCCTGGACCGCCTGGCTGGAGGACGACGCCTTCTGGCCCGAGGCGCCGGCCTTCGGGCACGGGGAGCTCTACCCGGCCCACCTGCTGCTGGACGACGACGGACGGATCGTCTCCGTCCTCGACTGGACCACCGCGAAGGTCGGGGACCCGGCGCTGGACTTCGCCCTCCACGCCATGATGGCCACCGAGGACCAGTTCGACGCCGTCGTGGACGCCTACCGGGCCGCGGGCGGGGTCGAGCACCCGCACCTCGCCGACCGGTGCCATGCCCTGGCCGCGGCCGGGCCGCTGAACTACGGCGTCTTCGCGCTGGTCTCCGGTGCGGAGGAGCACCGCGCCACGGCCCAGGAGCTCCTCGACCCGCCGGCGCGGTAGCCGGGTGGGCCGAAGCGCGGGTCCGCCCCGGGCCAGTCGGCCAACGCTGCGCTGATTGGCTTGTATCAATCAGTCCGACGGCGTACGCTCACGATGTGCTTCAGAACACTCCCGGGGATGCGTCCGGGCCCCATCCGTCGACCGCGCAGGACGTCCGGCCGACCGTGATCCGCGCCCACGGGCTGACCAAGCGCTACGGCGAGTTCACCGCCGTCGACGGGATCTCCTTCGAGGTCCCGGCCGGGGAGTCGTTCGGGCTGCTCGGCCCCAACGGCGCCGGCAAGTCCACCACCATGCGGATGATCGGCGGCGTCTCCCAGCGCACGTCCGGCGAGCTGCGGATCATGGGTCTGGACCCCGAGGTCCAGGGGCCGCTGGTCCGGGCGCACCTCGGCGTGGTGCCGCAGCAGGACAACCTGGACGAGGAGCTGCGGGTCCGGGACAACCTGATCGTCTACGGCCGCTACTTCGGCCTCGACCGCAAGTACCTCCGGGCCAAGGCGGACCAGCTCCTCGAGTTCGCCCAGCTGAGCGACAAGGCCGACGCCCGCGTCGACGATCTCTCCGGCGGCATGAAGCGCCGCCTCACCATCGCCCGCTCGCTCGTGAACGAGCCCCGGATGCTCCTGCTGGACGAGCCCACCACGGGCCTGGACCCGCAGGCGCGCCATGTCCTCTGGGACCGGCTCTTCCGCCTCAAGGAGCAGGGTGTCACCCTCATCCTCACCACGCACTACATGGACGAGGCCGAGCAGCTCTGCGACCGGCTGATCGTGGTGGACCAGGGGCGGATCATGGCCGAGGGCTCGCCCGCGGAACTGATCCGGCGGTACTCCACCCGGGAGGTGCTCGAGGTGCGCTTCGGCACCGACCGCAACGCCGCCGTCGTACCCCGGCTCGCCGGCATCGGCGAGCGGCACGAGGTGCTGCCGGACCGGATCCTCGTCTATGCGCACGACGGCGAGGCCGCCCTCGAGGCGATCACCGAGCGCGGGCTGCACCCGATCACGTCGCTGGTGCGCCGGTCCTCGCTCGAGGACGTCTTCCTGAACCTCACGGGCCGGAGCCTCGTCGAATGACGGGCGACGCCGCCCTGCGCGCGCACCCGCCGGAGGTCTCCGCGGCCAGGGCGCAGCGCCTCGGCGTCTGGCTGTACGCCGAGCACGAGCTGCGGGCGATGCGCAGTTACCTCTCGGTCATCGTCGCCTACTCGATCGGGCACCCACTGCTCTACCTCGTGGCCATGGGCATCGGCCTGGCCTCCCTCGTCGATGCGAACGGCGGCGGGGACTTCGGCGGCGTCGACTACCTCACGTTCATCGTCCCCGCCCTGCTGGCCTCGGGCGCGTTCCTGGCGGCCTCGGGCGAATTCGCCTGGCCCGTCATGGACGGCTTCAAGTGGCACCGGCTCTACTACGGGCCGCTCGTGACCCCCTTGCAACCGTGGCAGATCGCGGCCGGCCACACGCTGGCGGTGAGCATCCGCCTCCTCTCGCAGTCCCTGGTGTACTACCTGATCGTGGCCGCCTTCGGGGCCGTGCCCAGCGGTTTCGGCATCCTGAGCGTGCTGACGGCCACGCTGGCCGGGCTGGCCCTGGGCACACCGCTCATGGCGTACGCGGCGACGATCAAGGAGGAGAAGGCCCAGTTCGTGATGATCCAGCGCTTCCTGGTGATGCCGCTCATGCTCTTCTCGGGCACGTTCTTCCCGCTGACCAATCTGCCGCTCTTCCTCCAGTGGATCGGCTGGCTGTCGCCGCTCTGGCATGCAACCGAGATCGGCCGCGTCGCCTCGTACGGCTACGCCGAGCCGCTGTGGCTCTCCGTCGTCCACGTCCTCTACCTCGCCGGGCTGGCCGCCGGAGGGCTCGCGCTGTCCTTCCGGACCTACCGTCGACGGCTGGTGACCTGAGATGACGCACCAGACCACCGTCCTCGAGCCCAGCCGGCGCCCGTTCGCGGGGCTGTACGCGGGCAACGTCCGCGCCGTCGTCGAGCGTGGGCTCATGGCGCTGAAGACCAACAACTGGGCGGTCTTCGTCTCCGGCTTCGTCGAGCCGGTGCTGTTCCTGGCGGCGATGGGCATCGGTCTCGGCCCGCTCATCGGCGGCGTCGAGGGGCCGGGCGGGACCGAGATGACCTACGGCGCCTACATCGCCCCGGCGCTGCTCGCGGTCTCGGCGATGAACGGCGCCGTGTACGACTCCACCAACAATGTCTTCTTCAAGCTGCGCTTCTCCAAGCTGTACCAGAACATGCTGTACACCTCGCTCGGCCCGCTCGACGTGGCGATGGGGGAGATCTACCTGGCGCTGCAGCGGGGCTTCCTCTACGCCACGGCGTTCATGGTGGTCATGGGCTCCCTGGGACTCGTGACCACGCCGGCCGCGCTCCTCATGATCCCCGCGGCCGTGCTCGTCGCGTTCGGGTTCGCGGCGCTGGGCATGGGCATCACCAGTTTCATGAAGCGCTTCCAGCACCTGGACTGGGTCAACTTCGCGCTGCTGCCGATGTTCCTCTTCTCCGCGACGCTCTACCCACTCTCGGTGTACCCCGAAGGGGTCCAGCTGTTCATCCAGGCCCTGCCCCTCTGGCACGGCGTGGAGCTCATGCGCTCGCTCTCGGTCGGCTACTTCGCCCCAGCGCTGCTCGGACACGTGGCGTACTTCGTCGTCATGGTGCTGGCCGGCGTGGTCCTGACCACGGCGCGACTGCGCGCGCTCTTCCTGCGCTGAGGGCCAGCGCCGGACGACGCAGGCCCGCGCTGCCGGGGCGCCGCGGGAGTCCGCGGGCCCTCTCCGCGGCCGCCCTTTCCAGCCGGGACCTGCGGGAGTACCTTGAGGGCACGCCCGCGATGCTCGTCCGCGAGCGCGCGGAGTCCAGGTGATGCGTCTGAACGGCACGTGAGAGGGAGGTACCCATGATCGGCACATGGCAGTCTCTGGTGTTCGACTGCGAGGACCCGGACCGGCTGGCGACGTTCTACGAGGAGGTCCTCGGCATGGTCCGCGTCCAGCACGACGACGACGGAAGCTGGATCACGATCGGCGATGCGCCCGATCGCCCCGCGATCGCGTTCCAGCAGGTGGATGTGTACGTGCCTCCGGAGTGGCCCGGGCACCTCCATCCGCAGCAGGCCCATCTGGACATCAAGGTCGAGGACCTCGATGTCGCCGAGGCCCAGGTGCTCCGGCTCGGCGCAACCTCGATGAACAGCGGGACCGATTCCTTCCGGGTCTACACGGATCCGGCGGGGCACCCGTTCTGCCTCGTGACGAGCCTGGCGGGGGACTCGACCATCTGGTGAGGCGCTGGTGAGACGACCCGCGCCGGTGGGGCTGGAGGGCGGACCGGGCTTGTTCGCCTCCAGCCCAACCGCCGGGCCGCCGCGCGCGGGCGCCGCGCGGATTTGCGACAATGGGCCCATGCACAATCTCCCCGGCGGATCGGCCGCACCCAACTCGGCCGGCAAGAAGTCCATGCAGGACCGCAGCATCACCCTCAAGGCGAGCACACTCACGTTCGCCGTCATGGTGACGGTGTTCCTGGTCGCGGTGGTATTCGCCGCCAACGAGAACGACGTCATCGGCTGGATCGTCGTGATCGTCTCCCTCGGCTGGCTGCTGCTCGCCGCGTTCCTGGCCTTCGGCATCGCCCGCGGCACCAAGAAGATGCAGGAGCAGTTCGCCGGCGTCCGCGCGGACATGGCGCGAGGCGGCGGCTCCACCACGCTCGTCCAGCAGGACACGTCTGCCCGGGACATGAAACTGGACCACTCGTTCAAGATCGTCGAGGTACAGGTCGGCGTTGTGAAGGAGTACCTGGACCAGGAGGGCGAGGAGGCCCGCGGGATGGTCGACCGTGCCCTGGAGACCATCGAGATCACCGCCCACAACGCGCGCGGCATGATGAAGGACGGCAAAGGCGGCAAAGGCGGCAAGGGCGGCGGGAACGGCGGGGACCCGCTCTCCGGCGACATCATCGGCTAGCCGCCGGAGCGCGCCCGCCGGGACCGAAGCCGTGACCCATCGCAGGCTGGAACGGGCACGGTTCACACGGCCGAGGGCACCGGGGCGACCCGGTAATGTGGTGGCGTGACCGACGCAGAGACAGCACCCGTGGAAACCGCAACGCCGACCGCCGACGCGACCGTCTACCCCGCCAAGACGCCGGGGACCGTCCGTGTGGCCACCGTCAACGTGAACGGCATCCGCGCCGCCTACAAGCGCGGCATGGCCGACTGGCTGGCCGCCCGCGACGTGGACGTCCTCGCGCTCCAGGAGGTCCGCGCGCCGGACGCCATCGTCCGCGAGCTGATCGGTGCGGGCTGGCACATCGTCCACGCGGAGGCCGAGGCCAAGGGACGCGCAGGCGTCGCCGTCGTCTCCCGGCTGGAGCCGACCGGCACGCGGGAGCACATCGGCGAGGACTACTTCGCCACTGCCGGGCGCTGGGTCGAGGCCGACTTCGAAGTCGGCGGCGAGACGCTCACGGTGGTGAGCGCCTACGTGCACTCCGGCGAGGTCGGGACACCCAAGCAGGACGACAAGTACCGCTTCCTGGACGTCATGGTCCAGCGGATGCCGCAGCTGCGCGCCGAGAAGGACCATGTGCTCATCACGGGCGACCTCAACGTCTGCCACACCGAGCGGGACCTCAAGAACTGGAAGCCCAACCACAACAAGCGCGCCGGCGTGCTCGACGACGAGATCGCCTACTTCGATCGCTTCTTCGGCGAGGAGATCGGCTACAAGGACGTGGCACGCGAGCTCTCCGGGGACGTCGACGGGCCGTACAGCTGGTGGTCGTGGCGGGGCAAGGCGTTCGACAACAACGCCGGCTGGCGGATCGACTACCACATGGCCACCCCCGGCCTCCTGGCCAGGGCCGCCAGCGTGGCCGTCGACCGCGCCCCCACCTACGACACCCGCTTCTCCGACCACGCACCGGTCGTGGTCGACTACCAGTTCTAGAAGGAACCGCATGAGCCCCGAAGCCACCCCCCTCGCCGCCGCGTCCGGAGCAGAGGTCCCCGGCACGGAGTCGCGCCCCCGCGTCCTCTCCGGCATGCAGCCCTCCGCAGCCTCGCTGCACCTCGGGAACTATCTCGGCGCGCTGGTCAACTGGGTCAGGACGCAGGACCAGTACGACGCCTTCTTCTTCGTGCCGGACATGCACGCCATCACCGTGCCGCAGGACCCGGCCGAGCTGCGCGAGCACACCCGGCGGACCGCCGCCCAGTTCATCGCCGGCGGCATCGACGTCGAGCGCAGCACGCTGTTCGTCCAGTCGCAGGTGCCCGAGCACGCGCAGCTCGCCTGGGTGCTGACCTGCATCACCGGCTTCGGCGAGGCCTCCCGGATGACCCAGTTCAAGGACAAGTCGTCCAAGGGCGGACTCGAGACCGCCGGCGTCGGCCTCTTCACCTATCCGATGCTCATGGCCGCGGACATCCTGATGTACCAGCCGCAGGGCGTCCCGGTCGGCGACGACCAGCGCCAGCACGTGGAGCTCGCCCGGGACCTGGCCAACCGGTTCAACCACCGGTTCGGCGAGACGTTCGTGGTGCCGGAGGCCTTCATCCCCGAGTCGGGGGCCCGGATCTACGACCTGCAGAACCCGACCCGGAAGATGTCCAAATCGTCCGAGAGCCCGGCCGGGCTGATCAACATCCTCGACGAGCCGAAGGTCATCGCCAAGCGCATCAAGTCCGCCGTCACGGACACGGACACCGTGATCGCCTACGACCGGGAGGGCAAGCCGGGAGTGTCCAACCTCCTCGACATCCTCTCGGCCGTGACGGGCCGCCCTGTCGACCAGCTCGTCGCGGACTACGAGGGAAAGATGTACGGACACCTCAAGGTGGACGTCGCCGACGCCGTCGTCTCCGCCCTGCAGCCGGTGCGCGAGCGGACCCTCGAGCTGCTCGACGACCCGGCCGAGCTGGACCGGCTCCTGGCCACGGGCGCCGCGAAGGCCCGCGACGTCGCCTCGGAGACCCTCGAGACCGTCTACCGCAACGTCGGGTTCCTGCAGCTCGGCGCGGAGGCCGCGGCCCTCGTGAAGCAGGCGGGCCGGTAGACACCTCGACGGGCACGGAGGAGAGGCGCCGAGTGGCGGACAGTCAACACGGGGACGGACCGCGGTTTCCTGCGGCGCCCGCCAAGCCGACGGCTCCCGAGGGTGCCACGCTCGGGATCGTCATCTCCCTTCCAGAGCCGGCCGCCGAACGGCTCCGGCGCGTGCGCGCCGCCTACGGCAGGCCGGAGAGTGCCGTCGAGGCCCCGCACATCACGCTGGTCACGGGCGGGCCCACCGCCGACTGGGATAGCGCACGCGATCACGTTGCGGCGGTCGCGGCCCGCACCCCTCGGTTCGCCGTCCGCCTGCGGGGGACCGGATCGTTCCGTCCCGTCACGGACGTCGTCTTCGTGCGGGTCGTCGAAGGCTGGGACGCGTGCCGGGAGCTCCATGACGCCCTGTGCGCCGGGCCGCTCGTCCACGGCACGGGCTACGACTACCACCCGCACGTCACGGTCGCCCACGATGCGCCGGAGGAGGGCCTGCAGCGCGCCTTTGCCGAACTCGCCGATTTCGAGGCAGAGTTTGCTGTGGACCGGATCGACTTGTTCGGCATCGACGACGACGGGCGCTGGGCGCTCAGCGAGGAGCTGCGCCTTGGGACGCACACCGGAACGGAGACCGGCCCGCGCCGCGATGCGGGCCTCGGCGAAGCCGGCCCATCGTGACCCTCGGCCGGCGGCCCGCGCCGGCGACGAGAGCGACGACGACTCGCTGACGGCGCTGGACCGAGTGCGTCTCCGCCACGACGTCCTCCACCGGAGCACGGAGCTGCGGCGGGCGTCCCGGGAGGGGCGACCGGTCCACCAGCGCGCGCTCGCACTGGTCGGCTGGCTCGTCGCGCATGTCCAGTCCTGGCTGCCCGTGCGGGCCTTCACGGTGTACGGGCAGCGCAGGGGCGGGCTGATGGCCGCCGGAACCGCCTACCTGATGTTCTTCTCCGTCGCTTCAATGCTTGTCGCCGGCTTCGCGATCCTCGGGCTCGTCGCCGCCGGGAACCAGGAGCTGCAGGATCTGGTGGTGCGCACCGTCGACCGCAGCACGCCGGGCCTCATCGGCGCGGAGGAGAATGCATTGGTCACCCGCGAGCAGCTCTTCAACGCGCAGCGCGGTTTCGGGTGGGCGCTCGTGATCTCCACCGCCGTTACGGTCTTCTCCTCCCTGCGCTGGATCGACGGGCTGCGGCAGGGGATGCGCGGCGTGTTCGGGCTGCCCCACGTGGAAGTGAACGTCGCCCTGCTCAAGCTGCGCGACCTCGGCGTGCTCCTGATCCTGGGTGCCAGCCTCATCGTCACCAGCGTCGTCGGCCTGGTCGCCGGCGCCGCGCTGGACTGGACGCTGGAGATGCTCGGCGTCGCCTCTGCGGTGGGCGCGTTCTTCGCCCAGGCGACCACCATCCTCGTCATGCTCCTGCTGGACATCGCGGTGTCCATGATCCTCTTCCGCCTGGCATCCATGATCTCGATGCCGCGCCGTGCCCTGCTGGAGGCGGCCCTGATCGCCGGTGCCGGCGCGACGGTCCTGCGATTGTTCTCCTCGGTCCTGCTGGGCGGCTTGGCGGGGAGGCCGATCATCGGCTCCTTCGCGGTGGTCCTGGGACTCTTCGTCTGGTTCTACCTGCTCAGCCAGGTCTATCTGGTCGCCACGGCGTGGGGCGCCGTTGTCACCGCCGACGCCCACGCCGAGCGCGCGGCCAGCACGGGCGTGCACGCGTTGAGTCTCCGCCAGCGGGCGCAGCTGAAGCGGTCCGCGGACGACGGCGGCCGGCCCCAGGGGTGGGAGGCCCGGGTCTAGGAAGTCCTGAACCGGGACCCGGAACCGGAGACCAGGGGCTAGTCCGCCGCCCGGGCGGCCTGCTCGGCCCCACTGAAGTACTGGTCCGCCCACGCCGCGATCATGGCGGCGGCGCGGGCTCCGTGGATCCGCCGGGTGAGTAGGTGGTCCGCCCCGTCGAGGGAGAAGAACGACTTCGGGTGGCGGGCCTCGGTGAAGATCTTCCCGGCGTTGTCCAGGCCCACGGTGTTGTCCGTGGGGGAGTGCATGACCAGCAGGGCCGCGTCCAGGTCGCGGATGTAGCCGCGGAGATCGTGCTGCTCCACGTCCTCGATGAACGCCCGTGTGATCTCCAGGCGGCGGGGCCCGAGCTTCAGCTCGGCGCTGCCCTGGGCCTCGATGTCCGCCATCAGGTGCTCGAAGTTGTGGGTGACGTGGCCCGGGTGGAAGGGTGCCCCGATCGTGGCCACGGCGTGCGGCCGGATCTCGGCGGCCGCGGCCAGGACGGCGGCGCCTCCCAGGGAGTGGCCCACCAGCAGCTCCGGCTCGTGGCCGAGCCGGCGGAGCTCCTCCGCGGCGAGCACCGTGTCCTGGACCTTCAGGCTGAACGACGTGTCGGCGAAGTCGCCCTCGGAGCCTCCGAGGCCCAGATTGTCGTAGCGGAGCATGCCGACGCCGCGGCGGGCCAGCTCCCGGCAGACCCGGGCCGTGGCATGCGAGTCCTTCCCGAGGGTGAAGCCGTGCGACATCACACCCCATCCGACGGCGGGCCCCTCGGGGACGTCGAGCACGGCCGCCAGCTCGTGGCCGGTGGCGCTGGTGAAGGTCAGGTTCTCGGTAGGCACGCATCCATCCTAGGCGGCGTCCCGGACCGGACGAGGCGTGACAGGGCCCGTTAAGCGCCCGTGGCGCGAACCGCAGGGTTCGCGCCACAGGAGGGGGCAGCCGGGGACGTCGCCCCGCCGGGCCGGGATCAGATGCTGCGCGTGAGCACGGCCTGCTTGACCTCGGCGATGGCCTTGGTGACCTGGATGCCGCGGGGGCACGCCTCGGAGCAGTTGAAGGTGGTGCGGCAGCGCCACACGCCCTCCTTGTCGTTGAGGATCTCCAGGCGCATGTCGCCGGCGTCGTCGCGGCTGTCGAAGATGAACCGGTGCGCGTTGACGATCGCCGCCGGGCCGAAGTACTGGCCGTCGGTCCAGAAGACCGGGCAGGACGAGGTGCACGCGGCGCAGAGGATGCACTTGGTGGTGTCGTCGTAGCGCTCGCGGTCCTCGGGGGACTGGTAGCGCTCCGCCGAGGGCTCGTGGCCCTTGGCCACCAGGAACGGCATGATCTCGCGGTAGGACTGGAAGAACGGCTCCATGTCCACGATCAGGTCCTTCTCGACCGGCAGGCCCTTGATGGCCTCGACGGTGATCGGCTTGTTCGTGTCGAGGTCCTTCAGCAGCGTCTTGCAGGCGAGGCGGTTGCGGCCGTTGATGCGCATGGCATCGGAGCCGCAGACGCCGTGGGCGCAGGAGCGGCGGAAGGACAGCGACCCGTCGACCTCCCACTTGACCTTGTGCAGGGCGTCCAGCACGCGGTCGGTGCCGTACATGGTGAGCTCGAAGTCCTCCCAGTGGGCCTCCTCGGAGACCTCCGGGTTGTAGCGCCGGACGCGCAGGGTGATGTCGAACTGGGGGATCTCGCCGCTGCCGCTCGCGCCGGGAGCCAGATCCACCTTGGATGCGGGTTCAGATACTTCGGTGCTCATCAGTACTTACGCTCCATCGGCTGGTAACGGGTGAACACGACCGGCTTGGTGTCGAAGCGGAGGCCCTTGAGCCCCTGCATCTCCGCCGAGTCGTCCTTGTACACCATCGAGTGCTTCATGAACCGCTCGTCGTCGCGGTCCGGGAAGTCCTCGCGGAAGTGACCGCCGCGGGACTCTTCGCGGCCCAGGGCCGCAATGGACATGACCTCGGCCAGGTCCAGGAGGAAGCCGAGCTCGACGGCCTCCAGGAGATCCAGGTTGAAGCGCTTGCCCTTGTCCTGGATGCTGACGTTCTTGTAGCGCTCGCGCAGCGCGGCGATGTCGTCGACCGCCTTCTTGATGGTCTCGCCGGTGCGGAACACCTGCATGTTGGCGTCCATCGTGTCCTGCAGGTCCTTGCGGATCGCCGCGATCCGCTCGGTGCCGGTCCCGCTGCGGACGATGTCCAGCATCTCCTCGGTCTGGGCGAGCGGGTGCTCCGGCAGGTCGACGAAGTCGGCCGTCTTGGAGTACTCGGACGCGAAGATGCCGGCGCGCTTGCCGAAGACGTTGATGTCCAGCAGCGAGTTGGTGCCGAGGCGGTTGGAGCCGTGAACGGAGACGCAGGCGACCTCGCCCGCGGCGTAGAGGCCCGGGATCACCGTGTCGTTGTCCTGGAGGACCTCGCCCTGGATGTTGGTCGGGATGCCGCCCATGACGTAGTGCGCCGTCGGGAAGACGGGGACCGGCTCGGTGTACGGCTCGACGCCGAGGTAGGTGCGTGCGAACTCCGTGATGTCCGGGAGCTTCGCGTCGATGTGCGCGGGCTCCAGGTGCGTCAGGTCGAGCAGGACGTAGTCCTTGTTGGGGCCGCAGCCGCGGCCCTCGCGGACCTCGTTCGCCATCGAGCGGGCCACGATGTCGCGCGGGGCCAGGTCCTTGATGGTCGGCGCGTAGCGCTCCATGAAGCGCTCGCCCTCCGAGTTGCGCAGGATGGCGCCCTCGCCGCGGGCCGCCTCGGAGAGGAGGATGCCCAGACCGGCCAGGCCGGTCGGGTGGAACTGCACGAACTCCATGTCCTCGAGGGGGATGCCCTTGCGGAACGCGATGCCCATGCCGTCGCCGGTGAGGGTGTGGGCGTTGGACGTGGTCTTGAAGACCTTGCCGGCGCCGCCGGAGGCGAACACCACGGACTTGGCCTGGAAGACGTGCAGCTCGCCGGTGGCGAGGTCGTAGGAGACGACGCCGGCCACGCGCTTCTGCTTGAAGGGCGTGCCGTCCTCGCGGGTGGCGTCCTCCTCGACCGTGAGCAGGTCGAGCACGTAGAACTCGTTGTAGAACTCGACGTTGTGCTTGACGCAGTTCTGGTACAGGGTCTGGAGGATCATGTGACCGGTGCGGTCGGCGGCGTAGCAGGCGCGGCGAACGGGCGCCTTGCCGTGGTCGCGGGTGTGCCCGCCGAAGCGGCGCTGGTCGATCTTGCCCTCGGGCGTGCGGTTGAACGGCAGGCCCATCTTCTCCAGGTCCAGGACCGCGTCGATGGCCTCCTTGGCCATCACCTCGGCCGCGTCCTGGTCCACCAGGTAGTCGCCGCCCTTGATCGTGTCGAAGGTGTGCCACTCCCAGTTGTCTTCCTCGACATTGGCGAGTGCCGCGCACATGCCGCCCTGGGCGGCGCCCGTGTGGGAACGGGTGGGGTAGAGCTTGGTCAGAACGGCGGTGCGCGCGCGCTGGCCGGACTCGATCGCGGCGCGCATACCGGCGCCGCCGGCGCCGACGATGACGACGTCGTACTTGTGTACCTGCATTCCGGGTGCTCTCTCTTTTCTAGAAAACTCGGTTCGGCGCGAGCGCCGGACTAATTGCAGATCTCGAGCGGGGAGCCCGGGATGCACGGATCGAACGTGAAGATCACCAGGGTGCCCAGGGTGATGATGACGATCGTCGCGAAGTAGAGGATGCCCTTCAGCCAGAAGCGGGTGCGATCCTTGTCTGCATAGTCGTTGATGATGGTGCGGACGCCGTTGGTGCCGTGGAGCATGGCCAGCCACAGCATCGCGAGGTCCCAGAACTGCCAGAACGGGTCGGCCCACTTGCCGGCCACGAAGCCGAAGTCGAGGCCGTTGATGCCGTCGCCGACCAGGAGGTTGGTGATCAGGTGCCCGAAGATCAGGACGACGAGGAAGACCCCGGAGATGCGCATGAAGAGCCAGGCGATCATCTCGAAGTTGCCCTTGGCGCCGGGGACCCGGGTGTACTTGGCGTCGATCCGCCCGGAGCGCGGGGGGACGAATTCGGTGGTAGCGGCCATGGCCTAGTGACCTCCCAGAGCCAGAGTGAGGTGGCGGGCCGCGAAACCGATGGTCGCGACGGCCCAGATGACGACGACGCCCCACAGCAGCTGGCGCTGGAACTTGGGCCCCTGCTTCCAGAAGTCCACGAGGATCAGGCGCAGGCCGTTGAAGGCGTGGAACAGGATCGCGGCGACCAGTGCGGTCTCGCCGAAAGCCATGAGCGGGTTCTGGTAGGTGCCGATGACGGCGTCGTAGGCACCCGGGGACACGCGGACGAGGGACGTGTCCAGGACGTGCACCAGAAGAAAGAAGAAGATGACAACACCGGTGATCCGATGCCCTACCCAGGACCACATGCCTTCGCGGCCGCGGTAGAGGGTGCCTGACGAAGTCTTCGACACTGAAATAACCTCCATGCATCGCAGGGCGCTTGTGCGGCTTTACGCACAATATTTCGACGCCGGTGCGTGAGCGTTCCTGCCCGATCTTAGTCCACGAAGTTAATCCGTCTCAGCCACGGTACCCGGCGGGTGACCAGCCTCACAGGCGCGGGGTGGGATCGGCGTGCCCGCGCGGAAAAACACCCCGAATTCCGCAACGCCGACGTGCGCTAAATCGCCCGCTCTCCTCCCCGATATCCCCAGTGTCGTCCCTTAGCCTGTTCCTCATGACCACAGACATTCTCGAGCGCTTCTACGGCGTCATCCCGGCCGGCGGCGTCGGAACCCGCCTGTGGCCGCTGTCCCGGGCGGCCGCCCCCAAGTTCCTGCACGATCTGACGGGCAGCGGCAGTACGCTCATCCGGGCCACCTACGACCGGCTGTCGCCGCTGGCGGGGGAGCGGATCATGGTGGTCACCGGCACCGCCCACCGCGCCGCCGTGTGCGAGCAGCTCCCGGAGATCTCCGACGCCAACCTGGTGCTCGAGAGCGAGCCGAAGGACTCGGCCGCCGCGATCGGCCTGGCCGCGGCCATCCTGCACCGCCGGGATCCCGAGACCATCATGGGCTCGTTCGCCGCCGACCAGGTGGTCGGGCCACTCGAGGTCTTCCTCGAGGCGGTGCGCGAGGCGGTGGTCACCGCGGCCACGGGCAAGATCGTCACGATCGGCATCCGGCCCACGCTGCCCTCGACCGGCTTCGGGTACATCCGGCAGGGCGGGCGGCTCGGCATCGAGGGCGCTCCCAGCGCCACCGACGTCGCCGAGTTCGTCGAGAAGCCGAGCGAGGAGGTCGCCCGCCGGTACGTCGCCTCGGGCGACTACCTCTGGAACGCCGGCATGTTCGTGGCCCCGACCTCGCTCATGCTCCAGCACCTCGAGGCGAACGAGCCGGCGCTCTACGCCGGACTCTGCGAGATCGCGGACGCCTGGGACGGCCCGGAGCGTGACCAGGTCGCGGCGCGCGTCTGGCCGACCCTGCCGAAGATCGCCATCGACTACGCCGTGGCCGAGCCGGCTGCCGCCGCCGGCGACGTCGCGATGGTCCCCGGCACGTTCACCTGGGACGACGTCGGCGACTTCGCCGCGCTCGGCCGGTTGAACCCGGCCGCCGAGAACAGCAAGCTGAAGGTCATCGGCGAGGGCGCGCGCGTCTACTCGGACAACGCCTCCGGCGTGGTGGTCTCCGACTCCAAGCGCGTCATCGCGCTCATCGGCATCGACGACGTCGTGGTGGTGGACACCCCGGACGCGCTCCTGGTCACGACCCAGGAGCACGCCCAGCAGGTCAAGCAGGCGGTCGAGGCACTCAAGGCGAGCGGCGCCGTCGACGTCCTCTGACCTGCCCGGCGACACAGGCGGCGCGACACATTGGGCCGGCGAGCGCCGTCGGACGTATTAAGGTGGCGGATGTGAACAGCTCAGGAGCGCGGACGACGGTGCGGGACAACGGCGTGGACGACGGCGGGCCCTCGGTGCCGCTCGTCGGCCCCTGGGTGGAGCCGCTGCTGGACCATCTGGTTGCCTTCCGGCGCGACGTCCACGCCCATCCGGAGCTGTCCTTCCACGAGAACCGGACCACCGACCGGATCATGGCCGAACTGGAGGCCGCCGGGCTCGAGCCGGTGCGGCTCGAGGGGACGGGTGCGCTGGTCGAGATCGGTCGCGGGCCCCTGGCCCTCGCGCTGCGTGCCGACATCGACGCCCTGCCCGTCCTCGAGGAGACCGGCCTCGGCTACGCCTCCAAGGTCGAGGGCGTCTGCCATGCCTGCGGCCACGACATCCACGCGACCGTCATGGTCGGCGTGTCGATCGTGTTGAAGCAGATGTACGACGACGGCCTGCTCAAGGCCCGCGTGCGCGTCATCTTCCAGCCCGCCGAGGAACGCATGCCGGGCGGTGCGCTGGAGGTCATCAAGCAGGGCGTGCTCGACGGCGTGCCCCGGATCCTGGCGCTGCACTGCGACCCGCGCGTCGACGCCGGCACGATCGGGACCCGCATCGGGGCGATCACCTCCGCCGCGGACACCATCAAGCTCGAGCTCAGCGGCCGGGGCGGCCACACCTCCCGGCCCCACCTGACCGAGGACATGGTGTACGCGCTGTCCAAGGTCGCCACCGACGTCCCCGCCGTGCTCAGCCGCCGGATCGACGTGCGCAGCGCCGTCTCCGTGGTGTGGGGCCAGATCCAGGCGGGCTCCGCGCCCAACGCCATCCCCGCGACCGGCTACCTCGCCGGCACCATGCGGTGCCTCGACGCGGAGGCGTGGGAGTCGGCCGGGGACCTCCTCGACGAGGTGGTCCAGCAGGTCGCCCAGCCCTACGGCGTCGACGTGAAGCTCGAGCACCTGCGGGGCGTGCCGCCCGTGGTCAACTCGGCCGCCGAGACCGAGCTCATCGAGTCCGCCGCGCGGGCCGAGATCGGGGCCAGCGGCATCACGCTGACCCCGCAGTCCATGGGTGGCGAGGACTTCGCCTGGATGACGCACAGGGTGCCCGGCTCGATGTTCCGGCTCGGCACCCGGACCCCCGGCGGCGAGACGTTCGACCTGCACCGGGGCGACTACACGCCGGACGAGCGGGCCATCGGCGTCGGCGTCCGCGTGATGGCGGCCGCCGCCGTCCGCGCCGCGGCCAAGATCCGCGAGGACCGCGCCGTCTCCGCGTAGACCGGCGCTCTCCCCGGGCCGGACCTACTGGCCGGTAACGAATCTCCAACGATCCTCCCCGAGGGGCTCCTGTGGGCTGACAGGGCGCGTCCGCGCCGGTTACTCTGTGTTACACCATTGGTTGATCTGGGTCACTTCTGAATCGCCCAGATGAGTCCGCCCCCACTCGCACCGTCGGCTCCGGCCGATCGTCGGGGCTCGTTTTCGACGGAGGAACATTGAAGAACATTCAGCGCAGGAAGCGCTCCCTGGGTGTCGCCGCAGCCATGCTGGGCGCGTCCGCCCTCGCACTGAGCGCCTGCGGCGCTGCCCCCGAGGAGGGCGACGGCCCGGCCGCCGAGGAGATCGACTACAAGGCCTGCATGGTCTCGGACGAGGGCGGCTTCGACGACGCCTCGTTCAACCAGGCCTCCCACGAGGGCCTGCTCAAGGCCGAGGAGGAGCTCGGGGTCCAGGTCCTCGACGCGGAGTCCACCTCCACCACCGACATGGGCCCGAACATCGACGAGATGGTCCAGCAGGGCTGCAACATCATCGTCACTGCCGGCTTCATGTTCGAGAACCTCCCGCTGGACGCGGCCGAGGCGAACACGGACACCAAGTTCGTGGTCGTCGACTACGGCTACGAGACCGTGCCCGAGAACATGCGGACGCTGAACTACAACACGGCAGAGGCCGCCTACCTGGCCGGCTACGCGGCCGCGGGCTACTCGAAGAGCGGCAAGGTCGGCACCTACGGCGGCGGCCAGATCACCACGGTCACCGACTTCATGAACGGCTTCGCCAACGGCGTCGCCAAGTACAACGAGGACAAGGGCGCCGACGTGCAGGCGGTCGGCACCGACACGTTCGTCGGCAACTTCTCCGACACGGTGAAGGCGCGCCAGATCGCGGACAACTTCATCGCGGACGGCGTGGACGTGATCATGCCCGTCGCCGGCCCGCTCGGCCAGACGGCCGTCGACGCGGTCAACGAGTCGTCCAGCCCGGACGACACGGTGGTGTGGGTCGACACCGACGGGCACGAGTACGCCAACGGCGGCGAGGAGGCCGTCCTGACCTCGGTGATGAAGAAGATGGGCGAGACCACCTTCGAGTCGATCGAGCAGGACGTCAACGGCGAGTGGAAGGGCGGCGCCTACCTCGGCACGCTGGAGAACGGCGGCGTCGGCCTGGCACCGTTCTACAACTTCGAGTCGAAGCTGCCGGAGGGCATGCAGTCCGAGCTCGACGCGCTCAAGGAGCAGATCATCGCGGGCGAGATCGACCCGCTCGCCTGATCCACCACGGACGGACGCGGATGGCCGGGGGCGATATGATCGCCCCCGGCCATCTCGTCGCCGCTCCCTCCCCCTGAACGGTCCGGAAGGCCCATGAAACTCGAATTGCAAGGCATCACGAAGGCGTTCGGCGGCTTCGTGGCCAACGACAGCATCGACCTGGTCGTCGAGCCCGGCACGGTGCACACGCTGCTCGGCGAGAACGGCGCCGGCAAGTCGACCCTGATGAACGTCCTGTTCGGCCTGTACGAGCCGACCGCGGGCCGCATCCTGATCGACGGCGAGCCCGTGGCCTTCCGCGGTCCCGGCGACGCCATGGCCCACGGCATCGGCATGGTGCACCAGCACTTCATGCTGGTCCCCGTCTTCACCGTGGCGGAGAACGTGGCGCTCGGCGACGAGCGCACCCGCGCCGCCGGCATCCTCGACCTGGAGCAGACGCGCCGCGCCGTCCGCGAGGTCTCCGACCGCTACGGCTTCAACGTCGATCCCGACGCGCGGGTCGAGGACCTGCCCGTGGGCGTCCAGCAGCGCGTGGAGATCATCAAGGCCCTGGTCCGCCGGGCCGACCTGCTCATCCTCGACGAGCCCACCGCGGTCCTCACGCCCAAGGAGACCGACGAGCTGATCGACATCATCGGCCAGCTCAAGGCCTCCGGCACCGCCATCATCTTCATCTCCCACAAGCTGCGCGAGGTCAAGGCCGTCTCCGACACCATCACGGTGATCCGCCGCGGCAAGGTCGTGGGCACCGCGGATCCGAGTGCCGACGCCACCGAGCTGGCGTCCCTCATGGTGGGCCGCGCCGTCGACCTCAGCCTCGGCCGCCGGCACTCCGACGGCGGAGACGTCTCGCTCGAGATCCGCGACCTCACCGTCATCGACGAGCTCGGCGTGCCGGTCCTCGACCACGTGGACCTCGACGTGCGCCGGGGCGAGATCCTCGCCGTCGCGGGTGTCCAGGGCAACGGGCAGACGGAGCTGGTCGAGGCCGTCATGGGCCTGACCTCGGGGACCTCCGGCTCCATCCGGCTCGAGGGCCGGGAACTCCTCGGCCGCAGCGTCAAGGAGATCATCAACTCCGGCGTCGGCTACGTCCCCGAGGACCGCAGCACCGACGGCGTCATCGGCTCGTTCAGCATCGCCGACAACCTGGTCCTCAACCGCTACGACCGCGCGCCCGTGGCGAGGGGGGCCTCGCTCCGGCCGTCCATCATCGCGCAGAACGCCGACGAGAAGGTCCGCGAGTTCGACATCCGGACGCCGTCGGCGCAGAACACGGCCTCCACCCTGTCGGGCGGCAACCAGCAGAAGGTCGTGCTGGCCCGCGAGTTCTCGCGGGAGCTGAAGCTGTTCATCGCCGCGCAGCCGACCCGCGGCGTCGACGTCGGCTCGATCGAGTTCCTGCACCGCCGGATTCTCGCGGAGCGCGACAAGGACATCCCCGTCATCGTGGTCTCGACGGAGCTGGACGAGGTCGCCGAGCTCGGCGACCGCATCGCCGTGCTCTTCCACGGCAGGCTCATGGGCATCGTCCCGGGCAATACCTCCCGCGAGGTCCTGGGCCTGATGATGGCCGGCTCGACGGCGGAGGAGGCCTTCGCCGAGGCCGACCGCAGCGGCCGCAGCACCACTGACCCCGACGAACCGCAGCTGCCGGGAGGCATCGCATGAGTTCCCCGACCCGATCACCCCTCCAGCGGCTGCGCCGCTCCGGCGCGCTCGTCTCGGTCCTGGCCATCCTCGCCTCGTTCGTGGTGGGCGGCCTGCTGATCGCCTTCACCGACCGGGACACCAAGGAGGCCGCCGGCTACTTCTTCGCCCGGCCCACCGACATGCTCTCCGCGGCCTGGGACGCCGTCGCCGGGGCCTACGCGGCCATGTTCCGCGGCGCCGTGTTCAACTACGACGCCGGCACGTTCCTCGGGATGATCCACCCGCTGACGGAGACGCTGACCGCCGCGACCCCGCTGCTCACCGCCGCGCTCGGCGTCGCCATCGCGTTCCGCGCCGGCCTCTTCAACATCGGCGCCCAGGGACAGCTGATCCTCGGCGCGATCCTCTCCACCTGGATCGGCTTCACGCTAGAGCTCGCCTGGCCGCTGCACCTGCTCCTGGTGGTGCTCGGCGCCCTGCTCGGCGGCGCGCTCTGGGGCGGCCTCGTCGGCTGGCTCAAGGCCCGGACCGGCGCGCACGAGGTCATCCTGACCATCATGCTGAACTACGTGGCGCTGAACCTGCTCGGCTACCTGCTGAACAACGCGCTCCAGCGGGAAGGCTCCACCAACCCCGTCAGCCCCGTGGTCAACCCCTCGGCGCAGTACCCGCTGCTGCTCGGCCCCGAGTTCCGGCTGCACCTGGGCTTCCTCGTCGCCGTCGCGGCCACCGCCTTCGCCTGGTGGCTGATGAACCGCTCGACGCTCGGCTTCGAGATCAAGGCCGTCGGGGCCAACCGGGCCGCGGCCCGGACCGCCGGCATCGACACCTTCAAGGTGACGGTGCTGGCCATGGTCATCGCCGGCGCCCTGGCCGGCCTGTCCGGTGCGGCCCAGGTGAACGGCACCGAGAAGTTCCTCAGTGAGTCGATCGCCGCGAGCATCGGCTTCGACGCCATCACCGTGGCCCTGCTCGGCCGGTCCCGGCCGATCGGCGTCTTCTTCGCGGCGCTGCTCTTCGGCGCGTTCCGCGCCGGAGGCGTCACCATGCAGATCGCCACCGGAACGCCGATCGACATCGTCCTCGTGGTGCAGTCGCTGATCGTCCTCTTCATCGCGGCCCCGCCGCTCGTCCGGGCCATGTTCGGTCTCAATGAGCGCCGCGGGAAGAAGAACAAGAACCCGAAGGGCGCCGCCGGCGCCCCTGCCACCGTCGGAGGCGACCAGTGAGCACCCGGACCCTGACCGCCCCCGCATCCACCGCCGGCACCGCCCCCGCCGCCGGTACCGGCCGGCGCTCCCTCGTCCTCTACTCGGCCGGCGCACTGATCGCGCTCGTGCTCTTCGCCTTCATGTCGCCCGGCGGCACGGCGACGTTCCGGCTGTCCGCCGCCTCGGACGCGTTCCAGATCCCCGCCCTCCCCGTCGCGGTGACGCCGGCCGGCTGGACCATCGCCCTGCTGCTCCTCGCCGGGACCGCGTACGTCCTCTGGCTCCGGCGGTCCGGGCGGGGCGTGCCCGGCTGGGTGCCGGCCGTCTTCGCCCTGCTGTTCGTCAGCGGCGTGCTGATCTGGATGGTCGCCTCCGCGACCAACCCGTCCATCTCGCTGCTGAGCCTGCTCACCGGCACCCTGGCCCTCGCCCTGCCGATGGTCTACGGGTCGATGGGCGGTCTGCTCGCCGAGCGCACCGGCGTGGTCAACATCGCGATCGAGGGACAGCTGCTCCTCGGCGCCTTCGCCGCGGCGCTGGGCGGGTCGATCTCCGGCTCCCTGATCGGGGCCCTCGTCTCCGCCGCGCTCGGCGGCGTCATCGTGTCCTCCCTGCTGACCCTCTTCGCGGTGAAGTACCAGGTCAACCAGATCATCGTGGGCGTGGTCCTCAACGTCCTCGTCTCCGGCCTGACCGGGTTCCTGTTCGGCACGCTGCTCTCCGGGGGCGCCGGTCTGAACTCCCCGCCGCGCATGCCCAACCTGCCGATCCCGGTCCTCAGCGAGATCCCCATCCTCGGGCCGCTGCTCTTCAACCAGACGATCCTCGGCTACCTCATGTTCGTCCTCGTCGCCGTCCTCTGGGTGGGTCTGTACAAGACGCGGTGGGGTCTGCGCGTCCGCGCCGTCGGCGAGCACCCGAAGGCCGCGGACACCGTCGGCATCAAGGTCAACCGCACGCGCGTGCTCAACGTCCTCCTCGGCGGCGCGGTCGCCGGACTCGGCGGCTCGTTCTACACCCTCGTCTCGGTCTCGCAGTTCTCCCGCGACATGACGGCCGGCACCGGTTTCATCGCCCTGGCCGCGCTGATCTTCGGCCGCTGGAACCCGATCGGCGCGTTCCTCGCCTCCCTGCTGTTCGGCTTCGCGACGAACCTGCAGTACGTCCTCTCGCAGGCCGGCACCGAGGTACCCAGCCACTTCCTGGCGATGCTGCCGTACGTCATCACGATCCTCGCGGTCGCCGGCCTGGTGGGGGCCTCGCGGGCCCCGGCCGCGTCGGGGCAGCCCTACACGAAGGACTGACATGAACCAGACCGAGAGCAGCGGCGCGGTGACTCCGGCGGAGTGGGATCAGCTCCGCGAGGCAGCCACCGCAGCGATGCGGCGGGCCTACGCCCCCTACTCCAAATTCCCCGTCGGCGCCGCCGCGCTGACCGAGGACGGCCGCCTCGTCAGCGGATGCAACGTCGAGAACGCTGCCTACGGGGTCGTCCTCTGCGCCGAGTGCACGCTGATCGGCGAGCTGCACATGACCGGCGGGGGCCGCCTGCGCGCGTTCTACTGCGTGGGCGGTGACGGGGGCGTCCTCATGCCCTGCGGCCGCTGCCGTCAGTTGCTCTTCGAGCACCGCGGCCGGGACATGGAGCTCATGACGGTCAGCGGCATCCGGACCATGGACCAGGTGCTGCCGGACGCCTTCGGGCCCGACGACCTGACGCAGTACTGACCCGGCGTCCCGAGAGCGGCGCTCCACCGCGCCGCACCGAACCCATCTGCACGGCACCAGCGAGAGGCACAGCATGAGCACCGAGGCATTCGACGCCGTCGACATCATCCGGACCAAACGCGACCGAGGGCGGCTGTCCGATGCGCAGATCGACTGGACGATCGACGCCTACACCCGGGGTGGCATCGCCGACGAGCAGATGGCCGCCCTGAACATGGCGATCCTGCTCAACGGGATGGACCGGGCGGAGATCTCCCGCTGGACCGCGGCCATGATCGCCTCCGGGGAACGGATGGACTTCTCGTCGTTGCGCACCGCCGACGGCGGCGTGAAGCCGACCGCGGACAAGCACTCGACCGGCGGCGTGGGCGACAAGATCACGCTGCCGCTCGCCCCGCTGGTGGCCGTGTTCGGCGTGGCGGTGCCGCAGCTCTCCGGGCGCGGGCTCGGCCACACGGGCGGCACGCTGGACAAGCTCGAGGCGATCCCCGGCTGGCGCGCCGACCTGACGAACGAGGAGATGCTCGGCCAACTGCAGGGGACCGGGGCCGTCATCTGCGCCGCGGGCTCCGGCCTGGCTCCGGCGGACAAGAAGCTGTACGCCCTGCGCGACGTCACCGGAACCGTGGAGTCCATCCCGCTGATCGCGTCCTCCATCATGAGCAAGAAGATCGCGGAGGGGACCGGTGCACTGGTCCTCGACGTCAAGGTGGGATCGGGCGCGTTCATGAAGGACGAGGCCTCCGCGCGCGAGCTCGCCGAGACGATGGTGGCGCTCGGCACCGATGCCGGAGTACGGACCGTGGCGCTGATGACCAACATGCGCACCCCCCTGGGCCTGACCGCAGGCAACGCGATCGAGGTCGAGGAGTCCGTCGAGGTCCTCGCCGGCGGAGGCCCGGCGGACGTCGTGGAGCTGACCGTGCGGCTGGCCGAGGAGATGCTCGCCGCGGCGGGTGTGCACGACGCCGACCCGGCCGCCGCGTTGAAGGACGGTCGGGCCATGGACGTCTGGAACCGGATGATCGCCGCCCAGGGCGGCGACCCGCACGCGCCGCTGCCCGTGGCGAGGGAATCCGAGGTGCTCTACGCGCAGGCTGACGGCGTCCTCGCAGAGCTCGATGCACTCAAGGTCGGCGTGGCGGCCTGGCGTCTGGGCGCCGGCCGCGCACGCAAGGAGGACCCGGTCCAGGCTGGAGCGGGCGTGCGGCTGCACGCCAAGCCGGGGGATCCCGTTCGGCGCGGGCAGCCCCTGCTGACCCTCCTGACCGATACGCCCGAGCGATTCGTTCGGGCGCAGGAGGCGCTCGAGGGCGCTGCGGTGATCGCCCCCGACGGGGCCCGCCCGGATCAGCGGCTCATCATCGACCGCATCGCCGAGTAGTCGGGCGCGCGAACGGCGCGTAGGCGGCCGCGGGAACCAACGCGCCCTGCGATCCGTCAGACTGGGTACGCCGTGCACGCACCCGCGGGCCGGTGGCGGAAACGGACAGCAAGGGGAGAGTGTGATCGAGGCGATCAACGGGGCCATCCTGGACGTCAGCGGCCAGTGGTGGGTGCTGCTGATCGTCTTCGCGTTCTGCGCGATCGACGCGTTCTTCCCGATCGTCCCGAGCGAGTCGCTCCTGGTGGGGCTCGCCTCCGTCGCGGTCACCACGGGCGACCCGGACCTCCTGCTTCTCGGCGTCCTCGGGGCGCTGGGCGCCGTCCTCGGCGATCAGATCGCCTACTGGCTGGGAGCGCGGGTCGGCACGGAGCGGTTCGCGTGGATGCGCCGTCCGCGGTCCCGGCGCGTCCTGCGCTTCGCCCGCCGGGAGCTGGACCGACGCGGCGGCCTGCTGATCTTCACGGCGCGGTACATCCCGATCGGTCGCACCGCCGTCAACTTCACTGCCGGAGCGACCGGCTACGCGCGCGGGATGTTCACCGCCTTCGACGCCGCCAGCTGTGTCTTCTGGGCCGCCTACTCCGTAGCGATCGGTGCGCTGGCCGGTCAGTGGTTCGAGGAGCACAAAGTCCTCGCCATCGTCGTCTCCGTCGCGATCGCCATCGCGCTCGGCTACTTCATGGACCGGCTCATCTACTTCTTCCTGCGCCGGCGGCAGCAGCACACGGACGCCCACGACTCCGCACACTGAACGTCGCCGGCCCGCAGGGATGGAGGCTCGGGAGCGACGCCGGCCCCTGACTACACCTGTTGCAGCGCCAGATGCCCCGCTCGGCCCGGGACCACGCACTTGGACAGGTAGAACGCTGCCCCGGAGCGGGCCACGGTCTGCGTGAGGACGAGCACCGGGTCCTCCGGCGCCAGGGCGAGGGGCTCCGCGCGGGAGGCCCCCGCCGGTGCCGGCGAGATCTGGCACTCGCCCCGGCCGAATCCCGGCCCCAGTGCTCCGATGATCCGGGCGAGGAGCGAGGAGGAACCGTCGTCGGCGGCGTCGGCGGGGACGATCGCGTCAGGCCCCTCGGCCACGGCCACGGGGATGTGCTCCTGCAGGTGGGCCACCGGCTCCCCGGCACGCGCCAGCACCGACTCCCACATGAGGCACTCGTCGCCGTGCGCAACGCCGATCCTGGCCGCCACGAAGTCCGACGCGGGCTGCCGGGTCACCGTCTGGGACACGATCTCCACGGCCTGCCCGTCGACGGCGAACACGCTCTCGTAGGGACGGATGCGCTCGATGCCGATCCGCGGGAGGGACGGCGACACGAAGCGTCCCACCCCGCGCCGCGCCCGGACCAGCCCGTCCTCCTCGAGCAGCATGAGGGCCTCGCGGACCACGGTGCGCGAGACGTTGAGCAGGCCGCCGAGCTCGCTCTCCGTAGGCAGGAGCGCGCCGGGCGCCAACCGTCCGTCCCGGATCGCAGCCGAGACGCGCGAGTACGCCGCCACGCGCAGCGGCACGCCGGGAGTGGGCTCGACGGGCAGGGCCCACGGGTAGTCGCCGGGAGAGAGCATGGCACCTCGTTCGATCGGTCGCGTGCAGTCGGTGCCAGTCTCCCACGGGCGCGGGACAGTACTCCGACCGGTGAAGCCGTCCGGCCGTCCGACCGGAGGAGGACCCGCAGCGGTCGGACCCAGCCATTCGACGAGGTGATTGCACGTACTTGTCATCCGTGGTTGTATAACAACTCACACCGTGGTGGTGTGCATCACGACGACGAGGGAGTGCAGAGCGATGCCAGAACCCATGACCACACCCGGCACGACGCCGGTCGCCGAGCAGGCCGGCGCGCCCGGTCCCGCCGCGGCGCAGCCGGGTCCGGAGTCGGCTGCGGGGACACCCGCCGGGCCCCGCGCCGTCGTCCTCGTGTCGGCGCTGCTGCTCGGCGTCCTCTCCTTCCAGCTGAACGCGTCGATGGTGACGCCCGCGCTGCCGGACATCGCCCGTCACTTCGGCGTCGGCGCCGACTCGGTCGCCCAGGTCCAGTCGCTGTTCTTCCTCGCCGGAGCCATCTCCGGGCCGCTCATGGGTCGCTGGAGCGATTTCATCGGGCGCCGCCGCGCCCTCCTGATCGTCATCGCGGTGATGGCCGCCGGCACCGTGCTGTGCCTGGTCGCCCCGACCCTCGAGCTCCTCCTGGCCGGGCGTTTCCTGCAGGGCTTCTCGAGCGCCATCTTCGCCCTGAGCTACATCGTGATGCAGGAGAACCTCTCCCGGCGCGCCTTCGGCACCGCCGTCGGCGTCCTCGCCTCCGTCAACGGCGGCGTCGCCGGTTTCGACGGCTATCTCGGCGGCCTCATGACCGAGTCCCTCGGGTTCCGCTCGATCTTCTGGGTGATCCTCGGCCTGGCTGCCGTGGCCGCCGTGGCCGTCCTCCGCGTGGTGCCAGCGAAGCACGCGCAGGCGGCCACGGGCCGCATGGACTGGTGGGGCGCGGCGCTGCTCTCGGCCTTCCTCATCGCCCTGACGTACTTCGTCAATGCAGGCTCCGACGCCGGTTGGGGCTCGCCCCGCGCGCTGGCGCTTCTCGCGGCGACCGCGGTCGCGTTCGCGGCCTTCATCCTCGTCGAGCGGCGCCGCACGTCGCCCTTGATCGCCGTGCACCACCTGCGGTCGCGGCCCGTGTGGACGGTCGTGGCGTGCACCGTGCTGACGCTCGCGGGCATCTTCGCGATCATGAACTTCACCATCGTGGTCCTCAGCCAGGACGGCGAGCACGGCTTCGGACTCGCTCCGTCGACCGCCGCCCTGCTGTACCTGACGCCCGCCGCGCTGATCGGTGTCTTCGCGGCCCCGCTCGCCGGCTGGCTGACGGCCCGCATCGGCTGGGTCACCACGCTGCGCCTCGGGTCGGGGTTCACGCTCCTGGTCGCCGCGACCGCCGCCGTGTTCGTCGAGGACCGCTGGATCGTCCTCGCCGCCGTCGCCGCGCTGGGCATCACCTACAACGGCTTCTTCCTCACGGCCATCAACGGGCTCTCCGCGCTGCTGTCCCCGAAGGAGGCGCCGGGGACACTGCCCGGCATCAACGGGGCGTCGTTCGGCATCGGTGCGAGCCTCGGCGTCGTGCTGGTCGCCCCGGCCGTCGCCGGTGCCGAGGAGGGCGGCTACGCGCCCGCCCTCTGGATCTCCGTCGCCATCGCGGCCGCCGCCTTCGCCGTCGCCCTGCTGGTCCCGAAGCCGACCAGCGATGATTGACCCCCGACGCCCCGCCGCCGCACCGCACCCGGCCGACCCGAGCGCCGTGCACCCGAAACCCCTGGAAGGACCCCGCATGACCATGCCCGTCTACTTCGACTGCGACACCGGCATCGACGACGCCCTCGCCCTCGCCTACCTCGTCGCCCAGCGGCACGCCGACCTGCGCGGCGTCGGCACCGTCAGCGGCAATGTCGACGCAGCACAGGCCGCCCGCAACACCCTGGACTTACTGGCCGTCCTCGGCCGGGACGACGTCCCGGTCGCCGTCGGCGAGCACGACTTCCTGACCCACCCCTACGACGGCGGCGCCCCGCACGTCCACGGGGCCAACGGCATCGGCGGCGCCCGGCTCGAGCCGGCCGGCCGCCCCGTCGACGGCCGGTCCGCGGCCCAGCTGCTGGTCGACCTGGCCCACGAGCACCCGGGCACGCTCCGGGTGGTCGCGGTGGGCCCCCTGACGAATCTGGCCCGCGCGCTCCAGCTGGAGCCCCGGCTGCCCGAGCTGATCTCCTCCGTGACCGTCATGGGCGGCGCCGCGCTCGTCCCGGGCAACGTCAGCCCCGTCGCCGAGGCCAACATCGCCAACGACCCGGAGGCCGCCCAGGCCGTCGTCTCCGCCGGCTGGCCCGTCACGCTGGTCCCGCTCGACGTGACCATGGCCCATGTCCTCGAGCACGAGCACCTCCAGCGGCTCGAGGACGCCGAGCAGGAGGCGCCGCGTCTCCTCGCCTCGATGCTCGGCCACTACTTCGAGTTCTACCGCGACATCTTCGGCCGGGCGTGCTCGGCGATGCACGACCCGCTCGCCGTCGCCGTCGCGCTCGGCACGGCCGTGGCCGACGCCGCCCCGCGGGTCCCCGTCGTCGTCGACACGGGCGACGGCCCCGGCCGCGGGCAGACCATCTGCGACCTCCGCGGGCGCTACCGCGGCCTCGCTGACCACCCGGAGGCGACGTGCCGGGTGGTGCTGGGCATCCGATCCGACTTCGCCGAGGACCTCACCCGGGCGCTCACGGCTCCTGCGCCTGCGGCCGCCGCCGGGGTGTCTGCGTGAGGCCCGCGGCGCCGCGACGACGGGGCCGCCGGGGCGCTCCCGGAACGGGGGACTGCAAATGAGCCGGGGCACGCCTAGACTCGGGGTTGTGACTGACGAGCTGATCCGCACCGCGTACTCTCCCGACTTCGACTTCCGCACCCTGCCCAAGGTGTCGCTCCACGACCACCTGGACGGCGGGCTCCGCCCCGCCACCATCGTCGAGCTCGCCGCCGAGGCGGGTCACGAGCTGCCCACGACCGATCCGGAGGAGCTGGGCCGCTGGTTCCTGGAGTCCGCGGACTCCGGCTCCCTCGAGCGCTACCTCGAGACCTTCGACCACACCATCGCCGTCATGCAGACGCGCGAGGGACTCCAGCGCGTGGCCCGTGAATTCGTGGAGGACCTCGTCGCCGACGGGGTCGTCTACGGCGAGATCCGCTGGGCACCGGAGCAGCACCTGCGCCAGGGCCTGAGCCTGGACGACGCCGTCGAGGCCGTGCAGGCCGGTCTCGACGAGGCCGTCGCCGCCGCCGAGGCCGACGGCCGCTTCATCAAGGTCGGCCAGCTGGTCAGCGCCATGCGCCAGTCCGACCGCGGCACCGAGATCGCCGAGCTCGCGCTGCGCCACCGCAGCCGCGGCGCCGTCGGCTTCGACATCGCCGGCCCGGAGAACGGGTTCCCGCCGTCGCGCCTCGAGGAGGCGTTCACCCTCCTGGCGAACAACATGTTCCCGGCCACCGTGCACGCCGGGGAGGCTGACGGCATCGAGTCGATCCGCGAGGCGCTCGTGATCGGCCGCGCGCAGCGGCTGGGCCACGGCGTCCGGGTCGCCGAGGACATTCAGATCGAGTTCGGCGGCGTCGACGACGACGGCGAACAGGTCGACGAGTCGACCGGTCTGGTCACGCTCGGGCCGGTCGCGAACTGGGTCCGCGACCGCGGCGTCCCGCTCGAGGTCTGCCCGTCGTCCAACCTGCAGACCGGCGCCGTCGAGGCGTGGGGCGAGAGCATCGAGACGCACCCGATCGACCTGCTCTACCAGACGGGCTTCAACGTCACCATCAACACGGACAACCGCCTGATGTCCGGTGTGAGCCTCTCGGACGAGTTCGAGCTGCTCGTCGAGGCCTTCGACTACGACCTCGACGACTTCCTCGAGCTCACGCTCAACGCCGCCGAGGCCGCCTTCCTGCCCCTCGAGGACCGCGAGACCCTGGTCGAGTACATCAACGACGCCTACGCCGAACTCGGCGCCGGCGAAGAGTCCGACGGCGCCGGGGAGTAGCCCTGACGGCCTCACCGAGCACCCCGGCCGGCCCGTCCGCGTCGAGCCCCGCATCCGCCCGCACGGGCGGGCCAGGGGCCGCGCGGACGGGCCGCCGCGTCTCCGCGGTGATGCGGCTCCTGGGCATCATCGACGCCCTGCGCACGCACTGCGCCTGGACCCGGCGGCTGACGCATGCCTCCCTCGTCGAGTACCTGGTGGAGGAGAGCTACGAGCTCGTCGAGGCGATCGAGGACGCCCGCCCGCCGGAGGAGGTCCGCGGCGAGCTGGCGGACGTGCTCCTGCAAGTGGTGCTCCACTCGGCGATCGCCGACGAGCACGGGGCCTTCGACTTCGCCGATGTGGCGGAGGAGCTCGCCGACAAGATGGTCCGGCGGAACCGGCACGTCTTCGCGGCCGACGGCACGCTGCTGGGAACCTACCCGGACTCGATCGAGGAGATCGTCGCCTCCTGGGACGAGGCCAAGCGGGCCGAGCGGGAGGCCGCCGGCCCGGCGGAGGGCTCCGCGTCCAACCCACTGCACAGCCTGCCCCGGCACCTGCCCGCGCTCTCCCTGGCGGACAAGGCGCTGGGGCGTGCCGAGCGCTGGGAGTCGGCCCTCGGCCGCAGCGGCTCGACGCCCCCGGTGCGGTCCGGCGGCGACGGCCGGGCGGCGTCGGAGGAGCCGCTGCTCGCCGACGAGGAGGAGCTGGGCGAGCACCTCCTCCAGCTCGTGGCCGCCGCCCGTGCGCGAGGCTGGGACGCCGAGCGCGCCCTGCGCGGCGCGGTGACACGCTTTACCGACGATGTGACGCGGGCGCTAGGCTAGGGCTCGTGGCCCACCGGAGTGCCGCGTGATGACGGCCGAATCCGATCCAACCTGAGGAGTTTCCATATGGCCCTGATTGATGCCATCCACGCCCGCGAGATTCTCGATTCCCGTGGCAACCCGACCGTCGAGGTCGAGGTGCTGCTGTCCGACGGCTCGCTGGGTCGCGCGGCCGTTCCCTCCGGTGCCTCCACCGGCGAGTACGAGGCCGTCGAGCTCCGCGACGGCGACAAGGGACGCTACCTGGGCAAGGGCGTGCAGAAGGCCGTCGACGCCGTGATCGACACGATCCAGCCGGCGCTTCAGGGCATGGACGCCACCGACCAGCGGGCCGTCGACCAGACGATGATCGACCTGGACGGCACCCCGAACAAGGCCAAGCTCGGCGCCAACGCCATCCTCGGCGTCTCGCTCGCCGTCGCCAACGCCGCGGCCGAGGCCTCGAACCTCCCGCTGTACAAGTACCTGGGCGGCCCGAACGCGCATGTCCTGCCGGTGCCACTGATGAACATCCTCAACGGCGGTTCCCACGCGGACTCCGACGTCGACATCCAGGAGTTCATGGTCGCGCCGATCGGCGCCGAGACCTTCTCCGAGGCGGTCCGCTGGGGCGTCGAGGTCTACCACAGCCTGAAGTCCGTGCTGAAGGAGCAGGGCCTCGCCACCGGCCTCGGCGACGAGGGCGGCTTCGCACCGAACCTGCCGAGCAACCGCGCCGCGCTGGAGCTGATCGTCGAGGCCATCAAGAAGGCGGGCTACCAGCCCGGCACCGATGTCGCGCTGGCCCTGGACGTCGCCTCCTCCGAGTTCTTCGAGAACAGCGCGTACCAGTTCGAGGGCAAGGCGCTGTCCGCTCAGGAGATGAGCGACTACTACGCCGGCCTCGTCGCCGACTTCCCGCTGGTCTCCATCGAGGACCCGCTGGACGAGAACGACTGGGACGGCTGGAAGACGCTCACCGACGCGATCGGCGACAAGGTCCAGCTGGTGGGCGACGACCTGTTCGTCACCAACCCGGAGCGCCTGGGCGACGGGATCGAGCGCGGGACGGCCAACTCCCTGCTCGTGAAGGTCAACCAGATCGGCTCGCTCACCGAGACGCTCGACGCTGTGTCGCTGGCTCAGCGCAGCGGCTACACCACCATCACCTCGCACCGCTCCGGCGAGACCGAGGACACCACGATCGCCGACATCGCCGTGGCCACCAACGCCGGCCAGATCAAGACCGGCGCCCCGGCCCGCTCCGAGCGCGTCGCGAAGTACAACCAGCTGCTCCGCATCGAGGAGGAGCTGGGCGACGCGGCCGTGTACGCGGGCCGCGACGCGTTCCCGCGTTTCAACGGCTGAGCGTAGAACTCAGCGCGTAGAGTGGGAGGGGAGTCGTCCGCGGACGGCTCCCCTCGAACTTTCCCGTCGCCGTGCGGCGACCACCCAGCGCCGAGGCCCAGGAGGACAGCGTGACGACCCGACGCCCCAGGATGCCCCGTGCGGGCAACGGTGCGCCGCGTCCTCCCCGTCCGACCGACCGGGAGGACGCCGTGGAGACCCGGAGCGCACGGTCGGACGATCCCCAGCGCCGACCGTCCGGTGATCGGCAGTCCGGTGGTCAGCAGTCCGCCGGGAGGAAGCCGGCCGGGGGCCGAGTGCCCGACGGCCGGCAGGCCGGGAACCGGTCCGCCGCCGATGGCCCGGGCGCCCGTCCCGGGAGCACCCGGCCCCAGCAGGCGCAGGCGAAGCGGTCCGGGACGAAGCCGTCGCAGCCGAGGACCGACCAGGCGAAGCCTGCACCGGCGAGGTCCTCCCGGAACGACGGAGCGCCGGCGGTCCTGCGGCTGCCGAAGTCGGAGGCCCGGCTGCGGCAGCGCGCCGAGCTCTCGGGCGCCATCCGCTCGGGCCGCCCCGGCTCGGCCGAGCCCGGTGCTGGCCCGGATGCGGCCGGGACGCAGGAAGCGGCCCCGGTGCCCGCGCGCAGCTTCTCCGGCCGGCTGATCGCGCTCGCCGTCGTCCTCGCGGCTGTCACCGCGCTGCTGCTGCCCAGCGTGGGCGTCTACATGGAGCAGCGCAAGGAACTGACGGCGCTGCAGGAGACGATCGCGACGCTCGAGGCCGAGCAGGAGCATCTGGAGACGCAGGTCAAGCGGTGGGAGGATCCCGCCTACATCCGGCAGCAGGCACGCGAGCGGATAAACTTGGTGATGCCCGGCGAGCGGAAGTACATGGTGGTCGGAGAGCCTCCGCAGGCCGCCGGGGAGCCGCTGTCGGCGAATGCGAGTCCCTCGGATGTCCCCGCGGACCTGCCGTGGGTCGACGCCCTGTGGGACTCCGTCAAGCGCGCAGCCACTGATTAAGACCGCCACCACACGCCCCGAGCAAGGAGACCCGTGCAGTCCACGCCCGGCCCCGAACGCCATGAATCCCTCAGTCCGGACCAGCGCGTCCCCAGCGAGCAGGACCTGGACACGCTCAGCCGTCAGCTGGGACGGCCGGTGCGCGACGTCGTCGAGATCGGCGCCCGCTGCGTCTGCGGCAATCCGCTCGTGGCCACCACCGCGCCGCGCCTGAGCTCCGGCATCCCGTTCCCGACCACGTTCTACCTGACGCACCCCGTCATCACCTCCGCGATCTCGCGGCTGGAGGCCGCCGGGCTGATGCAGGAAATGACCGACCGACTCGCGGCCGATCCCGTGCTGGCCGCCGCCTACCGCGCGGCGCACGAGGACTACCTCGCCGCCCGGGACGCGATCGGCGCCCGCACCGGCGTCGGGCCCGTCCCCGAGATCGCCGGGGTCAGCGCGGGCGGGATGCCCGAGCGCGTCAAGTGCCTGCACGTCCTGGCGGGCCACTCGCTCGCGGCGGGACCGGGCGTGAACCCGCTCGGGGACGAGGCCCTCGCGGGCATCGCCGAGTGGTGGACCGCTGACCGCTGCTATTGCTCCGGCGCCTGGGACACCGAGGGCGACGCCCCGGACCGGGACCGCAGCCGGCACGTGAAGACCCAGGAGATGCAGGACCCGGAGGCCAAGAAGCGCGCCCGCGCCGAGGCCCGCGCCCGCCGCGAGGCGGGGGAGTAGGAGACACCATGCGCGTTGCAGCCATCGACTGCGGGACCAACTCCATCCGTCTGCTCATCGCGGACGCGGTGGAGCAGGACGGCGTTCTCGGCCTCGAGGACGTGGAACGGGAGATGCGGGTCGTCCGCCTCGGCCAGGGCGTGGACGCGACGGGACGATTCGCCGAGGAGGCCCTCGAGCGGACCTTCGACGCCCTCGACGAGTACACCGCCCTCGTCCAGCGGCACGGCGTCGAGCCGGGCGCCGTCCGCTTCGTCGCCACGAGCGCCACCCGCGACGCCGCCAACCGGGACGTCTTCATCGAGGGTGTCCGCGACCGCCTCGGCATCGAGCCCGAGGTCGTCAGCGGGGACGAGGAGGCGACCCTCAGCTTCGCCGGCGCGGTATCCGTCCACCCGCCGCGGAACGACGAGCGCGTGCTCGTCGTGGACCTGGGCGGCGGCTCGACCGAGTTCGTCGCCGGCACCGCCGACGGCGTGGACGCCGGGCTGAGCACCGACATGGGATGCGTCCGCTTCACCGAGCGCTTCCTGCGCTCGGACCCGCCGACGGCCGAGGAGGTCGAGGCGGCGACCGCCGAGGCGCACCGATTCCTGCGCGAGGTCCAGGGGACGGTGGACCTGACGTCCGTCGACCGGGTGATCGGCGTCGCCGGGACGATCACGACCATCACCGCCCATGCCCTGGACCTGGACCAGTACCGTCCGGAACGGATCAATGGGGCCGCGCTCCCGCTCGGCGTCGTCGCGGCCGCCGCGACTGAGCTCCTCGAGCTGCCCCGGGCGCGCCGCGCCACCCTGCCCTACATGCACCCCGGGCGGGTCGACGTCATCGGTGCCGGCGCGCTCATCTGGCGCACGGTGGTGCAGCACCTCGGCGAGGTCACCCAGGGCCGCGTGGGCGTGGCCGGCACCAGCGAGCACGATATCCTCGACGGCATCGCGCTGAGCGTGGTGGACCGCCTGGTCGCCGAGAGCGCCGCCTCCCTGCCGGAGTGAAGATCCCCACCGAGTCCACCGTTCCGCCGCGATCCCCAGGAGGATGCATGGAGACCGCTGCCCGACCGCCCGCCACGCCGGCACGCACGGGGCGCACCGCCGTGGCCGGAGGCCCCGCCGCGGGCCTCGGCCGCGCGGCCGCCTCCTTCGTCGCCGCCGTGGTCGTGGCCGCCGGCGCCCTGCTGGGCGGACCGGCCGCCGTCGCCGACCAGCCGCGCGAGGACCAGTACTGGCTGAAGGACTACGGCATCACCGAGGCCTGGAAGGTCAGCCACGGCGAAGGGGTCAAGGTCGCGGTGATCGACACCGGCGTCGACTCCTCGCACCCGGACCTGACGGGCAACGTCGTCGGCGGCATGGACGCGTCCGGGGCGGGCGCCCCGGACGGGACCGAGCCCATCGGCGCCCTGCCCGAGCACGGGACGCTCGTGGCGACCATGCTCGCCGGGCACGGGAACAACAAGACCGCGGTGGCCAAGGCCGAGGCGGAGGCGGAGCAGCAGAAGACGGCCTACGAGACCGCGAAGAAGACGGCCGAGGAGGAGGGGACGACGCCCCCACCGGAGCCCGAGCCGATCGAGATCCCCGAGCCCGGCCCCGGCCCCGACGGCATCATCGGGGTCGCGCCCGAGGCGGAACTGCTCACCGCCTCGCTGTGGCTCGGCTCGGAGAACCCCTCCGGGGTCACGGTCGAGCAGCAGATCCCGCGCGCCGTGCGCTGGGCCGTGGACCAGGGCGCGCAGGTCATCAACCTCTCCCTCGGGTCCACGAGCACGTCCTGGCCGCAGAGCTGGGACGATGCCTTCAGCTACGCGGAGCAGAACGACGTCGTGGTCGTGGCCGCCGCGGGCAATCGCTCCGGCGGCATGATGCAGGTCGGCGCGCCCGCCACCATCCCCGGCGTCCTGACCGTCGCCGGCGTCAACCGGGCGGGCGAGGCCAGTTGGGACGCGTCCACCCGCGGCA
Source organism: Zhihengliuella alba (assembly GCF_039538765.1). Lineage (NCBI taxonomy): Bacteria > Bacillati > Actinomycetota > Actinomycetes > Micrococcales > Micrococcaceae > Zhihengliuella > Zhihengliuella alba. Next base: position 315,872 of record NZ_BAABCJ010000002.1, on the reverse strand, counting down.
TCACCATCGGCGTCGCCGCGCCGGCCGATCCGCTCGTCGGCGGCCTTCCCGGGGGAGGCTACGCCAGCTGGTCCGGATCCTCCGGGGCAGCCCCGCTCGTCTCCGGCGTTGCGGCCCTGATCCGCGCGGAGTACCCCGAGCTCAGCGCCGCCGACGTGGTCAACCGGATCCTCAAGACCGCCGACGACGCCGGCACGTCCGGTTTCGACAACCTCTACGGCTACGGGCTCCTCGACGCCGACGAGGCGCTGACGGCGGACCTGCCCTCGGTGGGGGAGAACCCGCTGGGCAGCATCTCCGAGTGGATCCGGGTCCACCGGCGCGCGGACGCCGACCCGAGCCCCGCCGCCGACGGCGCCGTCGAGGGGCCCGCGCCGACGAGCGAGCCGATCGCCGCCGTCGAGCCGGTGTCCCCGGAGCCGCCGGGCACAGTGATCGCCCCGGTCGTCGTCGTCGGTTTCGGCGTGCTCGCCCTGGGCGTGCTCGTCGCCGGCGGGGTGCACTTCACCCGGGCACGGCGGGCCGCCCGCGGCGCCCAGAACGCCGATCGCGCCCTGATCGACGGCCGCTGGACCGTGGGCCGGGACGGCCACGACCCGTTCGACGAGCTTCCCGAGCGGGGCTAGCCGGCGCCTGACCTCGGGGCTAGTGAAGATTTTCACAAGAGCGCCGATCCGGGCTATGCTGGAGTCATGCCTAACACTCTCCAGCTCTCGGACCGCCCGCGCATCCTGGTCGTCGGCGGTGGCTACGTCGGCCTCTACGTCGCCATGAACCTGCAGAAGAAGGTCAAGGCCCACGGTGGCATCGTCACCGTCGTCGACCCGCTGCCGTACATGACCTACCAGCCGTTCCTCCCCGAGGTCGCCGGCGGGCAGATCGAGCCGCGCCACGCGATCGTCAGCCACCGCTCGCACCTCCGCCACGCCGAGCTGATCACCGGCCGCGTCACGGCGGTCGACCACGCCAACCGCAAGGCCGTCGTCGCACCCACCGAGGGCGAGCCCTTCGAGCTGGAGTACCAGGACGTCGTCATGGCGGCCGGCGCCGTGACCCGCACGTTCCCGATCCCGGGGCTGGCCGAGGCCGGCATCGGCCTCAAGACCATCGAGGAGGCCGTCGCGCTGCGCGACCAGGCGCTCGAGCGCGTCGAGACCGCGTCCATGCTCGCCGGCGAGGAGCGCGCCCGCGCTCTGACCTTCGTCGTCGTCGGCGGCGGGTTCGCCGGCATCGAGGCCATCACCGAGCTCGAGGACATGGTCCGCAAGGCCGTCGCGAAGAACGACCGCGTCGCGCAGGACGAGGTCCGCTTCGTGCTCGTCGAGGCCATGGGCCGCATCATGCCCGAGGTCACCGAGGAGCAGGCCGAGTGGGTCGTCGACCACATGCGCTCCCGCGGCATCGAGGTCCTCCTGAACACCTCGCTGGCCAAGGCCGAGGACGGCCTGCTCGAGCTGACCGACATGAAGGACAAGTCGTCGGCCGGCAGCTTCGGCGCCGACACCCTCATCTGGACCGCAGGCGTCATGGCGAACCCGATGGTCCGCTCCACCGACTTCGTGGTCGAGCAGCGCGGCCGCCTCGTGACCGGCCAGGACCTGCGCCTGACCAACGAGGATCGCACCGAGGTCATCGACGGCGCGTGGGCCGCCGGCGACATCTCGGCCGTCCCGGACGTCACCGGCGGCCTGCCGGACGGCACCTGCGTCCCGAACGCGCAGCACGCCGTGCGCCAGGCGAAGCTCCTCGCGAAGAACCTCTACGCGCACCGCTACGGCGTCGGCTCCATCAAGCCGTACAAGCACAAGAACCTCGGCGCCGTCGCGGGCTTCGGCTCCTGGAAGGGCGTCGCCAAGGTCATGGGCGTCAAGCTCAAGGGAGCCCCGGCGTGGGTCGCCCACCGCGGCTACCACGGCATGGCGATGCCGACCTTCGAGCGCAAGTTCCGCGTGGTCGGCGACTGGTTCTCGTCCCTGTTCTTCAACAGCGACACCACCCGCATCGAGGGTCTGCAGGACCCGCGGGCCGCCTTCGTGGAGGCCGCGACCCCGAAGAAGAAGGAGGAGGCCGCCAAGTAGGCGCCTCCCCGCCCGGCCGGACCGCCCCGCGGAGCCGGTAAACTGAACGGGCTGCCCCCTTGGCCCAATTGGCAGAGGCAGGAGACTTAAAATCTCTGTGTTGTGGGTTCGAGTCCCACAGGGGGTACCCCGCGAACGCCCCAGCCGGCTCCGGACCACCGGAGCCGGCTGGGGCGTTCGGCGTCTCCGGGACGGCGCATCCTGGCCGGCCGGGAGACCGTCTGACCGGGGAACTCCCAGACACCGCGGAGCGTTGTACCCGGTAGAGTAGACAGCAGTGACGCGCACCATGCGCGCCGGCCAATTTCGAGGAGACAACTCATGGCACTCGGGGGTAACCCAGTCTTCAACTCGCGCAACTACCGCGAGCAGACCGGCCGCGCCGGCAACGGCGCGGCGGTCGACGCACACCAGGCGCAGGGCATGAGCGTCGACCAGCTGCAGGACCTCTACAACCGGCCCGCCGCGGGCCCGGCCGAGACCGGCCGGATGACCTACGGCGACGTCATCAACAAGACGATCTTCTGCTTCATCGGCGTCCTCGCCGGCGCCGTCGTCGGCTGGCAGCTTCCCGGCCTGATGCTGATCGGCGTCATCGCCGGGCTGGTCCTGGGCCTGGTGAACGCCTTCAAGAAGGAACCGTCGCCCGTCCTGATCATGCTCTACGCGCTGGCGGAGGGCCTGTTCCTCGGCGGTCTCTCCGGCGTCATCGACGGCATGTACCCCGGCGCGGCCATCCAGGCCGTCGCGGCCACGTTCTCCGTCTTCGCCGTGACGCTGGTCCTCTACCGCTCGGGCAAGTACCGCGCCACCCCGAAGATGACCCGCATGTTCATGATCGCGATGGGCGCCTACCTGGTGTTCTCCCTCGTGAACTTCGGCCTCATGATGTTCGGTGCCGTCGACGGCATGTTCGGCCTGCGCTCGGGCTGGCTCGGACTGGCCATCGGCGCCCTCGCCGTGCTGCTGGCCACGTACGCGCTGGTCCTGGACTTCACCTCGATCGAGCAGGGCGTCCGCCAGGGCGCCCCGGCCAAGTACTCCTGGTCGGCCGCCTTCGGGCTGACCGTCACGATGGTCTGGCTCTACGTGGAGATCCTGCGCATCATCGCCATCCTCCGCGGCGACGAGTAGCCGCCGGACCCATTCGCTCCAGAGCATCCACGGCGCCCCGCCGGCGGTTTCGAAACCGCTGGTGGGGCGCCGTTTCGTGCGCCACGCATTCCGGGAGTGTCATGTATTCCGCAGGCTCGCCGTTGAACGCTAACGTGGAGCCATGAACGACCGCGAATACTCGTCCGGCCGCCTCAGCGGCGAGCAGTTCGTCCTGCGGGCGGGGGGAGCCGAGGCCACCATCGCCGCCCTCGCCGGGGCCCTGCGCTCCTACGAGCGCGACGGCGTCCAGCTCACCGAGACCTTCGAGGCGGACACGGTCCCGCCCCTGGGCTGCGGCATCCTGCTGGCCCCGTGGCCCAACCGCATCGCCGGGGCGCAGTGGCAGCTCGACGGCCGGACGCAGCAGCTGGACATCACCGAGCCGGCCACCGGCAACTCCATCCACGGGCTGCTGCGCAACGCCGGCTACACGGCGCAGGAGCAGACGGACGCGTCCGTCACCCTGAGCGCCGAGATCTACCCGCAGCACGGCTACGGATACCGGATGACCCACCGCGTCCGCTACGCCCTGGACGACGACGGTCAGCTGAGCGTCGCCCAGACGCTGGTCCACCACGGCGCGTCGGGTGCCGCCGCGGCGGGCGGTGCCGCGCCGGTCGCCCTCGGGGCCCACCCCTATCTCCGCGTCGGCGACGTCCCCACCGACGAGCTGACCCTGACGACCACGGCGGGCCAGTACCTGCCCGTCGACGACCGGAAGATCCCCACGGGGATCGAGCCCGTCGGCGAGGAGCTCGACTTCCGTCGCGGCCGCCGCCTCGCGGGGCTGCGCACGGACACGGCGTTCGCGGCCCTCGAGCCGGCGGACGACGGTCGGTACCACCACCGCCTGGACGCCCCGGACGGCCGGGCCGTGGAGCTGTGGGCCGACGATTCATGCCGGTACGTGCATATCTTCGTGACGGACCTCTTCCCGGACCGGGAGGCCGTGGTGGCGATCGAGCCCATGACGGCCCCGGCCGACGCCTTCAACACCGGCGAGGGCCTGCTCTGGCTGGCCCCCGGCGAGGAGCTCTCGATCGAGTGGGGCATCACCTCGTGGCTCTAGCGCCTCCCACGCGCGACGCCGTCGAGTCGGTTCCCTACGGCGTGCGCGTGGCCTCCGCCTGGGCCTGGCGCATCGCGATCATCGTCGCCACCGCGGGACTGCTCGTGTGGCTGCTCGGCCACGTCTCCCTCCTGATCATCCCGCTGATGATCGCCGCGCTCCTCTCCGGCCTCCTCGGCCCGATCGTCACCGTCCTGCAGCGCTGGCGCGTGCCGCGCGGCCTGGCGGTGGGGCTGGTCCTGATCGGCTCCATCACCGCCCTCTCGGCGGTCATCTCGCTGGTCGGCAAGACGATCGTCAACGGGTTCGAGCAGCTCTGGGCCCAGGCCGTCGCCGGTCTGGCCGAGGTGGAGCGGTGGATCTTCAGCGGGCCGCTGCCGATCAGCAACGAGGACCTCGCCTCACTGTCCAACGAGGCGATCGAGCAGCTCCAGAACAACAGCTCCCAGATCCTCTCCGAGGCCGTGTCCTGGGGCAGCACGCTGGGGCACATCCTCGCCGGCATGCTGCTCACCCTCTTCGCCGCGATCTTCTTCCTGCTCGACGGCCGGGGGATCTGGGCCTTCCTCGTCCGCCTGATGCCGCGCGCCGCGCGGCTCCCACTCGACGGTGCGGGGCGGCGCGGCTGGCGCAGCCTCGTGAACTACGTCCGCGTCCAGCTCTTCGTCGCCTTCATCGACGCCGTCGGCATCGGCCTCGGCGCGGTGATCCTCGGCGTGCCGTTGGCGCTGCCGCTGAGCGTGCTCGTCTTCCTCGGCTCGTTCATCCCGGTCCTTGGCGCCCTGGTGACGGGCACGGTTGCCGTGCTCCTGGCCCTCGTGGCCAACGGGTGGGTCAACGCGCTGATCATGCTGATCGTGGTGCTGGCCGTCCAGCAGGCCGAATCCCACATCCTCCAGCCGCTGGTCATGGGCAAGGCCGTGAGCCTGCACCCGCTGGCCGTCGTCCTCGCCGTGGCGGGCGGATCGATGCTGGCCGGGATCGCGGGCGCCCTCTTCGCCGTGCCGCTGCTGGCCATCACCAACACGGTCGTGAAGTACCTCGCGGAGCGGGCGTGGGAGACCGACCCCACCGTCGCCCCCGCACCCACCGGGCTCGTGGCCGCTCAAGCGCGGCCCGCGGCAACGACGTCGTACACCTCCGACGCGCCGGCCCCACCAGACACCGACGGGGAGGAGCCGGACGGCTTCGCCCCCGGCCCGCACGGGCCCCAGACCAAGTGAAAGACACGATGACCACGAAAACCCTTCCCGTGTCCCTCGCCGACGTCGAGTCGGCGGCCGAACTGCTCGACGCCGTGGTGGACCGGACGCCCATCCAGCACTCGCGGGCCCTCGGCCTGCTCACCGGCGGCGAGGTGTTCCTCAAGTGCGAGAACCTCCAGCGGGCCGGCTCCTTCAAGGTGCGCGGCGCCTACGTGCGGATGGCCCGGCTCTCCGAGGCAGAGAAGGCCCGCGGCGTCGTCGCCGCGTCGGCCGGCAACCACGCCCAGGGTGTCGCCCAGGCGGCCCGGGCGCTCGGGATCAAGGCGAGAATCTACATGCCACTCGGCGTCGCGCTCCCGAAGCTGACCGCCACCAAGGACCACGGGGCGGAGGTCGTGCTCCACGGGCACAACGTCGACGAGGCCCTCGCCGAGGCGAAGCGGTACGCGGACAGCACGGGGGCGGTGTTCGTGCATCCCTTCGACAACGCGGACATCATCGCCGGGCAGGGCACGATCGGCCTCGAGCTGCTCGAGCAGCTCCCGGACGTGGACACGGTCGTGATGGGGGTCGGCGGCGGCGGCCTGCTGGCGGGGGTCGCGACGGCGATCAAGGCGAAGGCCGCGGAGTTGGGCCGGGAGATCCGCATCGTGGGCGTCCAGGCCGAGAACGCGGCCGCCTACCCGCCGTCGCTGGCCGCCGACGCGCTGGTGCCGCTCGAGAAGGTCTCCACCATCGCCGACGGCATCGCCGTGGGCACGCCGGGCCAGCTCCCGTTCCGGATCATCAAGGAGCTGGTCGACGACGTCGTCACGGTCTCCGAGGACTCGCTCGCCCAGGCGCTGGTCTTCCTGCTGGAGCGCTCCAAGCTCGTCGTGGAGCCCGCCGGGGCCGTCGGCGTCGCGGCGCTGCTGGAGGGGAAGCTGGCCGAGGCGGGGATCCAGTCGGAGCGGACGGCCGTGATCCTCTCCGGCGGGAACATCGATCCGCTGCTCATGCTCAAGGTCATCCAGCGCGGGCTCTCGGTCGCAGGCCGGTACCTGACGGTGCGGATGATGCTCGAGGACCGGGCCGGCGAGCTCGCCACGATCTCGCGCGTGATCGCCGAGTCGGACGCGAACGTCACCCGCGTGGACCACACCCGCATCGGAGGCTCGCTGTCCATGGGCGACGTCGCCATCACCATCGACATGGAGACCAAGGGACACGTCCACTCGGAGACGGTCCTGAACAACCTGCGCGCGGAGGGCTTCCAGCCGGTCATCGTCAAGCTCTAGCGTCCTCGGGGCGGTACAGACGACGGCGGGGCGGCCACCTGGATAGGTGGCCGCCCCGCCGTCGTCGTGCTGGGAAGTGCTCCGTGTTAGCCGGAGAACGGTTCCGCGGCGACGATCTCCACCGTGATGTCGCGGCCGTTCGGGGCCGTGTAGGAGAGCTTGTCGCCGACCTTCTTGCCGTGCACGGCGGCGCCGATCGGGGAGCGCTCGGAGTAGACCTCGAGCCCGGAGTCCCCGGCGACCTCGCGGCTGCCGAACAGGAAGGTCGTCTTGTCCCCGGCGATGACGGCCTCGACCAGCATGCCCGGCTCGACGATGCCGTCGTTGGCGGGGGCCTCGCCGACGTGCGCCTTCTGCAGCAGGTCCTTCAGGTAGGCGATCCGGCCCTCGGCCTTGGACTGCTCTTCGCGGGCGGCGTGGTAGCCGCCGTTCTCCTTGAGGTCGCCCTCGGAACGAGCCTGCTCGATGCGGTCCACGATCTCCTGTCGGCCCGGGCCCTGCAGGTGCTCGAGCTCGGCGGTGAGGCGGTCGAACGCCTCTTTGGTCAGCCACACGGTGGCTTCGTTGTTCGTAGACACGTCCTTCTCCTTTAAGTCATCGAGTCACGGGAATAACCGTGAGTCATTCGAAGTATCTTAGCCATCGACGGCCGGACACCAAAGTGACGCGGAGCACCGCGTCACGGCCCAGGCCGGCGCGGCGCTCCGCCGAACACGAATACCGTACGTCAGGAATGGCGTCAGCACGGGATGCCGGGCTCCCGCGGGGCCCGGCGGTGTCGCGCCCCGGCGCGGCCGCCGGCGGAGCGGTTCAGCTCTCGGCGACGATCCAGCAGTCGTTGACGCTGGCGGAGACGCCCTCGTACTCGGTGCGGACCTCCGTGGTGTGCCGGGTGCTGCGCACGCCGTCCTCGGCGGGGCCGATGCGGACCGTCTCCCAGCCGATGACGGCGTACGTCTCGTCCATCACCTGGACGGCGCACTGCGCCGTGTCGGCCGGATCCTTCTGGACGTCGAAGGTCACCGTGGCGCTGGTGGCCGAGTCGATCGAGAAGGAGAGGTCCTTGAACGTGACGTCCGCGGAGTTCGCGACGGCCACCCAGCCGGCGAGTCCGACGGCGACGGCCAGCGCCCCGACGAGGCCCCACCGCTTGGTGCGCGGGGCCAGTCGACGCTTGGGGGCGCCGTAGCGATTGGCTAGGCTGGGTGCGGGCTCGCTCGCATCGGCACCGGTCGCCGGAACGGCCGGATTCGACGGCGGCTGGGGCTGGGAAGTCATCGGCACCAGTTTACGTTGTCCTTGGTGCGGGCGCGTCCGCCGGGATCGTGGCAGGATCCCGTCGACGGTCCGCAACGACCCGGCCCCGAGCACCGCGGGGCCCCGACACGATCCTCACAGGGAGACGCACACGCGTGGAAGCAATCCGTACCCCCGTACCCAGCTCTGAAGGCCTGCGCCTGCTCGCCGTCCATGCCCACCCGGACGACGAGTCCAGCAAGGGCGCGGCGACCATGGCCGCCTACGTGGCGGCGGGAGCCCGTGTCATGGTGGCCACCTGCACCGGCGGCGAGCGCGGGGACATCCTCAACGCCGCCGTCGGGGAGCTCGCCCACGCCCACCGCGATCTCGGCGGAGTCCGCCGCATCGAGATGGCCGAGGCGGCCGCGGCGATCGGGATCGAGCACCGCTGGCTCGGCTACGTCGACTCCGGGCTGCCCGAGGGCGACCCCCTGCCGCCGCTGCCGGCCGGGTGCTTCGCGCTGCAGCCCGTCGAGCGCGCCGCCGCGCCGCTGGTCAAGGTGATCCGCGAGTTCAAGCCGCAGGTGATGACCACCTACGACGAGAACGGCGGATACCCGCACCCGGACCACATCCACACCCACAGCGTCTCCATGTTCGCGTTCGACGCCGCAGCGGACCCGGAGTACCGGCCGGAGCTGGGCGAGCCGTGGACGGTCTCGAAGGTCTACTACGACCGCGGGTTCTCGCCCGAGAAGTTCATCGGCCTGCACGAGGCGATGGAGAGCGCCGGTCTCGAGTCCCCGTACGCGGAGCGCGTGGCGTTCCTGCGGGAGAACTCGGACCACCAGATGTTCACCTGGGTGAAGAACCATCCGACGACGACGCGCATCTACAGCTCGGACTTCTTCGCGGTGCGCGACAACGCCCTGCGCGCCCACCGGACCCAGATCGACCCGGAGGGCTTCTTCTTCGCCGTGCCCGGCGAGGTGGCCACCAGCGCCTACCCCTGGGAGGACTTCACGCTGGCGCGGACACGGGTGGAGGACTACACGCTGGATCCGGAGCAGCCGGAGACTGACCTCTTCGCCGGGCTCCGCTGAGCCTCGGCCGGCTACATCCAGAGGGGCCGGCTACATCCAGAGGACCCCGTCGTCCTCGTGCTCCGCGACGCGGTGGCGGATCATGCGCTCGAGCAGCTCGGCCGGCAGGGGCTCCGCGTAGGGGAGCTGGACGGATCCCTTGCCGGTCCTGCGGCCCGTCAGCTCGGGCCGGAAAGCCTCGAGCGTGCTCGGGGTGAACACCATGTTCGCGTGGGCCCTGTGGCCGGAGAACGTGAAGAGGATGGTGCCGCTCGGGTGGATGTACGCGGGCTGGTTCCAGCGGATCTCCTCCGCGGCGTCCGGAGCCGTCGCCCGGCTCAGGGCCCGCAGCCCCGCCATCCGCTCGGCCGCCGCCCCCTCGAACCCGGCGAGGTACTCGTCCACGCTCTGGATCTTCGCCATGCTCGATTCTCACGCAGCATCCGCCGCACGTCGAGGGGACCGGGACAGCCCGCGTGTTCGACGCCCGGTAGAAATTCCCGGGTAGAATATCCGGGAACCCTTCCGCAGCCCGTGGTTCCGCGCGTCCGCAGGACGGGCACCGACATACCGAGAAAGTGTGAGCACCCGTGAACTTCATGATGGCCCTCGCCGCAGCGGACCCGTCCCTGATGGACGCGCCGACCGGGGACGCCGCCCGCGAGGTCGGCCCCGGATTCGCGGGCTTCGTCGCCACGGCCCTGATGGTCATCGCCGCGATCTTCCTCATCCGGGACATGGTCCGCCGCATCCGGCGCGTCCGCTACACCGCCGAGACCGAGGACCGCCAGCGCGAGCTCGTCGAGCGGGGCAAGCAGTACGAGACCGGCGACGACGACGCCCCGGAGCCGGACCCCGCCGGCAGGGAGGCCGCGGACAGCGATGCCCCTGACGCGGGCGGCCCGGGCGACGGCGGGGACGATTCCCGCCGCTGACGGCCGCCTGACCCGCCCGGCGTGGGAGCATCCTGAGCATCCCGCCGGACCCCCTGACGCCACGCCGCACGCGTGAGAGCATGCCTTGCATGAATCGGTTGCAGGACGCCCACTCGGCCTACCTCCGCCAGCACGCGCACCAGGACGTCGACTGGTGGCCGTTCGGCCCGGAGGCCCTCGCCGAGGCCGAGCGCCGCGACGTGCCCCTGTTCGTCTCCATCGGCTACGCCGCCTGCCACTGGTGCCACGTCATGGCGGGGGAGAGCTTCGACGACCCCGGCATCGCCGAGTACCTGAATGAGCACTTCGTGCCGATCAAGGTGGACCGCGAGGAGCAGCCGGACGTTGACGAGCTCTATATGGCGGCCACGCAGACGCTGTCCGGCCAGGGCGGCTGGCCGATGAGCGTCTTCGCCCTCCCGGACGGCCGGACGTTCCACGCCGGGACCTACTTCCCGCCCCGGCCCGTGCAGGGCCGGCCCTCCTTCCGGATGGTCCTCGAGGGCGTGAACGAGGCCTGGCGCGAACGCCGGCCCCTCTGCGAGGAGCAGGCCGCGCGCCTGTCCGAGCACCTCGGCGAGCTCGCCGACGCCCAGCGGGACCTCCTCGGGCTCTCGGCGGCCGACGCCGGCCCTGGACGGGCGGGGTACGACGGCGCAGCCGGGCTGCACGCCGCCGTGCTCGAGCGGCTCGCCGCCGACGAGCACCCCGAGGGCGGGTTCTCCCCGGCCCCGAAGTTCCCGCCGTCGAGCGTGCTGGACTACCTCCTGGAGCTCGCAGGCTCCGAGGCCGACGCGGAGCAGCGGGAGCTGGCGCTGGGACTGGCCAGCCGCACCCTCGACGCGATGGGGCACGGCGCGCTGGTGGACCACGTCGGCGGCGGCTTCCACCGCTACTGCGTGGACGACGCCTGGCGCGTCCCGCACTTCGAGAAGATGCTCTACGACAACGCGCAGCTGCTCCGGCATGCGGCCCGCTGGTCGGTGCTCTGCGGGCTGCAGGCGGAACGCCTCGGGCGGGCCAGGAGCGCTCACGGGGCCGGGCCCACCCATCCCGGTGCCGTCCATCCCGGTGCCGCCCACCCGGACACTGCCTCTGCGGACGCCGCCCACGAGGACGTGTGGCAGCGCCGGTCGCGCTTCGGCCGCCGGCTCGCGGAGGGCGCCTTCGAGTGGCTCGCCACCGAGCTGCTCCTGCCGGGGCGGGCCGGTCTGGCCTCCTCGCTCGACGCCGACACGGTCGAGCCGGACGGACGCCACGTGGAGGGCGGCACCTACCTCTTCAGCGCCGAGGAGCTGCGCGCGGCCGCCGGCGACCACTGGGAGCGCCTCGCGGACCGGCTCGACGGACTCGACCCCGAGGAACTCGCGCCGACGGCCCGGGCCGGGCACCCGGACGGTCGGCGGACCGTCGCCTTCGACCGTCCCCTGGACTGCGAGGAATGGGCCGCCTGGGATCGGGCCGTGCCCCGGCTGCGGCGCCTCCGCGCGGACCGCGCCCAGCCGGCCCGCGACGACAAGGTGGTCGCCGGGTGGAACGGGCTCGCCGTCCGGGCCCTCGCCGAGGCCGGCCTGCTGCTCGAGCGCCCGGGCATGGTGGACCTCGCCGCGGGACTGGCGGACTACCTCTGGGGCGAGCACTGGGACCCCGCGGAGCGGACGCTCCGCCGGGTCGTCTACCGGCCCGGCAGCGCCCTGCTGGAGGACTACGCCGGCGTCGCCCTGGGCTTCCAGGCGGTGGCGGTCGCGACGGGCGACGAGCGGTGGATCTACCGCGCCCGCCAGTTGGTGGACACGGCCCGGGCCCGCCTCCGCCTGGACGACGCGGAGCACGCCTCCGACACGGCCGACGACGCGCTCTCGCACGCCCGCGGGGGACGCCCCGGCCTCTCCGGGCTCGACGACGCGACGCCGAGCGGGCTCGCCCTCCACGCGACGGCGCTGGTGGTCCAGAGCGGGCTCGACGCCGATCCGGACCGGGCCCGCCGGGCGGAGGCGCTCACGGCGCACGTGCGGCGCATCGCACCGAAGGCGCCGCCGCAGTTCGCCACGGCGCTCGCCGCCGCCGTGCGGCTGGACGGCGACCGGACGCTCGCCGTCGTCGGGGGCACGGGGGAGGAGCGCCGCGCGGCGGTGCGGGCCGCCGTCGTGCACGGGATCACGGCGTTCGCCGTGCAAACACCGAACGACGACGTGGGACTGACCGCGCACCGGCCGGCCGGCACCGGCGGGGAGCTGCGCCTGTACCTGTGCCGGGGGCAGGTGTGCGACGCCCCGTCGGGCTCGGTCGACGAGCTCGAACGGGCCCTCGCGGCGGACCAGTGGGACCGGGAGTCGCCTGCGGGGCCCTAGGCGGGGCCGCCGGCGGGACATGCGCCGGACCGTTGGATCGCCGAGTCGTCGGGGCGCCGGACCGCCGGACCGCCGGACCGCCGGACCGCCGGACCGCGGGTCAGCCGGTCAGCGGGAGCCGAGGACGGCGATCGCGATCGCCACGTAGTGACAGGCGAAGCCGACCACCGTGAAGGCGTGGAAGAGCTCGTGGAAGCCGAACCAGTCCGGGTGCAGGTTGGGGCGCTTGAGGGCGTAGAACACGGCTCCGACGATGTAGGCCGCGCCGCCGACGCAGACCAGGACGGCGGCCGCGGGACTGGCCGCGAAGAAGTCGCCGATGAAGATCAGCGCGGCGAGGCCCAGCAGGATGTAGACCGGCACGTAGAGCCAGCGCGGCGCATCCGTCCAGAAGACCCGGAAGGCCACCCCCAGGAGGGCGCCGACCCAGACGCCCGTGAGGAGCAGGGCGGCTTTGGGCTCCGGGAGCAGGAACGCCGACAACGGTGTGTAGCTGCCCGCGATGACCAGCATGATGTTGGTGTGGTCCAGCCGCTTGAGCACGCGCCGGACCGGCGGCGACCAACGGCCGAGGTGGTAGACGGCCGACACGGTGAACAGCAGCACGCCCGTGAGTGCGTAGACGGCGGTGGTGGCCTTGCCGACCTGGCCCGGCGCCAGGACGATCAGCACGATCCCCGCGGCCAGGACCAGCGGCACCATGGCGGCGTGGATCCAGCCCCGCAGCCGGGGCTTGAACTCGGTGGTGTCGAGGAGCCCGGCGTCCGGGACGGAGCCGGGCGGACGCGCGCCCGCGCCATCGGTCCTGTTGTGCATGGGGCAACCCTAACGGACCGGCGGGCCGCAGCCTCCCCGTCGCGGCTGTGCCGCGCCTCTCGGTGGCACCCGGCGGCGGCGCGCCCGCCGGGGCGTCCAACAAGCGGTAGCGTAAGACGAGACTTGCGCCCAGGGAAAGGAGACCGAGGTGAAGCTGCCCAGGGTCGTCTACCGCTTCTACGAGCGTCGGCTGGGCCGCTTCCTGGTCAACGAGCTCCCGCCGGACAAGCTGCCCCAGCACATCGGCATGATGGTGGACGGGAACCGGCGCTGGGCCAAACTGGCCGGCGCGCCCACGTCCCACGGCCACCAGGCCGGGGCGGACAACATCCTGCAGTTCCTGGACTGGTGCGAGGACTTCGGCATCCGTGCCGTGACGCTCTACATGCTCTCCACGGACAACATGAACCGCTCCGCCGAGGAGCTCTCGCAGCTGATGGGCATCATCGCGAACCTGCTGGACCGGCTCGCGGAGAACCCGACGCGGCGCATCCACCCGGTCGGCGCCCTCGAGCTGCTGCCGGAGTACCTCTCGACCAAGCTCACCGGCCTGGCCGAGCGGACACGCGGCTGCGGCGGGCTGGTGGTGAACATGGCGGTCGGCTACGGCGGTCGCCGCGAGATCGTCGACGCGATCCGGGAGCACCTGCGCACGGAGGCCGCCGCCGGCCGATCGATCGAGGAGGTCGCCGACGAGCTGGAGATCGACGACATCTCGCGCTTCCTGTACACGCGCGGCCAGCCGGACCCCGATCTGGTCATCCGCACCTCGGGGGAGCAGCGGCTCTCCGGCTTCATGACCTGGCAGAGCGCCTACAGCGAGTTCTACTTCTGCGAGGCGCTCTGGCCGGACTTCCGCAAGGTCGACTTCCTGCGCGCGCTGCGCGACTACGCCCGCCGGCAGCGGCGCTTCGGCTCCTGACCCGGCCGGTGGGCCCGCCGGCGGGGAGTTAACGACCTCGTCACCTGCCGACCACCTCCCAGGCCTAGCCGAACTACATCAGTGGGATTAGGTTGGTCACAAGCTGGCGAACCCGCCGGCCCACCGGACGGCCACCTGGAGAGCACGATCATCCGCATCCAGCTCACTTCTCACGGGGAGGCCGGCACAGGCCTCCTGGCCGTGCCGGAGCATCCGAAGCACACCGCTCGGCCGGTGCCCGCCACGGGCACCACGACCGGGCGGGCGATCGATGGGGAGTCATCATGGGCGCAGGGGTAGAGAGCGTGCACAACACCACCGCGAACTCGCCGGCGACGGCGGACGCACCGGAGCAGGCCATGGACGGACCGCTGGCGGCCGCCGCCGAGGCGGTCTCGGCAGCGGAGCGCCAGAGCGTCGGGACGAGGTCCTACGTCCTGGACACCTCCGTCCTGATCTCCGACCCGCGGGCGGTGCTGCGCTTCGCCGAGCACGAGGTGATCGTTCCGATCGTCGTGATCGCGGAGCTCGAGAAGAAGCGGCACGACGGCGAGATCGGGTACTTCGCGCGTCAGGCCCTCCGCCTGTTGGACGAGCTGCGGATCCAGCACGGAGGCCTGGACAAGCCGCTGCCCCTCGAGGGCGGCGGCTCGCTGCGCGTGGAGCTGAACCACGTCTCCACCGAGGTCCTCCCGATCGGATTCCGCGGCACCGACAACGACTCGCGCATCCTGGCGGTCGCCAAGAACTTCGCCGACGAGGGGCGCGACGTCACGGTCGTGTCGAAGGACCTCCCGCTGCGCGTGAAGGCCTCCGCCATGGGGCTGCAGGCGGACGAGTACCGCAACGAGTTCGTCGCGGACTCCGGCTGGACCGGCACCGCGGACGTCGACGTCGCAGACGAGGACATCGTGGCGCTCTACAACGGCGAGGCGACCCACGTGGCCGAGGCGGCCGGGCTGCCGACCAACACCGGGCTCGTGCTCCACTCCAACCGCGGCTCGGCGCTCGGCCGGGTTGGCGAGGACGGCCTGACCCGCCTCGTCCGCGGCGACCGGGACGTGTTCGGGCTCCACGGGCGCTCGGCGGAGCAGCGGCTCGCCCTCGAGCTCCTCATGGACCCCGCGGTCGGCATCGTCTCGCTCGGCGGCCGCGCCGGAACCGGCAAGTCGGCCCTCGCTCTCTGCGCCGGACTCGAAGCGGTCCTCGAGCGCCGGGAGCACCGGAAGATCATGGTGTTCCGTCCGCTCTACGCGGTGGGCGGCCAGGAGCTGGGCTACCTGCCCGGCTCCGAGGGGGAGAAGATGAACCCCTGGGCCCAGGCCGTGTTCGACACGCTCGGCGCGCTCGTCAGCGAGAACGTCATGGACGAGGTCATGTCCCGCGGCCTGCTGGAGGTCCTGCCCCTGACCCACATCCGCGGGCGCTCCCTGCACGACGCGTTCGTGATCGTGGACGAGGCGCAGTCCCTCGAGAAGAACGTCCTGCTCACGGTCATGAGCCGCATCGGGCAGAACTCGAAGATCGTCCTCACGCACGACGTCGCCCAGCGCGACAACCTGCGCGTCGGCCGACACGACGGAGTCGCCGCGGTGGTGGAGACGCTCAAGGGGCACCCGCTCTTCGGCCACGTCACGCTGACCCGCTCCGAGCGGTCGCCGATCGCGGCCCTCGTCACCGAGCTGCTCGAGGGACAAGTCTCCTAGGGGACAGATCGCTCGGCGGCGGGGCCGGGTCCGACCGGCTTCGCCGCCTGGGACGGCCGCTCGGTCAGGGGTGCCCGCGCCCGGCCCCGCCGGTCCGCGGCGCGCCGGCCGGGGAACGTCACCCGCGGACGATCCAGGGGATGTGGTCGCGGACGTCGGTGAGGACGGACTCGTGCTCCACGAACAGGTCGTCCAGCATGTACTCGTCGACGCCGAGGATCCGGATCGTCCGGCCGGCGCCGCGGTCCGGGCCCTCCAGCCGGTGGACGTGGACGCAGACGGAGGTCTCCGCGTCGATCACCACGAGGCTGCGCCCCGGTGCGAGCAGCGGCTGCTCGGCGACCGCCGCTCGGTAGGACGCATTGGGGCTGACCACGGCCTCCCAGGCCCTGCGGCCCTCGTGGACCGCCTCCCGCAACTCGTGGATCTCGGCCATGCTGGAGAACGGCAGCTCGATCGGCGCGGGCGCGTTCCCGGCCAGTTCCACGGGGTCGAGCATGGCGGCCCAGCGGCCGTCGCCGAAGACCGGGTCGCCGTACCGGGCCTCGGGCCGCCGGCGGACCAGGCCGGCATCGTCGTACACCGGCTGGACCAGCCGCGGCGGCAGGAGCCACGAGGCCCGGGCGCCGGTGACGTAGAAGGCATCGCGGGAGTCGTTGATGCCCGTGGTGCTGTACAGCAGCTGTCCCTCCGCGGACTCCACGCGCAGGGCGTCCGGTCGGCGGAGCCAGGCGTTCACGCGCTCCAGCGGGGCTGCGTCCCGCTGCCCCGTGCCGGGCTCCCCATCGGTGCCCGCCGGGGCCTGGCCGGCACCGGTCGCCGACGCGGCCGGCGGGTCGGCGGCGGGGCCGTGCCAGGCCACCGAGAAGCGCAGGGTCTCCCAGCGCCACGGGGAGGAGCGGCAGAGGCGCCGGAAGGAGGCGGCGGCTTCGGCGGGAACGGTCGCGGACATATCCACAGCCTACGTCCGGCCGCGCGGCGGCGGCAGGGGTGAAGTAGCGTGAAGCGCATGATCGCCCTGTTCGCAGACCTCGCCGGGCACCGCCCGTGGGCGGCGGCCGCCCTCGCCGCGGCGCTGGTCGTCTTCGTGGTCAACGGGAGCCGCCTCGCGGTGATCGACGCGCGGAGCCACCGGCTGCCGAACCGGATCGTCCTGCCCTGGTACCCGGTGGCGGCTCTGCTGCTCGCCGCCACGGCCCTGCTGGCCGGCGACCCCTGGCAGGCCCTGCGCATGCTCGCCGGCGGCGGGATCCTCTTCTCCTTCTACCTGCTGCTCCACCTGGTCCAGCCGCGCGGCATGGGCATGGGAGACGTCAAGCTCGCCGGGGTGCTCGGCATGCACCTGGCGCTGCCCGCCTGGGAGTACCTCGCGCTGGGCACCCTGCTGACCTTCACGCTCGGCGGCCTCACCGCCGTCGTCCTGGTCCTGACGAAGCGGATCGGCGCGAGGACGGCCGTCCCGTTCGGGCCCTTCATGGTCCTGGGAACCGCCGCGGCGCTGCTGATCGGCTGATCGGCTGCCCTGCGCACTGCGGTGCTTCGCCCCGAGCCGCTGCGGGGCCGCGCGCGACGGCACGCGCTGCGGCACTGCCCACCACGGCGGTGCCGCGGGGCGGGCGGGTGCTGGGGCTCAGCGGTTGGGGCCGGTCATGGTCGTGACGTCGAGTGCCTGGTCGAGCTGCTCCTCGGTCAGCTCGCCGCGCTCGACGAACCCGAGGGCCAGCGTCGCCTCGCGCACGGTGATGCCCTCGGAGACGGCCTTCTTGGCGATCTGTGCGGCATTCTCGTAGCCGATGAACTGGTTCAGCGGCGTCACGATCGACGGGCTGGCCTCCGCGAGGAAGCGGGCGCGCTCCGTGTTGGCGGAGAGGCCGTCGATCATCCGGTCGGCCATCAGGCGGCTCGTGTTGGTGAGCAGCCGGATCGATTCGAGCAGGTTCGCGGCCATGACCGGGATGCCCACGTTGAGCTCGAACGCGCCGTTGGTCGAGGAGAGGGCGATAGTGGTGTCATTGCCGATCACCTGCGCGGCGACCTGGATCGCCGCCTCGCAGATCACCGGGTTGACCTTGCCCGGCATGATCGAGGAGCCCGGCTGCAGGTCGGGGATCGCGATCTCGCCGAGGCCGGTGTTCGGGCCCGAGCCCATCCAGCGCAGGTCGTTGTTGATCTTCATCAGCGAGTACGCGATGGTCCGCAGCTGCCCGGACGCCTCCACGAGCCCGTCGCGGTTCGCCTGCGCCTCGAAGTGGTTGCGCGCCTCGGTCAGCGGCAGCCCGGAGTCCTCCGCGAGCAGGGCGATGACCTTCTCCGGAAAGCCCTCAGGCGTGTTGATCCCCGTGCCCACGGCCGTCCCGCCGAGCGGGACCTCCGCCACCCGGGGCAGGGAGGCCTCGACGCGCTCGATGCCGTACCGGATCTGCGCGGCGTAGCCGCCGAACTCCTGCCCGAGCGTCACCGGCGTCGCGTCCATCAGGTGCGTTCGCCCGGACTTCACCACGTCCTTGAACTCCTCGGCCTTGCGCTCGAGCGAGGACGCGAGGTGGTCCAGCGCCGGCATCAGGTCGTTCAGCAGGGCACTCGTCGCGGCGACGTGCACCGACGTCGGGAACACGTCGTTGGAGGACTGGGACGCGTTGACGTGGTCGTTGGGATGCACCTTCTTGACGCTGCCGTGGTCCGCGAGGCGGCGGGACGCGAGCTCGGCCAGGACCTCGTTCGTGTTCATGTTCGACGACGTGCCGGAGCCGGTCTGGAAGACGTCGATGGGGAAGTGCTCGTCGAACTCGCCACGGGCGACCCGGTCCGCGGACTCGACGATCGCGTCGGCGATGTCGCGGTCGATGACGCCGAGGGCGGCGTTGGCCCGCGCCGTGGCCTTCTTGACCCGTGCGAGGGCCTCGATGTGCTTCCGCTCGAGTCGCTTGCCGGAGATGGGGAAGTTCTCCACGGCGCGCTGCGTCTGGGCCCTGTAGAGCGCGTCCGCGGGGACGCGGACCTCGCCCATGGTGTCGTGCTCGATACGGTAGTTCTCGCTCGCAGTCATGGACCCACCGTAGTCCGGCGGCGCGGCGCCGCGCTAGGACGCCCGGTCCGCCCCGACGCGGCCGCGCGTCGACCCGCCGGGCCGGGTCAGGGCTGGAAGCTGCCGTGCCCGGAGACGAGCTCCGCGCGGCCCTCCGCCAGCCGGTACGCCAGGCCGACGACGGCGGTGCGGCCCTCCTCGATGGCCGCCGCCAGGCTGGGCGAGGCCTCCGCGAGGCGGGAGGACGTCTGCCGGACGTGCTCCACCACCGTCTCGTTGACGCTCTCGATGCCGTTGCGACGCGCGGCGATGACGCTGGGCGTGATCCGCTCGACCAGACCGCGGATGTACCCGGGGGGCATCGTCCCGCTGTCGTAGGACTGACCGGCGGCGGTCACGGCGCCGCAGGAGTCGTGGCCGAGCACCACGATCAACGGCACATTGAGGATGTCCACCGAGTACTCCAGGGACCCCAGCACGGTGTCGTCGATGACGTGCCCCGCGGTGCGGACCACGAAGACGTCGCCGAGACCCACGTCGAAGATGATCTCCGCGGCCAGGCGCGAGTCGGAGCAGCCGAAGATGACGGCGAAGGGATGCTGCGAGTCGATCAGCTCGCCGCGGCGCGCGGCGTTCTGGTTCGGGTGTGCGCTGGTGCCCGCGACGAACCGCTCGTTGCCGGCCCGCAATTCCTCCCATGCCTCCTGCGGGCTCAGGACGCGGGGGAGGGATCCGGTGGGTTTCGTGTCAGTCATGCCATCAGATTAACGCGGCGGCGACTCAGACGCTGGATTCCGTGACGGCCGTGGCGGCGGTCTCGAGCAGTTCGGCCCCCGAGTCGCTGTAGAGCATGACGGTGCTGTCCTCCAGGTCGGCGACGAGCGTGACGTGCTCGACGCCGTCGTCGTCCCGGTAGGAGTACTCCTGCCACACCACGCCGGCGATCTCGCGCTGGCCGGAGGGGGCGACGTCGCCGGCGTGCTGGGCGATCCAGGTCGGATTCGCGTCGGCGGTCTGGCGCAGGCCCACGAAGCCGTCCTCGCCGCGGACGTAGCCGACCTCCCAGAAATCGACGCCGTCGGCCTGGGATCCCTGCCAGCGCGCGAAGTTCGAGTACCACTCGTCGGGCAGCTCGAGGTCCAGCGGGACGAAGCCGGCGGAGCCGTCGACCTGCGCGGCGACCGCGGTGACGTCGACGTCGGGCCGGAAGTTGTTCTCCTGGTTGAACGGGTTCAGGGCGAGTACCGGCAGGACCACGGCGAGCGTCAGCAGCACGGAGATGACCATGCCCTTGAGGGACTGGTTGGCCCGCTTCGCCTGCGACTTGGTCAGGATCGGCTTGGGGAGCTGCTCTTGGTCCACGTGCTCGGTATTCACGTAACCATTGTCGCCGATGACGGCCGGGGCCGACGACGCGAACCCATGGCCGATATGATCGACGGGGAGCGGGGTCGACCCGCTGACATGCACTCAACGGTGAGGAACGACGTGACTGAAGACACAAATTTCGCCCAGCTTTCGCCCCGCTTGTCGCTGGGGGACGCCGAACCGGACCGTAACCTCGCGCTCGAGCTCGTGCGCGTGACCGAGGCTGCCGCCATCGCCTCCAGCCCCTGGGTCGGCCTGGGGGACAAGAACGCCGCCGACGGCGCGGCCGTCGACGCCATGCGCTCGCTCCTCTCGACGGTCCGCTTCAACGGTGTGGTGGTCATCGGCGAGGGCGAGAAGGACGAGGCCCCGATGCTCTTCAACGGGGAGCGCGTCGGCGACGGCAACGGCCCGGAGGTCGACGTCGCCGTGGACCCGATCGACGGCACGCGCCTGACCGCGCTGGGCATCAACAACGCCCTGTCCGTGCTGGCGGTGGCCGAGCGCGGGTCGATGCTCGATCCGTCCGCCGTCTTCTACATGGAGAAGCTCGTCACCGGCCCGGAGGCCGCCGATCTCGTGGACCTGCGTCTGCCGGTCAAGCAGAACCTGCACCTGATCGCGAAGGCGAAGAACAAGCCGATCAGCCAGGTCACCGTCTGCGTCCTGGACCGCCCGCGGCACCAGGGCCTCATCGAGGACATCCGCTCGGCGGGGGCGCGCACCAAGATCATCCTCGACGGCGATGTCGCCGGGGCCATCGCCGCGACCCGCGAGGACACCGGCGTCGACGCGCTCATGGGCATCGGCGGCACCCCCGAGGGCATCGTCTCCGCGTGCGCCATCCGTGCGCTCGGCGGCGTCATCCAGGGTCGGCTCTGGCCGCAGGACGACGACGAGAAGCAGCGCGCCATCGACGCCGGCCACGATCTCGACCAGGTGCTGACGACCACGGACCTCGTCACCAGCGACAACTGCTACTTCGCGGCGACGGGCATTACCGACGGCGACCTGCTCCGCGGCGTGCGCTACAAGGACAACACCATCCGGACGCAGTCGATCGTCATGCGCTCGAAGTCCGGGACCATCCGGTTCGTCGACGGCGAGCACCAGGCCCGCAAGTGGGAGCCCTACGTGCGCTGACCCTGGACGGCGTCAGGGACGCGGGGCGCGTGGCGGGAGCGTGACGGCGAAGGCCGTGGCACCGCCGTCGCGTCCCGCGTCCGCGTTTCCGGGGGCCTCGCCGCCGGGGAAGGCCTCCGGGCGCGCGCTGACCGGCGTCTCGCCGGCCGGCACGAAGGCGGCCTCCCCGGGCTGCAGGAGCACGGAGCCGGCGGGGGACTCGAACCGGACCGACCCCTCGGTGACGAGGATGGCGACGGGCCCGTTCGCCTCGACGGCGACGGCGTCGCCCGTCGGTGCGTCCGCGCGCGTCGGGGTCCCCGGTGCCGGCCAGTGCAGGCGCTGGAGCTGGAACTCCTCGAAGCCGGGGCGGTACACCGACGACCGCGGGTCCGCCGCCGAGCCGGGGACCGCGGGCTCGGGCCGGACGCGCGGCACGGGCAGGGGGCGGAAGTCGACGGTGGCCAGCAGCTCGACGACGTCCACGTGCTTCGGCGTGAGCCCGCCGCGCAGGACGTTGTCCGAGCTGGCCATGACCTCGACGCCGAGCCCGTCCAGGTACGCGTGGACGTTGCCGGCCGGCAGCGCGATCGCCTCGCCGGGCTCCAGCGTCACGTGGTTGAGCAGCAGGGAGACCAGGGTCCCCGGATCGCCCGGGTAGTGCTGTCCGATCGAGACGATCTCCCGCAGCCCGTCGTCCAGGTCCGCCTCGGGTCGGGAGGCCATGCGGTCGGCGACGGCGGCCGGGGCCTCGCGCACCAGCGCCGCGAGGGCCGGTGCGATCTCCCGCCGTTCCCCGCCCAGGAGGGCCGTGAACGCGGCGGCGATGTCGCCGTCGTGCAGGAGGCCGGCGATGTCCCGCGCGGCCCCCGCGGCGTCGCCGCCGAGGACCGGGGAGGCGGCGAGGGCCTCGAACAGCGCGGCGGATGCGGCGGGCTCGCGGAACCCGCACAGGGCCCGGAACGGCGTCAGAGCCAGGAGCAGCTCCGGCTTGTGGTGCTCGTCCTTGTAGTTGCGGTGCGGAGCCGAGCGGGGGATGCCCGCCCGTTCCTCCGCCGCGAAGCCAGCGCGCGCCCGGTCGCTGCTCGGATGGACCTGCAGCGACAGGGGAGCGGCGGCCGCCAGGAGCTTGGTCAGGAACGGCAGGCCGCCGAAACGCCGGACGGCGTCCTCGCCGAGGAGCTCCGGAGTCGCCGCCAGCAGCTCGTCCAGACCGGGCATCCGAGGCGAACCGGACACCTCGTCCGGGCCAGCGATCCCGTCCGGTCCGGACGGGGTGTCCCGGTCGGCGATCCCGGCCGGCGCCGCCGCGACGGGCAGCTCGACGCGCGACGGGGCGCCGGGGTGGGCGCCGATCCACAGCTCGGCCTCGGGGCGTCCGGTCGGGACGCGCCCCGTCAGCTCGGCCAGTGCAGTGGCCGAGCCCCACGCGTAGTCGCGGATGGTGTTGTGCAGTCGGAACACGGTGGCTGCCTCAGGCGGAGCACTCGGCGTTGCTGTCGGCGATCAGGGAGAGGATGTCCTCGCGCCCGTTCTCCTCGAGCTCGATCAGGTACTCCTCCGTGATCGGGGAGCCGTCGGGCTGCGTCGTCGGCGCCGAGTCGGCCCAGCCCTGGATGCTCTCGGACTCCTTGGAGGGTTCGGCCTCCGCCGTGGTCTCCTCGGCGGCGGGCTCCGACGCGTCGTCGCCCGTGCCCCCGGCGTCGCCGTCCTCCGCGGCGGGGGACTCCGGCGTCTCCGGGGCCGCGGTCGTCTCCTCCGGGGCCTCGTCGGAGGCCGTGAGCAGCAGCTCGTCGACGCGCGCCCGGATCTGGTCGAAGTCCGGGTACGTCGAGAAGCGGTCGGAACTGGTGCCGAAGTCCGGTGCGCCGAGGGTGAGTCGCTCGAAGGGGTGCTGACGGGCCTTGTCCGCCAGGCCCAGGAAGCTGCTGAGCTGGTCCTGGGGGATGTCCGTGTCGACGAGCTCCTCGCCGGCGGACATGATGGCGCTGAAGCGCGTGAGCACCGTCTGGGGGTTGAACTGCTTCATCATGGCCTGCTGCAGGCACTGCTGGCGGCGGATGCGGTGGTAGTCGGTGGTGAAGTACCGCGAGCGCGCGAACCACAGGGCCTCCGCGCCGTCGAGCTCCAACTGGCCCGGCGGGAACCAGCGGGTGCGGACGAACGTGTCGTCCCGCTCGGGGCCGCGGAAGGGGACCCAGCCGCCGGAGTCCACCGTCACGCCGCCCATGGCGTCGATCAGCTTCTCGAAGCCCGCCATGTCCACCAGCACGTAGCTCTGGACCTTGATGCCGGTGATGCCCTCGGCGGCGTCCATCATCGCCTCGGCGCCCGGGTCCTCCGACTCGGGGTAGAGGTCCGCGTGGTTGTCCGTGACGTCCTTGTAGAGGGAGTTCATAATGCACTCGTTGCCGCAGTTGTACCCCTTCGGGTAGATCTGCCGCATGGGGGAGTCCTCGGCGAACTGCGCGCTCTGGAAGTTGCGCGGGAAGGAGATGACCGCGGTCTTGCCCGAGTCGGCGTCGATGCTGAAGAGCATCATGGTGTCCGGCCGCAGGCCGTCGCGGCCCTCGCCGGCGTCGCCGCCCATGACCATGATGTTGTAGCGGCCGTCGACCGGGTCGAACGCCGGGCCGGTGGCGAACACGTCGCCGATGGTCTGGCGGCCCTCGTTCACCACGAACGAGCCGTAGCCGAGCGCGCCGGAGGTGCCGATCAGGGCCGCCACGGTGCAGGCCACCAGGATGCCGCGGGCGCCCGGGGCCAGGAGCTTGGGCCGGATGATGGCCAGCGTGTTGATGAAGAGCAGCAGCCATCCGACGGCCAGCACCAGCAGGGCGACGGCCAGGACGATCTGGACGCTGGGCCGGGCCACCAGACTGAGCAGGATGGAGCGGTCCACCAGGTAGACCACGAGCGCGGCCAGGAGCAGGCCCCAGCAGGTCAGCGTGACCGCGAGGGCCCGCCGGCCGAGGGTCCGGTTCCCCGCGACGACCTGCGCTCCGCCGGGGACGAAGATGGTGAGGAGCAGCAGGAAGAAGGCTCGCTTGGTCCTGACCTGCGCGGGGGCGTTGGCCGGATATCGGACCGGGTCGGTCAGGCCGCGGGTGGCTGTGCTGTGTCGCATCGGGATCCCAGATTCAGTCGGCGTCGGCTGCGACGGTGGCTCGCAGGGCGGCGCCCTTGTCCGCTGCGGTCTGGCGCAGGGAAGCGGAGAAGTCGATCAGGCGGGCCTGGAGGTCGGCGGCCAGTTCGCCCTCCCCGGCGGAGAGGATGCGGGCGGCGAGGAGCCCGGCGTTGCGGGCGCCGCCGATGGAGACGGTGGCCACCGGGACACCGGCGGGCATCTGCACGATCGACAGGAGCGAGTCCATGCCGTCGAGCGTCTTCAGCGGCACCGGAACCCCGATGACGGGCAGCGGGGTGACGGAGGCGAGCATGCCGGGCAGGTGCGCGGCGCCGCCCGCCCCGGCGATGATGACCTTGATCCCGCGCCCGTGCGCCTCGCGGCCGTAGGCGATCATGTCCTCGGGCATGCGGTGCGCGGAGACGACGTCGGCCTCGAAGGGGATCCCGAACTCGGTCAGGGCCTCGGCGGCCAGCTTCATGACGGGCCAGTCGGAGTCGGAGCCCATCACGACGCCGACGAGGGGTTTCGCGTTGCTCTCGGTCATCTCGCCTCTACTTTCCGTCGCGGATCAGCGCGGCCACTCGGTCGGCCCGGGCCCGCAGGGAGTCGACGCTCTCCCCCCGCTCGGCGACGACGTTGACGTGCCCGATCTTACGGCCCGGGCGCACCGACTTGCCGTAGGCGTGGAACTTGGCGCGCGGCTCGGCCGCGAGCGCGGCGGGGAACATGGAGTACAGGTCCGTGTTCGCGCCGCCGAGGTAGTTCTTCATGACGACCCGCTCGCCGAGCGGGGAAGTGTCGCCCAGAGGCAGATCGAGGACGGCCCGCAGGTGCTGCTCGAACTGGCTGGTGACGGCACCGTCCATGGTCCAGTGCCCCGTGTTGTGCGGGCGCATCGCGAGCTCGTTGATCACGAACCCGACGCCCTCGCCGGGGGTCTCGAAGAGCTCGGCCGCCATCACGCCGGTGACGCCGAAGGCCTCGGCGATGCGCAGGGCCGTGTCGCGGGCGGCCTGCGCGACGGCGGGATCCAGATCCGGTGCCGGAGCGATCACCTCGTCGCAGACTCCGTCGACCTGGATGGTGTGCACCACGGGCCAGGCGCGCGACTCGCCGCCGGGGGTGCGGGCGACGAGCGCGGAGAGCTCCCGCGAGAACTCGATCTTGTCCTCGGCCAGCAGCGAGCGGGCGGCGCCGTCGTCGGCGGTGAACCAGTCGGCGCAGTCCGCGGCCTCCGCGGGGGAGGAGACGATCCGCACGCCCTTGCCGTCGTAGCCGCCGCGCGGCGTCTTCAGGACCACCGGCCAGCCGATCTCCTCGCCGAACGCCGTCAGCTCCTCGACGCCGGCGACCTCGCGCCAGCGCGGGTTGGGCAGGCCGAGCCGCTCGACGGCGCGGCGCATGACCAGCTTGTCCTGGGCGTGCACCAGCGCATCGGGACGCGGCTGGACGTTGACGCCCTCGGCGATGAGGGCCTGCAGGTGCTCCGTGGGGACGTGCTCGTGGTCGAACGTCACCACGTCCTTGCCGCGGGCGAACTCGCGCAGCGCGTCCAGGTCCCTGTAGTCGCCCACGGGCGCCTCGGACACGGCCGTCACCGCGGAGACGTCCGGCCCCTCCGCCAGCACATGGAGCTCGAATCCGAGATGGACCGCCTGGGGCGCCATCATCCGGGCCAGCTGGCCCCCGCCTACTACACCGATCACAGGAAAAGTCACCCGCACAGCCTACCGAAGCCCGACCGCCGGCCCGGTCCGGTGACCCAACGCACGCGTCCCGGGGGCGTTCCTCCCAGAGAATCTGCAGGGCGTGGACGTAAAATGGTGGGTCTGTACGTCGTCCGCCGCTCGCGGCCGGCGCGCCCCAAACCATCCTGGAGGGATATGTTCAGCGCACTCAGCCAGCGCGCTCGCGGCCTCGTCTCGCTGCTCTGGCGCGAGGTCATGAAGTTCGGAACGGTCGGCGCCGCCGCCTTCGTGGTGGACACCGGCATCTTCGTCTGGCTGATGTCCGGGCACATGGCCGGCTCCGAGGTCAAGGCCAAGATCGTGGCCGGCGCCGTCGCGACCGTGTTCTCCTGGGTCGCCAACCGTTACTGGACCTTCCGTCACCGGCGTCAGGCCAATGTGGCGCGCGAGCTGGTCATGTTCGTCGTGATGAATGCCATCGGCCTGGGCATCGCCGCCGCGTGCGTCTGGGTCACCAAGTACATCCTGCAGCTGACGGACACCACGAGCCTGTTCATCGCCGGCTCGGTCGTCGGTCTCATCCTCGGCACGATCTTCCGCTTCTTCGCGTACCGGTTCTGGGTCTTCACGGCCGAGCTGGACGCCGAGCCCGAGTTCGCCCACGATCACGAGCTGGCCCACCTGGGGCACGACGAGCACGGCCGGCACGTCGCGGACGACGACGCCGACCACCCGACCGGTCAGGGCAGGACCGTCGCGCCCTCCTGATCCAGCAGTCGCTGCGACGCCTCGGCGCCCGCTCCCGTCCGGTCCCGGCCGAACAGGACCAGGGCGTCGCCCCTGGTGAACAGTGCGACGGCGGTGCGCACGGCCCGCTCGAGCGATTCGGTCGCGAGCCCGGCCGTGCCCGCGTCCGGCACCCGCCCCTCGAGGCCGTCCGAGGCCGGACGGAAGAGCTCGTCGTAGCTGACCCCGCCGTCGCCGGCGACCAGCGCAGTGCCGGCCGGCAGCGTGGACTCGGGCTCGCAGAGGTCGCCGTAGCCCCGGACCTCGGCGGCGAAGTCGACGGCACCCGGCGGCAGGTCGCCGTCGAACGCCAGGGCCAGCGATCCCAGGGCGACGGCCAGCACGTCCCCGCCCGCGGTCCCGGCGGACGCCCGTAGCGCGGCGGCCTCCGCCGGCCGGTCCGTCACCAGCAGGTCGGCCGGCGCGGCGGGATCCAGCCGCACCTCGGCGCCGCGCTGCCAGGCGGCGAACGCCAGGGCGAGCGACTTCCAGTGCGGGGGCAGGTCCAGCACGACGGCGGTCCCCGGCTCGACGTCGAACTCCTCGGCCAGGAGGTTCGCCGACTTGGCGACCCAGTTGTCGAACACGCGGCCGGAGAGCTCGACGCGCTCGCCGCCGGCGCCGTGCCACACGAGCAGCGGGGCGGCCGAGGCCCGGAGGGGCCGCAGCACGTCCTCGGCCCCGGTGAACGGCAGGTGGTCGGAGGGAGAAGATTTTCCGGTCATGGTCGCTCCTCGAGTTGCTGTGAAAACCCTGACAATCCGCGGAAGTCGTGTTCTGACTGGTCTGGCGCGGAATCCGCTCGGCGTGGCGTGCCGGGACACGCCGATGCTGAGTCTCTAGAATCCCCCAGCTCGCTTGACGGCGTCGAGTTACACAAGTGTAATTATGGCGGCGGCACGGCCCGCTTCCCTCTCAAGGTAGCCGACCGCCCGAACAAGCAATCGAGCGCAAGACGAGAGTCATCCGCCGGAACCACCACCTGGACAGTCGAAGGGCTCAACAATGGGGACACCCGAACGCATTCACGAGCACAACTCCGCCGCCGCGCAGGCCTCCAAGAACTATGGTTCGCGCGGCGTCCCGGCGGACTGGTTCCTCGACCCGGCCGACGACGCCGCAGCCGAGCGGTTCCGCGAGTCCTCGCTGAAGCTCGAGGACCAGGCCACGGCCTTCCTCGCCGCGCACGAGGCCGCCGGGCTGCCCTCCGAGACCGCGGTCGGCGGCACGCTCGGCGACGTCCAGGACCTCTACGCGGACCGCGGCCACGGGGACGCGGCGCCGGCCGAGGCGCTCCAGGCCGACCCGCTGCAGACCGAGGCGCTCCGGGGCTCCGGCGAGCGGCCCGCCGAGGCGCAGCCCGCCGAGCGCAACCTCTGGCTCGGACTGATCGGCGACGCCGAGGACGAGGGGGAGCTCGGCTGGCAGACCGAGGCCCTCTGCGCCCAGACGGACCCGGAGGCCTTCTTCCCGGAGAAGGGCGGCTCCACCCGCGATGCCAAGAAGGTCTGCGGCGCCTGCAACGTGCGCGCCGAGTGCCTCGAGTACGCCCTGGCCAACGACGAGCGCTTCGGCATCTGGGGCGGGCTGTCCGAGCGCGAGCGCCGCCGTCTGCGGAAGCGAGCGGTCTGATTTCCGAGCACGTCCGGGTCACCGCCGTCGTCGCGACGCACGACGGCGCCGCCTTCCTCCCCAGAACACTCGAGGCCCTCACCAACCAGACGCGGCCCGTCGACTCCTACATCGGGGTCGACGCGTCCTCGCGGGACGGCTCGGCCGACCTGCTGGCCGAACTCCTCCCGGAGGGCGCCGCCGTGGTCGAAGCGGCGGCGCGCGGCTTCGGCCACTCCGTGGCCGAGGGGCTGCGGGGCCGCCTGCCCGAGGCCGACGCCGATGTCCAGGACTGGATCTGGCTGGTCCACGACGACTCGGCCCCGGCGCACGACGCGCTGGAGAACCTGCTCCGCGCCGTGGAGACCAGCCCGTCCGTCACGATCGCGGGCTGCAAGCAGCTCGACGCCGACCGGCCCCGGCGCCTGCTCGACGTCGGGCTGTCGATGAGCCGCACCGGCGAGCGGCTGACCATGATCGAGGCGGACGAGCTCGACCAGGGGCAGTACGACAACCGCTCGGACGCGTTCGCCGTGAACTCCGCCGGCCTCCTGATCCGCCGCGACGCCTGGGAGCTGCTCGACGGCTTCGACCCCGCGCTCCAGGGCGTCGGCGACGACCTCGACCTCGCCTGGCGGAACCGGCTCGCCGGGCACCGCGTCGTGGTGGTCCCCCGCGCCCGGATGTACCACGTGGCGGACGCGGTCAAGAGCATCTCCGGGCCGCTCGCCGCGCGCCGCTCGCAGGTCTACCTGCGCCTGAAGCACGCCCCTGCGGTGGCCGTTCCCTTCATCGCGATCGGCGCGCTCCTCGGCGGCATCGGCCGCTTCCTGGCGGGCCTCGTGGCCAAGGACCCCGGCTTCGGCGCGCGCCAGCTCGCGGCCTCCTTCCTCGCCGTCTTCAGCCCCGTCAGCCTGATCCGGTCCCGCCGCCGAGCAGCCCGCACGCGCCGCCAGCGGCGCTCCGCCGTCAGACCGCTGATGACGGACCGGCGGGACGTCCGCGAGCACAAGCGCCACCTCCTCGCGGGAGCCCACCACGACGCCGTCGTCGGCGACGGGGCCGGCGGCTCGCTCGAGGCCTCGAACCCCTCGGGCGACGCGAACGACGACTTCGCGGCCATCGCCACGCCGCACCGCACCAGCTCGGTGGTCAGCGCCCTCCTCGCCACCGGCATCGCGCTGGTCCTCTCGCTCGTCGGCCTGCGCCACATCATCGGGGCGGCGGCGGTGGCCGGCGGCTCGGCGCTGCCCGTGACCGCAGACCTCTCCGATCTCTGGACCAGCGCCACCACCTGGTGGCAGTCCACCGGCGCGGGCATCGGCGGCCCGCCGGACCCGTTCGACCTCTTCCTCGTGCTGCTCGGCGGCCTCGGCCTCGGGCACACGAACGCCGCGGTCACCGTCTTCGCGCTCGCCGCGATGCCACTGGCCGCGCTCTTCGCCTGGCTGGCGCTCGGCGCCGTCACCGGCTCCCGGGCGATCCGCCTCCTCGGCGCACTCCTCTGGGCACTCCTGCCCGCCCTCCAGGCCGCGCTCGCCGGCGGCCGCCTCGGCGCCGTCGTCGTGCACGTGTTCCTGCCGCTGGTGGCGCTCGGCGTCGTCCGCAGCATCGGCGGCGCCCGGCGCCGCGGCCAGGACGGGCTCAACGAGTACGACGACGTCGGCGCGCCCGAGCGTCCCGGCGTCGGCGGCGTCCCGTCGTGGACGGCCGCAGCGGGTGCGGCCCTGGCGCTCGCCGCAGTCGTCTCCGCGGCGCCGGCCCTGCTGGTGCCGGCCATCGTCGCCATCGTGGTGCTGGCCGTCGCGACCGGGCGCCGGGCCCGCACACTCTGGTGGGTGCCGGTCCCGGCGCTCGCCGCCTCGGCCGGGCTGATCGCTGGCGCATTCGAGAACTCGCGCGTACTCCTGGCGGACCCGGGGCTCGCGCAGGCCTTCACCCCCGCCCCGGTGTGGCAGCGCCTGCTGGGCTTCCCGGAGGCCCTGGGGACGCAGACGGCACCGGAGTGGCTGCCCGCCCCGCTCGCTGACCTGGACCTGCCGCCGTGGGTCCTGGCCGCAGCGGCGGTCGTCGCCCTGCCGGTGCTGGCTTTCGCCGTCGTCGGCGCCCTGCTCCCGGCCCGCGCCGGGTGGGCCGCACGCGCCGGCTGGGCCGTTGCGATCGTCGGCCTCGCCGCCTCGGTCGGGGCCCAGCTGGTCGCGACCGGACTGGACCAGGGCGTCGCGGTCACGCCGTACACGGGTACGTTCGTCTCGGTGGCTGCGCTCGGCCTCCTGTTCGCGGCCGCGGTCGGCGCGACCCAGGCGCGCGAGCCGAACACCACACGCGACGGCCGGCCCGCACTGGGTGCTGGCCGGCGCGCCGCGGTGAACGCCGGCGCCGTCGTCGCGGTCCTGTCCCTGCTCCTCGCCGCGGGCGGGTGGCTGGCCGCAGGCTCGCTCCCGGGGGCGGACCTGCGCCTGGCGGCCGCGCCGGAGCGCACTCTGCCCGCGACGGCCGCGGATCGCGGCACGGGGGAGTACCAGACCCGGACGCTCGTGGTGGAGCAGCGGGAGGCCGGAGTCATCCAGGCCTCGCTCGTCAGCGGAGGCGGGGCGACGCTGGACGCGTCCGCCGTGGTGGCGCAGACCCACGAGTTCTACGGGTCGCTGCTCGAGCAGCAGCGCCGTGAGGACGACGCGGCCACCACGGCCCTGCGCGCCACGGTCGCCGCGATCGTCTCCGGCCAGAGCATCGACCCCCGCGAGGACCTGCGCGACCTCGGCGTCGCGTTCGTGGTCCTCGACGAGTCGAGCGCCGGCGGCGACTACCTCGCCTCCCAGATCAACGTGGTGCCCGGTCTGGCCAGCGTCGGCAAGACCGCCTCCGGCTGGCTCTGGCGCGTCCACGACGCCGCGAGCGAGGCGACGGGGGAGGGCACCGCCGACTTCGCCTCCCGCGTGCGCATCGAGAGCGACGGCGCGGTGGAGCACCTCGTGGAGAACGACCGCGGGCGGGTGGCCGACCAGTCCATCCCGGCCGGCTCGACCGGGCGCACCGTGGTGCTCGCCGAGCGCGCCGACACCGGCTGGCACGCGACCTTCGACGGCCGGCCCCTGCACGGCACCGAGGCCGGCTGGGCGCAGGCCTTCGAGCTGCCGCCGGAGGCGGGCGAGCTGCGGGTCTGGCATGCCAGTCCGCTGCGCCTGCCGATCGCCGTCCTGCAGGTGGCGGTCCTGATCCTCACCGTCCTGCTGGTGCTTCCGTTCCGTGCCCGCCGACGGGTCGCCGTGGCGCAGCCCCGCTGGCGGCACGAGGGTCACGCCGAGGAGGACGAGACCGGGCTGGATGCCGCGGACGAGCCCACGGAGGAGGAGTCCCGATGAGCAAGAAGACGCGAGACCAGTCGGACCCGGAGCGCGAGGAGCCCCTGGGCCGCGACGCGCGCCGGGGCGGCGACGACTCCGAGCCGGGCCGTGGGCCGGAGGGCCGCGACGAGAGCCCGGTCCCCGCGCCCGGTCCGGTCGACCGGACGGAATCCGACGCCGGACCGCAGGGCCTCCCGCGGCCGGTTCCCGCCGGGGCGGTGGCCGGCTCCGGCGGGACCGGTGCGGCCGACGACGACGCGCATCGCCGCGACCTCGAGGAGGCACTCGCCGCCCTCGGGGACGACGACGAAGCCCCCGCGACGGACGGGGTGCCGAACGGCGACGCCGGCGAGGGTGCCGACCCAGGCCACCGCGACGCCGCGCCGTCAGCGGGGGACCCGCCGCAGGGCGCCGCCGCGGACCGTCCCGACCTCGCCCCCGCGCCGCCGGATGCTGAGCCCGAGACCTCCGACCGCGCGCCCGAGCCCTCCGACCGCGCACCCGAGCCTTCGGAGGAAGCGCCTGCGTCGTCGGACGCCCCGACGCAGCCCGCGAGTGCTGCAGCGGCGTCCTCGACCACGAGCCCCGAGCCGACGCCCGAGCCGACACTCGCGGCGTCGGAGCCCCAGACCGCGGAGCCCGAGACCAGGGAGTCACGGGCCGCGGAGCCCGAGGCGTCGAAGGCCGCCTCGGAGCCGGCGCCCGAGCGGGCTCCGGACGCGGCTCGTCACGAGGCGGCCGCGCCGAAGGCAGCCCCGGAGGCCGAGGCGCCCCGCCGCTCGGCCGCCGTGGCCGGCACGGCGACCGCGGGGAGCCGCCGCGCCCAGCGCGAGAAGCGACGCCGGACGCGGAGGCTCATCGCGGCGGCCGTGGGCGCCGGGCTCGTGATCGTGGCCGGCGGCGGCGTGACCGCCGCCAGCCTGCTCCCCACGCCGAACGCCGCCGTGGACCTCGGCGTCACCCAGGCCACGGTCCCGGCCGGCGACACCGTGCTCTCCTGCGCGCCGGAACCACGCATCGTCGAGGGCACCACGGCCGAGGGCAGCGATCCGCAGTTCGCCCCCGAGTCGGAGACCGCCTCGTCGCCGATCCGCGCCACGGTCGTCAGCGATGCGGCTCAGCGCCTGCCCGGCGCCGCGGTCTCCGCACTCGGCGGTGACGTGCTCCAGCAGCTGGCCGAGCGCATCCCCGAGGACCAGGCCGCCGAGGCCTCGGGGTCCAGCGCCGAGGGCTACACGGGCCAGACGGCCGAGACGGCCAGCGGCGTCGACCACCCGGGGTGGGCCGTGCTCCGCGCGCAGCCCCTCGGGGGCCTCAAGTCCCTCGCCGGGATGTCCCGCAGCTTCAACGCGAACGACGGCGACCTGGCCGGCTACGCGGCGACGACCTGCCAGGCGCCCTCCAACGACCAGTGGATCACCGGAGTCTCGACGCAGGTCGGGCGCACCGGCCTGCTGACGCTGGCCAACCCGTCCGAGTCGGCGGCCACGGTGGACCTCGAGCTGATCGGGACCACGGGCCGGGCGGACGCGGCGAACCTGCGCGGGATCGTGCTGGCGCCGGGGGAGACCCGCAGCATCGTGCTGGCCGGCATGATCCCGGACGATCCGGCCGTCAGCGTCCACGTGACCTCCACCGGGGCGGCCGTGAACGCCGTCGTGCAGCAGTCCGTCCTGCGCGGGCTGACGCCCGGCGGCGTCGACTACCTGCATTCCGGTGCGTCGGCGGGCCGGCAGCAGACGGTGCCGGGCATCGTGGTGCAGGCGCCCGAGGACCGGGCTCCCGCCGAGGGCGACTACGCGGACGCCGTGCCGCAGCTGCAGGTGGCCAACCCGAGCACTGTCGACGCCGAACTGAACCTGCGGGTGTTCGGGCCGTCCGGCGAGGTCGAGATGCCCGGCGGGGCCACCGTCACGGCGGCCGCCGACTCCGTCACCGGGCTGAGCCTGGCCGAGCTGCCCGAGGGGACCTACACGGTCGCCATCCAGTCGTCGGAGTCCGTGGTGGCCGGGGCCCGCTCCGTGCGGGCAGGTTCCGGAGAGGACGGCGCACCGACCGACTTCGCCTGGGCGCCCTCCGCCGCACGGCTGGCCAACCAGCACGTCATGGTGCCGCCGCAGCTCGGCGACACGGCCCTCGTCCTGGCCTCCGCCGGCGGCGAGTCCACCGTCGAGGTCCGGCCCATCGCGGCCGACGGGACGATCGGCGAGGCCCGCACCATCGAGATTCAGCCGACGCGCACGGAGACGCTGGCCCTGGACGACCTCGGCGAGGACACCGCCGCTGTGCTGATCGACTCGGCCGGGGAACCGGTCTACGCGGCGCAGCGGAGCCTGACCGACGGCGGGCACGGCATCTCCGTGCTGCCGGTGCCACCGCCCAGCGAGGGCCAGCGGAACATCGCCGTCGACATCGTGCACTGAGCGGGCACAGCGGTGGGTCAGGCCCGGGCGGATCCGCCAGGGACCGACCCACCGGTCTCAGCCATCCCCCGGCCCCTGTCCTCGTTAGGGCTTGCGGGACGGTCCTCAGCCCTCGGGGTCGAGATCAGCCGAGGTCAGGCGCGGTCTGGATCTGGATCAGATTGCCGCACGTGTCGTCGAGGACGGCGGTGGTGACCGGGCCCATCGCCGTCGGTTCCTGGGTGAACCGGACGCCCAGGCCGCGGAGACGCTCGTACTCGGCGTGGACGTCGTCGACCTCGAAGGCGGTGAACGGGATGCCGTCGGCGACCAGCGCCTCCTTGAAGGGGCCCGCCGCCGGGTGGCCGCTCGGTTCCAGGAGCAGCTCGGTACCATCCGGGTCCTCGGGGGAGACCACCGTCAGCCACCGGGCCTCGCCCATGGGGATGTCGTGCTTCTTCCGGAAGCCGAGGATCTCCGTGTAGAAGTGGTCGGCCCTCGCCTGGTCGTCGACCAGGACGCTCGTCAGATTGATGCGCATTGCTCTGCCTCTCGTCGGTTCGTTGCCATCGGTCGTGGTCTCGGTTTGCCGTCCGCCGGTGCTGACGCCTCCCGCTGCGCTGCTGCCTCCCGCTGCGCTGCCGCCGGTGCTACTGCGGTCCGCGCAGGGTGCTGCGCCCGTAGGCGGGGTCGACGTCGTACGGGTCCATGTCCAGGAGCTCGCCGACGAGCTCCACCAGCACGTCGTGCACCAGGTCCGGGAGGTCGCTCGGCGTCAGGCACAGCTCCTCGACCGGTTTCCGGTAGACCACGATCTCCTCGCGCGGGCCCTTCGCCGCGGTCCCGCCGTCGCCGGGGGCGCCGGCCGCGCCGGCCTTGTACCGGACGCTGCGGCCGAGGGGAACGCTCGCGCTGCGCGCCTCCGCCCGGTCCAGCGCGGATTTCTCGGGCGTGAAGGAGACCAGGAACTGGACCGCCGAGAGACGCTTCGGATGCAGCTGCTCGAGCCGCAGCTCGGACTCCGCCACGAGCTCCTCGAAGCGCTCCTGACGTGTGCGCGAGCCCGGGAGCTGGGGCAGCAGGAGCGGGCCGCGCAGCCCGCGGCCGTGGCGATTGCGGCGGCGGCGCCAGAAGCCGCGCGCGTTCGGCGGCCTCTCGACGGAGCCGGAGTCGAACGTGAAGCTACCCATGAAACGAGCTTAGCCTCCACGGTCCGGTGGGCCTCTGCGGGTAGGGTGGTTCCTCGTGGGATCCATTCGCCTGTGTTCGCGCTCGGCCTGTCAGGAGCCGGCCATCGCCACCCTGACGTACGTCTATGCCGAGTCCACGGCCGTGCTGGGGCCGCTCGCCACCTTCGCCGAGCCGCACTGCTACGACCTCTGCGTCACGCACGCCAACCGCATGACCGTGCCGCGCGGATGGAACGTCATGCGCCTGCAGATCCCCGACGCGCCCCGGCTCGCCCCCGACGAGCTCTCGGCCCTGGCCGACGCCGTCAGCGAGTCGCCGAGCGCCGCCCCGGACGACGACGCTCGGAACGGCACGTCCCAGAGCGGCATGTCCCAGAACAATGCGTCCCAGACCGGTTCGAACGGCCAGGCCCAGCGTGGCCGCGAGCCGCTCACCCCGCCCGCGGACGCGGGCATCGAGGGCATCCCGCAGCCGGGCGAGCGACCCAATCTCCGGATGCTCCGCGAGCCCAACGAGTAGGGCCGCCTCGCCCCGTCCGCCAGCCGGACGACCCGCCCGGGACCCGCGTCTCGTGACGTCATCCGTGGTCGCCGGACCGTGCCTGCCACGGCCTAGACTGGGGCCATGGCCCATATCTCTGTGCAGCTCCTCGCCGACCTCCGCTGCCCCGTGACCGGCTCCGCGCTGGCGCTCGACGGCGACTACCTGGTCTCCGTGGACCCGGCCGCCGACGGCGAACGCGTCCGGTACCCGATCGTCGACGGGATCCCGGTGCTGCTGCCGCCGGACGCGGCCGCGGCCTCCTGACGCACCCGCAGACCCCGCCCTGCCGCGGCAGGGCCGCCCCCACCACCACGGAGAGAACCCGGATGACTTTCGACTACAAGATCGCCGACCTCGGCCTCCACGAGGCCGGCCGCCACCAGATCCGTCTGGCCGAGCATGAGATGCCCGGGCTGATGGCTCTGCGCGCCGAGTACGGCGACGCCCAGCCCCTCAAGGGGGCCCGCATCGCCGGGTCGCTGCACATGACCGTGCAGACGGCCGTCCTCATCGAGACGCTCGTGGCGCTCGGCGCCGAGGTGCGCTGGGCCAGCTGCAACATCTTCTCCACGCAGGACGAGGCGGCGGCCGCCGTCGTCGTCGGCCCGGAGGGCACCGCCGAGGAGCCGCAGGGCGTCCCGGTGTTCGCGTGGAAGAACGAGTCCCTCGAGGACTACTGGTGGACCGCCGAGCAGATCCTCACCTGGCCGGGCGCGGCCGAGGACCCCGAGCTCGGGCCCAATATGATCCTGGACGACGGCGGCGACGCCACGCTCCTGCTCCACAAGGGCGTCGAGTTCGAGGCCGCGGGCGCCGTCCCGGCCACAACGGACGCCGACTCGCACGAGTACTCGATCATCCTCGACCGGTTGCGGAAGTCCCTCGCCGCCGACCCGCAGAAGTTCACCCGCCTCTCCGCCGGGATCCTCGGCGTGACGGAGGAGACGACGACGGGCGTCATGCGGCTGTACCAGCTCGCCGAGGCGGGACAGCTGCTCTTCCCGGCCATCAACGTCAACGACTCGGTGACCAAGTCCAAGTTCGACAACAAGTACGGCATCCGGCACTCGCTGCCGGACGGCATCATGCGCGCCACCGATGTCCTGATCGGCGGGAAGGTCGCCGTCGTCTGCGGCTACGGCGACGTCGGCAAGGGGGCCGCCGAGGCGCTGCGCGGGCAGGGTGCGCGCGTGGTCGTCACCGAGATCGATCCGATCTGCGCCCTGCAGGCCGCGATGGACGGCTACCAGGTGGCGCGCCTGGACTCCGTGCTGGAGCAGGGCGACATCTTCGTCACCACCACCGGCGGCAAGGACATCATCATGGCCGCCGACATGCTGCGCATGAAGGACAAGGCGATCGTCGGGAACGTGGGGCACTTCGACAACGAGATCGACATGGCCGGGCTCGCCGCCGTCGACGGCGTCCGGAAGGTCGAGATCAAGCCGCAGGTCCACGAGTGGGTGTTCGACGGCGGGACCGAGCGCGAACGCTCGATCATCGTCCTCTCCGAGGGCCGCCTGCTGAACCTCGGCAACGCCACGGGCCACCCGAGCTTCGTCATGTCGAACTCCTTCGCGAACCAGACCATCGGCCAGATCGAGCTCTTCACCAAGGCCGGCACCGGCGAGTACCGGAAGCAGGTCTACGTCCTGCCGAAGCTGCTGGACGAGAAGGTCGCGCGCCTGCACCTGGACGCGCTCGGCGTGGAGCTGACCGAGCTCTCGGCCGGCCAGGCCGACTACCTCGGCGTGCCCGTCGAGGGCCCCTACAAGTCGGACCACTACCGGTACTGAGGGGAGGGGCGCGCTCCGTCGGGCCGCCGCTGGTTCCGCGCCCTTCCGGGGCTGTGCGGGCCGCGCCCACTAGGGTGGACGTAGACCCACGCTGGAAAGGAACTGGATGAGCGAGAAGGACGCGGCCACGACGAGGGCCGAGGCCGTTGCAGGCCGCGGCACCGCCACGACGGATCCGAGGCCCGCCGGTGACGCGACCCCGGCGACGAACCCGACGCCCAAGGTCGCCCCGGCGGCCACGGGCCGGTCGCAGGCCGATTCCCCGCGTGGTTCCGGCAGCGATGCCGACCGCGCCCCGGGCCCGTCACCGTCCCCGTCCCCGTCCCCGTCACCGTCCCCGTCCCCGTCACCGTCGGCCGCCTCCGGTCCGGAGGCGGCCCCCGTGACGCGCGCCCAGCTCCGGGCGTCGCGCCCTGCGCCGTCGCCGTCCCCCGCCCCGGGTCCCGCGAAGGACGCGCATGACCCCCTGCTCAGCGCCGTCCGCACCAGCGCCCCCTCCGGGGCGCCCCGTTCGCGGGTCCTGCGCAACGCGGAGGAGGTCGCGCAGCGGTCCACCCCGGCCCCCGTCTCGGCGCCGGTCAGCGATGCCGAGGGCCGCCGACGCCGCGGGGAGGCCCGTGAGGCGGCCCTGCGCGCCAAGCCGGTCATGCCCCGGATCGTTCAGGCTGTGCTCGCCGTCATCTATCCGTTCCTGCTGGTCGTCGGCGCGCTCAAGGCCGTGGCCAGCCCCTGGTTCCTCTGGCTCGAGTACCACCGGCCCGGGTTCCCCGCCGACGAGTTCGGCTGGGACACCGCGACGCGGCTGACCTACGGCTCGTACGGGGTCGACTACCTGAACAACGCCGCCGGGCCCGACTTCCTGGCCGGCCTGCGCGACGGCAGCGGCGATCCGCTGCTGCTCGCCTCCGAGGTCGCCCACATGGCGGACGTCAAGGCCGTGCTGGGCACGGCGTTCGCCGGGGGACTCGTGCTGCTCGGGCTGACGCTCGTCGGCCTGTGGTACCTGGGCCGGAGGTATCCGGGCGGGGTGCGTCGCGCGCTCTTCGCCGGCTCGGTGGCGACACTGGGCCTCGCCGCGGCCCTCGCGCTGGCCGCCGTGGTCAACTGGGGCGCCTTCTTCACCTCGGTCCACTCCGTGTTCTTCGCCAACGGGACGTGGACGTTCCGCTACTCCGACGCCCTGATCCGGCTCTACCCGGAGCAGTTCTGGGTCGACTCGGCGATCGCCGTCGGGGCGCTCGTCCTGGCCGCCGTGGTGATCACGCTCATCGCCACCTGGCCCACGGCCAGCCGCCGCCAGCGCTCGCGCGCGCTGGTCTTCGGCCGCCGCTCCTGACCGGGCGGTTCCCCGACCAGGCCGCTCCTGACCGATAGCTCCTGCCCGGGGCGTCCCCGCGGGCGACGTCCCGGGCAGGAGCCGTGGTCGGCCGGGCACGCCGGCCCGGGCTTCGGCCCTCCGGCGCGCTACGTCCGGTAGAGCGCCTCGATGTCCGCGGCGCAGGTCTCCACCACGGCGTTCCGCTTGAGCTTGAGCGACGGCGTCAGGTGTCCGGACTCCTCCGAGAACCGGTGTCCCACCACCGTGAACTTCTTGACGCCCTCCGCCTGGGAGACGGTCCGGTTCGCCTCGTCGATGGCGCGCTGCAGCTCCCCGAGGACCTCCGGGTGCTCGGCGGCCTCGGGGACCGTCATCGGCGGCAGGCTCCGGCCGGAGAGGTAGGCGGCGAGCTCGTCCTCGTCCAGGGAGACCAGGGCCGAGACGAACGGACGGCCGTCGCCGACCACCACGGCCTGGTCGACGATCCGACTCGCCCGGATGAGCTCCTCCAGCGGTCCGGGGGAGACGTTCTTGCCGCCGGCGGTGACGATCAGATCCTTCTTGCGGCCCGTGATGGTCAGGAATCCGTCGCCGTCGAGCTCGCCCAGGTCCCCGGTGCGGAAGAACCCGTCCGCGGTGAACGCCTCCGCGGAGGCCTCCTCGTTGTTCCGGTACCCGGCGAAGACGCCGACCCCGCGCAGCAGCACCTCGCCGTCGTCCGCGATCCGCACGGTGGTGCCCGGGATCGGGAAGCCGACCGTTCCCATGCGCACGTAGTGCGGCTGGTTCACGGTCGCCGGAGCGGTGGTCTCGGTGAGGCCGTAGCCCTCCAGCAGCTGCACGCCCGCGCCGCGGAAGAAGTGGCCGAGCTCGTCGTTCAGGGCGCTCGCGCCGGAGATCGCGAAGCGCGCCCGTCCGCCGAGGACGCCGCGCAGCTTCGGGTAGAGGATCCGGTCGAAGAGCAGGTGCTGGGCGCGTGTGCGCACCGGGAGCCGGGACTCCTCGCCCCGGGCGGCGGCGTCACGGTGCCGGGAGACGGCGATCGCGACCTGCTCGGCGCGCAGGAAGAGCGAGCCCTTCCCGGCCGCCTCCGCCTTGGCCAGCGCCCCGGTGCGGATCTTCTCGAACACCCGCGGCACGGCCAGCAGGAACGTCGGCCGGAACGAGGCGAGATCCTCCATCAGCGTCGCCATCGACGGCGAGTGCGCCACCGTGGTGCCGGAGTGCACGCAGCACTGCTGCACGGCCCGGGCGAGCACGTGCGCCAGCGGCAGGAACATCAGGGTCCGCGAGCCCTCGTGGACCACTTGCCGCATGTGCGGGACCAGGTTCACGGCCACGCCGGCGAAGTTGCCGTGCGTCATCCGGCACGCCTTGGGCCGCCCCGTGGTGCCGGACGTGTAGACCAGCGTGGCGACGTCGTCGTACCCGGCCGAGCGGCGGGCCTCCTCGACCTGCGCATCCGTCACGGTCGAGCGCTCGCCGGCCGCGAGGAGGAGCGCCACGTCGCTGCCCGAGGTCACGCCCAGCGGCGCCCGGCCGCCGGTGGCGCTCCCGGCGACGCTGCCGCCGGCCACGGAGTGCGCGGCGTCGAAGCAGAACGTCTGCACGGGCTCGCCGAGCCCGTCGACGGCGGTGGCGACGGTAGCGGCGCGCTCGGCGCTCTCCGCGAAGACGTGCCGGGCGCCCGAGTCCCGCAGGATCCACTCGATCTGGTAGGCGGAGCTGGTCTCATAGATCGGGACGGACACGCCGCCGGCGAACCAGATGGCCTGCTCCACGAGGGCCCACTCGTAGCGGGTGCGGGACATGATCGCGACCGCCGAGCCAGGGGTCACGCCGACGCCGATGAGGGCCTTCGCGAGCCGCCGGACGACGTCGACGTACTCGGCCGTGGTGACGTCGGCCCACCGGCCGGAGGCGTCGTGGACCTGGTAGATCGGGGGAGTGTCGCCGCGCGCGAGCCGGTCCAGCAGCAGCTGGGTGACGTTGTAGGACTTCGGTAGTTCGATGAGCAGATCGGTCCTGGCTTCGCGCACGGGGCTCTCCCTGGTGAGGTGGTGGTCCAGCCGACAGTCTAGCGACGCCGGATGACCCCTCCGCGGGAGGGTGCGCGCCGGAGTGCGCCTCCCCGCGGCGGGCGGTCCCGGGTCAGCCCCAGGAGGGCAGCCAGAGGCGCAG
The DNA here is from genome assembly GCF_039538765.1 of Zhihengliuella alba. NCBI lineage: Bacteria > Bacillati > Actinomycetota > Actinomycetes > Micrococcales > Micrococcaceae > Zhihengliuella > Zhihengliuella alba. Next base: position 274,529 of record NZ_BAABCJ010000002.1, on the reverse strand, counting down.
GTGCCATCCCTCGGGGCCCATGGGCTGCCCGGTCCAGACCGGCAGGAAGAACGCCGACACGGCCAGGACGAGGGCCAGATAGACGCCGACGACGGCGAGGCCGACGCGTCGTTGCTCGAGCCCGACGGGCCGGCCGCCCGAAACCCCGCCGGTGGCCGGCGCCCGGCTCGCGGACGGGTTCAGCATCAGGCCGATCACGTAGGCCACGGCCAGCATCAGGAACGGGTGGAAGGCGATCGTGTAGAAGAAGAACATGGTCCGGTCCGGGAAGAACCACCAGGGGACGAACCCGGCGGCGATGCCGGAGAGGATCGCCCCGGCCCGCCAGTCACGGCGCCCCGCCCAGTAGAGGAGCACCACCAGCACGGCCAGCGCGGCCGTCCACCAGAGCACCGGGTTGGGCAGATCGGTGATGACGTACGTGCAGCTGTCGAAGCGGCAGGCCCCCTGGCCGCCATCGACCGTCTCGAAGTGGAACAGGACCGGCCGGCCGGCCACCAGCCACGTCTCCGGGCCGGACTCCCACGAGTGGTCCGAGTCCAGGCCACCGTGGAACTCGAAGGCGCTGCGGTGGTACTCGATCAGCGAGCGCACGGCGTCCGGGACCAGCGGCCACGCCTCCTCGGGATGCTCGGCCGCCCACTGGCGGTCGTACCCGCCGGGTGCGGCCAGCCAGCCCGACCAGGAGGCGAGGTATGCCGCGGCGGCGGCCGGGACGATGGTGAGGAACGCGGGGATCCCCTCGCGGAGCAGCCCGGCGGCCAGCCAGTGCCGGATGCCGGCGGCGCGCCGGGCCCCGACGTCCCAGAGCACGGTCATCAGGCCGAAGACCGCCACGAAGGCCAGGGCGGACCACTTCACGCCGACCGCCGCGCCGAGCAGGAGGCCGGCCACCAGACGCCACGGCCGCCACAGCAGCCACGGCCCGTACAGGAACGGCGGCTCCGGCAGTCGGCCCCGGGAGCGGGCGGTCGATGCGCTGCCCGCTCCCGGGGAGTCGTCCGGCGCTCGGCGGCGCGTGTCCCGGCGGTCGATGCGGTCCGCGCGTGCCAGTGCGGCGGCCAACCGCCGCCGTCCGTCCTCCCGGTCCCGCAGCAGCGCGTAGAACGCCGCGAGGACGAAGAGCATGAGGAAGATGTCCAGGAGCGCCGTGCGGGACATGACGATGTGGTGGCCGTCCACGGCGGTCAGCAGCGCGGCGGACGCGGCCAGCGCCGTCGAGCCCAGGAGGCGCCGGCCGACGAGGTAGACGAGCGGCACGGACAGGGTCCCGGCGACCGCCGCCGCGAACCGCCAGCCGAGGCCGTTGTCCGTGCCGAAGACGAGCATCCCGAGGCCGATGAGCCACTTGCCGAGCGGCGGGTGCACCACGTAGGACGCCTCCCCGAGCGGCTGCGGCTCCCCGGCGAGGAACTGCTCGTCGGCTCCTTCCTCGGGCCACTGCCGCTCGTACCCCGACTGCAGGAGGGTGAAGGCGTCCTTAACGTAGTAGGTCTCGTCGAAGGTGAGGTCGTGCGGCTGCGCCAGATGCGCCAGCCGCAGCCAGGCGGCCAAGGCGGTGATGAGGACCGGCAGCAGCCACACGGCGTGGTGCAGGAGCCAGCCGGACAGCCGGGCGGAGCCGGCCCGGACCCGGTCCGAGGGGCGCCGTCGCGTGCCCGTCCCGCGTCCGTGCGCGGTTCCGCGACCGTGCGTCGGGCGGCCCAGCAGCCGGCGCTGCAGGGCCTCGGCCGTGGCCTTCTCCTCCGGGGGTGCGATCCAGCTCCTCACGCCATCACCCTAGCGGGGCGCGCCCACGATTCGGCGCTTCCCGTCCCCGGCGTGGAGCCGCGCGAGGCGGGCCGGAGACCTCCGGGGCCGGCGGAGCCCCGCGCGATAGGCTGACCCGGTGGCCGACCCGACGAACCCCTCCGACGACAGCACCGACGACGTGACCCCTGCCGGCAGCACTGTCGACGGCTCTCCCGACGACAGCGATCCCCCTGCCGACAGGACTCCGGACGGGCCGGCGGGCCCAGCCCACGGCGTCGCGCCCGGTGCCCGCCCCGGAGAGGGCCGGATCGTGCTCGCGGCGACCCCGATCGGCAACCTCTCCGACGCATCGCCCCGCCTGGTCGAGTGCATGACGACGGCGGACGTGGTCGCCGCGGAGGACACCCGCCGGCTCCTGCACCTCGCCAACGCGCTCGGCGTCCGGGTGCCCGGCAGGCTGATCAGCTACCACGAGCACAACGAGTCCCACCGGATCGCGGACCTGCTGCGCCTCGTCGAGGACGGCGCCACCCTGCTGGTGGTCTCCGACGCCGGCATGCCCGCCGTGTCCGACCCCGGCTTCCGCCTGGTCGAGGCCGCCGTCGAGGCGGGCCTGGAGGTCACCGCCGCGCCCGGCCCGTCCGCCGTGCTCACCGCGCTGGCCCTCTCCGGCCTGCCGACGGACCGCTTCACGTTCGAGGGCTTCCTGCCGCGCAAACCGGGGGACCGGGCCTCGCGTCTGGCCGACCTGGCGGGCGAGCGCCGCACCATGGTGTTCTTCGAGGCGCCCCACCGGCTCGAGCCGATGCTCCGCGCGCTCGCCGACGCCTTCGGGCCGGCCCGCCGCGCCGCGGTCGCCCGGGAGCTCACCAAGCTCCACGAGGAGGTCCGCCGCGGGCCCCTGGACGAGCTCGCGGAGTGGGCGTCCGACGGCGTCCGCGGCGAGATCGCCGTCGTCGTCGCCGGGAGCACCGCCGAGGAGGAGACGGACGACGTCGACCACGTCGCCGCCGTCGAGCAGCTCATGTCCACGGGGATGCGGCTGAAGGACGCCGTGGCCGCGGTCGCCGAGCGGGACCGCGTCTCCAAGCGCGAGCTGTACGCCGCCGTGGTCGCGGCGCGCGGCAAGTAGCCCGGGAACCGTTCACGTGTTTTCGGGTTGCCGGGTCCGTACCGTAAATTGATGACACGCATTCATTTACGACCTTCGGGAGTTACCAATGACGATTAGCCCCGAGCGCGAGGCTGCCCTGCTGGCTTCGGTCCCCACCGGACTGCTCATCGACGGCGAGTGGCGCGACGCGTCGGACGGCGGCACGTTCGACGTGCACGATCCGGCGACCGGCAAGGTCATCGCCACGCTCGCGTCCGCGACCAGCGAGGACGCGAAGGCCGCGCTCGACGCCGCCGATGCCGCCCAGGCCGAGTGGGCGCGCACCCCGGCGCGGGTCCGCTCGGACATTCTGCGCCGCGCGTTCGACCTCATCAACGAGCGCGCCGAGGACTTCGCGCTGCTGATGACGCTGGAGATGGGCAAGCCGCTCGCGGAGGCCCGGGGCGAGGTCGCGTACGGCAATGAGTTCCTGCGCTGGTTCTCGGAGGAGGCCGTCCGCGACTACGGGCGTTACCTCACCACCCCCGAGGGCAAGAACAAGATCCTCGTGCAGAACAAGCCGGTGGGCCCCTGCCTGCTGATCACCCCGTGGAACTTCCCGCTGGCCATGGCCACCCGCAAGGTCGGCCCGGCCATCGCCGCCGGCTGCACCATGGTGCTGAAGCCGGCCAAGCTCACCCCGCTGACCAGCCAGTTGTTCGCGGCCGTCCTGCTGGAGGCCGGCCTGCCGGCCGGCGTGCTCAACGTGGTCTCCGGCAAGAGCGCCTCGTCGATCTCCGGCCCCATCATGAAGGACAGCCGCCTGCGCAAGGTCTCCTTCACGGGGTCGACGCCGGTCGGCCGCCAGCTGCTCAAGGACGCCGCGGACAATGTGCTGCGCACGTCGATGGAGCTCGGCGGCAACGCGCCGTTCCTGGTCTTCGAGGACGCCGACCTCGACAAGGCGGTCGAGGGCGCCATGGCCGCCAAGATGCGCAACATGGGCGAGGCCTGCACCGCGGCCAATCGCTTCCTGGTCCAGGACACGGTCGCGGAGGAGTTCACGCGCAAGTTCGCCGAGGCCATGCGTGGGCTCAAGCCCGGCCGCGGCACCGAGGACTCCACCACCGTCGGCCCGCTGATCGACGGCGGGGCGCGCGACGACGTGCACCAGCTCGTCACGGCGGCGATCTCCGCCGGCGCGGAGGCCGTCTGCGGCGGCGAGCCGATCGACGGCGACGGGTACTTCTACGCCCCGACCGTGCTCGGCAACGTCCCGAACGACGCGGCGATCCTCGGCGAGGAGATCTTCGGCCCGGTCGCCCCGGTCACCACGTTCAAGACCGAGGAGGAGGCCATCGCGCTCGCCAACGCCAGCGAGTACGGCCTGGCCTCGTACCTCTTCACCCAGGACTACGCCCGGATGTTCCGCGTGGCGGAGCAGATCGAGTTCGGGATGGTCGGCTTCAACGCCGGCGTCATCTCCAACGCGGCGGCACCGTTCGGCGGCGTCAAGCAGTCGGGCCTGGGCCGCGAGGGCGGCGCGGAGGGCATCGCCGAGTACAGCACCGTCCAGTACATCGGCATCGCCGACCCGTACGCCAAGTAGTCGGTCCGGCCTACACCGAGGCGGCGGGCGCGCGGACTCCGGTCCGGGCGCTCGCCGCTTTTCTCTGCCCAGCCCGGCCGTTTCCGGTCCGGCCGTTCCCGGTCCGATCGTTCCCGGGGCGGGCGGTCCTGCTCCGGGCCCGGCGGCTCGGCCCGCAGGCGCCCGTTAGGATGGACGGTGTGTCCGATGATGCTGTGATTCCCGGGTCCGTTCCCACCGCTTACGCGCCCCCGGAGGGCGAGACGGTGGACAAGCGCAAGAACTATCCGCCGGCCCCGGAGCCGCTGCCGGTCCCGGTTCCCGACAACCACACCCACCTGGATTTCCGCGGCGGCTGGGTGACGGTCGGCCTGCAGGACGCCCTGGACACGGCCGAGGCCGTCGGCGTGCCGGGGGCGGTGCAGGTCGGGTGCGACGTCGAATCCTCCCGCTTGGCCGTCGAGGCCGCCGAGACGCACGGTCGTCTCCTCGCCGCCGTCGCGATCCACCCGAACGACGCCGCAGAGCTCGCCGGCCGCGGGGAGCTCGACGCCGCGATCGCCGCGATCGACGAGCTGGCCGCCGGCGAACGGGTGCGGGCGGTCGGGGAGACCGGCCTGGACTACTACCGCACCGGCCCCGAGGGGCATGCCGCGCAGCGCGAGTCGTTCCTCGCCCACCTCGAGATCGCCGCCCGCCGCAGCAAGGCCCTGCAGATCCACGACCGCGACGCCCACGCGGACGTGGTGGACGTCCTGACCAGCGGGGTCCAGCTGCCGGACCGCGTGGTGTTCCACTGCTTCTCCGGCGACGCCGAGCTGGCCCGCCTCTGCAACGAGCACGGATGGTTCATGTCCTTCGCCGGGACGGTGACGTTCAAGAACTCCATCGGCCTGCAGGAGGCCCTCCTGGTGGCGGACCCGAGTCTGGTCATGGTCGAGACCGACGCGCCCTTCCTGACGCCGCACCCGTACCGCGGGCAGCCGAACGCGGCCTACATGATCCCCTACACGGTGCGCTTCATGGCCCGGCACCTGGACCGGGACCTCGCCGAGTGGTGCTCCACGCTGGCCGACAACACCCGCCGGGTCTACGGGGACTTCTAAGGGGAGGAGGGGTCCAGCGGGAGCGAGGCGGCGAGAGCGGGCCCCGCGGGCGCGTCCCCGCGACCGCGGGGCCTAGCGGCCGGACTCCGTGGCGGTGTCCTCGGCCGGCGCGACCGAGCCGGTGATGACGTCGGCCAGGCCGGCGATGTACTCCGGTCCGGTGGTCGGGCCGGCCGCGATCGTTGCGTCCGGTGCCACCAGCAGTGAGGACGGGGTGTAGCGGACCCCGAGGAGCCGCTGGATGGCCCGGCTCGGATCCTCCAGGACCAGCGGGCGGAGATCGGGGTGCTCCGCGAGGAACCGCTCGGGATCGCGGGAGACCAGCAGCCGGACATCCACGCGCTCGCCCCAGGCCTCCCGCCAGTCCTCGAGCTGCGCCAGCACCTGATTGCAGGCATTGCAGGCGGGGCGGACCAGGATGAGCAGCACGGCCCGGTTCGGCGCGATCCGGCGCAGACCGACGAGCTCGTCGCCCTCGATCGGCCGGACCATGACGTCCGGGAGCACGACGCCGGTGAGGTCCTCGGGCTGGGCCTCCTCCATCGAGGACGGGGCCGGCTGCTCCGACAGCAGCCAGCGCACGCGTTCCGGTGTCGCCGGCGCCGCGTCCATCGTCGGCGCCTCGTCCCGCGCCGATTCTCGGTCGGTCGTCGGTTCCTCGTCCCGTGGCGTTCCTCGGTCCGGCTCCGCTGTTGCCTTCCCGCCCTCGGTCTCGTCGGACGGCTTCCCGGCGGAGGCATCCGCGGCGTCCCCGGCGGCGGCACCCCCGGCGGCAGCGGTTCCGGCGGCGGTCGTGCCGGCCGTTCCGGTCGCGGCGGCTACCGGCCGCGAGACCTGTCCGCGCGGCGCCGCGAGCCGCCACGCCAACGGCACCACGACGGCGAGGAGCACCGCGGCGAACCACCACCAGTCGGAGGCGCCGAGGGCGGCCAGATCGGCCGGGACGGACCGTCCGAGCGCTGCCCAGAGGACCGCGAGCGCTCCCAGCAGCACCAGGCCGACGTTGCGCGCCAGGTCCCGGCGGCCCACCGGCCCCCGCGAGAGCGCACCGAAGCAGGCGCATTCCTGCGGTTCGTCGGCACGGAGCAGCTGCGCCACGAGCCAGGTGTAGAACCCGCACAGGAGCAGCGCCAGCACGGCCGCGGCCAGGTTGCCGGGCCACGGTGCCAGGAGGGCCAGCCCGAGCACGATCTCCACCCACGGATGCAGGCGGCGGACCCATCGCGCGTTGACCACCGCGGGTATGCCGGGCGCCGATAACAGCTCCGTTGCAGCCTCCCGGCGAGATTTCGTCATGACTTTCGCCACGCCGGCGACGACGAGGACGACGGCGAGGACGAGGGGCGGGGTGACTAGCGCGAATGGCGTCATGCGGCCATTCTCCCACCGGGGCGCCGGTCGCGTTCAACCTCAAGATTCGGCGCGCTTGAACGTTGCATCGATTGTGACTTGGTAACGGAAAGGTTACGGTTAAGGTCAAATAGCCGGGATCGGGGAAGGTCTCGGGTGTTCAGCGCTCGCGCGTCACAACCACATAGCAACCTGCTTGGACGCTCCGTTCGTGTGTCCAAGCGCGGTCGGCTCCGCGAGAGGCGACGCGCCCCGGCCCCTCCGGCCGGGGCGCGGCACGCCTCCGGGAGGACCGCGTGCGGGCCGGCTGTGACACGCGATTGATGGAGACGTCGGCCAGGCCGGCAGGTCCGCACGTGAGACTCGTGCGGGAAACCCCTGCCGCGCTGTTTCCCCGCAGCCGGGCAGAACCGAAGTTGGGAAACCCTTGAAGAACATGTTCCGGAACCGATGGGCCAAGGTCGCGGCCCAGGCCGTCGTCCTCACTGCACTGATCCTCGGCGTCGTCGCCTACGTGGGCGCCTCCAAGACCATCGACGTCACGGTCGACGGCGAGACCCAGAGCGTCACCACCTTCGGCGGCACCGTCGCCGACGCACTCCAGGCCTCGGAGATCGAGCTCGCCGCCAAGGACGAGGTCGCACCGGCTCTGGACGCGGCGATCGACGACGGCAGCACCGTGACCGTCAATCGCCACAAGACGGTCGAGGTCGTCATCGACGGCGAGACCCGCACCGTCGGCACCACCGGGCTCACGGTGGCCGACATCATGAAGCAGCTCGGCGTCAACGGGGAGGCGGAGATCTCCCTCGGCGCCGGCATGGAGCTGGCCGCGCTCAGCACCCCCATCGAGGTCCAGACCCCCAAGAGCGTCACGCTGAACGTCGGCGGCGAGGAGCAGGAGCTCCAGACCACCGGCCTCACCGTCGCCGACGCGCTCGCCGACGCCGAGATCGAGGTCGGCGAGGCCGACATCGTCGAGCCGGCCGACACGGCCACGGCCCTCGAGGACGGCATGGGCATCACGGTCGTCCGCGTCACCACCGAGACCCGCACGGCCACCGAGGCGATCCCGCACGAGACCGAGAAGGTCGAGGACGACTCGATGGACCGCGGTGACACCGACGTCGAGACGAAGGGCGTCGACGGCGTCCGCGAGATCACCAGCCAGGTCACCCTGCACAACGGCGAGGTCGAGAGCACCGAGGTCGTGGGCACCGAGATCACCGAGGAGCCCGTCACCGAGGTCATCAAGGTCGGCACCAAGCGCGAGGAGCCCAAGCCGGAACCGAAGTCCTCCTCCTCGTCGTCCTCCTCCGGCGGCACGACCGCGTCCGGCCCGTCCTCGGGCGCCTGGGCCGCCCTCGCCCAGTGCGAGTCCGGCGGCAACTGGTCCATCAACACCGGCAACGGCTACTACGGCGGCCTGCAGTTCAGCGCCTCGAGCTGGGCCGCGGCCGGCGGCACCCAGTACGCGCCGCTGCCGCACCAGGCCTCGCCGTCCGAGCAGATCGCGACCGCCGAGCGTCTCCGCGCCAACGGCGGCTGGGGCCACTGGCCGCACTGCTCCGCCCAGCTCGGCCTGCGCTGATCCCCGCGCAGCGCACTGGTCCCACCGCGTAGCGCTGCCCGCACCGCGCCCGTCCCACCGCCTCCGAGGCGGAGGGGCGGGCGCGGCCGCGTCTCGGCCCCGCGGACGCACACCCCGACGGCCCGGCCCGGGACGATCCGGGCCGGTCCGGTGCGGTCCCGCCGATGCGGGCAGGAGCCCGGCGCGACCCAGACGAACTAGGATGGACACCGTGACTTCCGACGCCGACACGACCCCGCCCGCCGGCGAATCCGCCGCCCCGCTCCTCGGCGCCACCGAGATCCGCCGCCTCGCCGACGAGCTCGACGTCCGGCCCACCAAGACGCTCGGCCAGAACTTCGTGATCGACGGCAACACCATCCGCCGGATCGTCGCCGCCGCGCACCTCGGCCCCGCGGAGACGGTGCTGGAGGTCGGTCCCGGCCTGGGCTCGCTGACGCTGGGCCTGCTGGACGCCGCCGAGCGCGTCGTCGCCGTCGAGATCGACCCCAAGCTGGCGGCCCGCCTGCCGCAGACGGTCCGGGAGATGCGTCCCGCCAAGGCGGACGCCCTGGACGTCGTCCTCGCCGACGCGATGCGCGTGACCGAGCTGCCCCACGAGCCGACCGCGCTGGTCGCGAACCTGCCGTACAACGTCGCCGTGCCCGTGGTGCTGCACCTGCTCGAGCACTTCCCGTCGCTGCGCCGGGGCCTGGTCATGGTGCAGGACGAGGTCGCGGACCGGCTCGCCGCCAAGCCGGGCAGCAAGATCTACGGCGTGCCCAGCGTCAAGGCGACCTGGTACGCGGACATGCGCAAGGCCGGCGTCATCGGGATGAACGTCTTCTGGCCGGCCCCCAAGATCCACTCGGGGCTCGTCGGCTTCGAGCGGCACGAGCCGCCGGTCACGACGGCGTCGCGCCAGGAGGTCTTCGCCGTCATCGACGCCGCCTTCGCCCAGCGCCGCAAGACCCTGCGCGCGGCGCTGTCCGGGTGGGCCGGCGGCGGGGCCGCCGCCGAAGCGGCCCTCCGGGCGGCGGGGGTCGATCCGCAGGCGCGCGGCGAGAAGCTCGGGATCGAGGAGTTCGCCGCGATCGCCGCCCACCAGGGCGCGGCCCCCGCCGTTCCCGAGGCGGCCGCGCCCGCCAGCGACGCCGTCCCCGGCGATGCCCCCGCCGGCGAGGCAGGGGGCGAGGCCCCGTGAGGGACGCCGTCACCGCCCGCGCGCCGGGCAAGATCAACGTCCACCTCCGGGTGGGGCCGCCCCGCCCGGACGGCTACCACGACGTCGCCAGCCTCTACCTGGCCGTGGATCTCTACGAGGACGTCAGCGCGGCCCTGCGCGAGGACGACGGGATCACCGTCCGCCTCGACGAGGACTCCACCGCCGTGCGCGATCCCGAGGACTTCCCGCTGGGCCCCGACAACCTCGTCATCCGGGCGGCCACCCTGCTCGCCCGGCACACCGGCACGGAGCGCGGCGTCGATCTGACCGTCACCAAGCGCGTCCCCATCGCCGGCGGCATGGGCGGCGGCTCCGCGGACGCGGCCGCGACGCTCGTGGCCTGCAATGCGCTCTGGGAGACCGGCCTGAACCGCGAGCAGCTCTGCGAGCTCGGCTCCCAGCTGGGCGCCGACGTGCCGTTCGCGATCACCGGCGGCGCGGCCGTCGGACTCGGGGTCGGCGACCGGCTCTCGCCGTTGCTGGCGCGCGAGCGCACCCACTGGGTGGTCCTGCCCGCCTCCTACGGCCTCTCCACGCCGCAGGTGTTCGCGCAGCTCGACGCGCTCCGGGCGGACCGCGACGTCGACACGCCGACGGAGGTCGACTCCGCCGTCGTGCACGCGCTGGTCCACGGGGACACGGACGCGCTGGCCCGGCTGGCGGCCAACGACCTCGCGCCCGCGGCGCTCTCGCTGGCCCCGGAGCTCGGCGCCGTCCTCGACGAGGCGCGGACCGCCGGGGCGCTCGCGGCGATCGTCTCCGGATCCGGTCCCACGGCGGCGCTCCTGGCCGCGGACCCCGTGCACGCGGAGGAACTGGCCGTCCAGCTCGCCGACGCCCCCGGCGTCGCCGCGCTCCCGGTCCACGGGCCGGTGCGCGGCGCCGCGCTGATCTAGCCCACCGACACCCATAGCACCACCGCAAAGGACACCACTTGGCACACCTGCTCGGCGCGCAGAATCTGCGCATCTCCTTCGGCACGCGCACCGTCCTGGACGGCGTTACCGTCGGCGTGGACGACGGCGACCGGATCGGCATGGTCGGCCGCAACGGCGACGGCAAGTCGACGCTGATGCGCCTCCTGGCGCGCCAGCAGACTCCGGACGAGGGGCAGGTCACCCACCGCAGCGGCCTGCGCGTCGGCTACCTGAACCAGCTGGACGTGCTCGACGGCGACCTGCCCGTCGGGGAGGCGATCGTCGGCGACGCGGCCGATCACGAGTGGGCGTCCAACCCACGCGTCCGCGACGTCATGGGCGGGCTCGTCGCCGAGGTGGACTGGCACGCGCGGGTCTCCTCGCTCTCCGGCGGGCAGCGCCGCCGAGTGGCCCTGGCGAAGCTGCTCATCGGCGACCACGACATCATCATGCTCGACGAGCCCACCAACCACCTCGACGTCGAGGGCGTCGCCTGGCTCGCCCAGCACCTCCAGCAGCGCTGGCGGCCCAACCAGGGCGGCCTGCTGGTGGTCACCCACGACCGCTGGTTCCTCGACGAGGTGAGCACGCGCACCTGGGAGGTGCACGACGGCGTCGTGGACGGATTCGACGGCGGGTACGCCGCGTACGTGCTCGCCCGGGCGGAGCGGGACCGCATGGCCGCCGTCGTCGAGAACAAGCGCCAGCAGCTGGTCAAGAAGGAACTGGCGTGGCTGCGCCGCGGCGCCCCCGCGCGGACGTCCAAGCCGAAGTTCCGCATCGACGCCGCCAACGAGCTGATCTCCGATGTCCCGGAGCCGCGCGACTCGATGCAGCTGGCCAAGATGGCCACGGCCCGGCTGGGCAAGGACGTGATCGACCTGGAGGACGTGTCCCTCAGTTTCGGGAGCGACGGCGGCCGCCCCCTCTTCGACGACATCACCCTGCGCCTGGCGCCGGGGGAGCGCGTCGGGATCGTCGGCGTCAACGGCGCCGGCAAGTCCACGCTGCTGCGATTGCTGAACGGCGAGATCGAGCCGACGTCCGGCCGGATGAAGCGCGGCAAGACCGTGAAGACGGCCGTGCTGACCCAGGAGGTCCGCGAGCTCGAGGAGCTGGGGGAGCAGCGCGTGATCGAGCTGATCCAGCGCGAGCGCAACCACTTCCAGGTGGACGGCAAGGAGATCTCCGCCGGGCAGCTGGTCGAGCAGCTCGGTTTCTCCCAGCAGAAGCAGTGGACCCGGATCAAGGAGCTCTCCGGTGGCGAGCGGCGCCGGCTGCAGCTGCTGCGCCTGCTGATCGGGGAGCCCAACGTCCTGATGCTGGACGAGCCGACCAACGACCTGGACACCGACACCCTCGCCGCGATCGAGGACCTGCTGGACGGCTGGCCCGGCACCCTGGTGGTCGTCAGCCACGACCGGTACCTGCTCGAGCGCGTCACGGACTACCAGCTGGCGCTGCTCGGCGACGGGAAGATCCGCTTCCTGCCCGGCGGCGTGGAACAGTACCTGCAGCTGCGCTCGGAGGCCGAGGCGGCCGGCGGCATCGCCTCCAACACGACGACACCGGCGTCCTCCGGTGGATCGGCGGCGACGTCGTCGTACGCTGAGGCGGACAAGCGCGAGGCGCGCAAGACGCTGAACCGGCTGGACAAGCAGATGGCCAAGCTGAGCGCCTCGATCGAGGCGCTGGAGCTCCAGATGGCGAAGGCGTCCGAGGCGATGGAGTTCGAGCGGCTGACGGAGCTGACCCAGGAGGTCAACGGGCTCAAGGACCAGCGCGAAGAACTCGAGCTGGAGTGGCTCGAGGCCGCGGAGATCGCCGAGGGGTAGTCCTCGGGCGCTCCGGATCGGGTGCTCCGGGGCCGGGCGCTTCGAAGGGCGCTCCGGATCGGGCGTCGCGGATCGGGCGCCGCGGATCGGGCGCCGCGGATCGAACAGGGGGGATGGAGCGAGCGTGGCGGAGATGAGGCAGCGGATTGTCCGGCGTCGCCGGATGGTCTTCACGGCGGACAGCGTGATCGTCGACGGCGTGGCGACGCGGACCGGCGAGCAGGGCGCCTTCGGGCTGGTCACGCCCCGGCAGCCGAGCTGGGGTGCCACCGTGGACCGGCTCGACGTCGGTGCGGTGAGCCTGCTCCGGGCGTCGGTCCGTCCCGGGGCGGGCCGGTTGGAGCCGGACGACGGGGAGCGGCAGCTGGTCTTCGCCCGCGTCGACTCCGGCCGGCTCGAGGTCGTGCCGGAGACCGGGCCGGCCTTCTCCGTGCAGGGCGGGCAGATGTTCCTCTATCGCTCGACGGAGCCCTATGGGCTCCTGTGGCATGAGCACGTGGAGGTCCTGCTGGTGGGCGTCCCCCTGGAGCTCGCCGACGAGTTCGGGATCCGGCAGGAAGCCGTGGATGGTCGCCTGCGCACGGACTCGGCGCTCCGCGCCCCCGTGCTGGCGTTCCTCGAGGCCATGGCGGCCATCGACAGCGCGGTCGGACCGCTCGATGCCTACTTCCTCGAGAAACTGGTGCACGAGATGGCCGCGGCGGTCCTGCTGTCCAATCGCCGCGTCGGCGGCATCGCGGAGGAGAGCCAGCCGGGCGTCTACGATCGGGCGCTGTCCCTCATGACGGCCCTGCGCGCGGACCAGAACCTGACTCCGGAGCGGGTGGCCGGCGAGCTCAACGTCTCCCTGCGCAACCTGCAGCGCGAGTTCTCCCGGAACGGGAGCTCCGTCGCCGCGACGCTGCGCCGGCTCCGGGCCGAGCTCGCCGTCCAGCTGCTCACCGACCCCCAGTACGACGTTCTGACCATCCCTCAGGTCGCGTACTACGCGGGATTCGGGTCGGCGCCGCTGATGCGCCGCGCGCTCACGGCGCACGGTTGGGGGACGCCGGCGGAGGTGCGTCAGCGGCGGAGCGAGGGGAACGCGCTGGGGCGCACCGGGAGCAGCAGATGACGCCGCCCGCTGGTGGCGCGGGGTCGCACAGGGAAGAATCACAGCCATGACCCAGACCACGAGTGGATCGCCCGCGCACGATCGACCGGCTGATCGTGCCCGGTCCCGCGGCACCACTGGCTCCTCGCCCTCCGCCTCCGGCCGACGCGTCTCGGCTCTCGACATCGCGCGTGGCGTGGCGATCCTCGGCATGCTCTTCGCGCACGCTGCGCCCATCGGGCCGGACAGCGCCCTGCCGCTCAAGGCGCTCGCCGCGGCCGCGCAGGTCACGGCGCCGATGTTCGTCATGCTCGCCGGACTCTCGCTCGGCTTGATGACCGGCGGCGGCAGCCCGGCCGTGGACGGCCGCTGGAGTCTCCGCTGGCAGATCCTCCGCCGGGGACTGGTGCTCATCGCGCTGGGGCTGGCGCTGTGGCGGATCGACTCGGGCATCGCCGTCGTCATCGACTACATCGGCGTGGTGATCGTCCTGCTGGTGCCGGTGCTGTTCGCGCCCCGCTGGCTGCTCGCGGCGCTCGCGGCCGCGGCCCTGGTCGCCTCGCCCCTGCTGCGCGCGTGGGCCGAGCGGGAGGGCCTGATCGTTCAAGTGGCGGGCGACCCCGTGCTGGGCAAGCTCGCCTCCTGGCTGGTCCTCGGCCCGCACTACTGGGCGGCCCTGTTCCTCTTCTTCGCGCTCGCCGGTCTGATCATCGCGCGGTCGGACGTGCGCGCGGCCAGGACACCACGGCGTCTCATCCTCGCCGGGGTGGCCGCGGGTGCCGTCGGCGTCGCGGTGGCGCTGACGACGTCGTACTCCCCGCACCCGGGCTCGACCGAGCCCAGCGGGAACCTCGTGGCGCTGGGCTGCGCGGTGGGCCTCGTCGGCGTGTTGCTGTTCCTGGAGGGGCGCACGGGGGCGCGCGGCGTGCTGCGGGCGCTGGCTCCGCTCGAGTGGGCGGGACGGATGCCGCTGACGATCTATACCCTTCAAATCGTGCTCTTCGGCATCGTGCGCGGGGCCACAGGTTCCATCTCCTCGTGGCTGCTGCTCTTCGGGGCGATCCTTCTCTCGCTCGTCTTCGCCTGGGCGTGGACGCGTTGGGTCTCCCGCCAGGGACCGCTCGAGGCTGCCGTGGCCTGGGTGTCGGGCCGGCCGGTCAGCCTCGGGAGAACGGAGCGTTCGGCGTAGCAATTCGTGCAATGGTCGTCGCGCAACCCGATACAGCGAACTTTTCACGCCAGGTATGGTGCTATTTCGCGCCAAACTGGACGTTACGTGGCAGTTCCATTGGATCTTGAGGTTTGACTGGGTGCTGTTCACCACAACCGGGGGGATTGCTGGCCGAAAGGCGGCATGGGTCTCTTCCATTCCTCAACTTCAAGGAGCGACACCGCATGTCCAACGAAGAAATCACCACGTCCGGCCTCAGCCGCCGTTCCGTGACCAAGGCCGCCGCCTGGTCCATGCCCGTCATCGCAGCGGCCGTCGCCGCCCCGATGGCCTCGGCCTCGCCGGCCACCACGTTCGACGTCGCCATCAGCGGCTCCTGTGTCGGCGGTATTACTGTCGCCGGGATCAACGCTTTTGGCGATCCGACTTTCACTATCACGGCCGCATCCGGTGTCATCCCGGCAGGCACCATCTTCAACCTGTCCACCGGTTCGTTGCTGAGCCTTGGCGTGATCAGCTCCTCCGATCTCTTGGCGGCGAGCCTCCTGGACGACGGCTCCATCCAGCTGGTCACGACCGCGGATATCGCCACCAGCGTCCCGGTCTCGATTCCGGTCTCCGACGGCGTGATCAACGCTGACCTGCTCGGAAACTACACCTTGTCGTACGTCTCCGCTCCGGCTGGCTTCACGGAGTCCGGACCTGGCGCCAACTCGGACAGCGTGAACAACACCCGGGTCGGTTTGCCGCTCCTGCCGGACGTCAGCCTCTGCACCGCCTAGTTGGCTAGCGGCCCGCTCCCGCGGACCGCTCGACGGCCCCGCTTTCTCCCCGGAGGAGCGGGGCCGTCTCGCGTCCAGCCACTGGTGCACGACCACAGCTGTGTCGGGCCAATATGGCAGAATGGTTGATCGTGCCCAGCCCCGCACGGGGCGAACACGGTCCGCCCTGGTGTAATGGCAGCACGCCGGCCTTTGGAGCCGTGCAGTCTAGGTTCGAATCCTAGGGGCGGAACCACGCCGAAGGGCGCGGACGATCAACCGTTAGACTGAGGACGCTCGGCGCAGGCTGGGCTCATGCAGTCGATCGCAGGGAGTAGAACTTGAGCGTGGAAGCCACCGCACCGGCAGCCGTCATTGTCCTCGCAGCCGGGGCTGGCACTCGGATGAAGTCCGCGAAGCCGAAGATCCTGCACCAGATCGGCGGGAAGTCCATGGTCGGCCACGCCATCGCCGCCGCCCGCGGCCTCGACCCTGAGCGCCTCGTCGCCGTCGTCCGCCACGAGCGTGACCGCGTCGCCGCGCACCTGCTGGAGATCGATCCCAGCCTCGTCATCGCCGACCAGGACGAGATCCCGGGCACCGGCCGCGCCGTGCAGGTCGGTCTGGAAGCGCTCCCCGAGGATCTCGAGGGCACCGTCGTCGTCACCTACGGCGACGTCCCGCTCCTCACCGGGGAGCTCCTCGCCGAGCTGGTCGCCGAGCACAACGCCGGCGGCAACGCCGCGACCGTCCTCTCCGCCCGCCTCGAGGATCCGACGGGCTACGGGCGCATCGTCCGCGACACCGACGGCTCCGTCGCGGGGATCGTCGAGCACAAGGACGCCAGCGACGAGCAGCGCGCCATCGACGAGGTCAACTCCGGCATCTACGCGTTCGACGCCGCCGTCCTCCGTTCCGCGCTCAAGCAGGTCACCACGGAGAACGCCCAGGGCGAGATGTACCTGACGGACGTCCTCTCCATCGCCAGGAACGACGGCGGCCGCGTCGCCGCCGTCGTCACCGAGGACCCCTGGCAGGTCGAGGGCGCCAACGACCGCGTGCAGCTCGCCGCGCTCGGCAAGGAGCTCAACCGCCGCACGCTCACCCAGTGGATGCGAGCCGGCGTCACGATCGTCGATCCCGAGTCCACGTGGATCGACGTCCAGGTCGCCCTGAGCAACGACGTCACCATCAAGCCGGGAACACAGCTCCACGGCCACACGGCCATCGGCACCGACGCGGTCGTCGGCCCGGACACCACGCTCACCAACGTGCAGGTCGGCCCGGGTGCCACCGTCACACGCACGGACGCCACGGACTCGGTCATCGGCGCCAACGCCAAGGTCGGCCCCTTCGCCTACCTCCGTCCCAAGACGGATCTGGGCGAGGACGGCAAGATCGGCGCCTTCTACGAGACCAAGAACGCCCGCATCGGCAAGGGCTCCAAGCTGAGCCACCTGGGCTACTCCGGCGACTCCGTCATCGGCGAGTACACCAACATCGGCTGCGGCAACATCACCGCCAACTACGACGGCGAGAAGAAGCACCAGACCGTCATCGGCTCGCACGTGCGCACCTCGTCGAACACCGTCTTCATCGCACCCGTCAGCGTCGGCGACGGCGCCTACACCGGCGCCGGGGCCATCGTCCGCAAGGACGTCCCCGCCGGCGCGCTCGCACTGTCCGTGGCGCCGCAGCGCAACACCGAGGGCTGGACCGAGGCCAAGCGCCCGGGCTCCGACTCGGCGCGCGCCGCCGCCCAGGCCAGCGGTCAGCCCGCGAGCAATTCCTAGAACCCCCTCTCTAGCCCCGCCCCGTTTCAAGGAAGAGGATCGATGAGCGAACTCCGCCGCACAGAAGACAAGAAGATGGTGGTGGCCACCGGCCGGGCCCATCCTGAACTCGCGGAGGAAGTCGCGAAGCACTTGGGCATCGACCTGCTGCCCATGAGCGCCTACGACTTCGCGAACGGTGAGATCTACGTCCGCTCCGGGGAGTCGGTCCGCGGCAAGGACGTGTTCCTCATGCAGTCGCACCCGGCGCCGCTGAACAACTGGCTGATGGAGCAGTTGATCATGATCGACTCGATGAAGCGCGCCTCGGCCCGCCGCATCACCGTGGTCGCCCCGTTCTACCCGTATGCGCGGCAGGACAAGAAGGGCCGCGGCCGCGAGCCGATCTCGGCCCGCCTGGTCGCCGACCTCTACCGGACCGCCGGTGCGGACCGCGTCATCAGCGTCGACCTGCACACCGCGCAGATCCAGGGCTTCTTCGACGGCCCCGTCGACCACCTGGTGGCCATTCCGCTCCTCGCCGACTACATCCGCGGCCGGGTGGGCTCGGACAGCGTCACCGTGGTCTCCCCGGACACCGGACGTGTGCGCGTCGCCGAGCAGTGGGCCGAGCGCCTCGGTGGCGTTCCCCTCGCCTTCGTCCACAAGACGCGCGATCTGACCGTCCCGAACCAGGCGCTGTCCAAGACCGTGGTCGGCGACATCAAGGGCCGCACCTGCGTCCTGATCGACGACATGATCGACACCGGCGGAACCATCTCCGGCGCCGTGCGTGTCCTCAAGGACGCCGGTGCCAAGGACGTCATCATCGCGGCCACCCACGCCGTCTTCTCCGAGCCCGCGTCCCAGCGGCTCGCCGAGTCGGGCGCCCGGGAGATCGTCGTCACCAACACGCTGCCGATCCCGAGCTCGAAGCGCTTCGAGCAGCTGACCGTCCTCTCGATCGCGCCGCTGCTGGCCCGCGCGATCAAGGAGGTCTTCGAGGACGGCTCGATCACCAGCCTGTTCGACGGCGTCACCCACTGACGCACCACGCCGCCCTGGGCTGACGGAGGGCCCGGACGGGACGCTCACCGAGCGTCCTCGTCCGGGCCTTTCCGCGTCCGGGGCGCTCCTGTGTCCGCCGGCCTCGCTAACGGACGGCGTCGCTAATGGACGGCGTCGCTGGAGGCCGGGACCCGCTCGGCCAGCCCGGCGTCCGCCAGCCGGTCGAGGAACTGCTCGACGTCGGTCTCAATCTCCGCGGGCTCGACGCCGAACTCGGCCGCCGTCGTGCAGGCAATCTCGGTGGCGGTGGCACCCTCGCCGGGGGCCGCACCGAGGGCGTCCCAGATCGCCGACGCCGACCCCGTGAGCACGAGCGGCTGGGGTGCCTCGCTCGGCGGCCGCCCGGCCATGTCGAACAGGGGCAGGAGCGCGTGCCGGTCCTCCGTCTCCGAGCGCACCTCGGCGACCTCGCTCGCCCGGCGGTAGCGGACCGGGGCGGATCCCCGGGCCGTGCTGCCGGCCTGTCCCTCGCCGTGGGGCCGTTCGGGTGCAGTGGGAGTCATGCAGCGATTGTAGTGCGGAGGGCCGGTGGAGGGGCCGCGGCCCCGGTGCCTGCACGGGCTGGTAGGATGGGCTGCGAATGCCCAGGCGAGGGAACGGCCCGATGGCCGATTCCGTGATCGACGAGGCTAGCGACACCACACGTGTGTCCCTAGATTTCTCGGCCGGCCTACGCACTGACGTGGCCGGCCGTTCTGCTGATCGGCACCCGGGCGTGCACGACGCATCGAAGATGGAGAAACCATGACTGATCAGTTCAAGCTCCCGGTAGAGCTCCGCACCGAGTTCGGCAAGGGCTACGCCCGCCGCGCCCGTGCCAACGGCCAGGTCCCCGCGGTCATCTACGGCCACGGCACCGACCCGATCCACGTGCTGCTCCCGGCCCAGGAGGCCTCGCTGGCCCTCCGCCACTCCAACGCCCTCCTCGACCTCCAGGTCGAGGGCAAGTCGCAGCTGGCCCTGGCCAAGGACATCCAGCGCGAGGCCATCCGCGGCTTCCTGGTCCACGTGGACCTGCTGGTCGTCAACCGCGGCGAGAAGGTCACCGTGGACGTCAACGTCCACACCGAGGGCGAGACCGCGCCGGGCAGCATGCTCGAGCAGGAGCTCTTCACCGTGTCCGTCGAGGCCGACGCCACGCAGCTGCCCGAGTACGTGACCCTGGACGTCCAGGGCAAGGAGGTCGGCGACCTGCTGCACGCCTCGGACCTGGTCCTCCCGGCCGGCACCACGCTGCTGACCGAGCCGGACGCCGTGGTCGCCACCGTGCACGCCCCGCGCGGCGCCGACACCCCGGCCGAGGCCGCGTCCGAGGGCTCCGCCGAGTCCGCCGAGTAATCTCGGACTCCATGTCCCAGGACATCTGGCTTGTAGCCGGGCTCGGAAACCCCGGGCCCGGCTACACGCATCATCGGCACAATATCGGCCAGAAGGTCGTGGATGAGCTGGCCGTGCGCCTCGGCGCCAACTTCAAGGCCCACAAGGCCCGCGCCCAGGTCGCCGAGGGGCGCCTCGGCATCGGCGGGCCCCGGCTGGTCCTCGCCAAGCCCCTGACCTACATGAACCTCAGCGGAGGACCGGTCTCCGCCCTCGCCAAGTTCTACTCCGTCGACCCCGCGCACGTCATCGCCGTCCACGACGAGATCGACGTGGACTTCGGCCGCGTGCGGGTCAAGGTCGGCGGCAGCGAGAACGGCCACAACGGCCTGCGCGACATCTCCAAGGCGATCTCCACGAAGGCCTACCCCCGCGTCCGGGTCGGCGTCGGCCGGCCCCCGGGGCGCATGGAGGCGGCAGCCTACGTGCTCCGCGACTTCTCCACCACCGAGAAGAAGGAACTGCCGTTCCTGATCGACGACGCCGCCGACGCCGTCGAGCTCCTCGTCACCCGCGGCCTCGAGGCCGCCCAGGAGCGCTTCGCCGGCTGACCCGCAGACCGCGCGGCATAGGTAAGGCAGTGCTGGGGTGTGCACGGCACGTCGAAGTGGGATGATTCGGATACAGACACGTAGCGAAATTGCGGCCCGGCACTGTTCGAGCCGCACGCGAGAAAAGGACTTCGCGTGGAATCTACTCCGAGCCCAACCGTCGCCACACCGGAGACCGGCCTGACCCCCGCCGAGGTCGGCCGGCTCCGCGCCGATTTCCCACTGCTGACGCAGACTCCTGGTCTCGTGTACCTCGACTCGGGCGCCACGAGCCAGAAGCCGCGCTGCGTCTTCGAGGCCGAGCAGCACTACTACGAGCGGGCCAACGCAGCCGTGCACCGCGGCGCCCACTCGCTCGCCGTCGAGGCGACGGACCAGTACGAGGCGGCTCGCACCGCCGTCGCACGCTTCATCGGCGCGGACGACGACGAACTCGTGTGGACGTCCAACGCCACCGAGGCGCTGAACCTCATCGCCTACGCCTGCTCCAACGCGAGCGCCGGCCGCGGCGGCGAGGCGGCCGAGCGCTTCCGGCTGGGGCCGGGCGACGAGATCGTCGTGACCGAGCAGGAGCATCACGCCAACCTGATCCCGTGGCAGGAGCTCGCGTTCCGCACCGGCGCCACCCTGACCTACATCCCGGTGACGACCGACGGCGCGCTGCAGGTGGACCGGCTTGAGGACGTCGTCACGGAGCGCACCCGCATCCTCGCCTTCACACACGTCTCCAATGTGCTCGGCACCATCACGGACGTCGCAGCGTTCGTGGCGCGGGCCAGGGCCGTCGGCGCGCTCACCGTCCTCGACGGGTGCCAGTCCGTCCCGCATCTGCCCGTGGACGTGAAGGCGCTCGACGTCGACTTCATGGCGTTCTCGGGGCACAAGATGCTGGGCCCCACGGGCATCGGCGCGCTCTACGGGCGGCGCGAGCTGCTCAACGCCATGCCCCCGTTCCTCACCGGCGGCTCCATGATCACCACGGTCACCATGGAGCGCGCCGAGTTCCTGCCGGCACCGAATCGCTTCGAGGCCGGTACGCAGCGCATCGCGCAGACCATCGGGCTCGCCGCCGCGGTCGGCTACCTCGACGAGGTCGGCATGGACCGCGTCGCCGCCTGGGAGGAGCACCTCGGTGCCCGCATGGCCGCGGGCCTGGCCGGGATCGACGGCGTCCGGCTCATCGGACCGGCGGGCGTGGAGCGGATCGGGACCGCCACCTTCGCGGTGGAGGGCGTCCACCCGCACGACGTCGGGCAGTTCCTGGACAGTCGCGGTGTCGCCGTACGCGTGGGCCATCACTGCGCCCAGCCGCTGCACCGGACGCTCGGGGTCACGGCCACCACCCGCGCCAGCACCTATCTGTACAACACCGAGGACGACGTCGACGCGCTGCTCAGCGCCGTCGCCGACGTCCGTGGCTTCTTTGGAGTGACACCGTGAGCGGGCTCGAACAGCTCTACCAGCAGATCATCCTGGACCATGCCAAGCGCCGCGTCGGCGAGCCGCTGGCGGACCCGCAGGGCGGGCACCCGGCCGGGGAGTCGCACCAGCACAACCCGATCTGCGGCGACGAGATCCGGCTGCGCGTGGAGCTGGACGGCACCACGGACCAGAGCATCATCGAGCGCATCAGCTGGGAGGGCAACGGCTGCTCCATTTCCATGGCGGCCGCGTCGGTGCTCAGCGAGATGGCCGCGGGGACCACGCGCGGCGAGCTCCTGGAGCTGATCGACGAGTTCCGCGAGATGATGCGCTCCCGCGGCACCACGGAACCGGACGAGGAACGGCTCGGCGACGGCGCCGCGTTCGCCGGGGTCTCCAAGTTCCCGGCGCGCGTCAAATGCGCCATGCTCTCCTGGGTCGCGGCGGAGAACGCCCTGCTCGACGCAGCGAAGGCCTAGGCGTGGCCGGGGAGGAGCCGCAGGGCCGGGTCGCGGAGGACGCCGGGTCCCCGGCCGACGGCGGGGCGCGCCGCCCGCGCCGTCCCTGGCCGTTCTGGCTGAGCTTCATCGTGAACCTGCTGGTCGCCCTCGTGGTGGTGGCCCTCGTGCAGGCCTTCGTGGTGAAGGTCTTCACCGTTCCCAGCGGTTCCATGGAACCGACGCTGAACGTCGGGGACCGCATCGTCGCCAACCGGATCCCGTACCCGGAGACGACTCCGGAGCGCGGCGACGTCGTCGTCTTCAGCGCCGACGGCGCGTGGGAGCCCCAGCTGCCCGAGCCCGGTCCGCTCCTGCGGGCGGCGCAGTGGTTCGGCGACCTGACGGGCATCGGCCCCTCGAGCGAGTACTACCTGGTCAAGCGGGTCGTCGGCGTGCCCGGGGACACCGTGGAGTGCTGCGACGACGACGGCCGGCTCCTCGTCAACGGAGAGCCGCAGGAGGAGCCGTACCGCGGCAACACCTACCCGTTCGAGCCGGATGTCCTCGACTGCGCCACCGAGAACCGCTCGCAACGCTGCTTCGGACCCATCACCGTGGGCGAGGGCGAGCTACTGGTGATGGGCGATCACCGCAGCAACTCCGCGGACTCCGTCATCGGGTGCCGCTCGGCGCTCCCGCCGGAGGAGGGCGATGACGCAGCGCGTCAGGACTGCTTCCGGCCGGTGGAGACGGACGATGTGGTCGGCAAGGTGGTGCTGAAGCTGATCCCGTGGGGCAGAGACGGGCTCTGAGCGCGCCCTCTGAGCGACGCTTCTGAGCGCCGCCTCGGAATTCCACCTCTGAGGTCCGCCCCGGAGTCGGGAGGGCGGCGTCAGAGCGAGGTGGGCCCGGGAGGGATCAGCTGCGCACGAGGACGCCGTGCTCCACCAGCGTCTCGAGCTGCTCGTCGAGCAACCGTGCCCCGTCGGGGTGCTCGCCGACGGCCGCGACGACGCCGGCCAGGAGCTCCTCCGGCGTGCGGGGCTCGGCGGTCAGTTCCCAGAGGAGCGGCCCGAGCCCGCGGAGGACCACCAGTTTCTCGTCGATGAGCACGGACAGGCTGTGGCCCAGGGCATCGTCGATGGCGATCGCGTCGTCGGCGCGCTGGCGCCGGTAGCGCCGCAGCCCGTCAGCCGCCCCGCCTCCCGAGTCGCCGCCCGCCGCCGGAGCGACGCCGGAGTGCCCTGCGGCCGGGACGTCCGGTCCCAGGGGCAGCGGTGCCCACTCGCGTGCGGGCCCGCCCGGGCGGCCCTCCTCCTGGGAACCCTCGTGCCCGTCCTGGGACCCCTCGTGCTGGGACCCCTCGTGCTGGGCATCCCCGGGCTGCAGGTGCGCGGCGCGGCCGGTCCCGGCGTCCGGTCCGGCAGCGGAGAGCAGCCGGCGCACGAGGGGCACCAGCGTCTCGGACTCCGCATACGTCAGGCGCAGCGCCCCGCCGCAGGCATCCAGAAGCTCCGCCAGGCGGCACAGCCCGCGGGGCAGATGCGAGAGGGACGAGGTCTGGGGCGCCAGATACTCCAGTGCCTCGGAGAGCGGCATCCGCGTCGCGGTGGGGGACTGCGGAGCCGACTCCCGGCGGTCGAGTACGGCGACGCGACGCAGGACCGGAGCCTCCGGGGCCGGCAGCAGGCCGAGCTCGTCCGGCCCGGCCTGGCGCTTGGGCCGCCGGCCGGAGGGCGGCAGCAGCGACAACGGCTTGGGGAACGGGACGATCCCGCCGTCTTCCCGCACCACCACTGTCTCATCGGTGAGGTAGCCGAAGTGCCGGCCGAGGACCCGGGTGGCGGTCGTCTTGCCGACTCCGCTGGCCGCGACGAGCGCGATCGTCGCCCCCGACTCGGGGAGCGCCAGGGCGGCCCCGTGGAGCATCACGGCCTCGCCCCGCCCGGAGGCGATGGCCGCCCCCGTGGCCGTGTAGACCAGACGCTCGTGGAAGCCCTCCCAGTCGTGCCCGGGGTGCTTCACGAGGCCGTCCTCGGCGTGCCCGGAGTCGAGCACGGGGGAGTCGAGCACCCCCGAGTCGAGCACGGGGCGGCAGCGGCTCCAGGCCGTCTCCAGGGTGCGGGACTCGGCCTCGTCGAGTCCGGCCGCAGCGAAGGTCCCCGCGGCGGCGCGGGCGCGGAAGCGCCAGGCGTCGGGCCGCCCGGGGACGGATGAGTCAGACACGTGCCGGTCCGTCAGGCGCGGCCGTCGAGCCAGGCCTGGGCCTCCTTGGCCTGCAGGTTGAGGGCCTTGCCGAGGAACGGCTCGGCAGCGGAGGCGATCTTGCCGCCGAGGAACGGCACGCTGGACTTCACCTCGCCGGAGAGCTCGACGACGGTCTCCCCGCCGCGTGCGACCAGGCGCTGGACGGCCTTCACGTCCACGGGGGCGCCCGCGACGTCGATCGCGATGTCCACGGTGCGGCTGCCGTCGGCGGCGGGCACGGACCAGTTCTCCCGCTGCGTGACGGTCATGGTGGCGCCGACGAACTTGCGGGCCAGGTCCGGCAGGCGATCGGTGGGCACGGCGCGGACGGCGGTCAGCGTGAAGGCGCCCGAGGCCGGGCCGGTGACGTCGAAGTCCGTCAGTGTGCCGCCGGCCTTGGTGCTGACGTGCTGGACGAACTCGCGGTCGGCGAAGACCTCGGCGATCCGCTCGGCCGGGTAGGGCAGGGTGGTGGTGGCGCTCAGGGCCATGGGGGTGCTCCTTCTTCGGTGACGTCCGTCTCCGGCCTACTCTATGCGAGCCGGTGCTCAGGCCGATGGCACCGCGCGCCCCGGCACGGTGCGCCGCCGACGGGGTAATCTTGTACAGCTCCCGGTATTCCCGTCCTCGGTGGATCCCGGGTCTTCGTGTTGCCCTCCCCACGGACTTCCGAAAGGGAAAACCATGGCACTCTCCGGCCTGCGCGCTGCGCTCTCCGAAGACCGCACCTTCGCTCAGATCCGGACGTACGCGTCCAAGCCGTACGAGGCGCGCAGCCGGGATCTGGCGGTCTCCGGGCCCGCGGGTCTCCGGGCTCCGCTCGTCGCCGAGGTCCTCGACGGCCTCGCCTCCGCCGGAGCGGAGGGCCGCGACGCCGTCGTGCTGGCCGTGACCGCCACCGGCCGCGAGGCCGAGGACCTGACCGCTGGCCTGGCCGCCTACCTGCCCGCCGAGTCGGTGGCCCTGTTCCCCAGCTGGGAGACCCTCCCGCACGAGCGGCTGTCCCCGCGCTCGGACACCGTGGGCCAGCGGCTCGCCGTCCTCCGCCGGCTGCGCCACCCGGACGGCCGGCTGAAGGTCGTGGTGGCGCCCATCCGCGCGGTGGTGCAGCCGCTGGTCGACGGTCTCGGCGACCTCGCCCCGGTGCACCTGCGGGTCGGCGAGGAGCGGGACTTCGAGGACGTGGTCCGCGAACTCGCCGATGCCGCGTACGCGCGGGTGGACATGGTGACCCACCGGGGCGAGTTCGCCGTCCGCGGCGGCATCCTGGACGTCTTCCCGCCCACGGAGGACCACCCGCTGCGCATCGAGTTCTTCGGCGACGAGGTGGACCAGATGCGCTGGTTCTCGATCGCGGACCAGCGCTCCCTGGCGGCCAGCGACGGCGAGGTGCCCACCGAGCTGTACGCCCCGCCGTGCCGCGAGCTGCTGATCACCCCGGCCGTGCAGTCGCGGGCCGCGAAGCTGAAGTCGGCCATGCCGGCCGCGGCGGACATGCTCGAGAAGATCGCCGGCGGCATCGCCGTCGAGGGCATGGAGTCCCTGGCGCCGCTGCTCGTGGACCGGATGGTCCCCTTCGTGGGCCAGCTCCCGGAGCACTCGATCGCCGTGATCATGGAGCCGGAGCGGGTGCGCTCCCGGTCCAACGACCTGGTGGAGACGAACCAGGAGTTCCTCGCCGCCGCATGGTCCACCGCGTCCGACGGCGGCGCCGCGCCGGTCGACCTGGCCCAGGCCGACGGCGTGGCCGAGTCGCTGGACGCCGGCAACTTCCGCACCCTCGGGGACACACTGCTGGACGCCGCCGAGCACCGGGTCTCCTGGTGGTCCCTGACGTCGCTGACGCAGGACGAGGACACCCTGCCCGACGTCGACACGCTCGCCCTCGACGCGCGCGAGCCGCGCGGCTACCGCGGCGACGTCGCCGAGATGCTCGAGTTCATCGGCTCGCGCGTCCGGGACGAGTGGCGGCTCGTGGTCGCCACCGACGGGCCGGGCCCCGCGCAGCGCATCGCCGAGCTCCTGCACGACGCCGGGATCCCCTGCCACCGCGTCGGGTCGCTGGAGGAGCCTCCGACGCCGGGGCTGATCGAGATCACCACGGCGGTCGCCGGCCGCGGGTTCGTCTTCGACGGGCTCAAGCTCGGCCTGCTGACCGAAGCCGACCTGCTCGGCCGGTCCAGCGCCTACGCCCCCGGCAAGACCGGGCGGAAGCTCGCTTCCAAGCGCCGCAACGCTGTGGACCCCCTGCAGCTGACCGAGGGCGACCTGGTGGTGCACGAGCAGCACGGCATCGGCCGGTTCGTCGAGCTGATCCAGCGCAAGGTCGGCGGCGGCAAGGACGCCGCCATGCGCGAGTACCTGGTCCTGGAGTACGCGCCGTCCAAGCGCGGCGCGCCGGGGGACCGGCTGTTCGTCCCCATGGACCAGCTGGACCAGGTCACCCGCTACGTCGGCGGGGACGCGCCCGCACTGTCCAAGATGGGCGGCTCCGACTGGGCGAGCACCAAGTCCAAGGCCAAGAAGGCCGTCAAGGAGATCGCCGGGCAGCTGATCCGGCTCTACTCGGCGCGCATGGCCAGCCGCGGGCACGCCTTCGCCCGGGACACCCCCTGGCAGCACGAGCTGGAGGAGGCGTTCCCGTACGTGGAGACCCCGGACCAGCTGACCACCATCAACGAGGTCAAGGCCGACATGGAGAAGGACATCCCCATGGACCGGCTGGTCTCCGGCGACGTGGGATTCGGCAAGACGGAGGTCGCGGTCCGCGCCGCCTTCAAGGCCGTCCAGGACGGCAAGCAGGTCGCCGTCCTGGTGCCCACCACGCTGCTGGCCCGCCAGCACAGCGAGACGTTCTCCGAGCGGTTCGCCGGGTTCCCCGTGCGCGTGGCGGCGCTCTCGCGCTTCCAGACCGCCAAGGAGGCCAAGGAGATCCTGGCCGGCATGGAGGACGGGAGCATCGACGTCGTCGTCGGTACGCACCGCCTGCTCAGCAAGGGCATCGAGTTCAAGGACCTCGGCCTGGTGATCGTGGACGAGGAGCAGCGCTTCGGCGTCGAGCACAAGGAGGCGCTCAAGACGCTGCGCACCAACGTGGACGTGCTGTCCATGTCCGCCACGCCGATCCCGCGCACGCTCGAGATGAGCCTGACCGGGATCCGCGAGACCTCGACCCTGGCGACCGCCCCGGAGGAGCGCCACCCCGTCCTGACCTACGTGGGCGCCTACACGGACAAGCAGGTCACCGCCGCGATCCGGCGCGAGCTGATGCGCGACGGGCAGGTCTTCTTCGTCCACAACCGCGTCTCCTCGATCGACCGGATCGCCGCGCAGCTGCGCGAGCTGGTGCCGGAGGCGCGGGTGGAGGTCGCGCACGGCAAGATGAGCGAGGCCCAGCTGGAGCGGATCATGGTGGACTTCTGGGAGCGGAAGTTCGACGTGCTCGTGTCCACGACGATCATCGAGACCGGCCTGGACATCTCCAATGCGAACACGCTGATCGTCGACCGGGCCGACGCGTACGGCCTGAGCCAGCTGCACCAGCTCCGCGGCCGGGTCGGGCGCGGCCGCGAGCGGGCCTACGCGTACTTCCTCTGGAACGCGGAGAAGCCGCTCGGCGAGGTCGCGCTCGAGCGGCTCAAGGCCGTCGCCGCCCACAACGAGCTCGGCGCCGGATTCCAGCTCGCGATGAAGGACCTCGAGATCCGCGGCGCCGGCAACCTCCTCGGCGGCGAACAGTCGGGCCACATCGCCGGCGTCGGCTTCGACCTCTACCTGCGGCTCGTCGGCGAGGCCGTCGCGGACTTCCGCGGCGACGCGGAGGAGAAGCCCACCGAGATGAAGATCGAGCTGCCGATCAACGCGCACCTGCCGCACGACTACGTGCCGGGCGAGCGTCTGCGGCTCGAGGCCTACCGGAAGCTCGCGGCCGCGAGCGACAACGGCGCGATCGACGAGGTGGTCGAGGAGCTCCAGGACCGCTACGGCGACCTGCCGGAGCCCGCACGGCTGCTGGTCGACGTGGCACGGTTCCGGGTGCGCGCGCGGGCAGCCGGTCTGACCGACGTGGCGCTGCAGGGGAACTTCGTGAAGTTCGCGCCGGCCGAGCTGCCCGAGTCACGGCAGCTCCGGCTCGAGCGCATGTACAAGGGGGCCCAGGTCAAGCCCGCGCTGAACAACGCCATCCTCGTCCCGAAGCCGCGCACCAGCCCCGTCGGCGGCCGGGACTATGCCGACCAGGAGATGCTCGAGTGGGTCAACGGCGTGGTGCGGGCCCTCTTCGAGGAGTAGGCCCGGCGGGGGAGCGGGAGTCGGTCAGTCCTCGACCGTCTCGACGCCGTCCCGGCCGCCCCACTCGGCGAGGAACTCCTCGCGGCTCAGCGAGTCCAGGTCCCGGCGGACCAGAGCCAGCAGGCTCTCGGCCTCGTCGATGCTGTTGCCCGTGATCCGCAGGATCTCGGCGTCGTTGTCGATCCGGCGCACGACGACGGTCGCGCCCAGGGCGTCGGAGCCGTCGCCGCCCAGCACGGCGTCGGCCAGTCCGGCGACCCAGCGGCCGGCGGCCCTGAAGGGGCCGTCGTTGGCCCGCTCGTACGAGGCGTCGTAGTCCTCCGACGCGTGGTGCTGCTCCGCGGCGTGGCGACCGTGCGCGGGACGCTCCTCGTCGAACGTGCTGTGCTCTCCGGACGTTGCTGACGATGTCACGGTGTTCCCCTTCCTCGTGAGGCCAAGACTTCCGGGCCTGCCCCCAGTGTAGGGCCGCGGCCCCGGCCGCGGCGATGGGAGCCGGGCCCGCCGCGACGAGTCGGAAGCGGGCGCTGCGGAGCCGGGGCGGGCCCGGGAGCGCCGAGGGCCCCGACGAGCTGGTCGTCGGGGCCCCTCGGGGTGTTCGCGGTTGCGCCGGTGTCAGCGGCTCTCGCCGGAGGTCGGGGGCGGCGTCGGCAGGTCCTCCGCCGGCGTGCCGGCGACGTTGCTGGAGCCGTGGTAGGACTGCGGACGGCTGGAGGAGCCGCCGGACGATGCGCTGCCCGTGTCGCCGTCGGACTCGGGATGGTGCTTGCCGAGCTTGTCGGTGACGGTGTCCTTCGTCTCCTTCACCTTGTCGGCGACCTCCGGGGACTTCTCCTTGATGAAGTTGGCGACGCCCGGGGCCTTCTCCTTGACGGCGTTGGTGACCTGGTCGACCTTCGCCTTCGTGTCCGGGTCGTCCCAGATCTCGGAGGCCTTGGTCCGGATGGCCTCGTACTTCTCGCGCCCGGCGCGTGCACCCAGCACGTATCCGATCGCGGCGCCGGCTAGCAGGGTAAGAATCCGCATGGTTGTCTCCCTCGGTACCGTTGTCCTCGGCTGTCCCCGCTGGGGGCGGGACGCCGTCGTGTGCCCCTACCGTAGGCACAGCCGCACCCCGACGACAATCGGGAGGCCCTGTTAAGGACCTCCCGATTGGCTGCGAGGATTCCGGGCAGTGCCCGGATGGTGCGGGCCCGGCCCGCAGGTTGCTCAGATCTCGCGCTTGGCGTGCTCCTGCGCGTGGATGTCGGAGCGGCCCAGGAGGTGCTGCGGGATGATGAAGGCCAGCGCGCACAGGACCAGGCAGGTCAGGCCCGGCAGCCAGGCGTTCTCGAGGGTCCAGAAGCTCAGCGCGTAGAGGCCGCCGAAGAAGAGCACCAGCATCACCGCGAAGGTGAGCAGGCTGGAAGCCAGCTGTCCCTGGCCGGAGTAGGCCTTGTTCTTGCCGTTCGAGTACACCGCTACGCTCCTTGTTTCGCGCCCCGCCCTGCGGTCCGCCGGCGCGGGAGGCGGCGGCGTGACGGGGCGGAAATGACTTGTGTCCCGCCTAGTAGGCGGACGACGATTCTGCTCCCTCTACAATAGCAACTCCCGAGCTGGCGCCCAGCCGTGTGGCGCCGGCCGCGATCATCGCCTCGGCGTCCGCCAGCGAGCGCACGCCGCCCGAGGCCTTCACGCCGATCTCCGGCCCGACCGTCCGGCGCATCAGCCGCACGTCCTCCACCGTGGCGCCGCCGCCGCCGAAGCCCGTGGAGGTCTTGACGAAGTCCGCGCCCGCGGCGACCGCGGCCCGGCACGCCAGGACCTTCTGCTCGTCGTCCAGCATGGCCGTCTCGATGATCACCTTGAGGATCGCGCCGCCGTCGTGCACGGCTCCGGCCACAGCCCGGATGTCCTCCACCAGCGCCGCCTCGTCCCCCCGCTTGGCCGCGGCGATGTCGATCACCATGTCGATCTCGTCGGCGCCGGCCTCGATGGCCTGCGCGGCCTCGAACGCCTTCACGGACGTGAGGGTGGCGCCGAAGGGGAAGCCGATCACGGAGCAGGTCAGGACGCCGGACCCGGCGAGCTCCGCGGAGACCAGCGGCACCCAGACGGGGTTCACGCACACCGACTTGAAGCGGTACTTCTTCGCCTCCTCCACCGCGGTCAGGATGTCCTCCCGCGGCGCGTCCTGCTTCAGCAGGGTGTGGTCGATGTAGCTGGCGATGTCGCTCATGGTTCCTCCCGGGGAAAGTCGTGGAGAGCTGTCGATGGTCAGTGATGGGCGGCGGCGTAGCGCCGGCGCCGGTGGGTCCGGGTCTAGCGCTGTTCCGCGACGCCCAGGGCGGACGCGACGTCGGTCCGCACCCGCGCGAGCCGCTCGGCGGCCCGGCCGCGTGCGTCCGCGAGACCGTCCGGGGCGGCGACGGGCTCGACGACCTCGAGGTAGCACTTCAGCTTCGGCTCCGTGCCGCTGGGGCGGACGATCACGCGCGTGTCGTCCGCCGTGAGGTACAGCAGGGCATCGGTCGGGGGCAAGGCGGCGGAGCCGGTCTGCAGGTCCAGCGAGGTCAGGACCTCCGACCCGGCGAGGCCGCGCGGCGGCTCGGCCCGCAGGCGCCGCATCATGGCCCCGAGCTCGTCCAGGGAGGCGACGCGCACCGAGAGCTGGTCCGTCGCGTAGACGCCGTGCTCGAGGGCCAGCCGGTCCAGCTCGTCCAGCAGGGACCTCCCGGCGGCCTTCAGGCCGGCGGCGAGGTCGGCCAGCAGCAGGGCCGCCGAGATGCCGTCCTTGTCCCGCACGAGGCCGGGCGCGACGCAGTAGCCGAGCGCCTCCTCGTAGCCGTAGGCCAGGCCCGGGACGCGGGCGATCCACTTGAAGCCGGTCAGCGTCTCGCGGTGGGCGATGCCGTGCCGGGCCGCGATGCGCCCGAGCAGGCGGGAGGAGACGATCGAGTTGGCGAAGACGGGCCCGTCGGCCGCGTCCGCGGCGCCGCCGAGCCGGGCGCCGCCGAGCCGGGCGGCGCCGAGCCGGGCGGCCAGGGACTCGCCGAGCAGTGCGCCGACGTCGTCCCCGCGGAGCATGCGCCAGTCGGTGCCGCCGTCGACGGCCGTGGGGACGGCCGCGGCGCAGCGGTCGGCGTCGGGGTCGTTCGCGATCACGAGGTCGGCGCCGACCTCGGCGGCGCGGGCGAGCGCGAGGTCCATCGCGCCCGGCTCCTCGGGGTTGGGGAAGGCGACCGTGGAGAAATCGGGGTCGGGCTCGGCCTGCTCGGCCACCGGCGACACGCGCGTGAAGCCGGCGCCGTCGAAGACGCGCTGCATGGTGTCGCCGCCGACCCCGTGCATCGAGGTCAGGACGATGCCGAGGTCCGCGCGCTCGCCCCGGTTCGCCGCGGTGGCGGGGGAGAGCGCGACGACGTCGCGGACATAGCGGTCCACGAGCTCCTCGCCGCGGACGGTCCAGCCCGAGGCGGCGAGCGGGATCGAGTCGAGCGCGCCGTCGTACCGGATCCCGGCGGCGATGGCGGCGTCCAGCGGAGCCACGATCTGGGCACCGCGGCCGTCGGCGTCGACGGCGCGGCCGCCGAGGTAGACCTTGTAGCCGTTGTCCTGCGGCGGATTGTGGCTCGCCGTCACCATGACGCCTGCCTCGGCGTCCAGTGCGCGGACGGCGCGGGCCAGGACCGGCGTCGGCAGGGTCCGCGGCAGCAGGGACGCATCGATGCCGGCGGCCGTGAGGACGGCGACCGTCTCCTCGGCGAAGACCTCCGAGTTGTAGCGGCCGTCGAAGCCGACGACGGCGCGCGGGGTGTACTGGCCGCCGGCGGTCCGCAGCAGGAACGCGGCGAGGCCGGCGGCCGTGCGGCGCACCACCTGTCGGTTCATCCGGTTGGGTCCGGCGGCGAGGGCTGCGCGCAGGCCGGCGGTGCCGAACTCGAGCGTGGTGGCGAAGCGGTCCTCCAGGTCGGCGCGTGCGGTCGCGTCCCCGGCCGCGGCCGCCTCGACGAGCCCGGTGAGCTCGGCGGCCGTCGCGGGGTCCGGGTCCTCCGCGATCCAGCGCCGCGCCTCTTCCAGGAGGTCGACGGGAGGGTACGGGCGGACGTCCTCGGGGGTGCTCATGGGCGAGGCCTCAGATCCGGTCGACGATCTCGGCGAGCAGCTTGGAGATCCGCGGGCCGGCGGCGCGCCCGGCCTCGATGACCTCCTCGTGGCTGAGCGGCTCGTCGCTGATGCCGGCCGCGAGGTTGGTCACCAGCGACATGCCGAAGACCTCCATCCCGGCGTGGCGGGCGGCGATGGCCTCCAGCGCGGTGGACATGCCCACCAGGTCCGCTCCGATGCGCTTCGCATACTGGACCTCGGCCGGGGTCTCGTAGTGCGGGCCGGTGAACTGGGCGTAGACGCCCTCGTCCAGCGTCGGGTCCACGCCTCGGGCCAGCTCCCGCAGGCGCGAGGAGTAGAGGTCGGTCAGGTCCACGAAGGTGGCGCCCTCGAGTGGGGACGACGCCGTGAGATTGATGTGGTCGCTGATGAGCACCGGGGTGCCGGGCGACCAGGCGGGGTTCAGGCCGCCGCAGCCATTGGTGAGGACCACGGTGCGGCACCCGGCGGCCGCGGCCGTCCGGACGCCGTGGACGACGGCGCGCACGCCGCGGCCCTCGTAGAAGTGGGTGCGGGCGCCGAGGACCAGGATCCGCCGGCCGGACGGGGTGAGGACCGAGCGCACCGTGCCGACATGGCCGGCGACGGCGGGCGCATGGAATCCGGGCAGCTGGTCGGCCGGGACCGTGTGCGTGGTCTCGCCGAGCAGGTCGGCTGCGCCGCCCCAGCCGGAGCCGAGCACCAGCGCGACGTCGTGCGAGTCCACGCCGGTGGCCTCGGCGATGGCGGCGGCGGCCTCTGCGGCCAGTTCGAAGGGTTCGTTCACATTCTCGCTCACGGGACTAACCTACCGCCTGCGCCCGGCCGCGTCCCGGCGGGGCTGCGCGGTCCGCCTCCCCTGCGATCCACCGGGCCCGCCGGTGTGGGATGCAACGGAGCGCCATCTGATAGACAATGGGCCTCGTGACCTCTACTCATGCGCTGAACAACATCCGTCTCGTCATCATCGGCGGTGGCCCCGGCGGCTACGAGGCCGCGATGGTCGCCACCCATCTCGGGGCCGACGTGACCCTCGTCGAGCGCCAGGGGCTCGGCGGCTCGACCGTCCTCACCGACGTGGTGCCCTCGAAGACCCTCATCGCCACGGCCGACGCCATGCGCCGCGTGAGCAACGCCGTGCACTTCGGCGTGCAGGTGGGCGCCGAGGAGGCCACGGCCGACCTGGGCATGGTCAACCAGCGCCTGCTGGCGCTCGCCAAGGACCAGTCGGGCGACATCCACGCCGGGCTTGAGCGCGCGGGCGTGCGGATCATCCTGGGCGAGGGCCGCCTCGAGGACGGGAAGACCGTCGCCGTGAAGCGGCTCGATGGAGGGGAGGAGCGGCTCGAGGCCGACGCCGTCCTGCTCGCCGTCGGCGCCAAGGCCCGCGAGCTCCCCACCGCCCAGCCGGACGGGGAGCGGATCTTCAACTGGACCCAGATCTACAACCTGCAGGAGATCCCCGAGCACCTGATCGTCGTCGGCTCCGGTGTGACCGGCGCCGAGTTCGCCTCCGCCTACAACCTGCTGGGCACCAAGGTCACGCTCGTGTCCTCCCGCGACCACGTGCTCCCGGGCGAGGACGCCGATGCCGCGAAGGTCCTGGAGACGGCGTTCGAGCGCAACGGCATCACGGTCAAGAGCAAGGTCCGCGCCGACGCGGTGGAGCGCGACGGCGACGGCGTCAAGGTGACGCTGAACTCCGGCGAGGTGGTCGAGGGCAGCCACTGCCTGGTCGCCGTCGGCGGCATCCCCAACACCAAGGACCTCGGCCTGGAGGAGGCCGGCGTGGAGATCGCCGAGTCCGGACACATCAAGGTCGACGGCGTCTCCCGCACCACGGCGACCGGCATCTACGCCGCCGGCGACTGCACCGGCGTGTTCGCGCTCGCCTCGGTCGCCGCGATGCAGGGCCGCATCGCGATCGCGCACCTGATGGGCGACGCCGTGAAGCCGCTGAAGCTGACCGAGGTCTCGGCGAACATCTTCACCAGCCCGGAGATCGCCACGGTCGGCGTCACGGAGCAGGAGGTCGCCGAGGGCAAGTACCAGGCGGACATCATCAAGCTGGACCTCACCACGAACGCCCGCGCGAAGATGATGAACGTCTCCGAGGGCTTCGTGAAGATCCTCGCCCGGAAGGGCTCCGGCACCGTGGTCGGCGGCGTGGTGGTGGCGCCGCGCGCGTCCGAGCTGATCTTCCCGATCGGCCTGGCGGTCCGGAAGCGGCTGCACGTGGACGATCTCGCCGAGACGTTCACGGTCTACCCGTCGCTGGCCGGCTCGATCTCCGAGGCCGCCCGGCGCCTGCACGTCCACCTGTAGGGGGACCGGCGGGCCGGGAAGCACCGGCCCGCCCCCGCGCGACCCCGCACCGTGTCGCCGGCCGACGGGCAGTTCGTTGCATTCTGTTCATAATATGGACAGAACGTCCACAATATGGCGAGCGCTTCCTAGGATGGGACCCCATCACATCCATCCGAGTGAGAAGGAAGTACCGTGACTGCCCCACTCCCCACCGCCCCGTCGGCGGGCGGCGCGCGACCGGCCGCCAACACGCGCGGCCGTGTCATCTTCGCCAGCTTGATCGGCACCACGATCGAGTTCTACGACTTCTACATCTACGCCACCGCCTCGGTGCTCGTCTTCCCGGCGCTGTTCTTCCCGAACGCCACGGAGATCAACGCCATCCTCAGCGCGTTCGCCATCTTCGGCGTCGCCTTCGTGGCCCGCCCCCTCGGCTCGATCCTGTTCGGCCACTTCGGCGACCGGATCGGACGCAAGGGCACGCTCGTCGCCTCCCTGCTCACGATGGGCATCGCGACCTTCCTGATCGGCTTCCTGCCCGCGGCACAGGGGAACTTCACCGTGCTCGCGCCGCTGATGCTGGTGCTCCTGCGCTTCGCCCAGGGCCTGGCCCTCGGCGGCGAGTGGTCCGGCGCCGCCCTGCTGGCCACGGAGAACGCCCCGGCCGGCAAGCGCGCCATCTACGGCACCTTCCCGCAGCTCGGCGCCCCGATCGGTTTCATCGTCGCCAACCTGCTCTTCGTCGGCCTGCAGCTGTCGCTGACCGCCGAGCAGTTCCAGTCGTGGGGCTGGCGCGTGCCCTTCATCCTCTCGGCCGTCATGGTGGCCGTCGGACTGTACGTCCGCCTGAAGCTGGTCGAGTCCGTCGCCTTCACCAACGTGCTGGCGCAGAAGAAGGTCGAGAAGTCCCCGCTGGCCGCCACCTTCAAGCACCACTGGCGCCCGGTCCTCGCCGGCACGTTCATCATGCTGGCCACGTACGTGCTGTTCTACCTCATGACGTCCTTCACGCTGACCTACGGCACCGCCGAGACCGAGGAGCAGGCTCGCGCGGCCGCGGCCGAGACCGGCACCGCCTTCGACGCGGCCGCGTTCGTTCCCGGGCTCGGCATCGACCGACCGCTCTTCCTCACCATGCTGATCATCGGCGTGGTCTTCTTCGGCATCTTCACGGTGGTCTCCGGGCCGCTGGCAGAGAAGCTCGGCCGCCGCCGCTTCCTCCTGTGGGTGACGGCGGGGATCCTCGCCTTCGGCCTGGCCTGGTCGCTGTTCTTCGGCCCCGGCACGGGGGCGGCCATGGCGGGCCTGATCGTCGGCTTCACCCTCATGGGCCTCACCTTCGGCCCGATGGCCGCCGTGCTGCCGGAGCTCTTCCCGGCGAACGTCCGCTACACCGGCTCGGCCGTGGCCTACAACCTCTCGTCGGTCATCGGCGCCGCACCGGCCTCGTTCGTGGCCATCGCACTGTGGCAGGCCGGCGGCGGCAACACCGTGCTGGTGGGCGTCTACCTGGCGGTCGCCGCCGTGCTGACGTTCGCGGCCCTGTGGCTGACCCGCGAGACCCGCGACGTCGACTACGACAACAACGTGGCCTGACGGCCGCGGGAGATCGCTCCCGGGCGCGACCCGGGACGGAATCCGCTCCCGCGGATCCAGTACGACGGCGGGGCCGGCACCCAGGTGCCGGCCCCGCCGTCGTACTCACTGCCGGTCCGCCCGAATCCCGCCGTGGCGGCGCATCCGAGCGGACCCCGCTACTGCCGCACCCAGGCCGTGGACTCGCCCGGGAGGGCCCCGTCGGCCACCGGGCCGCTGGCGACGAGCACCTCGCCCGCGGGCAGCGGGAACGGGGCGGCCCCGAAGTTCGTGACGGTCAGCCAGCCGCCGGGGCGGCGGAAGGCCAGCACGTCCTCACGGCCGGTCGCGACCCACTCGAGCCGCTCCTCCGTCTGGAGCTCACGCCGCAGTCGCAGGGCCGTGCGGTACATCTCCAGCGTGGATCCCGGAACGCCCGACTCGGCCTCCACCGAGTAGTCGGCGAACCAGTCCGGCTGCGGCAGGTGGGCGTCGCCGTCGCCGAAGCCGTAGGAGGACCCGGACCGGGTCCACGGCAGCGGCACGCGGCAGCCGTCGCGGCCCTTGTCCACCCCGGGGTTGCGGAAGAACGTCGGGTCCTGCCGGGCCTCGTCGGGGATGTCTCCGACCTCGTGCAGCCCCAGCTCCTCGCCCTGGTAGAGGTAGGCGGAGCCCGGCAGGGCCAGCTCGAACAGCGAGGCCGCGCGGGCCCGGCGCTCGCCGCGGGACCGGTCCAGCTGGTCCTCCGGCGCGCCGGCGAGCACCCACCCCGCGCCCTGCTTCATGTCCTGCTCGGTGCTTCCCACGCCGGTCGGCAGCGGCGGCAGGCCGTAACGCGTGGCGTGCCGGACGACGTCGTGGTTGGAGAGGACCCAGGTGGAGGACGAGCCGGACTCGGCGGCCAGCGCCAGGCTGTCGACGACGACCTCCTTGAACGCGGCGGCGTCGAACGCCTGGGTCAGCAGGTCGAACTCGAAGGCCTGCCCGAGCCCCTCGGCGCTCGCGTAGCGCGGACGGCGGTGGCGCTCCACCCAGGCCTCCGCCACTGCGGTGCGGGGCGGATCGTAGGAGTCGAAGACCTTCCGCCACTCGGCATAGATCTCGTGCACGTCGTCGCGGTCCCAGATCGGGTGCTCGCCGCCGCCGCGGGGGATGGAGTCGAGCTCGGCCCGCGAGGGCAGCGGGTCGGTGAGGTCCTTGGTCAGGGCGTGGGCGACGTCGATGCGGAAGCCGTCGACGCCGCGGTCCGACCAGAAGCGCAGCGTCTCCAGGAAGTCGTCGCGCACCTCGGGGTTGGCCCAGTTGAAGTCGGGCTGCTCGGGGGCGAACAGGTGCAGGTACCACTGGCCGTCGGCCACCCGGGTCCACGCCGGCCCGCCGAAGATGCTCTGCCAGTCGGTCGGCGGCTCGGAGCCGTCGGGGCCCTTGCCGTCGCGGAAGATGTAGCGCTCCCGCGCCGGGCTCCCGGGGGCGGCGGCGAGGGCCTCCTGGAACCACACGTGATCGTTCGAGGAGTGGTTGGGCACGATGTCCACCACCACCTTGATGCCCTCCCCGTGGAGGGCGGCGACCATCGCGTCGAACTCCTCGAGCGTGCCGATGCGCGGGTCGACGTCGCGGTAGTCGGCGACGTCGTAGCCGCCGTCCGCGAGGGCCGACGGGTAGAACGGGCTCAGCCAGACGGCGTCGATGCCCAGCTCCGTGAGGTATGGGACGCGCGAGATGATGCCCTGCAGGTCGCCGATGCCGTCGCCGTTGGCGTCGGCGAAACTGCGCGGGTAGATCTGGTAGACGGCCGCCTGGCGCCACCAGGTGGCGGCCGAGTCCGTCGGAGCGACGACGGCCCCCTGCAGGTCGGCGTGGTGGGTGCCGCTCTGCTGGGTGCCGGCCTGCTGGGTGCTGGCCTGTTGCGCGAGGGTCATGGGGATGGTTTCCTTTCGGTTCGGGATCGAGTCGGTGGAGGTCGATGGTGCGCGCGCTGGTGCACTGCGCTGGTTCACAGCTACTTCACGGCGCCCTGCGTGACCCCGGAGAGGACCCAGCGCTGGGTGAAGACGAACGCCACGATCGCCGGCGCCATGGCCATCAGGTAGGACGCGAAGGACACGTGGTAGTTGCTGCTGAACTGGCTCTGGAAGAGCTGGTTGACTACCGGCAGCGTCTGCATGCTCGGATCGGAGATGATCATGGACGGCATCATGAAGTCGTTCCACGAGAATAGGAACGCGAAGATGCCCACGGTGGCGCTCATCGGTGCGAGCAGCGGGAAGATGATCCGCCAGAAGGTCTGCCACGTCGAGGCGCCGTCGATGCGGGCCGCTTCCTCGAGCTCGCCGGGCATGTTGCGCAGGAAGGTGGTCAGCAGCATGACGTTGAAGCCGAGCAGGAACATCACGTGCAGGATGCCGACGCCCAACGGGGTATCGAGTCCCACGATGCCGGTGAGCTTGATCTGCGAGAGGGCGAGCACGGGGAACGGCAGGAACATCGCCGCCAGGACGTAGAAGAAGGCGAACTTGAAGGCCCGCCGCTCCCAGTTCGCGTGGATCGCGTAGGCGGCCATGCTGCTGATCAGCACGGCTCCGGCGACGGCGACGGCCGAGACTAAGAGCGACGTGGCGAAGGCCGCGGGGAAGTCGGTCAGCCGCCAGGCCTCCAGGAACCCCTCGACGCTCATCGGGCTCGGCAGGGCGAACGCCTCGGCCTGGACCGCCTGCGAACCGGTCTTGAAGGCCATGTTGATCGTGACGAAGAGCGGGACGAGCACCGCCAGCGTGCACACGGCCAGGAGGAGCGTCAGCGGGACGTTGTAGCGGTCCCTGCCGAGCCGGGCCTGCGAACGGCTGACCGGGACGCGGCGGGTGGTGCCGAGGGAGTCGTAGCTGCGGACGGACATGGTCACTGCTCCTTCCCGCGCATGAAGCGCAGCTGGACGAGGGCGATGGCCAGGGTGATGAGGAAGAACATCGTCGCCGTGGCCATCTGGTACGCATAGTCGCCGGTCTCGAAACCGGAGAAGATCGTCATGGCCACCGAGCGCGTCGCCGTTCCGGGGCCCCCGTCGGTGAGGCCCACGATGATGTCGTAGGCGTTGAGGAAGTTCTTGAAGGTGATGACCACGTTGATGAGGATGTAGCCGGCCATCAGCGGGATGGTGATCATCCGCATCTGCTTCCATGGACCGGCGCCGTCCAGGGCCGAGGCCTCGTAGAGGTCGCGGGGGATGGCGAGCAGCCCGGCGATGAAGATCAGCAGGGCCTGCGGGATC
This sequence comes from Zhihengliuella alba, assembly GCF_039538765.1. Classification (NCBI taxonomy): domain Bacteria; kingdom Bacillati; phylum Actinomycetota; class Actinomycetes; order Micrococcales; family Micrococcaceae; genus Zhihengliuella; species Zhihengliuella alba. Next base: position 234,626 of record NZ_BAABCJ010000002.1, on the reverse strand, counting down.
GCCTGCCAGGCCGTGACGACGACGATCGAGATCCAGGCCAGGTCCGGGTCGGCGAGGATGCTCTCCTGCAGGGGGCCGAGCCCGAGGCTCCGTGCCGCTGCCGGGAGCGACTTGGCGAAGAGGAACTGGAAGACGAACGCGATGATGATCGGGGAGACCACCATGGGGATCACGAAGATCGCCCGCATCGGGACGCGGAACCGGATCTGGGAGGTCAGGCCGACGGCGAGCAGGAAGGCGAGCACGTTCGTCACCACCACGGTGACGGCCGAGAAGCCGAGGGTGAAGCCGAACGAGGTGAGGATCGCCGGGTCGGTGAACATGAGCCGGTAGTTGGCCAGTCCCACGAAGTCCCAGTCGCCGTAGCCCACGGAGTTCGTGAAGCTGAAGAAGACGCCCATGATCGCTGGCAGCACGATGCACAGGGTGAACGCGATGAGCGTGGGCAGCAGGAAGAGCAGGTGCGTGGTGTCGGGCCCGCGCCTGCGGGTCGGCCGCAGGCCGTCCGGTGCCGGAGCCGGGGTGGCCGGCGGTGCCTTGATGAGGGTGGACATGGTGTGCTCCTAGTCGGTCAGGCCCGCTTGGCCAGGCGGGCCCAGTCGGCGTCGAGGGTGCGCAGGGTCTGGTCGAGGTCGGCCCCGAAGACCAGGCTCTGGCAGTAGTTCTCGAAGGGGATGGTGAGCGGGACGCCCTGGGAGACTCCCTGGTAGACCGCGCCGCGGTCGATGAAGGGCTGCAGGTCCGCGATCCGGGGGTCGGTGACCGGCGGGGCATCTGTGCGGACGCCGAAGCCGAGGGCGAACTCGTTGTACGCGTCCTGGACCTCCGGCTGGGTCAGGAAGCCCAGGAGCTCGCGCGCCTCCGGTTGGTGCTGCGATCCCTCCGGGATCCAGAGCGCGAGGTCGATGTTGACGCGGACCCGGTTGTCGGCGGGGTCCTCGGTCATCGGCAGCGGGAAGGTGCCGACCTGCAGGTCCGGGTTGAGTTTCTCGATCTCGATCAGGGCCCAGGGTCCCTGGAAGTACATGGCGGCCTCGCCGTTGGCGAAGGCCACGTTCCCGTCGCCGTACTTCCGGCTCGCGGCGTCGTCGTTGGAGTACTTCGCGAGTTCCAGCATCCGTTCCAGCGGTTCGCGGAGCGTCCTGCTGAAGGACACGGGCGAGTCGGGGCCGACGTCGGGCCCGATCTCCCGCAGCTGCTTGAAGAAGTCGATGACGTCCACGAGGCCGCCGACGCAGTAGTCCACCAGGCCCTGCTTGACGGACCAGGCGTCCCCGTAGGTGTTGTAGATCGGGGTCACCCCGGCCGCGCGGAAGGTCTCGCACGCCGCGACGAACTCGCTGTGGGTCCGCGGCACCTCGACTCCGTGCTCGGCGAAGATCTCGCGGTTGAAGATGACGCCCGCCGCCATCAGGGAGTACGGCAGGACGGACGTCCGGCCGGGGTACAGCGGGTAGAGCTCGAGCTGCCGCTGGACGGCCGGGGCGATCAGCTTCGCCTGCGGCAGGTCCGAGAGGTCGGAGAGCTCGCCGCGCTCCTGGAAACGCGCCATCTCGAAGTTGTAGAGCTGCAGGGCGAGATCGGGCGGCGAGCTGCGCACGAACATCCCGTTGAGGGTGCCCTCGCTGGTGTCGTGGATCGGACGGATGCCGGGGTGCTCCGAGCGGAACTGCTGGAGCAGGTCGCCGATGTGCCCGATCACCTCGCGCTTGGTCTGGTAGAAGCGGATCTCGGTCGCCTCGGAGGCACTGGCCGAGCATCCGGCGAGGCCGAGGCCGGCGAGCCCGGCCGCGCCGGTCAGGAATCGCCGCCGCGAGACGGCCGATGGTGGCGGTGTAGCCATACTCGTCTCCTTGAGGAGGTAGAGGAGGGCCCGGAAGCCCCTTGTGATGAGCACCACATGATTGCGGCACTAAATTTAGCACCTAAATCAATACTTGCCTATACTCGTGGAGTGAAAAAAGTCGCAGACGACTCGATCGGCCCCGCCGCCGAGGCACGTGTCCCGGACGCGGCTCCGGCGCCGTCCCTGCGCCGCGACAACGCCTACCGCCTCCTCGAGGCCGCGTGGTCGCGCGGGCCGCTGACCGCCTCGGACCTGATGGAGCTGACCGGGCTCACCCGCGCGACGGTGCTCGGCCTCTGCAAGGACCTGGAGGGGGCCGGGTGGCTCCGGCCGGCCGGTGACTCGCGCGCCGCAGGGGTGAGTGCCAAGGGGCGCCCGGCGCTCCGCTACACGTTCAACCCCGGCCGCGCCCACGTCGTCGGCGTCGACGCCGGTCAGCACACCATGACGGCGGTCCTGGCGGACCTGCGCGGCGCCGAGGTGCGGCGCCGGCGCTGCCACCCCGCCCCGGAGGCGACCGGCGCCGAGCGGCGCCGGATGCTCGCGGGGCTCGTCGATGGCCTCCTGGCGGAGGCCGGATTCGACGACGGCGACGTCGCGGCGATCGCCCTCGGCGTCCCGGCACCGGTCGACGCCGAGGGGCGGTCCCCGTCCGACACGCTCGACAACTTCTGGTCGCGCATGAACGCGGACCTGGTCACCGTCTTCGCGGACCGGCCCTGGCACGCGATGGCGGACAACGATGCGAATCTCGCGGCCGTCGCCGAGGCCTCGGCCGGCGCCCACGCGGGCGTGCGGTCCTACGCCACGCTGCTCTCCGGGGAGCGCTTCGGCGCGGGGGTCGTCATCGACGGTCACCTGCTCCGGGGGCGCCGCGGCGGCGTCGGCGAGATGCGCGTGCTGGAGCTCGTCACCGGTGTGGGCCACCCGCACGGCATGACCTACCGGGCACGGCAGGAGGTCGTGCGCGCCCACGCGGACGGTCGGCTCGCCGCGAGCTCGCTGGCGAGCCTGCCGTTCGACGGCGTGAGGGCCGAGCACGTCTTCGCGGCGGCGCGCGAGGGCGACGAGCTGGCCGCCGCGATCGTCGACGAGCTCGCGCAGACCCTGGCGCAGGTCGCCATGCTGCTCTCGGGCCTGCTGGACCTGGAGCGGATCATCGTCGCCGGGGCCGTCGCGGCCTCGGCGCTGCCCGTGCTCGAGCGGGTGCGTGAGCTCATGGGGCACGAGTCCACGATGTCGTGGGCCGAGCTCGTCGCCTCGGAGCTCGGCGAGGACGTGGTGCTCCGCGGGGCCGTCGAGTCGGCCATCGCGTTGGTCCGGGCCTCAGCCCTGGATCCGGTCTGAGGCCGGCTGCTGGAACGACGACGGCGCCGCCCACCGTGAGGTGAGCGGCGCCGTCGTCGATCCGGGCTGGGCCGGGTCAGTCCGTGATGGTGGCGATGACCGCGCCGGCATTCACCGTGTCGCCGACCTTCGCCTGCAATCCCTCCAGGACGCCGCCCTTGTGGGCCGTGAGCGGCTGCTCCATCTTCATGGCCTCGAGCACCACGATCAGGTCGCCCTCGGCCACCTCGTCGCCGGCCGCCGCGGCGACCTTGACGATCGTGCCCTGCATCGGGCTCGTGAGGTCGTCGCCGGAGACGGCCGCGGCGGAGCTGGACCGGGCGGACCGCTTGCGCTTGGGCTTGCCGTTGGAGCGGGCGGCGACGGAGCCGAGCCCGGCGGGGAGGACCACCTCGAGGCGCTTGCCGCCCACCTCGACGGTGATGGCCTGGCGCTCGCCGTCGTCCTCGGCCGCCTGGGCGGACTGCGCGGCGTCGAAGGGGGCGATCTCGTTCCGGAACTCCGTCTCGATCCAGCGCGTATGGACGCTGAACGGGCCCTCGTCCGGGACGAAGGCGTCATCGTCCATGACGGCCAGGTGGAACGGGAGGACCGTGGGCATGCCCTCGATCGTGAACTCCTGGAGCGCGCGGCGGGCGCGCTGGGCTGCCTGCCGCCGCGTGGCACCGGTGACGATCAGCTTGGCGATCATCGAGTCGAAGCTCCCGGAGACCGTCTCGCCCTCCTCGACGCCCGAGTCGACGCGCACGCCGGGGCCCGTGGGGAGCCTGAGCGTGGAGAGGGTGCCCGGGGCCGGCATGAAGTTCCGGCCGGCGTCCTCGCCGTTGATCCGGAACTCGAAGGAGTGGCCGCGGATCTCCGGGTCGGTGTATCCGAGCTCCTCGCCGCGCGCGAGGCGGAACTGCTCGCGCACCAGGTCGATCCCGGTGACCTCCTCGGAGACGGGGTGCTCCACCTGCAGGCGGGTGTTGACCTCCAGGAAGGAGATCACGCCGTCCTGGCCGACCAGGAACTCGCACGTCCCGGCGCCGACGTAGCCGGCTTCCTGCAGGATCGCCTTCGAGGCCTCGTAGAGGCGGGCGTTCTGCTCCGCGGAGAGGAACGGCGCGGGCGCCTCCTCGACGAGCTTCTGGTTGCGGCGCTGCAGGGAGCAGTCGCGGGTGGAGACCACCACGACGTTGCCGTGCGCATCGGCGAGGCACTGGGTCTCCACGTGGCGGGGCGCGTCCAGGAAGCGCTCGATGAAGCACTCGCCGCGGCCGAAGGCGGCCGTCGCCTCGCGCACGGCGGAGTCGTAGAGCTCGGGGATCTCCTCGCGCTGGCGGACGACCTTGATGCCGCGGCCGCCGCCGCCGTAGGCGGCCTTGATGGCCAGCGGCAGGCCGTGGGCGTCGGCGAAGTCGAGGACCTCCTGGGTCGACTCGACCGGGTCCTTGGTGCCGGGGACGAGCGGTGCGCCGACCTTCTCGGCGATGTGCCGCGCCTGCACCTTGTCGCCGAGCTTGGCGATCGCGTCCGGTGACGGGCCGATCCAGGTCAGACCGGCGTCGATGACCTGCTGGGCGAAATCGGCGTTCTCAGAGAGGAATCCGTACCCGGGGTGCACGGCATCGGCTCCGGACCGGCGCGCCGCATCGAGCAGCTTCTCCATGTCCAGGTAGGAGTCGGCAGCCGTGGCACCGCCGAGGGCGAAGGCCTCGTCGGCGAGCCGGACGTGCAGGGCGTCGCGGTCCGGGTCGGCGTAGACGGCGACGGAGGCGATGCCCTCGTCGCGGGCGGCGCGGATCACGCGGACGGCGATTTCGCCGCGGTTGGCGATGAGGACCTTGGACAGCTTGGCCATGCGCAGGGGTTCTCCTTCTCTGGGACAGGAAGGAGCCTACTCCCTTTGTCGGTTCCCGACCCCTGACGGGACCGGATACCGCACGCCGTGCCCCTGATTTTGTAGGGTGCCTACAAATCGGGTGGGTCCGTTACTCCCAGAGGTCCGTGATCGCGAGGTTGGCCGGTTCGAGCAGGTCGCGGAGGGTGGAGACGGAGAGCCCCACCACCGTGTGGGGGTCGCCCTCGATGCGCTCGATGAACGCGGCGCCGCGGCCGTCGATCGTGAACGCGCCGGCGCAGGGGAGGGGCTCGCCGGTGGCGACGTACGCCTCGATCTCCGCGTCGGTGGCGTGGACGAAGGCGACGGAGGCCGACGTGACCGTGCCGAGTGTGGCCCCGGTGCCGCCGTCGTCGTCCTGGTCCTCGGCAGCGGACGGCTCGGCGTCGAGGACCTCGTCGCCGGCGCGGTTGTCGATCAGCCAGTGACCGGTGTGCAGGACGCCCGTGGCGCCGCGCATCTGCTTCCAGCGCTCGATCGCGACATCGGCCGTGTACGGCTTCCCGTAGGCGACGCCGTCCAGCTCGAACACCGAGTCGCACCCGAGGACCACGGCGCCGTCGGCCGCGTCCAGGGACGCGACGGCCTCGGCCTTCGCCCGAGCGAGGAGCAGAGCGGTGTCCGCGGCCGAGTGCTCGCCGTACTTCGCCTCGGCCTCGGCCAGCACGGCGTCCTCGTCGACCTCGGAGACGATGGCCTCGAAGGCGATGCCGGCCTCCCGCAGCACCCGGGCACGGCCGGGGGACTGGGAGGCGAGCACGAGCAGGGGCAGCTCCTCGGAGGAGGCCCCCGCGGAGGCGGTGGCGGCGGATTCGTCGGATGCGGGCGCAGCGGGGTTCTCGGTCATGCCACCACCGTATACGCCCTGCCGCTACGCCCGGCTGCTGCGCCCGGCTGCTACGCCCGGCTGCTCGACGCCGGGAGCTCGCTCGTCTCCGGCGACCCCGCCGTCTCGTAGAACCCGTCCGGCCCGAAGGCCTCCTCGACGCCGTACGCCTCGTCAACGCCGTACGCCTCCTCGTCGGACCGGCGTTCCACCGGCGGGCCCGACCGGAGCTTGGCGCCCTCGACGTCGACGTCGGGCAGGATCCGATCCAACCAGCGCGGCAGGTACCAGGCGTGGCGGCCGAGGAGGTGCATGACGGCCGGCGTGAGCGTCATGCGGACCACGAAAGCATCGAAGAGCACGCCGAACGCCAGCGAGAAGCCAATGGCCCGGATCATCGTCATGTGGCTGAAGACGAAGCCGGCGAAGACGCTCGCCATGATCAGGGCGGCCGCGGTCACCACCGGGGCCGCGTGGCGGAAACCGGACGTGACGGCGGCGCGCGGATCGCCGCCGTGGGCGTAGGCCTCCCGCATCCCCGAGACCAGGAACACCTGGTAGTCCATGGCCAGGCCGAACAGGATGCCGGTGAGCAGGATCGGCAGGAAGCTCATGATCGGCCCGGGCGCGCTGACGTCGAACACCGTGCCGAGCCAGCCCCACTGGTAGACCGCCACTGTGGCGCCGAAGGCCGCGAACAGCGAGAGCAGGAAGCCCGCGGTCGCCAGGAGCGGGACCACGATCGAGCGGAACACCAGCAGGAGCAGGACCAGCGACAGCCCGACGACGATCGCCAGGTAGACCGGGAGGGCCTCCGCGAGCTTCTCCGAGACGTCGATCTGCCCGACCACCTGACCGGTGATCGAGACGGTCGAGCCGGTCGCGTCCTCGATCGCTCCCCTCTGGGCGCGCAGGTCGTGGACGAGCTCCTCCGTCGCCGCGTCGGCGGGGCCCGCCTCGGGGATGATCTGGAGGACGCCGACGGTGTGCTCCTCGTTCGTCGCCACGGGGACCGCGGCGACGACGCCGTCCACGTCCCGCAGGTAGTCGGACACGTCGAGGTTGGCCTCGGTCGCCGCCTCTTCGTCCAGCGGCGAGCCGTCCTCCTGCCGCGGCAGGTCGACGACGGCCATGAGCGGTCCGTTGTAGCCGGCGCCGAAGCGCTCGCTCACCTCGTCGTACGCGATACGGGCGCTGGAGCCCTCCGGCTCGGCGCCGCCGTCGGGCAGAGCGGTCCGCAGGTCCAGGGCCGGCAGGGCGATCACGCCGAGCACGGCGATCGAGACGACGGCGGTCAGCCACGGCCGCCGGGTGGCGACGGCGCCCCAGCCGCGCGGCTTCGCGGTGCTGACCAGGGCCGTGTCAGGGGTCGTGTCAGGGGTCGGGGCCGCCTCGCCGTGCGTGCCGCCGGCGAGCGAGGCGCGCGCCGCGGCTGCGGCGGCGCGGGCCTTGCGGGAGAGCAGTCGGTGGCCGAGCGCAGCCAGGATGGCCGGGGTGAGCGTGACCGCCATGACGACCGCGACGGCGACCGTGAACGCCGCGGAGAGCCCGAGGATGGAGAGGAAGGGAAGGCCCGGGACCACCAGGGCGGCCAGGGCGATCACCACCGTCAGTCCGGCGAAGACGACGGCGTTGCCGCTGGTGCCGGTCGCCCGGCCGATGGACTCCTCCATCTCCATGCCCTCGAGCAGCTGCCGCCGATGACGGTGGACGATGAAGAGGGAGTAGTCGATGCCGACGGCGAGGCCGAGCATGAGGGCGAGGGCAGGGGTGATCGAGGCCATGTCGATCAGGCTGGACAGGGCCATGGTCGAGCCGACGCCCACCCCGACGCCCAGTACGGCGACGACGAGGGGCAATCCGGCCGCTACCACCGTCCCGAGCATGACGAAGAGGACGATCGCCGCGATGACGATGCCGATGATCTCGGCCGCACCGAAGACCTCGCTGAGATCCTGGATGATCTCCTTCGAGTAGTGGACGTCGACGCCCTCGGCCTCCACCGCGCCGGCCACCCGCTGGATCTCGTCGCGCTGCTCCGGCGTCAGAGCGTCGGCCGAGCCGACGAGCTGGATGGCGGCTGCCGCCGTCGTGCCGTCCTCGGAGACGAAGCGGAGGCCCTCGCTGGCGGCGGCCTGCCGGGCGCCGAGACCGATCTGGTCCTCGGCGTCGGCGAGTTCCTGCTCGCCCTCGGCCAGCTCCGCCTCGGCCTCGGGGATGCGGGCGGCCTCGGCCTCGAGCTTCTCCTCGGCCTCGACGAGGCGCTGCTCGTTGGCGGCGATCTCCTCCTCGCCGGCCTGGAGCTCCGCCTGGCCGGCGGCGAATTGGCGCTCGCCGGCGGCCAGCTGCTCCTCGCCCTCGGCGAGCTGCGCGGCCGCCGCGTCGAGCTCGGCCTGACCATCGGCGAGCTGCTGCTTCGCCGCGTCGAGCTCGGCCTGGCCCTGCGCGAGCTCCTGCTGTGCCGCGTCGAGCTGCTGCTTGGCGCCGGCGAGCTGCGCCTCGCCGTCCGCGAGCTCCTGCTGCTTGGCCTCGAGCGTGGCGCGGCCCTGATCCAGCTCGGCCTGTCCGGCCTCGAGCCGTTCGGCCGTCTGCTGCAATTCGGTGACCCCGGCGCGGGCCTGGTCGATCTCCGCCTGGGCGGCCGCCACGTCCTCGTCCGGCATCTCGCCGGACTCCGCGGCGGCATCGAGCTGGGCCTGCTGCGCGTCGAGGGCCTGGGCGGCCTCGGCGAGCGTGCCGACGCCGAGCTGCGACGTCAGCTGCGCGACGCCGGCCTCGAACTGATCCCGTCCCGCGTCCAGTTCGGTCTGGCCCGCGGCGAGCTCCTCCTCGGCGGCCGCGAGCTGCTGCTGGCCGGACTGGATCTCCTCCAGCCCCTGCCGGTACTCCGCCAGGCCGGACTCGTACTCGGACCGGCCGGCGGCGAGGTTCTCCTGGCCCGCCCGGTACTCCGCCCGGCCGGCCTGGAGCTTCTCCTCGCCCGCCCGGTACTCCGCCCGGCCGCTCTCGAGCTGCTGGCGTGCCTGCTCGAGCTCCGGGCGCGACGCCTCGAGCTGCGCCCTTCCCTCGGCGAGTTCCTGCTTGCCGGCCTCCAGTTGCTCCCAGCCGTCGGCGATCTCGGCGCGCCCCTCCTCGAGCTGCTGCTGGCCGTCGGCCAGCTGCCGGCGTCCGTCCTCCAGCTCGGCGCGCCCCTCGTCGAGCTGGGCGCGGGCGTCGTCGAGCTCGGCCACGGCGTCGTCGAGCTGCTGCTGCGTCGCGAAGGGGTCCCGAGCCTCGCGGATGGGCTCGAGCGCGTCGAGTCCGGAGAGGGCGGAGGCGACGGCGTCGCGCTGGGACTGCGTGAACGGCTCGCCGTCCGCGGTCTGGAAGACGATGGTGCCGCTGCCGCCGGCGGCCTCGGGCAACTCCTCCTTCAGCCGGTCGAGCGTCCGCTGGGTCTCGGTGCCCGGGATGCTGAACTGGTTGGTCAGCGTGCCCATGAAGAGGCCGGCGCAGAGGGCGACGAGTGTCAGCACGGCCGCCCACGCGGTGATGAACCACCAGCGGCGGCGGTAGGCTGCGCGGCCGATGCGGTACAGGAAGGAAGCCACGGGCGGGGCCTTTCGGGGTGTGATCCGGTGGTGGATCCGGCGATGGGTACTGGTGGTGCTCCGGCGGCCGCGCGGAGGGGCGGGCCGATCGACGGGGACCGTGCGCAAGGCGCGGCGCCGTCGTCGTGCTGCTACTGCGGTGCGTGCACGAAAGCGGGGAAGCCGTCGCGGAGCTGGCCGAGCGCATCGGTGATGCACTGCTTGAGCTCGGTGAGGGACGCGGGGGAGAGGTCGCCGTCGAGGGCCGAACGCCAGTGGAGGAAGGCCGCCCGACCGGTTCCGAGGAGCGCGTGCGAGAACGCAGTGGTGATCAGTTCGGGGGCGTCGGAGACCTCGCGCATGATCTCCAGGACGCGCTCGGCGCATTCGTTCCACGAGGACAGCTGCAGCCGTTCCAGCTGGGGGTTGTCCGTGGAGAGCAGGAAGAGCTCGGCGACGGGGCGGAGCGCGTCCTCGTCGATCGAGTCGCGCATGGCGCGCAGTGCGGCGTCGGCGACCGGGACGCCGGCCGGCATGCCGGTCATCTGTGCGACGGCCTGGTTCAGGAAGACCTCCATCGGGACGTTCAGTGCCGATTCGAGGGTGGGGAAGTAGTTGAAGAAGGTGCGGCGCGAGACTCCGGCGGCCTCGGCGACGCGCTCGGCGGTGAGCGCCTCGGCGCCGCCGCTCCGCAGGAGATCCAGTGCGGCGTCGGCAATGGTCTGGCGCGTGAGCGCCTTGTTCTGTTCGCGCCGGTTCAGCTCCGGCGGCCGCTCGGACATCTCAGGCGGCGACTGGCCCATCGAGTGATTCACGGAAACTTACACTACGTGCAAGTTGCACGGCGTGCAAAGTCGCCGGAGGGGTGCGGGCCGGTCCTCGGCGGCGCCCTGCAGCCTGGTCCGTGCCTTAACGACGGCGGCCGGCGACTCCTGGTGCAGGAGTCGCCGGCCGGTGAGCCGGGCCGACGAAGTCTCGGCCGTGGTGGGCGTGCCTAGGAGGCGCGGCCCGCGGTGACGGGTTCGCCGTCGTGCGTCTTGCCACCGTGCGTCTCGCCCGGGGTGCTTTCGGAGCCGACCTCGAGCGTTGCCGCGGCGTCGTCGTCCTCGAAGGGGTCGAGCGGATTGGCGGCGTTGTAGGTGGAGTCGTCCAGGATGCCCTCGCGCTTGGCGACGAGGGTGGGCACCAGGATCTGGCCCGCGACGTTGACCGCGGTGCGGCCCATGTCGACGATCGGGTCGACGGCCAGCAGCAGGGCGACGCCCTCGAGCGGGAGCCCGACCGTGGTCAGGGTCAGCGTGAGCATCACGGTGGCGCCGGTGGTGCCGGCGGTCGCGGCCGAGCCGATGACGGAGACCAGGACGATCAGCAGGTACTGCATGATCGAGAGGTCCACGCCGAAGAACTGGGCGACGAAGATCGCCGAGATCGCCGGGTAGATGGCGGCGCAGCCGTCCATCTTCGTCGTCGCCCCGAGCGGCACTGCGAAGGAGGCGTAGCCGGCCGGCACACCGAGGTTGCGCTCGGTGACGCGCTGGCTGAGCGGGAGGGTGCCGATCGAGGACCGGGAGACGAAGGCGAGCTGGATCGCGGGCCAGGCGCCGGCGAAGTACTTGCGCACGGACAGGCCGTTCAGCTTCAGCAGGGTCGGGTAGACCGCGAAGAGCACCAGCAGGAGGCCGACGTAGATGGCCGCCGTGAACTTGCCGAGTGCGCCGATGGTGTCCCAGCCGTAGGTGGCCGTGGCGTTGCCGAGGAGGCCGACGGTGCCGAGCGGCGCGAGGCGGATGATCCACCAGAGGACCTTCTGGATGACTGCGAGGATCGAGCGCGAGAAGTTCAGGAACGGCTCGGCGGCCTTGCCGACCTTGAGTGCCGCGACGCCGATCGCGATGGCGATCACGAGGATCTGGAGGACGTTGAAGCCGACGCGGTTGGAGACCGAACCGGATTCGGCGTCGAAGCTGCCCGAGACCTCGAGGCCGAGGAAGTTGGCGGGGATGAGTCCCTCGAGGAAGGCGAGCCAGCTGCCGGTGTTGCCGTCGTAGCCCTCCGGGGCCGTCTGGCCGGTGCCGGCACCCGGCTGGAAGACCGTGCCGAGCACGATGCCGATGACCACGGCGATCAGCGCGGTGATGGCGAACCAGAGGAGCGTCTTCCAGGCGAGGCGTGCTGCGTTGGTGACCTGTGCCAGATTCGCGATCGAGGCGATGATCGCGAAGAAGATCAGCGGGATGACTGCGGTACGCAGCAGGCTCACATAGGAGGAGCCGATGATCTCGAGGGTCTGGCCGAGGGCATTGGGGTCGTCGGCGGTGCTGCCGGTCGCCTTGGCGACGAGGCCGAGGACGACGCCGAGGATGAGGCCGGCGATGATCTGGGGGCCGAACGCCGTCATCCAGCGGGGCAACCGCCGCTTGCGTATTTCGAAGGTTTGAGTGCTCACGCGTGGCAACGCTAGAAGCGTCGGGCAAAAAGATGAAGCGACTATGACGTGCCGTGACTACGGCGTGATGGCGGTCACCGAGTCACCCGTCAGAGTTCAACCCGCGGCCGTTCGGCCGGGCTGCTCGACGATCAGCACGGGCCGTGCGACGCGGATGCTGCCGGCCCAAGGGGCGGGGGCTAGAAAGGTGAGAGGAAGTCGGGGTGGAGGGGCTAGAAGGGTGCGGGTTCGAGGTAGTTGACGAGGTCGCGCATGAGGGCGGCGGTGAGGTGTTCGAGGTGGCCTTCCTCGGTCAGTTCTGCGGGGTCGGTCCGGTTCTTGGCGGTCTCGACGGCCTCGAAGATCGCGGTGCTGCTGGTGGGCGCCCAGAGGGGCAGTGGGGTGCCGGTGCCGGGTTCGATGATCAGGTCGGCGGTGTCCCAGTCGATGCCGAGATCGTCTTGGTTGGCCGGGTTCGGGGTCCGCTGGTGGTCGGGGGTCCAGGGGCGGGGGGAGGCCTTGATCCAGGCGGCGATCCGGGCCGGGACCGGGAACCTCTGGGCGGGAGTCGGGTGGGCGTCGGGTCCGGTCGGCGCGCTCTGAACGGTGGCCGTGTGGCCGGTCTCGGTGTTGGTTCTGGCCTCGGCCTGGGTCGGTGCCGGGCGTGCCCTGGCTGGCTTCGGCCGCGGCGACGTCAGGACTGCCGGGGGTGCCTGGCGTGCCGGGGTTGCCGGGGGTGCCGGGGGTGCCGGACTTGACGGGGCTGCCGGGGTTGACGGGGTTGCGGGACTTGCCGGGGTTGCGGGGGCTGGATTCTCGGCCGTTCTGGCTGGTTCGGCCGGGGTGGGTCCGTTGATGGCCCAGGCGGCGTCGGGGTAGGTGGTCGTGGCGGTGCCGAGGTGGGTGGTCACGGTCAGGGTGCCCGCGGGCGTCATCTCGCAGGTGATCAGTCCCCAGGACTTCAGCCGGTGGCAGCGCTTGCAGAGGGAGACGAGGTTCTCCATGCGGGTCGTGCCGCCGTGCTGCCACTCGAGGATGTGGTCCGGTTCGCAGGCGGTCGCCCGGCGACCGCAGCCGGGGACCCGGCAGGTGCGGTCCCGCAGGGCCAGGGCGCGGCGGAGGGCGGCTGGGGGCCGGTAGGCCTCCGCGTCGAAGGCGCGGATCGCCCCGGTCCACGGATCGGTCACGATCCGCGTCCACGTCGGCGCTGCTCCGATGATCCGCCGTAGCGAGTCTGGATCTACCGGGCCGAGCCGCTCGACCTCCGCGACCGGCACGGGCCGCCCACCCGGGCCCGGAGGACCCGTAGCGGTCGGCGGATCGGCAGCGGGAGCCCGATCCGCGGCAGCCTCTCGATCCGACGCAGGAGCCGGACACGGCGGGGCCGCCGCCGCCGCCGGCACTGGCACCGGCGCCGAGGCCGGGGCCGGGGCCGCCGAGCCTCCGGCCGGGGCCGCCGAATCCTTGGCCGGGGCCGGCTTTTCGGCGGCGGGATCGGCGCTCGCCGCGGCTGCGCCGCTGCCCACAACGCTGCTGCCCTCGGTGCTTCCGTCGGTGCCGAGAGTGGGAAAGAGCTCGGCCGGGACTGTCACGACGACGGACGGGACGATGTTCTCCAGCCCGGCTCCGGCCGGCCCGGCCAGGAGCAGGTCCATGAACGCGTCCGCCATCAGCTGTCCCAGCGTCCGCTGCTCCGATCCCTCCGACCCATCCGGGGCATCCGGGGCATCCGGGGCCGATCCTGCGGCACCGGCGCCGCGGATACTCGGATTCTGAACGCCCGGGTTCTGAACGCCCGGGTTCTGAACGTCCGGATTCTGGGGGCTCGGGTTCGGGGAGCTCGGGTTCTGGGGGTTCGGGTTCTGGGCGGCGGGGTCGGCGGCGGAGTCGTGGCGGTGGAGCCGGGCGTAGTCCTCGAGTCGGCGCATGATCGCCTCTCCGGCGAGGGTCGGCAGGTAGGCGGAGAGGTAGCACATGCCGTCATCCTCCGCGTAGAGCTCGACCCGCCGGCTCTTGCGGGCGTTGCGGTGCCGGACCTCCAACGGCTCGCCCAGCTCGCGCTCCAGGCGCCGCTTCCCGAACCCTTCCACCTGCCCCGGCGTCTTGCCCGTGGACCGCTCGAGCACGTCCGTGCAGAAGGCCTGGCGCCGCTGCCGCTGGGCCCGCTCGGCCTCGGCCACCCGGCGGGCCCGCTCCTCGAGGGCGGCCGGGTCCTTCGACGATGCCGCCGGCACCTCGGCTGCCGGGATGCGGGAGGCCAGATCCACCATATTCCGGGCATGCAGGGCACCCAGACGGCCGGAGGCCAGGGCCTCGAACGGCTCGGGCAGATCCCTGCACAGCAGGCGGGCACGCTCCACATCGCGGGCCGCCCCGTACCGGGAGACACCCCGGACCTGGGCGATCTCCTGCGCCAACGCCTCATCCGGGGCCCGCTCGACGAGGCGCCCCTTGCCCAGCGAGGCCGCCATTGCCTCCGAGGAGCGGCCCAGGTCGTCCAGATCCGCCCGGATGATCTCCGCGTCCCGGGCGTCCAGATCAGCGATCGCCCTGAGCATCACCGCCTCGCCGAACCGCTTCAACGCCTCCGAGAATGCCAGCAAGCCCTCCGGCGAGAACCGGCCAGCCAACGCCGCCACGGCCTCGGCACCCATGAGCGGGCACGGAATCATGACCGCCTCCCCGGGCCCGGGCGGAGTGCCCGCCCCTCGCACATCCGCCGGTGCCCCGGAAGCCTCCGCCACAGACGACGCGGCGTCGGGAACCGCAGCGTTGTGAACAGGGTCGTGAGCCAGGGCAAGCGCCCCGGTCACGGAAGAATCCGCACGCGCGGCCGGGAGGCCGTCACCGACGGTGACGACGAACTCCCCGATGCCCAGCACGAGCGGATCCGAAACTGCCATAGAGCTATTCTAGAAGATGTATTCACAGGGTTCCATACTTGTTCGAAAGTTTCTTCGAACACTGTGAGCCGACAGCGTACTCGAGCTCTTCTGCATTCAATGGTGGGGCCCCAGACGCCGATGGGGGGGCACGAAGTGATTTCGTGCCCCGCCATCAATGCGGTGGTGAGCCGTGCGCGATGCGTGGCTCGTCCTGAGCGCAGTGTCGGAAGAGGCGCTCAGCTGGGCAGAAGTGCCCGGCGCAAGGTATCCAGTCCTACCGATCCCACGGCGAGGGCCTGGGTGTGGAAGGCCTTGAGATCGAACGCCTCACCCTCGTTCTGACGCCGCTGGTCGCGGATCTCCTCCCACAGGCGCTGTCCGACCTTGTAGGACGGTGCCTGGCCCGGCCACCCGAGGTAGCGCGTGAACTCGAACTTCAGCTGGCCCTCCGAGATGGCCAGGTGCCGCTTGAGGAACTCGAACCCGACCTCCGGTGTCCACGTGGACGCGCCGCCGTCGGCCAGCAGCTCGTCCCGCCACTGCTCCGGGATCTCCAGCCCAAGGTGGACGCCGATGTCGAAGACGACGCGGGCCGCCCGCATCCGCTGCATGTCCAGCATGCCCATGTGGTCTCCCGGATCGGCCAGATGGCCGAGATCGAGCATGAGCCGCTCGGCGTAGAGCGCCCACCCCTCGGCGTGGCCCGACGTGAAGCACGCATGGCGCCGCCAGTTGTTGAGCAGCTCCTTCAACCGGGTCTGCGTGGCGATCTGCAGATGATGGCCGGGGACGCCCTCGTGGTAGACCGTCGTCGTCTCCGCCCACGTGGTGAACTCGTCCTCGCCCGCGGGCACGGACCACCACATGCGGCCCGGGCGGGAGAAATCGTCGGACGGGCCGGTGTAGTAGACGCCGCCCTCCTGCGTGGGGGCGATCATGCACTCGAGCCGGTCCATCGGCTCCGGGATCTCGAAGTGACTGTCCTTCAGTGCCGCAATGGCAGCGTCGGATTTCTCCTGCATCCAGTCCCGGAGCGCGTCCGTGCCCTGCAGCTGGCGGGCTGGATCGGCGTCGAGCAGCTCCTTTGCCTCCTCGATGGTGGCACCCGGCTTGATCGCCTCGGCGACTTCCCGCTGCTCCGCGATCAGGCGCTCGAGCTCCTCGACGCCCCACGCATAGGTCTCCTCGAGGTCGATCTCGGCACCGAGGAACCGGCGCGACATCAGTGCGTAGTAGTCGCGCCCCACCGGGTCCTCCTCGCGCGCCTCCGGCAGCAGCTCGACCTCCAGGTAGTCGGCGAACGCATCGTAGGCCTCCGCCGCGACACGGGCGTTCTTGGTCAGTTCCACGCGCAGCTCCGCCGGCAGCTCTCCGTCGAGTACGACGGCGTCCTGCGCCAGCCGCTCGAAGTAGCCGTCGTCCTTGGCGTAGTCGCGTGTCTGCTCGATGACCGTGGCGACCTGCCGTCGCGCCGGGACCTGACCGCGGCTCTGGGCATCGCGGAGGGACTCGATGTACCCATCCAGCGCCTGCGGCAGATTCGCGAGCCGACCGGAGATGTGCTCCCAGTGCTCGGCGGTCTCCTGCGGCATCAGGTCGAGGATGCTCCGGATCGACTGCGCGGCGGAGGCGAGGTTGTTCAGCTCCACGACCCCGGTCTCGTGGATCTCGAGTTCGAGTCCCAGGCGCTCGCGCATGGCGTCGAGCGTCACCGCGTCGACGTCGTCGACCGGTTCCAGACCATCGAGGGCGGCCAGCGTCTCACGCGCCGCCGCGGCCTCCGCCTCCCGGCCGGCGGGGGAATGATCGCCGTACTCGGTCTCCCGCCCGGGCAGCCCGAGGGTCGTGGCGAAGTCGGGATTGCGCTCGATGAGGCCGTCGAAGTAGGCGTTGGCCACCTCGTCGATGGCCGTCGTTGCACGGCTCGTCGAGGTCGAAGTAGTGCTCTGGGTCATACGACAACCCTATCGTGAACGATTCAGTGAACAACGGGTTCCACCGGAATTCAGCTCAGGGCCATGCCGATTCGGCAGCCGTTAGAACCGTCCGCTGCGCCAGGCGCCGGGCATCGAAATGAGACGCCGCGTGTGCCGCACCCGCTTGCGCAGCGTCTGGCGACGCGTCGCGCGGTCCCCGGCAGCCGCCGTCGTGCCCTCTCCCAGGGAGAGGACGACGGCGGTCAGTGCCGCGAGCTCCTCGGGCGTCGGATTGCCGCGGACCACCTGGACCAGGGGGGCCGCCTCGGTGGTGCTGGTCTCGACCGTCATGATGATGCTCCGTCGCTCATTGCCTGGCAGCCCGTCACAGCGGGATGTTGCCGTGCTTCTTGGCCGGCAGGGACGCATGCTTGTCGCGCAGGGCCCGCAGCCCGCGGACGATCTGCAACCGGGTCTCGCTCGGGGCGATCACGGCGTCGACGTACCCCAGCTCGGCGGCCTGGTACGGGTTGAGCAGCTCGGCCTCGTAGCCCTCGATGATCTCGGTGCGCTTGGCCTCCACGTCGCCGCCCTCGGCGGCGACCGCTGCCAGATCGCGCCGGTAGAGGATGTTGACCGCGCCCTGCGCGCCCATGACGCCGATCTGCGCGGTAGGCCAGGCGAGGTTGATGTCGGCGCCGAGCTTCTTGGAGCCCATGACGATGTACGCGCCGCCGTACGCCTTGCGCGTGATCACCGTCAGCTTCGGGACCGTGGCCTCGGCGTACGCGTAGAGGAGCTTGGCCCCGCGGCGGATGATGCCCTGGAACTCCTGGTCCTTGCCGGGCAGGAAGCCCGGGACGTCGACGAGGGTGAGGATCGGCAGGCCGAACGCGTCGCAGTGCCGGACGAACCGGGCCGCCTTCTCGCTCGCCGCGATGTCGAGGGTGCCGGCGAACTGCATGGGCTGGTTCGCGACGATGCCGATCGAGCGGCCCTCCACCCGGGCGTAGCCGATCAGCACGTTGGGCGCGTACAGCGACTGCATCTCGAGGAACTCGCCGTCGTCGACGATGTGCTCGATCACGGTGCGCATGTCATAGGGCTGATTGGCGGAGTCCGGGATGAGCGTGTCGAGGTCCAGGTCGGCCTCGTTGAGCTCGAGCTCCTCGTCGAACTCGAGGTGCGGGGCCTCGGCGAGGTTGTTGGAGGGCAGGTAGTCCAGGAGCTCGCGGACGAAGTCGAAGGCGTCGGCCTCGTCCGAGGCGAGGTACGTCGCGGTGCCCGTGGTGGCGTTGTGCTGGCGGGCGCCGCCGAGCGTCTCCATGTCGACTTCCTCGCCCGTGACGGTCTTGATGACGTCGGGTCCGGTGATGAACATGTGGCTGGACTTGTCCACCATGATCACGTAGTCGGTCAGGGCGGGGGAGTAGGCCGCGCCGCCGGCGCAGGGGCCCATGATGACGGAGATCTGCGGGACGACGCCGGAGGAGTGCACGTTGTTGCGGAAGATGTCCGCGAACATCGCCAGCGAGGCGACGCCCTCCTGGATGCGCGCGCCGCCGCCGTCGTTGATGCCCACGACCGGGCAGCCATTGCGCAGGGCGAACTCCTGGACCTTGACGATCTTCTCGCCGTTGACCTGACTCAGGGACCCGCCGTAGACGGTGAAGTCCTGTGAGTAGACGGCAACGAGGCGGCCGTCCACGGTGCCGTAGCCGGAGACGACGCCGTCGCCGACCGGGCGCTTCCGGTCCATGCCGAACGCGCTGGTGCGGTGGACCGCCAGAGCGTCGAACTCGACGAAGGAGTCCTCGTCCAGCAGTGCGTGGACGCGCTCCCGGGCGGTGCCCTTGCCGCGGGCGTGCTGCTTCTCGATGGCCTCCGGGCCCGACGGCTGCAGCGAGAGGGCCTGCCGGCGGCGGAACTCCGCGATCTTGCCGGCCGTGGTGTTCAGGTCGATCTCGACCGTGCTCTCAGCGTCACTCATCGTGGTGAAGGCTCCTTCGGTTGTCCTGCGGTGCGCGGCCGTGCGGGCGTCGGGTCGACCCGCTACCCCGGCCGGACCCTGTAGGAAGGGCACAATCCACCGGCCTACCCACGTCAGTCTAGTGAGGGCGTCGCGAGGGCCCGCTGTAGGAAAGCTACAAAATGCTACCGCCGAGGCTGGCCCTCCGTCCTCCGGGCGGCCGCGTGTCGTCCGATGCCGGGACGTCGGCGCGCGAGAGGACTCCGTGGGTTACCCACCGGTAACATCTTGCTGTGATCTCAGTTACGCTGGCCTCATGCAGTGGAAATCGCGCACCCTTCTCATGAGCGGCGGAAGCCGCGGAATCGGCCTCTCGATCGCTCTCGCCGCGGCCTCTCGCGGCGCCAATGTGGCCCTCCTGGCCAAGACCGGCGAGCCCCACCCGAAGCTCGACGGCACGGTCCACACGGCCGCCGCCGAGATCGAGGCGGCCGGTGGCCGCGCCCTCCCCCTCGTCGGAGACGTCCGGAACGACGACGACGTCGCCCGCGCGGTCGAGGCGACCGTGGAGGCGTTCGGCGGGATCGACGTCGTGGTCAACAACGCGTCGGCCATCGACCTGTCGAAGACGGACGACGTGGACATGAAGCGCTACGACCTGATGCAGGACATCAACGTCCGCGGCACCTTCCTCCTCTCCAAGCTCGCACTCCCCGCGCTGCGCGAGTCCGCGAGGAAGGGACGCGATCCGCACATCCTGACGCTCTCTCCGCCGCTGAACCTGGATCCGAAGTGGGCCGGTGAGCATCTCGCCTACACGATGGCCAAGTACGGGATGAGCCTGACGACGCTGGGACTCGCCGAGGAGCTGAAGGACGAGGGCATCGCCGTCAACTCCCTGTGGCCGGCGACGCTGATCGACACCGCCGCCATCCGCGCCATGCCGGACGGCGAACGGATCGTCCAGGCGGCCCGCTCGCCGCGCATCGTCGCCGACGCGGCGATGGCCGTCCTCTCCGGATCCGCGGCCGAGGGTAGCGGGCGGTTCCTCACGGACGAGGAGGTCCTGCGCGAGGCCGGAGTCCTGGACCTCAGCGAGTACAGCCTGGGGGCACCCGAGGACCGGTTGGTGCCCGACATCTTCCTCTGAGCGGGACCCGCGCCGGTGCCGGCACGCGGCGGCACGCCGTCCGAAACAGCATGGGTGAGCGGCATTAACTAGGGTTGGAGGCATGGACGAACCATTGGACCGAACTCCGTCTGACCGAGCTCCGTCTGGCCGAGCACCGTCGGACCGAGCCCCGTTGGACCGGGAGCGCATCGAGGCGCTGGCCGGACCGGCGGGACCGCTGGGGAGCGTGACCGTGGTCGAGTCGACCGGGTCCACCAACGACGACCTGGCCGCCGCAGCGCTCCGGTCCCCGGACCTCAGTGTGATCGTGACCGACCACCAGGTCTCCGGCCGCGGACGCCTGGGGCGCGGCTGGGGTGCACCGCCGCGCAGCTCGCTGGCCGTGTCCGTCCTCTTCAAGCCGTCGGTGTTCCCGCCCGAGGCCTTCGGGTGGCTGTCCATGCTGTGCGCCCTGAGTCTCGTCGAGGCGCTGGACTCCCTCGGCGTGACCGCTCGGATTAAGTGGCCGAACGATGTACTGCTCTATCCCGCCCCCGACGTCGCTTCGGAGGCCGCTCCCGACGCCGGGGCCGGCCCGGCTGCCGGCGGCACCGGGCCGAGGAAGCTGGCCGGACTGCTGGCGCAGTTCGTCCCCGGCGAGGGGGCGCAGGACCGCCCGGGCGTCGTCGTCGGTGCCGGGATCAACATCGACCTGTCCGCCGCGGAACTGCCCGTGCCGACCGCCACCAGCCTGCGCCACTCCGGCTACGGCGTCGGCGGCACCGACGTCCTCGTCGCCTACCTCGAGCGGGTGGCGTCCCGCTACCGGGATTTCCTGGAGAGCGTCCGCCTCGGCGGTGGCCCCGGCGGCCTGGCCGCCCTGCGGGACGCGGTCGCCGACCGCCTGGCGACCCTCGGCTGCGAGGTCCGGGCAGAGCTGCCGGACGGCTCCCGCCTCGAGGGCATCGCCTGCGAGTTGGGGATGGACGGCGCACTCGGCATCGAGGGTCCGGGCGGGGCGCGTCGCACCGTCCACGCCGCGGACGTGGTGCACCTGCGCCGGGCGGACGGACGCTACGCCTGACTAGACTGGATTCGTGCCGGCGAACGGACGCGCCGACCAGTGAGGCAGGACACCCGAGCGGTGGGAGGAGGGCAGGATGCGGCTCAAGTTGGGCGAGAACGAACGAGTCATCGTCAAGACGCGCCAGCACCCGCGAGTCCTCATCCGCCCGGTGGTCCTCATGCTGCTGGTCATTGCAGCCACGTGCTTCGGCCTGGGGTATCTGACGCGCGACGATCTGCCCGACTGGCTCGTCGACCTCGTGCCGATCCTGCAACCGGGCATCGGCGGCCTGGGACTGCTGCTCGTCCTGGCCTGGACGGCGACGCCCTACGTCCGTTGGATCAGGACCCGCTACTGCCTGACGAACCGACGGATCATCATCCGCGTCGGCGGTGCGGCCCGCGCCCAGCGGGAACTCCCGCTGATCCTGATTCGTGAACTGGTCGTGAGGCAGTCGGTCATGCAGCGCGGCAGCGGTGCCGGGCACCTCGTGCTCATGACGTCGAACGGAGGAACGGTCCTGAAGAACACGCCGGGCGTGCATCGGATGCGCGAGCTGACCCTCGAGGCCATCGAGGCCCTTCCGCGGCCGACCGGGTTCGGGGGCGGCGAGGGAGCCTCCGGCGAACGCATGGACTGGGCGATGCGCGGCGATCTGGGACAGGAGCCGGGCGGACACCGCCGCGGCGGGCACGGTGCCGCCGGGCATGGCGGCACCGAGTACAGGATGGAGATGCGTCATGTCTGAGCAGCACCCGTCCGTCCACGAGAGCGCGGCCGACGGCGAGGCGATCGAGGGCGCCCCCGGCGACGGCGTCGAGCAGAGCCCTGCGGAGAATCCTGCCCGCCCCGACCGGTCCGGGATCGCCGATGCCTCCGTCGAGCGGCTCGGGACGGCCCATCGAGCCGCCGCCCGCACGGCCTTCACGGAGTCGGTGCCCACCACCGACTCCGTCGAGCCCACCGATGCTCCAACGCCTTCCGACACGGGGGCTCGCACCGGGAGGGACGATCGCACCGGCACCGGCACCGGCACCGGCACCGGCACCGGCCCCGCAGCCGCCGACGGCGAGCGGCCCGAAGGGCGCCTGGACCAGACGGTCCGGGCGGACGCGGCCCACTCCGTCGGCGACGATCCTCATCCGCCGACGCTGCAGATGCCCGTCGTCGCGGGGCCCGGAACCCGCCGTGGGCGTCATGCCGCCTCGGCCCCGGAGGCCGCGGCCGTCGCCCCGACCGATGACGCCGACCAGCCGCAGCGGCTGCAGCAGGCCCGTCGGTCGGCCCCCGGTGAGGAGCAGGCCCGCACCGCCGGGACTCCAGTGCTCCCCGAGCCCGACCGGACCGGCGAGCCCGACCGGACCGGCGAGTCCCACCGGACCGGCGAGTCGGGCACCGCGTCCGGCACGGCGGAATTGGACGTCCGTCCCATCGCGGCCAAGGACGCCACGGCGGCCACACCGGACATGGCGGATCTGGACCTGACGTTCCCCGAGGCGTCCCGCTACTCCGAGGGGTCCCGCCGCGAGGTGGACCTGGCCGCAGCGGATCCGTTCGAGGACCTCAAGGAGTCGCTGCCCTCGGATCCCGGTCCCATCACCCGCGACCTGCCCCTGGTGGAGGCCATCCGCCGTCAGCAGGTGAAGGCCAGCACGCGCAGCCTCGAGTCCCGCCTCCTGGGCGGCGAGCGCACCATGAAGCGTCGCGATGTCGCCGTGAAGGCCGGCATCTCGCTGCACAGCGCCCGCAAACTCTGGCGCGCCCTTGGATTCCCCAACCACGGGGACGACGACGTCGCCTTCACCCAGCGCGACCTCGACGCCCTCGCGACGATCGTGGACTCCGTCCGCAGCGAGCGGCTCACGGAGGAGACCGCCATTTCGATCACCCGGTCGGTCGGCCAGATGACCGATCGCATGGCGGTCTGGCAGATCGAGGCCCTCGTCGAGGACATGGTGCAGAACCAGGGCATGAGCGACTTCGAGGCACGGCGCACCATGGTTGAGCTGCTGCCGGACCTCATCGAGCCCATCGAGAAGCTGCTCGTCTACTCGTGGCGGCGGAACCTGAACGCGGCCATCCAGCGGCTCGGCGCCCGGACCCCGGACGCGCCGTCCGTCGGGGACGACGACGATGCCCCGCTGCCGCTCGCCCGCGCCGTGGGATTCGCGGACCTCGTGTCCTACACGTCGCTCTCGCGCCGCATGAATGAGCGGACGCTGGCCCAGCTGGTGCAGCGGTTCGAGAACAAGTCGGCCGAGATCATCTCCGTGGGCGGCGGTCGCCTCGTGAAGACCATCGGCGACGAGGTGCTCTTCGTGGCCGAGACGCCGCAGGCCGGCGCGCAGATCGGCCTCACGCTCGCCCAGGAGCTCAACGCCGACGAGGCGCTGCCCGATGCCCGCGTCTCAGTGGTCTGGGGACGCGTGCTCTCGCGGCTCGGCGACATCTACGGGCCCACCGTGAATCTCGCCGCCCGTCTGACCTCGCTCGCCGAGCCGGGTCAGATCCTCACCGACGCCCTCACCGCGTCCAGCCTCAAGGGCGACCCGCGGTTCGTGCTGACCCGGCAGGAGACCACGTCAGTGCGCGGCTTCGGGGATATCGAGCCGTATGACATGAAGCTCGGCGAGGGCGGGTCGCTGGTCGTCGACTGAGCGTCGGCCGGCGGGGCGGCCGCCCAGGCCACGGCCATGGTGAGTTCTCCCCATGGCGCGGGTTTTTATTCCGTCGTTAGAATGAGTCCTCGGAGGCCTCCGCCTCCGTTCTGCTGCTGCGCGTGGGGGCGCGCCGCAACCGCTCACCGCACTCGTCTCGACACCTGAGGAAGTATCCCGACATGTCCCCGAAGAAGCCCGGCGCGTCTCTGGCCAGCACGGCGAAGAGCACCGGTTTCAAGGCGACGGCCGTCGGAGCCGCGGTGGCGCTGACCGTCACCGGTGCGGTTCTCTACCCGGGCTTCGAGACGGCGGACGTCGACCTCAACGACGGCGGCGTGTGGGTCGTGAACAAGTCGATCGGCAAGATCGGCCACGTGAACTACCAGTCGAAGGTCCTGGACGGCGGGCTCGTCACCCCGCTCTCCAATTTCGACCTCGCCCAGGACGGCGACCGGGTCCTGGTCCGCAACCTCGAGCAGGCCTCGGTCACCACGATCGACCCGGCGATGGTCCAGTTCGCCGGTGACAACAACCTCCCCGCGAACTCGTCGTTCTCCTTCGGCGGCGAGGTGGTGGCCGTGACCGACGACGAGCGGGGCGTGGTGCGCGCCGCGACGACGGCCCGGCTCTCCGAGTTCGCCTCGCAGGACGCCGATCCGCTGCTCGAGTCGGAGGGCGACGTCGGCGCCGTCGTCAGCGTCACGGACGTCGTGTGGACCGTGGACTACGAGACGGGCGAGCTGGCCAGCTTCACGTTCGACGACGAGGGCGTCGCCCAGCCCGGCGAGCAGCACACCATCCCCGAGCTGTCCGGGCTCGCCGAGCCGCAGCTGACGACGGTCGGCGACGCCGCCGTCGTCTTCGACGCGCCCACCGGCAGCGTGTACACCTCCGAGGGCGGCGAGGCCGTCGTCGAGAACTCCGCCAACGCGCGGGTCCAGGCACCCGGCCCCGAGAACGACGGCGTCGCCGT
The DNA here is from genome assembly GCF_039538765.1 of Zhihengliuella alba. NCBI lineage: Bacteria > Bacillati > Actinomycetota > Actinomycetes > Micrococcales > Micrococcaceae > Zhihengliuella > Zhihengliuella alba. The sequence continues at coordinate 210,151 of NZ_BAABCJ010000002.1, read as the reverse complement.
CGCCACCGCGAACACGCTCGCGACCGTCGGCCTCGACGGACGCGACATCGACTACAAGCAGCTGGAGACGGCCGGCACCCCGGTCGAGCCGGTCCGCGTCGGGACCTGCACCTACGCCGCGTGGCAGACCAGCGGCGAGTACCTGCGCGACTGCGACGACGACGCGCAGGACCAGTCGACCCTGATCCCCGACATGGTTGAGGGCGCCGAGCTCGTCTTCCGCGTGAACCGCGACGTCGTGGTCCTCAACGACATTGCGAACGGCCAGGTCTGGCTCCCCAACGAGGGCATGGAGATCGTCAGCAACTGGAGCGATCTGGAGCCGCCCGCCGGGGAGGGGGAGTCGACCGAGGAGGAGACCAAGGAGATCACCGACGCGATCGAGCTGCCCAACCGGACCGAGGAGAACCAGGAGCCGCTCGCCGAGCCGGACCGGTTCAGCGTCCGGCCCGGCCGTACCACGGTCCTCCCGGTCCTCTACAACGACGTCGACCCCGACGGCGACCTGCTCACCGCCTCGCTCGAGGGCGAGCCGCCCGCGGTGGGAGACCTGCAGCCGATCCACGACGGGACCGGGTACCAGATCGTGGTCCCCGAGGACGCGACGGGCACGGCCACCTTCGCCTACCGGGCCGACGACGGCCGTGGCGGTACCGACGTCGCCCAGGTGACGCTGAGCGTGGTGGACGAGGAGACCAACGAGCCGCCGAAGCAGGAGCGCGTCACCACGCTGCGCGTGAAGCAGGGCGAGTCCGTGACCCAGAATGTCCTGACGGACTGGTCCGACCCGGAGGGCGACCATCTGCAGCTGCTGGGCGGCACCAGCGACGGCGACGACATCATCCGCGTCCGCCCCGACGGGACGATGAGCTTCCAGGACGACGGCAAGCGCGTGGGGCAGAAGGAGGTCACCCTCCAGGTCTCCGACGGCGAGGAGAGCACCCAGGGCCGCGTGCTGATCGAGGTCCTCGCCGAGTCGACCGTCCCGCCGATCACGGCGACCGACCACGTGGTGACCGAGGTGGGGCAGCAGGCCACGTTCGCGCCCCTGGACAACGACCGCGACCCGACCGGCGAGGGCCTGCGCCTCGCCGCCGTCGACGAGGTGCAGGGCCTGGAGATCTCCACGAACTCGGAGACCGGCGCCGTGACCGTCTCCGGCGAGCGGGCCGGGACGTACTACGCCAAGTACGTCGCCACGAATGGTCCCGCCAGTGCGCCCGGCCTCGTCCGCATCGACCTCCAGGAGCCGGCCGAGAACCCCGAGCCGCCCGTCGCCGTCCGCGACGTGGCGCTGCTGCCGGCCGGTCAGGACGTGCTGGTCAACGTGCTCGGCAATGACACGGACCCGGCCGGCGGGGTGCTCGTGGTCACCGGCGTCGAGGCGCAGGACGAGGCCCCGTTCTCGGTGAGCATCGAGCGCAACGCCTTCGTCCGGATCACCGACGTGCGCGGGACCACCGCGCCGGCGACCGTCCACTACACGGTCTCCAACGGCTCGCAGGAGGCCACGGGCGAGATCACCGTGACGCCCATCCCGGCGCCCCCGCACCTGGATCCGCCGCAGGCCAACGGCGACACCGCCGTCGTCCGCGCCGGCGACGTGGTGACCGTGAACGTGCTCGAGAACGACGTCCACCCCAATGGGGCCGAGCTGACGCTCCTGCCGGAGCTGAGCGAGACCGACGACCTCGGCGAGGGGTCCCTGATCTCGGTCGCCGACGATTCGGTCCGGTTCCGCGCCGGCGACTTCGGCGGGAAGTCCAGGCAGGTCTCGGCCGTCTACACGATCGCCGGGCCTGACGGGCAGGAGGCGAGCGCCCAGGTGACGTTCAACGTCCAGCCCGCCGCCGATGCGAGCTCGCTCGCGAACAACGAGCCGCCCAACGCGGCGCCCGTGATGGGCCGCGTGTTCGCCGGCAGCAGCACCAACGTGCTGATCCCGATCGACGGGATCGACCCCGACGGTGACTCGGTGTCGCTCGTGCAGTTCGGCGAGTCGCCGAGCCTGGGCACGGCGAAGATCCGCGGCAACTCCATCGACTACACGGCCCACGAGAACGCGACCGGGACGGACGAGTTCACGTACGTGGTCGAGGACCGGCTCGGAGCGCGCTCGACCGGCACCATCAAGATCGGTGTCGCCCCGCTGGCGGAGACGAACAATGCGCCGGTGGCGATCAACGACTTCATCACGGTGCGGCCTGACCGGCCCGTCGCCGTGGACGTCATGAACAACGACACGGACCCCGATGGGGACGCGATCGCCCTGATGAGTGAGGTCGAATCGGCCACCAGCACCGACGCCGAGGTCATCGACGGACGCGTCGCCCTCACCTCGCGTCCCGACGAGGGAACGACGTCGGTGCGCTACTCGGTCACGGATGGCCGCGGCGGCACGTCCTCGGCCACGCTGACCGTGCAGTCCGATCCGGAGGCGAAGCTGCTGGCCCCGATCGCCCGCGATGACAGCGTGGGCCTCGAGGAGGTCATCGGCGAGGAGGAGGTCCAGGTCGACATCCTCCGCAACGACGAGGACCCAGACGGCCGCGCCGACCAGCTCGAGATCGGCCTCCCGGACGATCCGGACTCCGCCCGCGTGACGGAAGAGGGCCTGAGCGTCAGGGTGCTCGAGGACGCCCAGGTCATCGCCTACACGGTCACTGACCCCGACGGGCTGTCCTCGACGGCGTTCGTCTACGTCCCCGGCGTGGGCGCGGCGCGTCCGATCCTGCGCACCGACCTCAATCTGGAGGTCAAGGCGGGGGAGGCCCTTCCGCTGAACCTGGAGGACCTGGTCCTGGTCAGGGACGGCCGATCGCCACGCCTGACCACCGATGACAAGGTCAGCTCCGCCCCGGCCAGCGACGGCACCCTGGTCCAATCGGCCACCGAGCTCACCTTCACGCCCCCGGCGGACTTCTCCGGCCCGGGCTCCGTGACCTTCGAGGTCACCGACGGCTCCGGCCCGGACGACCCCGAGGGACTGACGTCGGTCCTCACCGCGCCCGTCAACGTGCTGCCCGCCGAGGGCCCGGCAGACCCGGACAGCGAGAACCCGGAGACGGAGAGCGACGAGGAGGAGCCCGAGGAGGAGACCGAGCAGCCGGACCCGGAGAACTTCCCGCCGACGCTGCAGGCGAACTCCCTCAACGTCGGTCAGGGCGAGGACCCGACGCGCCTCGATCTGCGACTCGCCGCGAACGATCAGAACGAGGAGGACGTGCCGAACCTGCTGTTCGCCGTCGAGTCCGTCGACATCGCCGGGGTCCAGGCCGAGATCCTGGACGGCCACGTCCTCAGCGTCAGCGCGCCCGCGAACACCGAGCGCGGCACGCGCGGGTCCATCACGGTGTCCGTGACCGATGGCGTGAACGCCCCGGTCACCGGCACCATGTCGGTCACCGTCACGGGTTCCACACGGGAGCTCGCCGTCGCCGTCGCCGACCGGGTGGAGAACGCGCACCAGGGCCGCACCGAGGTGGTGGACGTCCTTGCGAACGACCACAACCCGTATGAGGGCGAGGGAGACCTGCGGCTCATCAGCGCGCGGGTGACCGGGGGCTCGGCCATCGCCACGACCGACTTCCAGGGTGCCACCCACCAAGCCGGTTCGGCCGAGGTGCGCGGCGACCAGGTCGCCATCACTCCCAACGACGGCTTCGTCGGGACCATGCGTGTCCAGTACACGATCGGCGACGTCACCGAGGATCCGCAGCGCAACGTCTCCGGAACGGTGACGCTCAACGTCAAGGGCGCCCCCGCGGCCCCGGGCGTGCCACGGATCGAGTCGGTCGGGGACCAGCAGGTGGTCCTCACGTGGGACGCGCCGGCCAACAACGGCGAGGAGATCACCCATTACACGGTCTCCGGCGGCGGGCACTCGCAGCAGTGCGCGACGACGACGTGCACCATCCGGCCCCTGACGAACAACCAGACCTACAACTTCACGGTCACGGCGACCAACGCCGTGGGCGAGTCGCCCGCCTCGGCCGCGTCCGCCGATGCGCGCCCGGACGTCGAGCCCGAGCGGCCGGCCGCCCCGACCGCGTCGAGCGGTGACCAGCAGATCAGCGTGAACTGGACGGCACCCATCAGCCGGGGGTCGCCCATCCGCAGCTACACCCTCGAGATCTCTCCCGCGCCTCCCGGCGGGGTCCCGCAGGTCACCGGTGTCACCGGCACGTCCTACGTGTTCAAGGGGCTCAACAACGGGACCGCCTACCAGGTGCGGGTCCGCGCGGTGAACGATGCCGAGCGGCCCTCCGAGTGGAGTTCCTACTCCGCGTCGACGGTCCCGGCGGGCAAGCCGTTCAAGCCGGGGGCGCCGACGGCGTCACGCGCCGACTCCGCCGTCGACGGCGGCGTGGTGAACGTCGCCTGGAAGGCGCCGGGTGCCAACGGCGCGGCGATCCAGCATTACCGGCTTCGGATCATCAGCGGTGGCTCGATCGTCCGCACCATCGAGGACATCCCATCGAATCAGCTGCGCCAGACGGTCACCGGCCTGAGCACCAACAAGTCCTACTCCTTCGCGGTCGAGGCCCAGAACCGAGTCGGCTGGTCGGACCGGAGTGCGGCATCGAGCGCGGTGACGCCGTACGGCCGGCCCAAGGCCGTCCAGAGCGTCACCGCCAAACCAACCAAGCAGGACCGCCAGATGCAGCTGAATTTCAGCCCGCCGGCGGCCAACGGATCGAACATCACGGGGTACCAGTATTCGACCGACGGCGGCGGCTGGAAGTCCTTCGGTGGGCCGGGCGCGGTGATCGATGTCGGCAGCAACGGAGACCCGCACACCTGGCGGGTGCGCGCCCTGAACGCCGCCGGCGCGGGTCAGCCGAGTCCGCCGAGCAACAACACCAGCGCCTACGGGCCGCTGCGGGACAACGCGAATATCAGCAAGTCCCACGGTGACCACTGGGTCGAGTTCCGCTGGAACCCGAAGGCCGGCCAGGACAATGGGCGCAGCGTCAAATACAACGTGACCGTGGGCGGCAACTCGACCGCGAACGACGGCGTCGAACGGGTGAACAACCTCGAGTACAGCACCTCGCGCACCATCAGGATCGTCGCGACGGACGCGGAGGGCCAGCGGGAGAGCTGGGAGGCCACCGCGAAGACGAATCCGAAGCCGGCGCGGAAGGTCTCGCTCTCCCGGGGCAACCTCAACAACTCCTACGAGGGCTGTCCCACGAACTGCTACACGTTCCAGGTCAACATCGAGAACTTCGAACCCGGGACGTACCGGGTCGACTGCTACAACCAGAACGGGAAGTTCAACAACTACCCCCACACGATGTCGGCCGGAAACGACGGCAGGGGCTCGAAGAACGTCCAGTGCGTGAACCAGGCAGGCTACGCCATGCCGGTCTACGTCATCGTCGACGGAACGAGATCCAACGATGCGCGTTGGTAGCGGCATGATCGACCCACCCAGCGACGCGGCGCCGCGACAGGCGCCGCGCGACCAGATCCAGTACGCCAGACCAGACACGACCACCGCCAGCCGCGCGGCCGATGCCCCGCGCGCCGTGATGAATTCCGACTCCGAGGAGATTCCCGCATGACCATGACCGCTGAGCAGGCCACCTGGTTCGCCGAGACGTTCGACAAGCTCGTGGCCAATGTCGGCACCGCCGTCCTCGGCAAGGACGAGGTGGTGCGGCTGGTCCTGACGTCGATGCTCGCCGAGGGGCACATCCTCCTGGAGGATGCGCCCGGCACCGGCAAGACCATGCTGGCGCGCACGCTGGCGGCCACGGTCAAGGGCACCAACTCGCGCATCCAGTTCACCCCCGACCTGCTGCCGTCCGACGTCACGGGCATCACGATCTACGACCAGGCCACCCAGAAGTTCGAGTTCCACCGCGGGCCGATCTTCGCCAACCTGGTGCTCGCCGACGAGATCAACCGTGCCTCGCCGAAGACGCAGTCGGCTCTCCTCGAGGTCATGGAGGAGGGCCGTGTGACGGTCGACGGCGTGACGCACGGCCAGTACCGGCCGTTCATGGTGATCGCCACGCAGAACCCGATCGAGCAGGCCGGCACCTACCGTCTGCCGGAGGCCCAGCTGGACCGCTTCCTGATGAAGACCTCGCTCGGCTATCCGGGACGCGACGCGACGGTCGAGGTCCTCTCCGGCAGCGCCGCCCGCGACCGCTCCGCCGCCGTCCATCCGGTTATCACCACGGAGGCCGTCGCCGACATGGCGGACCTGGCGACCACGGTCCACGCCGAGGAGTCGGTGCTGGACTACATCGCGCAGCTCTGCGAGGCGACCCGCGAGGCCTCCGAGACCCGCCTCGGGGTCTCGGTCCGCGGTGCCATCGCCATGGTGCGCGCCGCGAAGGTGTGGGCGGCGGCGGACGGCCGGCACTACCTCATCCCGGACGACGTCAAGGCCCTGGCCCCCTACGTGTGGACGCACCGCCTGGTCCTCGACCCCGAGGCCGAGTTCACGGGTGCCACCGCCGAGGCCGTCATCGCCGCCGTGGTCCAGAAGGTGCCCGCCCCCACCCGCCGCACGGCGCCGGGCGCGACGTCGGAGGCCACTACGGACCGGCTCTCCGGTGGCCGTCCGGCCACGCGTGCTGAGGCCCGTGCCCAGACGGCAGGCGCAGCCACTGGCGCGGCGGGCGCAGCCACAGGTGCGGCCGCGGAGCCGGGCCGGGGCACGGGAGAGGCATGATCGCACCCCTCAAGGGGCGCCTGCAGGCGATCCGACGGCGTGCGTCGGGGGCACGGGACGGCGGGGCCGGAGGAGGCGCACGTTCCGGCGACGGCAGCCGCGACGCGATGCAGGCCGCCGCGCGTGAGCGGGCCCGCGCCGCCCGCGGAGCGCTCCGCCAGGCGCACACCCGGTCCGTCTCTGCCCTGAAGGAGGGCAACGACGTCGTCCGCGACTACGCGCACCCGTACGTCGAGCGCTACGCGCCGCGCGTACGGCGCGTCGTGGAACCGTTGCGCGACCTCGTCTCCCCGCTCGGCGCCGTCGTCGCGGCCACCGCGGTCCTGCTGTGGGTCCTCGGCGTCGTCTTCGGCTGGTTCGAGGCCGTCCTCGGCGGCGTCATGGCCGTGCTGCTCCTGCTCTTGGCCGTCGCCTTCATCCTCGGCCGCGCGGAGTTCCGGGTGGAGCTCGACGTCGCCCGGACCCGGGTGGCCGTCGGCGACCGCGCCGTCGGCGCGATGACCGTGGTGAACGCGGGCCGGACCAGCTCCAGCCCGGTGTCGATGGAGATGCCCGTGGGGCGCTCCGTCGCCGAGTTCGCGATCCCGCGCCTCGCCCCGGCCGCTGAGCACGAGGAGCTGTTCACCATCCCGACCCGGCGCCGAGCGGTCTTGCCGCTCGGGCCGGTGCGCTCCGTCCGCGAGGACCCGTTCGGCCTGCTGCGGCGCCAGGTCCGCTGGACCGAGGAACGCGAGCTGTTCGTCCACCCGCGGACCACCAAGCTCGACGGCGCCAGTGCCGGTTTCATCCGCGATCTCGAGGGCATGCCGACCAAGGACCTCTCGCCGTCGGACGTGTCCTTCCACGCTCTGCGCGAGTACGCGCCGGGCGACGACCTGCGGCACGTCCACTGGCGCTCCACCGCGCGTGTCGGCAAGCTCATGGTCCGCCAGTTCGAGGAGACGCGGCGCTCCCACGTGGCGATGGCGCTGTCGCTGCACCTGGACGAGTACGGGCGCGATGCCGATGCGGCCGCCGAGGACTTCGAGCTGGCCGTCTCGGTCACCGGGTCGATCGGCCTGCAGACCAAGGCCGACGAGCGGAAGCTCTCCGTCATGACGCAGGCGGGACCGGTCCGCACCGAGACGGCGCGGCAGTTGCTGGACGGCCTGACGCGTCTCGAGGCGCGCGCCACCGGCCGCCGTGGGATCGTCGAGGTCTCACGGGCCACCGCCGACGCGGTACCGAACGCCTCCATCATGTTCGTGATCACCGGTGCCTCCGTCACCGCTCGCCAGCTGCGGCAGGCCAGCATGCACGTGCCCGCCGGTGTGCGCGCCATCGCGCTGCGCTGCGGGCTGGGCCTCGAGCCGGCCCGCAACACCATCGGCGACCTGACGGTGTTGACGATCGGCTCCCTCGACGAGCTCGGACTCGTGATGCGGAAGGCGATGACATGAGCGGATACCCCGAGGCGATGACCGGGCGGCGCTATGCGATCGACGCCGTCTGCATCGGCGCGGCGCTGGCGCTGGGCCTGCTGGGCCTGTTCGACGCATACGGCGGCAGCGCTCAGTTCCTGCTCGCCGCGTTCGGCGGACTGGCCGCCGGGCTCGGCCTGGCGTGGGCCCGCCACCACTACCGGCTCGGCTTCTGGACCACGGCCGGGCTCCTGCTCCTGGCCTACCTGGTGCTCGGCACGCCGCTGGCCACTCCGCGCGAGGCATTCGCCGGCGCGCTGCCCACCCTCGACTCACTGCGCACCCTGATCACCGGCGTCGCACTGTCCTGGAAGGACATGCTCACGGTCGCGCCGCCCGTCGGCGCCCTGGGCGGCGTCCTGGTGGTCGCGTTCCTCTCGGCGCTGCTGTCCTCCTTCGTCGCGGGCCTGCTGGCCTGGCGCCGGATCTCGCCGTTCTGGACCCTGATCCCGCTGCTGGCCATGTACGTGGTCGGCATCGTCTTCGGCACGCAGGACGTGCCGCTGCCGCTGCTGCGCGGCCTGGCGTTCACCGCGATCGTCGTCGGCTGGCTGGCCTGGCGCCACCGCCTGAACCGCGTCAGCGCCGGCCGGCTCGCCGGTTCCGACCCGGTGGGCGAGACGGCAGGGGCCACGACGGGCCGCTGGGGCACGGTGGCGGGCAGCGCCGTCGTGCGCCGGGTCGTGGGCGGCGCGGCCGTCCTCGCCGTCGCCGCCGGCCTCACGGCCGTGGCCGCGCCCTGGCTGGCGGGGGAGACCCCGCGGCAGGTGCTGCGCGACGCCGTCGACCCGCCCGTCGACCTGTACGACTACCCGAGCCCGCTGACGAACTTCCGCCGGTACGTGAAGGACATGGCCGACGAGCCCCTGTTCACGGTCGAGGGGCTCCCGGAGGGGCGGCGGGTCCGCCTGGCGGCCCTCGGCTCCTACAACGGCATGGTGCTCAACGTGGACCCCTCCTCCGCGGGCAACTTCGCGCCCGTGGGCGACACCACGGACATCCGGACCGGCACCGCCGCGGAGGGTCGGGAGACGGGGACGCTCGAGATCGAGATCGAGGGGTACGACGGCGTGTGGCTGCCCGGCGGCGGCAAGCTCGCCGGGCTGGAGGTCTCCGGCGACGGATCCGAGCGGCTCTCCCGCTCGCTGTTCTACAACGACGAGCTCGAGACGGCCCTCAGCACCACCGGCCTGCGCGAGGGCGACACCTACAGCGCCCGGGTCCTGCTCCCGGCGCGGCCCAGCGACGAGCAGCTGGCCGAGGCGCACTTCAGCGAGGAGCGGATGCCCGAGCTGCTGAACGTCCCTCCCGCGGTGACCGCCACCGCGCCGGAATTCGTGGGCACCGCCGCCGACGACTTCGGGCGGGCCCGGAACCTCGAGGCCGCGCTCAAGACCGGCGGCTACTTCTCCAACGGCACGGAGGGGCAGGTGCCGTCGCTCTCCGGCCACGGCGCCGGACGGCTGACCCAGCTGCTCGACGCCGAGGACATGATCGGCGACGACGAGCAGTACGCCGTCGCCATGGCCCTCATGGCCCGCGAGCAGGGCATGCCGGCGCGCGTGGTCATGGGCTTCTACCCGGAGGAGTACGCGCCCGGCGAGCCCGTGGCGATCACCGGATCGGACGTGCACGCGTGGGTGGAGATCGCCTTCGAGGAGTACGGCTGGGTGGCCTTCGACCCCACGCCCGACGAGGACCAGCAGCCCACTCCGCCCGAGCAGGAGCCGAAGTCGGTGCCGCAGCCGCAGGTACTGCAGCCGCCGCCGCCCGCGCAGGACGAGGCAGACCTCCCGCCGGAGACCGCGCCCGAGCCGCAGGACACGGAGAACGAGCCGCTCACGTTCTGGGAGCGCTGGGGCACGGTGATCCTCGTGGTGGGCATCTCGCTCGGCACGCTGCTGCTGCTCATGGCGCCGCTGCTGCTGATCGCTGCCCTCAAACTGCGCCGGCGCCGGCGCCGGTTCGCGCTCGGGACCGGCTCCGAGCGGCTCGGCGGAGGCTGGCACGAGGTCCTCAGCCAGGCGGCCGACCTCGGTGTGGTGCCGGCCGTCGGGGCGACCCGTCGCGAGTCCGCCGCAGCGCTGACGGCCGGTTTCCCCGCGGCGGGCCTGTCCGTGGCGGCTCTCGCCGCGCGGGCCGACCGGGCCACGTTCGGCGCCGAGGAGCCCTCCGAGGAGGAGGTCGCCCGGTACTGGGACGACGTCGACGGGCAGTTGCGCTCGATGACGGAGCCGCTGGGCTTCTGGCAGCGCCAGCGCGCCAAGTACTCGCCGCGGTCGCTCCTGCACGACGCGGCCACGCGGATGGCCGAGCGCCAGGCGGCGGCGCGGGCCGCAGGCGGGCCGATCGCGGAGCGTCTCGGCGACTGGTGGCGCCGCACCACAGAGACGCTGCCCGTGCCGGGCCGCGGCGCGAGCACTCGCCGCGGCGGGGCCTCGCATGGTGGAAACAGCACCCGGGTCCGTAAAGTAAACGCAGACGCACCGAAGGAGTAGTGAGTGTCGAAAGCGATGCACCTGGTCAACGCCTCAGCAGCCCAGCGTTTGGGGGCGTGGCTGCTGGACGCGGTACCCGTCGCCGTCGTCGGCGGCGCCTTCGGTGCTGCCCTCGCGCCGCAGCTGCAGCACGTGGTGGCGGCCCCCGAGACACTCGGGCAGGTCTCCGGCCAGCTCGCGCTGGCGGGCCTGATCTGCCTGGCGTACGGCGTCTTCCAGTGGTGGTGGGAGGCCACGCGCGGCAAGACCGTCGGCAACGTGGCCCTCGGGCTCCGGACCACCGACGAGGACGGCTTCGCCCCCGGGTGGGGCAAGACGTTCGTGCGGCGGCTCATCATCGGTCTCGCCGGGATCGTGCCGCTCATCGGGCCGATCCTGATCGTCGTGTCCAACCTGTGGGACCCGAACCACCAGCGTCAGGGCTGGCACGACAAAGTCGCCCGCACCCTCATGATGGACGTCCGCGCCGGCCGCGACCCGCTCGCCACGGGCGGCCTCTTCGGCCCTGTGGCGTTCGCGCCCCTCGGGATGCCGGTCGCGAACGCGCCCCTGCCGGACGAGTCCGTCCGCGACTTCTCCGAGCTCATCAGCGAAGTGCCGGGACGCCCGAGTGCAGGGCGCGGCGAGGACGCGTACGCGTCGTCCGCCTCCGCCGGGCCGGCCCCCGCTGCCGCGCATGACCACGCCCCCTCGAACGGGCACGCCCCCTCGAACGAGTATGTGGAGCCCTCCGTCGTGGGCGAGGCCGCCGCAGTGCCGGCGGCTCCCGCCCGGGCGACCGAGGCCCCCGCGCCCGTCGCCTGGAGCCCCACGACCGGACAGCATCAGACCGCGTCGCCGGCCGCCGCTGCCCCCGTGGGAGCGTCGGCGGCGCCGGGGGAGCACCCGGACGACGCCGTCCAGCAGACCCAGTTCCGCCGCACCGAGCCGTCGGCGACGCGCCTCGTGTTCGATGACGGCCAGACGGCCGTCATCGAGGAGTCCCTCCTGATCGGACGCAACCCCTCCGCGGTGGGAGACGAGGTCGCGGACCTCTTCAGCCTCGCCGACATCGGCCGCTCCGTGTCGAAGACGCACCTGTTGGTGCAGGCCGCCGCCAACGGGGTGTGGGTGACCGACCGCGGCTCCACCAACGGCTCCGCCGTGTCCGATGCCGGCGGCGAGCGTCGTGTGCTCGAGGCGGGGCAGCCGGTCAAGGCGGCCGTCGGGGACACGGTCTGGCTCGGCGATCGATACTTCAAGGTCGAGCGCGCGTGAATCCCGGACCAGCCGCCCGCGGCGGTGCAGAGCACGGAGCCGCCGATCGGGGCCCGGCCGACGGCGGCTCGGCCGACCGACGTCCGGGAGAGACGCCGGCCGCGCCCCCGAGTGCAGCGCACTCCGGCGCGTCGCCCGCGACGGCACCCCTCGACAGCGCGGCGATAGACGCCGCCGCGTCGGAGGCCGCGGACGCGGCGGCGTCGACCCCCGTCCGCTTCGTCCACGGTTTCGCCACGGACCGCGGACTGCGTCGCGAGCTCAATGAGGACTCCCTCCTGGCCGCCGAGACCCTGTTCGCCGTCGCCGACGGCATGGGCGGCCATGAGGCCGGTGAGGTCGCCAGCCGCGTCTGCGTCGAGACCCTCGCGGCCGGCTACCGCGCCGCCGAGGGCCGACTCGCCCCCGAGGACATCCACCGGCTCATGGGGCAGGCGGATCTCGCCATCCGCGAGGCGGCCAGCGAACGCGCCGGGACCACGCTCGCCGGGGCCGCCGTCGTCGAGCACGAGGGCAGGCCCCACTGGCTTGTCTTCAACGTCGGCGACTCGCGCACCTACCGCTACTCGCACGGGAGGCTCGCGCAGGTCAGCGTGGACCACTCCGAGGTCCAGATGCTGGTCGACAGCGGCGAGATCAGCCTGGAGCAGGCGATCGTGCACCCACGCCGCAACGTCATCACGCGCGCCCTCGGCGCGGGGGACGACCCCCGCCCCGAATTCTGGATGATGCCCGTCGAGATCGGCGACCGGCTCTTGATCTGCTCGGACGGACTCAGCGGCGAGGTGCGCGACGGCGACATCCAGAGCAGCCTCGAGCGGTTCCCCTCGGCCCAGGACGCGGTGGACGAGCTCGTGCAGGCCGCGCTGCGCAACGGCGGGCGGGACAACGTCTCCGTGATCGTCGTCGACGCGGTCGCCGGCCACCCCGACGATTCGCACGTGGACACCCGGCCCCGCCGGCAGACCGAGGCGGACAGCACCACGACCGAGCCGGGCGTCAGTCTCTTCGGCGCCGGGCAGCCCACTGCGGGCGGCACCCCGGCGGAACGCGGTGCCCGGCAGAGCCCGCACCGCACCACCGACGACCGGGGGAGTGCCTGATGGAACTCGAGTACACGCCGGGCGAGCTCTTCGCCCTGATCCGCCCGAACCACGTGGTCCTGCTCCCGGCCGACGCCGACCGGGCTCAGGTCCAGCACCTGTGGGCCGTCGCGGCGCGGCCGGACGCCACGGTCGGTTCGCTGCTGTCGGCGCTGATGACCGCCGCAGAGCTCCAGATCGACCGCATGCCGCCCTTCGCCGTGGTCTCCCGCGAGCGGGCCCCGCATGTGGTGGTCCGCGGGGGATTCCTCCTGCATGCCGTCTCCCACGCCGGCGCCGGCGAAACGACCGAGGACGCGAGCGGCGAGGACGTCGCGACGTGGCAGGAGCGGCGTTTCCGTCCCGCGGACAGCTGGAACCTGGCGCCGATCCCCGGCGCGCCCGGTGGTGTCGGCGACGGCAGCGGTGCTGCCGACTGGTGGCCGATCTCGGAGGGCATCGTGCGCGTCGGCAGCCTGCGCACGGCGACGCCCGGCCAGGGCGCTCCGACGACGGCGAGCGAGGCGGCCACCGCCGACGTCGCCCCGGTCATGACGTCCACTGGGGCCGAGTCCACGGGGGCCGAGTCCGCCGGGGCCGAATCCACTGGGGCTGAGTCCAATGCGGCGCCGGAGGCCGCTGAAGTCGAGCCCACTGGGGCCGAGTCCAATGCGGCACCGGAGACCGCTGAAGCTGAGCCCGAGCCCGTGTCCTCGCCCGAACCCGTGTTCGCCCCGGAGGAACCGGAGACCCGGGTGGGTGACGAGTCCTCGGTCCCCGATGACCATCCAATGGCACCCGACGACCAGCCGTCGGCCGTCGCCGTCGCCGAGGCCGCCGCGGCGGATGCCGACCACGATGACACGATTCTCTCGCCTTCGGCCGCCGCCGCGACGTCGGGCAGTGGCTCCATCACTGAATCCAAGGAAGGGGCCGAGTCCTCCGGACGGGCAGGATCCTCCGCGCGTGGCCACGCTGACACGCGCGTCGAGGTCCCCGGCGTGCCGTCGACGCCGCCGACCGCACCGCCGTGGGCGCGTCCGGACTCGCCGCGTCCGGAACCGGCGGAATCGGCATCGGCTCGGTCCCGGACTCCCGGGGCGGCCTCCCGTGCGCCCGAGGCCGGCCTGATCGACTCGGTGCCTTGGCGCACCGGCCCGCAGCCCGGAGCCGCGGCGAGCTCGACGCCACCGTCCCGTCCGGCACCGCCGACGCCCCGGCCAGCCCCCACCGCAGAGGAGTCCGCTGCAAAGGAGCCCGCGGAGGGGCCCGCCGATGCGGACCACGACGGCGAGACCATCATGCGCAGCTCGATCGCCGAGCCCGCGCCGGCCGCGAACTCGTCGGCCACGGACGACGGCCTGACCCTGACCAGCCACGGCACCGTTACCGGAGCCAACGCCGGACAGTTCGTCCTCGGACGCGCGTGCGCGGAGGGCCATGCCAACCCGCCGACGTCGTCGAACTGCTTCGTCTGCGGCGCGCAGCTGAGTGGCGACGCACATCAGGTGCTCCGACCGGCCCTTGGCCGGATGACGGTGAACGACGGTGCACACGAGTCCGTCCACGAGCTCACACGCTCCGTGGTCGTCGGGCGTCAGCCCGCCTACCGGGGCAAGTCCGAACCCACGCCGCGGCTCATGCAGGTGAACAGCCCCAGCGGCGACATCTCGCGCTCCCATGTGCAGGTGCGGGTCGAGGGGTGGCACGTCGAGCTCGTGGACCTCGCCGCCACCAACGGGACCGTCCTGGTCCGTTCCGGCCACCCGCCGCGCCGACTGGGACGGGACGAGAGCGTCCTGCTGCTCAGCGGGGACATCGCCGACCTGGGCGACGGGGTGAGCCTCAGGTTCGAGGACCTGCCATGACCGGCAAGCGCCCGCCGTCGCCCCCGCCGCAGATCCCCGGCTTCAGCTACGTGCGCCAGCTGGGCTCTGGCGGTTTCTCCGACGTCTACCTCTTCGAGCAGGAGCGGCCCCGCCGCACGGTGGCCATCAAGGTCCTCTTCGGGGACGTCACCACCGACGAGTCGCGTCGGAACTTCGAGTCCGAGGCCAACCTCATGGCCCAGCTGTCCTCGCACCCGAACATCGTCACGATCTACCAGGCGGACGTCACGGCGGACGGACGCTCCTACCTGGTGATGGAGTACTGCCCCAGGGCGAGCCTGGACGTGCGCTACCGGCAGGGGCCGCTCCGGGTGGACGAGACGCTCTCGCTCGGCATCCACATCGCCTCGGCCGTGGAGACGGCGCACCGGGCCGGCATCGTCCACCGCGACATCAAGCCGGCGAACATCCTCACCACGGCCTACAACCGGCCGGCACTGACCGACTTCGGCATCTCCGGGAACATCGGCGCCGCCTCCGACGAGGTGGGCATGTCCATCCCGTGGTCCGCACCGGAGGCCTTCGCCGGGCCGAACGCGGACGGTGTCCTGCTGGACGTGTACGCGCTCGGGGCCACGGTGTACACACTGCTGGCGGGGCACTCGCCGTTCGTCCGGCCCGGCGCGGACAATACGCAGAACAAGCTGATCCACCGGATCACCAATTCGCGGCTGGAGCCGCTGACCCGCAACGACGCCCCCGAGTCGCTGAATCAGGCGCTCGCGGTGGCGATGGCGAAGTCGCCGACATCCCGCTTCGGGTCCGCTGCCGACTTCGCACGCTCGCTGCAGCGGATCCAGGCGGAGCTCGGCCTGGCCGTCACGCCGATCGAAGTCCTCGACGACAGCGCCGAGCACGCGGGGTGGGGCGACGAGGACGACGACGCCCCCGCCACCCGGGTGCGCAGCGTCCGGTCGATCGACCCGGAGCGGGCCGCGCCGCCGACCAGCCCGGGGGCTCCCGGACAGTACGGCGGCGCTCCACGCGCCGACCGCCGCGCCGGAGCCGAGCCCGGGACGGGAGTCGGGGCCGGAGCCGGCGCAGGGCCCGATGCCGCCCCGGACGGCCGCGGCGGTGCGCGGGCACGGCGCGAGGACCAGGACCTCGCCGCCCACGCGCAGCCGGGCGACCCCGGGAACGGCTCCGGGCCGGTGCAGTACGGGCAGCGCTTCGACGCTGCGGCCGGGGGAGAGGATGCCGACGCGGCGGGGCCACGCCAGCGGTTCCCCGTGCTCCTCGTCGCCGCGATCGTCGTGGCGATGGTCGTCGGAGCCGCCGTCGTGGTCAATCTGCTCGGTGGGACCCGGAGCGATCCACAGGGGCTCGACGAGCTGCCCCAGGGACCGGCGGACGCCGTCGCCTCCGACTCGGTGGTGCCCTCGGTCATCGGCTTCAAGCACTCGACGGTCGGCGAGAACGTGACCTTCACCTGGCGGAACCCGGAACCGCAGGACGGGGACTTCTACCTGTGGTCCTCCGTGACGGCCACTGAGCAGGGTCCCGAGCGTCGTTCCCAGACGGCCACCGCGACGCTCGAGCGGCGCGGCGACGGGCCCACGTGCGTCCAGGTCGTCATGGTGCGGGACGACGGCCGGACCTCGGACCCGGCCCGGTACTGCACCTCGCCCGAGGAAGCCGGAGGAGAGTCATGAGTACACGGCGCACCGGAGGGGAACCGGAGGAACGGACCGGGCCGGATCCGCGGGAGGGACAGGAACCTTCAGGCCTGCAGCACCATGCGGCGCCGACGACGGCGCTCGCCGGAGCCTCGGACGGCGCCGAGATCCACGTGGACTTCTGCGGGGAGTGGTACCCCGTTGAGGCCGGCGAGGTCTTCACGATCGGTCGCGAGGGCGACCTGCAGATCGACGACAACCCGTACCTGCACCGCCGGTTCCTCACCATCGCCGACCACGACGGCATCTGGTGGCTCACCAATGTGGGCTCGAGGCTGAGCGCCACCATCGCCGACAAGACGGGCGGGCTCCAGGCCTGGCTCGGGCCCGGGGCGCGGCTGCCGGTGGTGTTCGGCCAGACCAACATCGTCTTCACGGCCGGCCCCACGACGTACGAGTTCTCCGTCCACCACCGGCAGCCCGCCTTCCGGCAGGAGTGGAGCGCCGACGACCCGGACGGCGCGACGACGATCGGCCCGGTCACGCTCACCGACTCCCAGCGTGCCCTGGTCCTGGCGCTCGCCGAGCCGATGCTCAAGCGGGACGGGATGGGCCTGAGCTCCATCCCCTCCTCCGCGAATGCGGCCGCGCGGCTCGGCTGGTCCATCACCAAGTTCAACCGGAAGCTGGACAACGTCTGCGACAAGCTGGACCGCGCCGGGATCTCCGGGCTCCGCGGCGGCGCGGGCCGGCTGGCGAGCAATCGCAAGGCGCGCCTGGTCGAGCACGCGGTCACCACTCACCTGGTCACGGCGCGCGACCTGGCCCTGCTGGACCGGATCCGGGCCCATCCCGACACCGACTGAGATACCAGCGGCGCCCCGCCGGCCTTGGGCGCCGGCCCTGGGCGCCGGTCCACCGCCGTGGCAGGCGCCGATGAGGCAGGATAGAGACGTGAACGATTCAGTGCGTGAGGAATACGAGCAGCTCGTCGAGGACGTCCGGAAGTACCGTTTCGCGTACTACAACGAGGACCAGCCGCTGGTCTCGGACGCGGAGTTCGACCGCCTGTTCCACCGGCTGGAAGAAATCGAGCGGATGCATCCGCAGCTCGTCTCCCAGGACTCGCCCACGCAGGAGGTCGGCGCGGTGGTGGTCGGCGGCGACCTGCCGACTATCGAGCATGCCGAGCGGATGCTCTCTCTGGACAACGTGTTCTCCGCCGAGGAACTCCGCCAATGGTGCGCGAAGACTGAAGCCTCGGCCGGCAGGCCGGTGCGCTGGCTCTCCGAGCTGAAGATCGACGGCCTGGCCATCTCTCTGCGGTACGAGCGGGGCCGACTTGTCTCCGCCGCGACTCGCGGGGACGGCCGCATGGGGGAGGACATCGGGGTGAACGCTCGTCGGCTGGCGGGCGTCCCCGAGCGGCTCGCTGGCAGCGGCCATCCCGCGCGAGTGGAGATCCGCGGAGAGGTTTTCATCCCCGTCGCCGCTTTCGAGGAACTCAACAGGTTCCAGGAGGAGCTGCGCCCCCGCGCAGTGGAGGAAGCACGGAAGCGCTGGGAGTCGCGCCCTGCGAAGACGCGCGGCGATTTTCCGGAGGAACTCGAGCGCCAGCGGGCCATGCGGCGCTTCCCCACTTTCGCCAACCCGCGCAACGCGGCCAGCGGTGGACTACGCCAGCAACTGGAGAAGAAGGACGGGCTCGAGCGGGAGGCTGGCGAGAAGCGTCTGGCCTCTCTCGACCTCTATGTCCACGGCGTTGGCGCGTGGCCCAATCCGCCCGTCGCCGCCCAGAGCGAGGTTTACGACCTGTTGTCGGAATGGGGGCTCCCCACGAGCCCATACTCGAGGGTCTTCGACGCGGTGGACGGCGTCGTCGGATTCGTCGAGGCGTACGGACGTGATCGCCATTCGGTGGTGCACGAGCTCGACGGCATCGTGGTGAAGGTCGACGAGCTGGACCTGCACGAGGAGCTGGGCTCGACGAGCCGCGCACCGCGCTGGGCGATCGCCTACAAGTACCCGCCGGAGGAAGTGCACACGAAGCTCCTCCGCATCGAGGTCGGCGTCGGCCGGACCGGCCGTGCCACGCCGTACGCCCTCATGGAGCCCGTGCTGGTCGCGGGCAGTGTGGTGCGGCAAGCGACCCTGCACAATCAGGACGTTGTCCGGTCCAAGGGCGTTCTCATCGGCGACACCGTTGTGCTGCGCAAAGCTGGCGACGTCATCCCCGAGGTTCTCGGGGCCGTTGTCGAACTGCGCGACGGCACGGAGACGGAGTTCGAGATGCCACGCGACTGTCCCGAGTGCGGGACGGAGTTGCGCCCCATGAAAGAGGGCGACATCGACCTCCGCTGCCCGAATGCCAAGGACTGCCCGGCCCAGGTCCGAGGCCGCGTCGAGCACATCGGATCCCGCGGCGCCCTCGACATCGAAGCCCTTGGTGAGGTGACTGCAGCGGCCCTGACGCAACCGGTCTTGCCCTCGCAACCACCGTTGCAGACAGAGGCGAGGCTGTTCGACCTGACCCTCGAAGAGCTGGTGCCCATCGAGGTGGTGGTGCGGGACGCGGAGACGGGCGAACCCAAGCTCGACGACGAGGGCCGGCCAGTGGTCCGTAAGCCGTTCCAGCGGACCGAATCGGTGTACCCGCCGGAAGCGGCCGGGATGACGCCCGCGGAGCGGCGCAAAGCGAAGATCCGGAAGATCCCTGAGATCAAGCCGTCGGCGCAGGCGGTCAAACTCCTTGAAGAACTGGACAAGGCCAAGACAAAGGAGTTGTGGCGGCAGCTGGTCGCCCTCAACATTCGTCACGTGGGGCCGGTCGCCGCTCGTGCGCTGGCCGACTGGTTCGGGTCATTGGAGGCCATCCGCGCGGCCACCCCCGAGGAGATTGCCGAGGTCGAAGGCGTCGGGCAGACGATCGCCGACGCCGTCACTGAGTGGTTCGTCGTCGACTGGCACGAGCAGATCGTCGAGTCATGGACCGCTGCCGGGGTCCGCTTTGCAACTCCCGGTCACCCGGGTCCGGGAGCCGCCGCCGCGCGCGGCGGCGTGTTGGCGGGCCTGAGCGTCGTGGCCACCGGATCGCTGGAGGGGTACTCTCGCGACGAGGCCAAGGAGGCCATCATCCACGCAGGCGGCAAGGCCGCCTCCAGCGTGTCCAAGAAGACGGACTTCGTGGCGGCCGGACCCGGCGCCGGATCCAAGCTCACCAAGGCGGAGGAGCTGGGCATCCCGATCCTCGACGCGGCGGGATTTCGCATCCTCGTGACCGAGGGTCCGGGCGCGCTCCCGGGCGGTACTGGCCTTGACGCGGCCGGCGACCAGACCAGCCAGAACGACGACCAGATCACCAACGACGACGGCGCCCCTGCGGATGCCGCAGGAGACGCATCATGAGCCAGCCGAAGCCCCAGCGATACCTCGACACCGCCCGCCGTGCGGCCGCCGCCGGCGCCGCAGTCCTCGCCGAGCGCACCGGACGCCCCCTGACCGACACGAAGAGCGGCGGCGGCGACTGGGTGACCGACTTCGACCGCCGGGCCGAGCAGGCGGTGCGCGATGTCATCGTCGCCGCGCACCCCGCCGACACCATCACCGGTGAGGAGTACGGCACCACCACCCCCGCGGAGCCCAGCGGCGTCGAATGGTCCATCGACCCGCTCGACGGGACCACCAACTTCGTCCGCGGGATCGTCTACTACGCCACATCCGTGGCGGTCCGCGATGCCGACGGCGTCTGGCAGGCCGGGGCAGTCAACGCTCCGGCGCTCGGCGTCGAGTACTACGCCGCCCGTGGCGAGGGAGCCTGGCGGACGGGGACGGCCCCGGCCGCCCCGGGCACCCAGGCGCCGACCCCGGAGCGGCTCACCGGGCCCGACGCCGACACGGACGGGCCGTTGCTGGCCACCGGGTTCGGGTACACGCTGAAGCGGCACGTCCCGCAGGTCGCGGCGCTCGGGGCCCTGATGCCGGGCTTCGCCAACATGCGCCGCCTCGGCTCGGCCGCCCTGGACGTGTGCCTCGTGGCCGACGGCACGCTGGATGCCTACGCGGAGTTCGGTACGCACGTGCACGACTGGTCCGCGGCCATGCTCATCGCCGAGGAGGCCGGTGTGCCCGTGCTCCGGCCCGAGGGGTATCCTGACTGGGCGGCCGCGGGCCGCATCAACTTCGAACGGGTCCGCAGCCAGCACGTCGGCTGAGCCGCGGCGGCGCGGGCCTCCGACTGAAACGAGCAGCACGATCACCACCGGAGCCACCATCAACGTCCCCGAGCACACGAGTACCGACCGGGGCGTCCCCGGGTCCGGCGCGGCAGACGACCGCCCCGCCACCACGGTCCGGCCCGCGACCGAGGCGGACCACGCCGAGATCTCCCGCATTACCGTGGACTCCTACCGGGCCACCGGCTACTTCGAGCCGGACTCGACCTACTTCGACTTCATCGCGGACTCCGCCGACCGGGCCCGCCATGCCGAGCTGCTGGTGGCCGAGCGCGCCGGCCGGATCGTCGCCACCGTGACGCTGATCCGCGCCGGCACCCGCTACGCCGACATCTGCCGCGGGGAGGAGCTGGAGATGCGCATGCTCGCCGTGGACCCGGAGGTACAGCGCACGGGCGCAGGCCGGGTGCTGGTCCGCGCCGCCGTCGACCGCGCCCGCGAGCTCGGCCTCACCCGGGTGGCGCTCACCACGGGGGCAGGGTGGACGGCACCGCGCGGCCTGTACGAGTCGCTCGGATTCACCCACGTCTCCGAGCGCGACTGGGTCGTCCCGAGCAACGGGGCGCCTCTGGTGGTCTACACCTACGACGTC
This sequence comes from Zhihengliuella alba, assembly GCF_039538765.1. Taxonomy (NCBI): domain Bacteria; kingdom Bacillati; phylum Actinomycetota; class Actinomycetes; order Micrococcales; family Micrococcaceae; genus Zhihengliuella; species Zhihengliuella alba. The sequence goes on along the minus strand of NZ_BAABCJ010000002.1, from coordinate 188,834 downwards.
GCCTGACCCGCCGGTCCGCCCGCGGGCGGACCGCACTCATCCCGGGGGTGGAGGCCCGGCCATCCAGGATCACCCGGCCGGGCGACGCGCGCCGGCCCCGGGGCGCGGGATCGTGGAACCATGACCGCACCCGCACGCCCCACCGCACCGGCACGCCCGACCGCCCCCGCCCTCCTGACCGCCCAGGGCCTCAGCCACACCTACCCGGACGCCAGCACCCCCGCCCTGCGCGGGGTGGACCTGCGGATCGGGGTGGGCGAATCCGTCGCCATCATGGGCGCCTCCGGCTCCGGCAAGTCGACGCTCCTGCACGCGCTCGCCGGCATCATCGCCCCGACCGCGGGATCGATCGTCCTGAACACGCCGGCCGGTCCGATCCGGATGGAGGAGCTGAACGAGAACCAGCGGGCCTCCGTCCGCCGGCGCGACCTCGGCTTCGTCTTCCAGCAGGGCCTGCTGCTCCACGAGCTCAGCGCGCTGGAGAACGTCGCCGTCGCCCTCATGCTCGGCGGGACGCCGCGGCCCGAGGCCGAACTCGCCGCCGCCCAGTGGCTCGCCCGGCTGGGTCTCGCCGGCATGGAGCAGCGGCGCCTCGGCGAGCTCTCCGGCGGGCAGGCGCAGCGGGTGGCCATCGCTCGCGCCCAGGTCACCGGCGCGCGGCTGATCTTCGCCGACGAGCCCACGGGCGCACTCGACTCGGCCACGTCCGCCGAGGTCCTGGACCTGCTGCTGGACTCCGTCGAGCCGGCGGACGCGCGCTCGGGCGGCCGCAGCCTCGTGGTCGTCACCCACGACCGTGCCGTGGCCGAGCGCTGCGCGCGCCTGATCACCCTCAGCGACGGCCGGATCGTCGCCGACGAGTCCAACCACGGCACCGCCGGCCTGTCCGGCGGGACCGGCGGGACCGGCGAGGCCGGCGCGACGGCGGGGGAGCGGGCATGAGCGCCGTCGCCACGGCCCTGCGGATCGCCCCGCTCTTCCGCCAGTCGCCCCTGCGGCGCGGTGCCGGCAACGCCTCCGGGCGCGACGGCGCGGCCGCCGCCCTGCCCGTCGTCTCCTTCGCCGTCGTGACCACGCTGGCGATGCTCGTCGTCGCCGGGGCTCGGGTGTTCTTCTCCTGGGACGACGAACTCGGCCCCACGTACCAGATGCTCGCGACGACCGCGTTGGCGCTCCTCCTCGTCCCGCTCGGCTCGGTCGGGGCCTCGGCGGCGCGGATGGCGGCCCGTCGCCGCGACGACCGGCTCGCCTCGCTCCGGCTGCTCGGCGCCACCAGCGGCACCCTCACGGTGCTGACCGTGCTCGAGGCCGCGGCGATGGCCGTCGTCGGCGCACTCGCCGGCTCGGTGCTGTACCTGGCGCTCGCGCCCGCCGTCGGCCTGCTCCACTTCCGCGGCGAGGCGCTCGGCGCGCAGATGTGGATGCCGTGGTGGTGGATCCCGCTCATCGCGGCCGCCGTCGTGGTCCTCGGGGCCGTGAGCGCGCTCGCCGGCCTGCGCGCCGTGGCCGTCACGCCCCTGGGCGTGCGCACCCGGCAGCGCCCGGCGCGGACCCACTGGATCCGGATCGCCGTCGCCGTCGGCCTGATGGCGGTTGCCGTCGGTGTCCTCCAGATGCTCCCGGCCTTCGCCGAGCTCGGCGGGATCCTGGTCATGATCGCCGTCCTCGGGGCGGCCTTCGGCGCCGGGCTGCTCGCCCTCGACCTGATCGGTCCGTGGGTGCTGCGCCTCGCCGCCGGGATCAAGCACCGGCGCGCCCCGGACGTGACCCGCCTGATCGCCGCGCGGACCATCCTCGACGATCCGAAGGCCGCGTGGCGCCAGGTCGGCGGCCTGGCCGTCACCAGCTTCGTCGGCGTGTTCGCGGCCGGTGGCCTGGCGTTCTCGCGGCTCGCCGCGTCCGACGACATGGACTCCGCCGAGCAGTATCTGATGCAGGACATCGCCACCGGTGTGCTGGTCACGCTCGCCGGCTCGTTCCTCATGGTGGCGTGCTCCATCGGCCTGAACCAGGCGGCGGCGACCCTGGACCGGGCGGAGGTCCTCGTCTCCATGGACCGGCTCGGCATGCCGCGCCGGACCATGACCGACGCCGCCCGCACCGCCATCATGTCGGCCCTGTGGGTCGTCTCCGGGGGATCCGCCCTCTGCGCCGTGCTCCTGTTGGCCCCGCTCCTCGGCATCGCGCTCTTCGTCCAGCCGCTGGCCCTCGTCACGGTCGCCGCGGTCTTCGTCGCCGGGTTCCTCCTGGTCCGCGGGGCCCTGTTCCTGGCCTCCCGGCTCGTCCCCGGCATCCTGGCCCGCCCGGAACGCGTGCTCTGAGCGGGCGCTCGCGGCGGCGCCGGAGGCCACGACGCCCGGTGGCCACGGCGTTCGGTGAACTGGCCCGGTGCCGGCGGGCGGGCGCTCGGCCAGGGAAGGCGCCCGGCTAGGCTGTGATCATGCGACGGCTCACCGCCCACCCCGCCCTGCTGCCGGGCCTCACCCTCGTCCTCGCGGCCTTCGTCCTGGTCAGCGGACTGCTGCGGGGCCTCGAGGTGCTCGACGTGCTCATCGTCCTGGCGATCCTCGCCTACACCGTCTTCACCGGGATCGCGCTGGCCGTGCGCAGCGGGCCCGCGGCCGGCGCGGAGCAGCACGTCGCGGCCGGCGGCGCGGCCGTCTACTGGCGCCCCGGCTGCGTCTACTGCCTCAAGCTCATGTGGGCGCTGCGCTCACGGCTCGGCGACGCGTACTGGGTCAACATCTGGGAGGACGACGACGGCGCCGCCACCGTCCGCGCCGTCAACGGCGGCAACGAGACGGTCCCGACGCTCGTCGGCCCCGACGGCGCGTTCGTCGCGACGGACCGGGCCGCCGCCGTCGCCGAGATCGACCGCCGCACGCGCGCCTGACCTGCCGTCACGGCGTCGTAGTCCTCTCCAATAGAATGAGGGGCGAACCGGAAACCAACCCAACACCTGGGAGATAAATGTCTGCCATCAGCCGCGAGGACGTCGCCCATCTGGCACGGCTTGCGCACATCGAAATGAGCGGTGCGGAGCTGGAGAGGATGACCGGCGAGCTCGACGCGATCGTCGACGCCATCGCCTCCGTCAGCGAGGCCGCCGGGGACGACGTCCCGGCCACGAGCCACCCGATCCCGCTGCACAACGTCATGCGCGAGGACGTCGTGGGACCGACCCTGACCCCCGAGCAGGCGCTGCAGAACGCGCCTGACGCCGAGGACAACCGCTTCAAGGTTCCGGCCATTCTGGATGGGGAGTAGGACATGAGCGAGATCATCAAGCTGTCGGCCACCGAGCTGGCCAAGAAGCTCCGCGCCGGAGAGGTCACGGCCGTCGAGGCCGTGCAGGCGCACCTGGACCGCATCGCCGGAATCGACGGCGGGGAGCGCGGCCTGAACGCGTTCCTGCACGTCAACGCCGAGGAGGCGCTCGCCGTCGCGGCCGAGGTGGACGAGATCCGCGCCGCCGGCGGCGCCGAGGCGGAGGCTCTACACCCGCTGGCCGGCGTCCCGATCGCGATCAAGGATCTGATCGTCACCGTCGGCCAGCCCACCACGGCCGCCTCGAAGATGCTCGAGGGCTGGATGAGCCCCTACGACGCGACCGTGATCGAGAAGATCCGCGCCGCGAGGATGCCGATGCTCGGCAAGACCAACCTCGACGAGTTCGCCATGGGCTCCTCCACCGAGCACTCCGCCTATGGGATCACCCGCAACCCGTGGGACCTGGGCCGCATCCCCGGCGGCTCCGGCGGCGGCTCGGCCGCGGCGGTGGCCGGCTTCGAGGCCCCGCTGGCCCTCGGCACGGACACGGGCGGCTCCATCCGCCAGCCCGGCGCCGTCACCGGCACGGTCGGCGTGAAGCCGACCTACGGCGGCGTCTCCCGCTACGGGGCGATCGCGATGGCCTCCTCGCTGGACCAGATCGGCCCGGTGACCCGCACGGTCCTCGACGCCGCCTACCTCCACGAGCTGATCGGCGGCCACGACCCCAAGGACTCGACGTCGCTCAACGAGCCCGTCCCCGCCCTGGTGGAGGCGGCCAAGCAGGGGCTCACCGGCGACCTGTCCGGTGTGCGCGTCGGCATCGTCAAGGAGCTCACGGGCGAGGGCTACCAGGCCGGCGTCCAGGAGCGCTTCAACGAGTCCGTCGAGGTCCTCAGGGCCGCCGGCGCGGAGATCGTCGAGGTCTCCTGCCCGAACTTCAAGTACGCGCTCGGCGCGTACTACCTGATCATGCCGAGCGAGGTCTCCTCCAACCTCGCCAAGTTCGACGGCGTCCGCTACGGCCAGCGCGTCCTCCCGGAGGAGGGCCCGCTGACCATCGAGCGCGTCATGGGCGCCACCCGTGCCGCCGGCTTCGGCGACGAGGTCAAGCGGCGCATCATCCTGGGCACCTACGCCCTCTCGGCCGGCTACTACGACGCCTACTACGGCTCGGCGCAGAAGGTCCGCACCCTGATCCAGCGCGACTTCGACGCCGCGTTCGAGCAGGCCGACGTCCTGATCTCCCCGACGAGCCCGAACGTCGCGTTCGAGTTCGGCGCGAAGTCCGACGACCCGCTGGCGATGTACCTCAACGACGTCGCCACGATCCCGGCCAACATGGCGGGCATCCCGGGCATCTCCGTCCCGGGCGGGCTCTCCGAGGGCCTGCCGGTGGGCATCCAGTTCCTCGCCCCCGCCCGCGAGGACGCCCGCCTGTACCGGGTCGGCGCCGCGCTGGAGAAGCTGCTCGAGGACTCCTGGGGCGGACCGCTGATCGACCAGGCGCCCGAACTGGTCGCCGCAACCACGGGAGGTGCCGCCTAGATGGCCGCGTACACCGCCGACCTCGTCGACTTCGATGAGGCCCTGGAGCGCTACGACCCGGTCCTCGGCTTCGAGGTCCACGTCGAGCTGAACACCCGGACCAAGATGTTCTCCGACGCCCCGAACGCGTTCGGCGACGTCCCCAACTCCAACATCACGCCCGTGGACCTGGGCCTGCCCGGCGTGCTGCCCGTGGTCAACAAGACCGCCGTGGAGTACTCGATCATGCTCGGCCTGGCGCTGAACTGCCAGATCGCCGAGTCCTGCCGCTTCGCCCGGAAGAACTACTTCTACCCGGACACCCCGAAGAACTTCCAGACCTCGCAGTACGACGAGCCGATCGCCCACGACGGCTACCTCGACATCGAGCTGGCGGACGGCGAGGTCTTCCGCGTGGAGATCGAGCGCGCCCACATGGAGGAGGACGCCGGGAAGCTGACCCACATGGGCGGGGCCACCGGCCGCATCCAGGGCGCCGACTTCTCGCTCGTCGACTACAACCGTGCCGGCGTGCCGCTGGTCGAGATCGTCACGAAGCCGATCACCGGCGCGGGCCACCGCGCCCCCGAGCTCGCCAAGGCGTACGTCGGGGCGATCCGCGAGATCGTCAAGGCGCTCGGGATCTCGGATGCCCGCATGGAGCGCGGCAACGTCCGCTGCGACGCGAACGTGTCCCTCATGCCAAAGGGCGCCACGAAGTTCGGCACCCGCTCCGAGACCAAGAACGTGAACTCGCTGCGCGCCGTCGAGCACGCGGTCCGCCACGAGATCCAGCGCCACGCCGCGGTGCTGGACTCCGGCGAGGCGATCGTCCAGGAGACCCGCCACTGGCACGAGGACACGCGCACGACGACGTCGGGTCGTCCGAAGTCCGACGCCGACGACTACCGCTACTTCCCGGAGCCGGACCTGCTGCCGATCGTCACGAACGAGGCGTGGATCGAGGAGATCCGCTCGCGCCTGCCCGAGCCGCCGGCCGAGCGCCGCAAGCGCCTGCAGGCCGACTGGGGCTACTCCGACGCCGAGTTCCGCGACGTCGTGAACGCGGGCCTCATGGACGCCATCGAGGAGACCATCGACGCCGGGGCCACCCCGGCCGTGGCCCGCAAGTGGTGGATGGGCGAGATCTCCCGCCTGGCCAAGAACGCCGACGTCGAGCCGACCGATCTCGGCGCGACCCCGGCCACCATCATCGAGCTGGACTCCCTGATCCAGGCCCGGAAGATCAACGACAAGATCGCCCGCCAGGTCCTCGAGCACGTCATCGCCGGCGAGGGCACGCCGGGCGAGATCGTCGAGAAGCGCGGCCTCGCCGTCGTGAACGACGACTCGGCGCTCGGCGAGGCCATCGACGCGGCCATGGCCGAGATGCCCGGCGTGGTCGAGAAGATCAAGGGCGGCAAGCTGCAGGCCGTCGGCGCGCTGATCGGGCCGGTCATGAAGGCCACCCGCGGCCAGGCCGACGCGGCCCGCGTGCGCGAGCTGGTGCTGGAGAAGCTCGGCATCGAGGGCTGACCCGAGCGATCCCACCGGCTGTGGCCGGGCCCGCCGGAGCGGCGGGCCCGGCCACAGCCGTGTGAGGGGACGGCCCGCGATCACGGGAGGTCTCCGTTCGAGAGACCAGCAGAAGAGACCAGCAGACGAGAACGGACAAGTAGCGCATACTGATGGACATGAACTCGACGCCTTCCGGTCCGCAGGGGGACGGGGGAACTGGCGACCCCGGCACACCCGCCGAGCCCCCGCGCGAGCACGGGGTCTCGGCCAGCGCGGGCACCTCGGGGTCGGCTGCCCCGGACCCGGACCCGGACCCGGCCGCGACCGACCCGGGACCGCGGGGCGCCGGCCGGGCCGCCGGGTGGCAGCCGCTCGGACTGGTGGTCGGCGTCGTCGCCATCGCGATCGTCCTGGTGGTCGCCCTGATGTGGGCGCTGCGTCCGGGGCCGTCCGGCATGGCTCCCGCGACGTCCAGCTCCTCCGACTCCTCGCTCGACGTGACCCCCATCGACCCCGCAGAACCGACCGGCGGAGCCTCCACGGGCGGAACCCCCACCGGCGGAATTCCGAGTGACGCGGCTCCGGCCAGCGGGCCGTCCGCGGGCGGGCCGGGGGCCTCCGACTCCCCGGTCTCCTCGTCCCTGTCCGGTACCGCGACCGAGCCAGCCGCGCCGAGCCCCCTGACCCCCGTGACGCCTGGCGAGCCGGCGCCCGCGGACTGGGCGTCGGAGCACGAGATCCGGGTGACCACGCACGGCAGCTCCAGCTGCCCCGCCCGCCTGGTCGGGACGACGGTGCTCGAACCCGACCAGCTGCTCGTGCGCTTCGACTCGCGGTACGACCGCCCCTGCACCATGGACTACGTCGCCGCCGAGCACCGGGTGAAGGTACCGGCCGAGGCGAGCGGCCGGCCGCTCATGGTCCGGATCGAGATCCTCGGCCAGTCCGGCGAGCCGGTCCGCTGAGCTCCCCGGGCATTCCCGCGCAGGACGTCGAGATCGACGAGGCGCTGATCGCCGGCCTGCTGGCGGATCAGCACTCGGATCTGGCCGGACTCTCCCTCCGGCGTGCCGCCGCCGGCTGGGACAACGTGCTCTTCCGGCTCGGCGACCGGCTCGCGGTCCGGCTGCCCCGCAGGCGGAGCGCCGAGGCCCTGCTCGTCACGGAGGCCGAGTGGCTGCCCGTCGTCGCCGCCGGCCTGCCGCTGCCGGTGCCGGTCCCGCTGAGGACCGGCGGTCCCGGGCGCGGCTATCCGTACCGCTGAAGCATCGTGCCGTGGCTGCCCGGGACCAGTGCGGCGCTCCTGCCGCCGGGGGAGCGCGACGCCTATGCGGCGGAGCTGGCGGCCTTCCTCGCGGCGCTGCACCGTCCTGCGCCGGCGGAGGCTCCGGCCAACCCGTTCCGCGGCGTGCCCCTCACGGCCCGCCGCGAGGCCGTCGAGGCGAGGCTCGCCGAGGTCCGCGGGGGAGCGCTGCCGCCGGAGGCGCACGCGATTCTGCCGCCGGGCTCCGCCGAGGCGCTGCGGGAGGTGTTCGAGGCGGCCGCCGCCGCGCCCGTGCACACCGGTCCGGCGCTCTGGCTCCACGGGGACCCGCACCCGCACAATGTCGTCGTGGAGCCGGAGTACGCCGACGACCCCGGCAACCCCGACGACCCCGACGGGGTCCGCCCGGGCGCCGTGGACGGGAGGAGGTCGCGCGGTGTCCGGCTGGCCGCCGTCGTCGACTTCGGCGACCTGACCGCCGGCGACCCGGCGAGCGATCTCGGGGTCGCCTGGATGCACTTCACGGGCGCCGGGCGGGCTCGGTTCCGGGCGGCAGCGCAGGCCGGAGGCGCTGCCTACGACGACGCCGTGTGGCGGCGCGGGCGCGGTTGGGCCGTCGCCTACGGGCTCATCGCGGCCCTCCACCCGCCCGCGGAGCCGCTGCACGCCGTCGGACTCCACACACTCGCCGGCCTCCTCGCGGCGGCCGACTGACGGGCCGGCCCTACCCGGGGGTCCCCTCCGTTGCGCCGACCAGCTCGCCCATGACGTCACGGAACGCGTCGGCGACGATCCGCACGCTGCGCCGCTCGAAGGCCTCCGGCCGCGCCAGCAGGTCGATGCAGCGACGCGTCCGCAGGCCGCGCAGGGGCCGCAGGACCACGTCGTCGCGCAGGCCCAGCGCCGCCCGTCCGGTGTAGCGGGGGAGGAGCCCGAGCACGCCGCCGTCCGCCACCAGCGCGGCGACGGTCGAGTAGTCGTTGATGCGGTGCACGATCCGCGGCGGCGTCCTCGCCACCGTCGCGATCGCGCCGAGCACGTCGTCCGGCGAGTAGCCGGGGCGGCTGGTCACCCAGGGCTCCCGGGCGACGTCGGCCGCCTCCAGCTCCGCCAGGCCCGCCAGGGGATGGCCGAAGGGCAGGGCGACGTCCAGGGGCTCCCGGGCCAGCTCCAGCACCGCGACGCGGCCGGTCGGCCAGGGCGGGCTGTGCTCCATCCGGTGCGCCAGCACCAGGTCGTACCGCGCCGTCAGCGCCGGGAACTCCTGCTGCGCCACGTCCTCGTCCGTGAACCTCGCGACCGGACCGCCGGCGTCCGCACCCAGCCGGCGGGCCAGCGGGGCGAAGAGCGCCTGCCCCGCCGAGTGGAACCCGCTGACCGACACCTGGCCGTGGGAGGCCTGGTGGAAGGCCTCGATGGCGGCGTGCGCCCGGGCCATCGCGGCCACGACGCCCGCACCGGCCTCGGCGAGCACGGCACCGGCCTCAGTGAGCACCAGGTTCCGGCCCTCCTTGCGGGTCAGGGGCACGCCGACGCCCCGCTGGAGCTGCGCCAGATGCTGCGAGACGGCGCTGGGGGTGACCAGGAGGTGGTCGGCGACGGCCTTGACGCTGCCCAGCTCGCCGAGCTCGCGGAGGATCTTGAGTTGGTGGACGTCCATGCCACGAGCGTAGAGCCGCCCACGATGTAGCACCAGCTCAATCGTCGCTTCAGAGAGTCCGCCTTGTTCTAATGCTTCGCGGGGCCTTGAATAGGGAGCATGAAGGCTCTCTACAAGTCCGGTCCGCACGCCGGTTTCGACTTCGTCGACCGTCCCGAGCCGATCACCGGCGCCCACGACGTGAAGATCCGCGTCATGACCACCGGGATCTGCGGCACGGACCTGCACATCCAGGCCTACGACGACGCCGCCGCGGCCATGATCCAGGCCCCCATGATCCCGGGTCACGAGTTCTACGGGGAGGTCGTCGAGGTCGGCGACCTCACCACGCACGTCCGGATCGGCGACCGCGTCTCCGGCGAGGGGCACGTGGTCTGCGGCATGTGCCGCAACTGCCGCGCCGGCCGCCGCCAGATGTGCATCAACACGTCCTCCGTGGGCGTCCAGCGCGACGGCGCGTTCGCCGAGTACGTCGTCATCCCGGAGACCAACGTCTGGGTGCACCGCTCGGACGCCATCACCCCCGAGCTCGGCGCGGTCTTCGATCCGTTCGGCAACGCCGTGCACACCACGCTGTCCTTCCCGCTGGTCGGCGAGGACGTGCTGGTCACCGGTGCGGGTCCCATCGGACTCATGACCATCGGCGTCGCCAAGCACGCCGGCGCCCGCCGGGTCGTCATCACCGACGTCTCCGAACCGCGGCTCGAACTGGCGCGCGGGCTCGGCGCCGACCTGGCGATCGACGTCTCGCGGACGCGCATCGCGGATGCCCAGCAGGAGCTCGGCCTCGTGGAGGGGTTCGACGTCGGACTGGAGACCTCGGGCAGCCCCTCGGCACTGCCGGAGATGATCGACAACATGAACCACGGTGGCAAGATCGCCTTGCTCGGCCTGCCCAGCGCGTCGATCGACATCGACTGGGGCAAGGTCGTCACCCACATGCTCACGCTCAAGGGGATCTATGGCCGCGAGATGTACGAGACCTGGTACGCGATGAGCGCGATGCTCGACTCGAACCCGGCCCTGCGCCGCAGCGTGGCCGAGGTCGTCACCGACGTCCTGCCCGCCGCTGAGTGGGAGCGCGGCTTCGCCCTCGCCCGGGCCGGGCGCGGCGGCAAGGTCGTCCTCGACTGGACCACCGTGTAGCACCCGCCCGCGCTCGCCCGACAGCACCGCACCCGACAGCCCGCACCGCACAGCCTGCACCAAACGCAGCACTCGAAGGAAGACCGGACCATGTACACCACCCTGAAGGACCAGCTGGCCGCCGAGCTCGCCGACCTGGAGACCGCCGGCCTCTACAAGCACGAGCGGCACATCGACTCGCCCCAGTCCGCGCGCATCAAGGCGGGCCCGCTCGGCGGGCCCGCGGCCGACGTGGTGAATTTCTGCGCCAACAACTACCTGGGCCTGGCCGACCACCCGGAGATCATCGCGGCGGCCAAGACGGCGCTGGACGAGCGCGGCTTCGGCATGGCCTCGGTCCGCTTCATCTGCGGCGCCCAGGACCTGCACTTCGAGCTCGAGCGCAGGGTCTCCGAGTTCCTCGGCACCGAGGACACCATCCTCTTCTCCAGCTGCTTCGACGCCAACGGGGGCGTCTTCGAGTCCCTGTTCGGCCCGCAGGACGCCATCATCTCCGACGCCCTGAACCACGCCTCGATCATCGACGGCATCCGCCTCTCCAAGGCCGCCCGGTTCCGCTACCGCAACCAAGACCTGGCGGATCTGGAGGCCCAGCTGCAGGCCGCCGCGGACATGAACGACGGCGCCGGGCCGCGCCGGACGATCGTGGTCACGGACGGCGTCTTCTCCATGGACGGCTACCTGGCGCCGCTGGAGGGCATCTGCGACCTCGCCGAGCGGTACGGGGCGCTGGTGATGGTGGACGACTCGCACGCCGTGGGCTTCATGGGCGAGACCGGCGCCGGGACGCCCGAGCACGCCGGTGTCTCCGACCGGGTGGACATCTACACCGGCACCTTCGGCAAGGCACTCGGCGGCGCCTCCGGCGGGTACGTGTCCGGCCGCGGCGAGATCGTCGCGATGCTGCGCCAGAAGGCGCGCCCGTACCTGTTCTCCAACTCGCTGGCCCCGTCCATCGTCGCGGCGACGCTGAAGGCGCTCGAGCTGGTCGGGCAGTCCGGCGAGCTGCGCCAGCGGCTCTTCGACAACGCCGCCTACTTCCGGGGCCGCATGGCGGAGGCGGGCTTCGAGCTGCTCGACGGCGAGCACGCGATCGTGCCGGTCATGTTCGGCGATGCGGTCGTGGCCGGACGGATCGCCGCCGAGATGCTCGAGCGCGGCGTCTACGTGACGGCGTTCAGCTTCCCGGTGGTCCCGAAGGACACCGCGCGCATCCGCGTGCAGCTCTCCGCGGCGCACTCGCGCGAGGACATCGACGCCGCGGTCGCGGCGTTCGTCGCGTCCCGCGAGGCCGTGCTGGCCGGGTAGCCGGTCGAGGGGCCTAGGCCTTCGAGCCGGTGAGCGCGAGCGCCCCGCCGCGGCGCACCTTCACGCCGTCGGCGGCCGTCGAGGCCCGCACGCAGCCCACGCGTTGCCGGCGATTCGTCTGCGCGCCCAGGTCTCGGGGGACGGCATGGATCAGGCGTACGGCGCGTCTCGCCTGCCGCGCAGCGCCCGGCGGCTCGGCAGCGGTTCGCCCGCCGCGACCAGGTCGATCAGCGCCGTCTCCGGCTCCCGCGGGCTCCGGCCGCGGCGGCGCTCCTGCCGCCCCTCGAACAGCCGGTAGAGCACCGGCACCAGGATGAGCGTCAGAGCGGTCGAGGACACCAGCCCGCCGATCACGACGATCGCCAGGTCCTGCGAGATGAAGCCACTGGATCCGGTGACGCCGAGCGCCATCGGCGTCAGCGCGCAGATGGTCGCCAGGGCCGTCATGAGGATGGGACGCAGCCGCTGGCGGGCGCCGTTCTCCACGGCATCGTGCAGTCCCTGGCCCTGCGCCCGGTACTGGTTCACCAGGTCGATCAGCACGATCGCGTTGGTGACGACGATCCCGATCAGCATCAGCAGGCCGATCAGGGACGCCACGGCCAGCGGCCGGCCGGTGGCCAGCAGGAGCAGCAGGGCACCCGTCGCCGCGAACGGGACGGAGACCAGCAGGATGAGCGGCTGCACGAGCGACCTGAAGGTCGCCACCAGCAGCACGTAGACGATCGCGATCGCCGCGAGCATCGCGAGCCCGAGCTGCTCGAACGCCTCCGTCTGGTCGGCGGTCGCGCCGCCGATCGCGTAGGTCGCGCCGTCCGGCAGCTCGATCCCGGCCAGCCGCTCGGCCACGGCATCGGAGACCTCGCCGAGCCGGCCCTCCTCCGGGGCCAGGGCGACGGTCGCCACCAGGTCCTGGCCGGAGCGCGCCACGGTGTCCCGCACGCGGGTCTCGACGACGTCGGCGACGTCGTCGAGGACGAGCGGCCCCGCGGCGGAGGGGAGCGGCAGGTCGCGCAGCTCCTCCACCGTCCCGTAGGAGTCGCCGCCGAGGACCACGACGTCGAGCGCCTCGCCGTCGATCCGCACCTGCCCGATCGGCCGCTCGTTCCCGGCCGCGGCGACCAACGAGGCGACCTGCAGCTCCGTCAGGCCGGCCTCCGCGGCGGCCGGCCGGTCCACCCGGACCTGGAGGGAGTCCTGCGTGGCTCCCAGATCGGACGTGGGCGCCTCCGCGTGCTCGACGCCGGCCAGGGCGTCGGTCACGAGCTCGGACGCGACCGCCAAGGTGTCGGCGTCGTTCGCCGTCAGCTCCACATCGACGGTTCCGGAGCCGACGGCGGACGTCTCGCCGAGGTCGATGTCCTCTCCGGCGTCGAGTCCGGTCACGGCCGCCTGGATGTCGCCGCGGATCCGCGTCTGGTCGGCGCCGGCGTCCGCGGTGACCATGAACGTGCCGGCCGAGGTGTCGCGGGCGAAGCCGTCGCCGCCGACGGTCAGCAGCACGGACTCGACGCCGTCGACCCCCAGGAGCGCGTCCTCGGTGGCCGCGGCGGTCTCCGAGACCGTGTCCAGCGATGCGGCGGAGTCGAACTCCTGGGTGACCCGGTACGTGTTCGAACCGGCGCTGCCGAGGAAGTCGACCTTGAGCAGCGGGACCACCGCCGCGGTCCCGGCGAGCAGCACCACCGCGGCGAGCAGTGTCGCGAGGGGCCGGCGCTGCGTCCGGCGCAGCAGCGGCAGGTACGCGCGCTGGAGCCGCGAGGACGCCTCCTTCTCCTCGGCGGCCCGGCGGACGGCGTCCGGATCCACGTCGCCGGCCGGCGGCCGCATGAACCAGTAGGCCAGCACCGGCACGATCGTCAGGGCCACCAGCAGGGAGGAGAGCATCGCGATGGTGACCGTGAGGGAGAACGGCCGGAAGAGCTCGCCCACCATGTCGGAGACGAAGACGATCGGCAGGAAGACCACCACGGTCGCCACCGTCGACGACGTGATGGCCCCGGCGACCTCGCGCACGGCGGTGAAGATGGCCACGGACTTCGCCTCGCCGTAGGCCAGGTGCCGCTTGATGTTCTCGATGACGACGATCGAGTCGTCCACCACGCGGCCGATCGAGATGGTCAGCGCGCCGAGCGTGAGCATGTTCAGCGAGTAGCCCGAGGCGTGCAGGGCCGCGAACGTGACGAGCACCGAGAGCGGGATGGAGACCGCCGTGACGACGGTCGCCCGCATCGAGAAGAGGAACAGCAGGATCACCGCCACGGCGAAGAGCAGCCCCAGCGCGCCCTCGAGCGCGAGATGCTGGATCGATTCCTCGATGAACGGCGCCTGGTCGAAGATGGTCGTCAGGTCGGCGTCGACGCCCAGCGCGTCGGTGGCCGCCGGCAGCGCCGCGGAGACGGCGTGGGAGAGCCGTACGACGTCGGCGTCGGGCATCTTGGTGATCGTCACCGAGACGCTCGGCTCGCCGTTGGTCCGCGTGATCGAGTCGGCCGGCTCGCCGGCCACCTCCACGGTGGCGACGTCGCCGAGCGGCACGGGATCCGCCGGTGGGACGGGCGCTCCCGGGGTGGTGGTCCCCGGCCGTTCCGGGTCGAGCTCTCCGTCCGGCCCCGGCGCGGGTGCCGCGTCGGGTGCCGGCCCCGCCCCCGAAGCGGGGAGCAGGGGCAGCTCGCGCAGGGCCTCGACCGTCTCGATGGCCTGCCCCGCCTGGACGGTGACGTTCTGCCCGTCGACCAGCACGGAGCCGGCGGGCAGCGTGTCGCCGTTGGCCTCGAGCGCCGCCTCGAAGGCCTGCGGCGTCAGTCCGGCGGCCGCGAGCGCCTCCCCGTCCGGGGTGATGGCGACCCGTTGGGTGGCCCCGCCGGCCAGCGTGACGTCGCGGACGCCCTCGATCCCGCGGAGGGCCGGGACGAGGTCCTCCCGCAACGCCAGGACGAGATCCTCGGCCGGTGCCGCCGAGGAGACGGTGAGCATGACGGCCGGGATGTCGGAGAGCGAGCCGGCCATGATTTCGGGCTCGGCGCCCTCGGGCAGCTCGTCGGCGGCCGCCTCGAGCGCGGAGCGGAGCTCGGACTCGACCTGGCTCCGGTCGGCGTCGAACTCGGAGCGGACGGTGATGAGGGAGGCCGACTGCTGCGACTCGCTGGAGACGGACTCCACGCCGTCGACCGTCTCGAGCGCGCGGCTCAGCGGGAGCGCCACCTGCTCGTCGACCACCTCGGGGCTGGCGCCGGGCAGCGCCGTCACCACCGTGGTCCGCGGGAACTCGATGTCCGGGATGAGCTCCTGCTTCAGCGAGGCCATGGAGTAGAGCCCGGCAGCGGCGATGGCGAGCGTCAGGAGGGCGACCACGGCCCGGTTCTTCAGGCTCAGGCGGGCGAGGAACTGCACGGGAGTCCTTCGGGTCAGGGGGTGAAGTCGACGACGGCGACGAAGCCGCGGCCGGTGAGCACGGGCGCGTCGTCCGAGCCGCGGACGGCGTCGAACACGGCGAGCTCGGCCGTGGCGCCCTCGACGGGGTGCCCGGAGCCGTCGCCCGGGTGCGCGACCGCACGGCCCTCGAGGAGGACCCCGAACTGCGCGCCGCCCTCGGTCCCGAAGAGCGGGAGGGAGCGCGTCTTGGAGAGCTCCATGATCGTCACTCGCGCCCCCAGCGGCTCGCCCGACTCCCGCGGTCCGGTCTCCGCCTGCAGGAGGACGCCCGGGCCCGTGGGGAGCGTGACCTCCGCGGGCGCCGCGCCGTCGTAGGGGAACGGGCGGTACCGCTCCAGCGGGTGCTCGGTGACCGGTTGTCCGGCGTCCGGCCGGGCTCCCGGGGTGCCCACGCGGAGCGCGACGAGCTCGCCGTCGACGAGCGTCGCGACGCGCTCGCCGGGCCCCGGGGCGGCGAGCGCGCCGGCGCTGTCGATCATCGTGAGGGCGAGGCGCCAGCCGTCGCCGGAGGCGATCTCGCGCGTCTTGCCGCCGGCGCCGCCCGGGCCGTCCACGGAACTGCCGGCCTCCCCGCTCCACGCGATGGGCGCGAGATCGGCGAGGCGGATGATCTGCCGGGGGCTGTGCTCACGGGATGCCATGTCAGAAGCCTACGCGGAGAGTGGTCCGACCGCCGGGCCGTGGTAGACATGAGTCATGACTGACATCACCTTCCAGGGTTCCCCTGTCTCGACCGTGGGCGAGCTGCCCGCCGTGGGCGCCAAGGCCCCCGAGTTCACGCTCGTCGGCACCGATCTGTCCGAGGTCTCCTCGGCCGACTTCGAGGGCCAGCGCGTCCTGCTGAACATCTTCCCGAGCGTCGACACCGGAGTCTGCGCTGCGAGCGTGCGCGAGTTCAACAAGCACGCCGCCGGGCTGGAGAACACGGCCGTCGTGTGCGTCTCCGCCGACCTGCCGTTCGCCCAGGGCCGCTTCTGCGGTGCCGAGGGCATCGAGAACGTCATCGCCGCCTCCTCCTTCCGCTCCAGCTTCGCCGAGGACTTCGGCACGGCGATGGTGGACGGACCGCTGGCCGGCCTCCACTCCCGCGCGGTCGTCGTCATCGACGCCGACGGCACGGTGGCCTACAGCCAGCGCGTTACCGAGATCACCGAGGAGCCGGACTACGACGCCGCCGTCGCCGCCCTCTCCTAGGACCGCTCAGCCGGAGCCTGCGGGCTCCTCCCGGGCCCGCCCGGACCTGTAGAACGAGGACCCCCGTCGGGGATCGAGTGCGATCCCCGACGGGGGTCCTCTGCGTCCGGGTGGCCGGGCGTGGGCCCGGACGTCAGACGGGCGCGGGTCCAGGCGTCAGAGGGTGGCGGGCCCGGGCGTCAGCGGGTGATGGGCGCAGGCGTCAGCGGGCCGCGAGTGCTGCGGCCTCGATCCGCGGAAGCGTCTTGCGGTAGAGCTTCGCCCAGTTCGGCCGATCGGACCGCAGACTGGCGTTGTACACGGCCTCCAGCGCCATCGCCCCGTCCCAGACGGCGGCCCGGCGGGCCTCGTCGCGGTCGGCGGCGATCAGCGGGACCAGGTCCTTGCTGTGCCACATGCCCAGGTACGCCGCGTTGAGCGCGGGGTCCCACTCCGCGGCGAGGTCCCAGTCGAGGATCCCGAGCAGACGGTCCCCGTCCCAGTGCATGTTGTGCCCGGCCAGATCGCCGTGCACCAGCCCGCCCGGCACGTCGGCGAACGCCTCGATCCGCTCGAGCACGGTCTCCGCGGACGGCGCGGCGGCGTCCGGGAGTGCCGCCACGGCCGCCTCCCGCTTGCGGGCCGTCCAGGGGCCGCGGTAGGCGAACGGACGCGCGAGCAGGTCCCGGAGCGGCCCGACCTCGATCGCGGCCAGGCACTCGACCACCCCGCGCAGGACGCCCGGGTCGCCGCGGTGCGGCTCGTGCGCCCGCCCGGGCACGTACTCCTGTACGACGGCGGCCCATGCCGGGACGCTCGCACGTTCGGCGACCTCCGGGTCGGCGTCGGCGGCCTGCCACACGGGCGAGAGGGCGCGCGGGACCCGGTAGGGCAGCAGCGGCGCCAGCGCGTCGACCAGAGCGGTGCGGCGCGGCAGCTCCGCGGCGGCCTCCGCCGTCCGGGCCATCCGCAGCACCGCCTCCCCGGCGGCCACGAGGACCAGGTGGAACTGCCCGCCCTCCTCGACGACGCCGTCCTGCCAGGCCGGCCCCGGGTGGAGCCTCTCGGCGAGCTGGATCTCGGCCGGGGTCGGTGCACGCATACCATCGATCCTATGAGCTCCCGGTCCACGCCGTCTCGGCCCACCCCGTCACGCCCGGAATCATCCCGCCGGCAGCGGCCCATGCCGGCGTCCTCGCCGGCCGCAGCGTCGGATGCTGCACCGGGCGCCGCGCCGGAGGCCGCGACGCGCACGCGGCTGCGCTGGGAGCTCATCCTCGTCCTGGGCCTCTCGCTGGGCCGGTCGGCGGTCTACTCGGTGGTCGAGCTGCTGGACAAGCTGACCCGCGGCCCGCTGGGGGAGCAGACCACCAGCATGAACGTCCCGCTGGACGACCGGCCCGTCTTCGACCTCGTCTACCAGCTCCTGGACATCCTCTTCTCGCTCGTGCCGGTGGCGCTGGCCCTGTACTTCCTGGCCGTGCCGCTGCGCGGCGCCCTGCGGACCCTGGGGCTCGACGCCCGCCGTCCCGGCCGGGACGCCGCGCTCGGCGTCGGGCTCCTGGTCGCCATCGGCGTCGGGACGCTGGGCGTCTACGCGGCGGGCCGGGCCCTGGGGCTGACGACGGCGATCGTCCCGGCCGCCCTCGACGACCACTGGTGGACCATCCCCGTCCTGGTCCTCTCCGCGATCCGGCACGGGATCCTGGAGGAGGTCATCGTCGTCGGATTCCTCTTCCACCACCTGCGCCGTCTGGGCTGGGGCCGTGGCCCGGCGGGGAGGTGGACGGTGATCGCGACCAGTGCGCTGCTCCGCGGTAGCTACCACCTCTACCAGGGGGTGGGGCCGTTCGTCGGGAACGTAGCCATGGGGATCGTCTTCGGCTGGATCTACGCCCGCTACGGCCGCGTCATGCCGCTCGTGATCGCGCACGCCTTCCTCGACATCGCCGGGTTCGTCGGGTACGCGCTGTTCGGCTCCGCCACCGGGTTCGGGGCGTGAGTCCGGACGCCGATCACCCGGACGCCGATCACCCGGGCGCCTGGATCACTGCTGCGCCTGGTTCACTGCTGCGCCTGGATCACTGCTCCTGGATCTCCACCCAGACGTTGTCGCTGACGCGGCTCAGCCCGTCCTCGGCCGGCGGGGTGTAGCCGTCCGCGACCAGGTGGGCGACGCGCGGAGGCGTCGTCACGGCCTGCACGAGGGCGAACGTCTCGGGCTCGAGCGGGGCGCAACCGCCCGAGAACTCGTAGGTCCGCTCGGGGGAGAAGATCGCGACGCAGACCTCGTCGGCCTGGTTCGAGCGGCCGAGGTAGTACTCGATGCCGTCCTGGTCCGCTCCCGCGAAGCGGATCGAGGCGGGCTCCATGAAGCCGGCCTCGAGGATCTGGTCCGGGATCTCCTGGGTCGAGGCGGGGGTGTCCAGCAGGGCCAGTGCGGGCTCCGCCGGGGGCGCGCACGCGCCCACTCCGCAGAGCACCGCGGCCGCCAGGAGCGGCCCGAGCAGTCGGCTCCCGACGGACCGGGCGGAGCGCCGGGGAGCCCGCCGCCCGCCGCGCCCGGACGGCGAGACGGCCGCCGCAGCGACGGCATCGACCGCCGTCGTGCCGAGCCCTCTGCGAGTCGATTCGGTGGTCCCCATGCGCCTACGCCCCCCTGCGTCTGCCGCCGCCTTCTTCTGCGGCGAATCTAGTCCTGCCGGCCGCTCCGCGCCAGAGCCGGACCGGTCGCCGTGCGAGCCCGCCGGGGATGAGCCCCGGCGCGGGCTCTAGAGCGTGACCAGGCCGTGCGGCGTCATGAAGGACACGGACAGGATGCCCGGGGCGCCGTTCGGCGCCTGCCAGTCGACCGTGACGTCGCCCAGCGGCGACTGCTCCGGGCGGCCGAGCCAGTCCCGCACGCGGTCCCGCGACCCGGCGATGCAGATCTGCGCGATCTGCCCCTCTGGGCGCTCCACGGCCTGCGAGGGATGCAGCTTCTCGGTGCCCTCGTCCCACTGGATCATGTAGGGCACCTGGGGATCGGCGATCAGGCCCTTGATGCCGATCTGCTGCCAGGTCAGCTCCTGGCCGTCCGGGAACTTCCGGTTCCCCGGTACCCGACTGCGGCCGAGGCGCTCCTCGAACGGGACCAGGTCGTCCACCGCGACGACCCAGCCCATCCAGCCGCCGCCCATCTCCGAGCGGGCCCGGACGGCCTGGCCGAACGGTGCCTTGTCGCTCGCCGGATGGGCCAGGACCTCGACGACCTCGAGGTACTGGTTGTTGCGCAGCGGGAAGATGACGTTCCTGGTTCCGAAGCGAGGATGGACTCCTCCCTTGACGGATTCGATGCCGAGTTCTCGAGCGATCCGGTCGGCCGTGGCGGTCAGGCCGTCAGGGCCGCAAGCATAGGAAACATGGTCCAACCTCATCATGTCCTCATGATGGCACTATGTGATGGACGTCTCGAAATTAGGCTGCCCTTACTTGCCGCCGGACGCCGCGGCAGGAGGCTGTCCCGAGGCCGCGCCGGGCTGTGTGTCGGGCTGTTGAGACCGGGCTTGCACGGCGGCTCCTCTTCGTCGAAACTTGGGGACCAAGGTCATGAGTGCCAGCGTGAAACCCCGGTTTGCTGGCCGGCAACCCTCACACTCGCGGTGGGGTGCCCCGGGTGAAGACCCGGCTCCGCTCGAAAACGATGCGGGGCAAGCGCGGGAAAGCCTTCCCATCTGCTGTACCCGCCGGACCGTTACCGTCCGGCGGCCTTCGCCCCCTCGGCGTCGGCACGGCACAGCGGGAGTGCGGGCGGACCCCGGAACACAGAGGGGAACAACATGTCAGAGCAGAACACCACGCCGTCCACCCAGTCCGCAGCATGGGCCTTCGAGACCCGCCAGATCCACGCGGGCCAGACGCCGGATCCGACGACGGGCGCCCGGGCCCTGCCGATCTACCAGACGACGTCGTTCGTCTTCCCGAGCGCGGAGAGCGCCGCCGCGCGGTTCGCGCTCGCCGAGCTGGAGCCGATCTACACGCGCATCGGCAACCCGACGCAGGACGCCGTGGAGCAGCGGATCGCCGACCTCGAGGGCGGCGTCGGCGCGCTGCTGCTCGCCTCGGGCCAGGCCGCCACGACCTACGCCCTGCTCAACGTCGCCGAGGCCGGTGACCACATCGTCGCCAGCCCCACGCTCTATGGCGGCACGCAGAACCTGCTCAAGCACACGCTGAAGAAGTTCGGACTCGAGGTCACCTTCGTGGCCGACCCGGACGACCTGGACGCCTGGCGCGCCGCGGTCCGCCCGAACACCAAGGCGTTCTTCGGCGAAGTGGTGTCCAACCCGCGCCAGGACGTCCTCAACATCGAGGAGATCTCGGCGATCGCCCACGAGGTCGGCGTCCCGCTGATCGTCGACAACACCCTGGCCACCCCCTACCTGATCCGCCCGCTCGAGTGGGGCGCCGACGTCGTCGTGCACTCGGCCACCAAGTACCTGGGCGGGCACGGCACGGCGATCGCCGGCGTGATCGTGGACGGCGGCACGTTCGACTACGCCGCCGACCCGGAGCGGTTCCCCGGCTTCAACACCCCGGACGAGTCCTACAACGGCCTGGTGTTCGCCCGCGACCTCGGCGTCGGCGGTGCACTCGGGGCCAACCTGGCCTACATCCTCAAGGCCCGCGTGCAGCTGCTGCGCGACCTCGGGTCCGCGGTCGCACCGCTGAACGCCTTCCTGATCGCGCAGGGCCTGGAGACCCTGAGCCTGCGCGTGGAGCGGCACGTGGCCAACGCGCAGCGCGTCGCGGAGTGGCTCGAGGGGCGCGACGACGTCCTCTCGGTCGCGTACGCGGGCCTGCCGTCCAGCCCCTGGTACGAGCGCGGCCGCAAGTACGGCCCGCGCGGCACGGGCGCGGTCATCGCGTTCGAGCTGGCCGGCGGCGCGGAGGCCGGGCAGGCCTTCGTCGACGGGCTCTCCCTGCACTCGCACGTCGCCAACATCGGCGACGTCCGCTCCCTCGTCATCCACCCGGCGTCGACCACGCACGCGCAGCTCAGCGAGGAGGAGCAGCGCGCCGCCGGCGTCTCGCCCGGCCTGGTCCGGATCGCGGTCGGCATCGAGCACGTCGAGGACATCCTCGCCGACCTCGAGGCCGGGTTCCGCGCCGCCGGTGCGGCGTCCTCGAACACGACGACGGCGGCGGCCGGCGCCGAGGCACCGGTGAAGTGACCAGCGGCATCGAGACGATCACCGAGCCCCGGGGGCGCCGGACCGGCGCCCCCGGGGCGGTTCCCGGCGCGGTCACGGCCCCCGGGCAGGGAGCGGAGGCGCCGACATCGACCGTCGGGACGCGTCCGGACGGTCGGTCGCAGCCGGGCCCGGCGACAGGGTCCGAGGGCGTCCTGCAGACGCTGCGCACCGGCGCCTTCGAGTTCGAGACCGGCGGCGCGCTGCCATCCGTCGACATCGCCTACGAGACGTGGGGCACCCTCGATGCGGACGCCTCCAACGCCGTGCTCGTCCTGCACGCCCTCACCGGGGACACGCACGTGTCCCGGGGAGCCACCGAGCTTCCCGGCTGGTGGGACGACTTCGTGGGCCCGGGCCGGACCGTCGACACGGACCGCTACTTCGTCGTCGCCCCGGCCGTGCTGGGCGGCTGCGCCGGTACCACCGGGCCGTCGAGCCCGGACCCGGACGGGCGGCCGTGGGGCTCGCGCTTCCCGTTCACGACCCTGCGGGACACCGTGCGGCTCGAGGCACGCCTCGCGGATGCCCTGGGGATCGACGCCTGGCGCGCGGTCCTCGGCGGGTCCATGGGCGGCGCCCGGGCCCTCGAGTGGGCGGCCACGTTCCCGGACCGCGTCCGCGGGTGCGCGGTGCTGGCCGCCACGGCGGCGTCGTCGGCCGAGCAGATCGCGTTCGCCCAGATCCAGACGCGCGCCATCCGCCTGGATCCCGGGTTCCACGGCGGCGACTACTACAGCGCGCCCGGCACCCTGGGGGAGGGGCCGGTGGAGGGGCTGGGCATCGCCCGGCGCCTGGCCCACATCACCTACCGCTCGGACACGGAGTTCGCCGCCCGCTTCGACCGCCTGCCCCAGGGCGACGAGGACCCGCTCGGCGCCGTGACGGGCCGGCGGGGCCGGTTCCAGGTCGAGAGCTACCTGGACCACCAGGCCCGGAAGCTGACCGGTCGGTTCGACGCCAACGCGTACCTGAACATCACCGAGGCGCTGATGAGCCACGACGTCGGGCGGGGCCGGGGCGGCGTCGAGGCGGCGCTGGCCGGTCTGGGGCACATCCGCTTCCTCGTGGCCGCTGTGGCCAGCGACCGGCTCTACTGGCCGTCCCAGTCGGAGGAGCTGGCCCGCCTGCTCCCCGGGTGCGGCCCGGTGCAGTACATCGACTCGCCGATCGGGCACGACGCCTTCCTGACGGACGCGCCGCAGCTCTCCGAGGCGCTGCGGGCCACGGTCCTCGCCTGAGTCCGGGGACCCGCCCGATGCGACGACCTGATTGAATGGCGCCATGACGACCTCCACCTGGAACCCGACCGTCGTATGGAACCGGCCGGACGAGCAGCGCGCGGACACGCCGCTGCTCGTCCTGTTCCACGGCTATCTCTCGCACGAGCGCGACCTGATCGGCCTGGCCCCGATGCTCCCCGAGGAGTTCACGCTCGCCTCGGTCCGCGCGCCGCACGCCCTGGGACCCGGCTTCACCTGGTTCCCGCTCCTCAACGAGCCCGACTACTCGTTCGACCGCGTCGCGCGCGCCGTCGACGACGTCATCGGCTGGCTCGAGGGCGTGCGGGCGCGGCACAGCTCCGTGACGCTGCTGGGGTTCTCCATGGGCATGGCCGTGGCCACGTCGGTGCTGCGCCGCCGCCCGGACCTGGCCGATGCCGTCGTGGGACTGTCCGGATTCGCGATCCCCGCCGAGGGCGACTACTTCGACGACGCCGCCCTGCGGGAGCAGCGGCCGCCGCTGTTCTGGGGGCGCGGCGACATCGACCAGATCATCGCCGAGCCGCTGGTCGAGTACACGACGGGCTGGGCGCAGGAGCACACCGCGGCCACCAAGATGCTCTACACGGGCCTGGCGCACAGCATCAACCCTCCGGAGATGGGCCACGTCTCCGAGTTCCTGCGGCACCAGGTCCTCGCGGCGGACGCGCGCCGCTGAGGACCGCGCGGCGGACGCGCCTCCCGGCCGCGGGCCCTACTCGGCGGCGTCGGTCTCGGCGGCCACGACGATCCGCTCGCCGGCGACCTCCACCGTGTCCCCGTTGCGGACCTGGCGGCCCCGGCGGGTCTCGACCTCCCCGTTGACCAGGACGTGCCCGTCCTCGATCACGCTCTTGGCCTCCACCCCGTCCTCGACGAGGCTGGCGAGCTTGAGCAGCTGGCCCAGGCGGATGGATTCGTCGCGGAGGGAGATCACTGCGGGCTCGTTGTCGGTCATGGCTATACAGTGTAGGCGTGCCGAACGAACTGAGACCGACCGTCCCGTCCGCCCAGCACACCCGGACCACTCGGCACCCCGGATCCGCTGCCGCACCGGCCCGGCGCCCCGCCGCCGGCCCGGTTGGATGTGCCGCCGGGCCGCACGGCCGGGACAGCGCCGCATGACGGCCCCGCGGAACGAGCGCGCCCTGCCGCTGCCCGTCGGCGTCACCGCCGCGCTCGTCGCCGGCGCGGCGATGCCGCTCCAGGGCCGGGTCAACGGCGCCCTGGCCGCCGAGACCGGCAGCGGGCTGGCCGCCGCCGTCGTCTCCTTCGGCACCGGACTGATCCTGCTCACCGCCGTCGTCGTCCTCACCCCGGTGGGTCGGCGGGGCCTCCGGGAGATGCCCGGGCACGTGCGCGACGGGCACTTCCCCTGGTGGTACATGCTCGCCGGCATCGGCGGCGCCTATTTCGTGCTCGGCCAGGGCCTGGCCGTCACACTCCTGGGCGTGGCCCTCTTCACGGTAGCCAACGTCGCCGGCCAGATCCTCTCCGGGATCGTCGCCGACCGGATCGGCTTCGGACCCGGCGGGCCGCGCCCGGTGAGCACCGAGCGTTTCGTCGGCGGGATGCTCGCACTCGCCGGCGTCGTCTGGGCGGTCTGGCCCACGCTGAGTGCCACGGGCGTCTCCTGGGCGACGATCGGGCCGATGCTGCTGCCGCTGACGGCCGGCGTGCTCACGGGCTTCCAGCAGGCCATGAACGGCACGCAGACCCGCTTCTACGGCAATCCGCTGCCCGCGACCTTCTTCAACTTCGCGGTCGGCTCCGCGGCATTGGTCACGGCGTTCCTCGTCGCGCTGCCCTTCACGGGGGCGCCGGCGCCACTCCCGGGCATGTGGTGGATGTACACGGGCGGGCTGCTCGGCATCGTGTTCATCGCCGCGGGCGCCGTCCTGGTGCGCTGGTTCGGAGTGCTCGTCACCAGTCTGGGCCTGATCGCCGGGCAGCTCGCGGGCTCGCTGGCGATGGACCTCGTCGCGCCCGTCGCGGGGGCCCGGATCGACCTCGCGACCGTGCTCGGCACGGCCCTGGCCTTGGTCGCCGTCGTCATCGCCTCCGCACCGAGGGCGGGACTGCGTTTCCGCTAGGGTGGTCTCTCGTATTGTTCCCATCGCGGACCGCAACCAGCGGCCACGCAGGTAATGGAGTTTAAGAATGGCACCGCAGTCCAAGCTCGATCAGGTCATCTCCCTCGCCAAGCGGCGCGGATTCGTCTTCCAGGCCGGTGAGATCTACGGCGGCTCCCGCTCCGCGTGGGACTACGGGCCCCTCGGCACCGAGCTGAAGGACAACATCAAGCGCGAGTGGTGGCAGCACTTCGTCCGCGGCCGCGAGGACATGGTGGGCCTCGACTCCTCCATCATCCTGCCCAAGGCCGTCTGGGAGGCCTCCGGCCACGTCGCGACGTTCACTGACCCGCTGGTCGAGTGCACGCAGTGCCACAAGCGCCACCGCGAGGACCACCTGATCGAGGCCTTCGTGGAGAAGAAGGGCCGCCAGCCCCAGGACGGCATGAGCGAGATCGCCTGCCCCGACTGCGGCACCAAGGGTCAGTTCACCGAGCCCCAGATGTTCTCCGGGCTGGTCAAGACGTTCCTCGGCCCCGTGGACAGCGAGTCCGGCCTGCACTTCATGCGCCCGGAGACCGCCCAGGGCATCTTCGTGAACTTCAACAACGTGCTCAACGCCGCGCGGAAGAAGCCCCCGTTCGGCATCGGCCAGATCGGCAAGGCGTTCCGCAACGAGATCACGCCGGGCAACTTCATCTTCCGCACCCGCGAGTTCGAGCAGATGGAGATCGAGTTCTTCACGGCGCCCGAGGACGCGGACCACTGGTTCAAGGACTGGGTGGAGACCTGCTGGGACTGGTTCATCGACCTGGGCATCGACCCGGAGAACATGCGCCGCTTCGACGTCCCGGAGGACGAGCGGGCCCACTACTCCGCGGGCACCATCGACTTCGAGTACCGCTTCGGCTTCCAGGGCTCCGAGTGGGGCGAGCTGATGGGCGTCGCTAACCGGACCGACTACGATCTCTCCTCCCACAAGGAGGCCTCCGGCGTCGATCTCTCCTACTTCAACCAGGCCACGGGCGAGCGTTACGTCCCCTATGTGATCGAGCCGTCCTTCGGACTCACTCGCTCGATGATGGCCTTCCTCGTGGACGCCTACACCGAGGACGAGGCGCCCAACTCCAAGGGCGGCGTCGACAAGCGCACGGTCCTGAAGCTGGACCCGCGCCTGGCGCCGGTGAAGGCCGCGGTCCTCCCGCTCTCGCGCAACGAGCAGCTCTCCCCGAAGGCCCGCGAGCTCGCCGCGGACCTGCGCAGGAACTGGAACATCGACTTCGACGACGCCGGCGCCATCGGCCGCCGCTATCGCCGCCAGGACGAGATCGGCACGCCGTTCTGCATCACCGTGGACTTCGACACCCTCGAGGACCAGGCCGTCACCATCCGCGAGCGCGACACGATGGCCCAGGAGCGCGTGTCCCTCGACCAGGTCAAGTCCTACCTGGCCGCGCGTCTGCTGGGGGCCTGAGCATGACCGAGGCGCCCGAGTACACGTTCCGGCCCTGGCAGGAGGGCGACGACCTGGCGCTGCTGCAGGTCTGGGGCGACCCGTCCACGCCGCAGGCGCACCTGGACCGCACCATGCTGCGCGCCAACAGCGACAAGCCGTGGGCGCGCACCCTCGTCGCCGAGGACCAGGGCGTCCCGGTCGCGGCGGCCACGGTCTTCGAGTCCTCGCTGCACCCGGACCGGCTGTGGCTCTACGTGGAGGTCGCCCGCGACCACCGGGGACGCGGCCTCGCGACCGAGCTGGTGCGGCGCCTGCGCGAGGAGCAGGCGCCGTCCGGCGTGACCGCACTGAAGACGCGCTACACCGTGGAGGGGGCCGACGCCGAGGGCGCCTCCGCGTTCGCCGCCTCCATCGGGCAGGAGCGCATCATGCGCTCGCGCGCCGTGGTGGTCGAGCCCGGCGTGCTGAAGCTGCCCCAGTTCGAGGAGGACGGGCTCACCCTCGAGGAGGCCGCGACCGGATCGGTCGAGCTGACTCAGGTGGTGGCCGCGTTCTACAACGCCGTCCACGACTGGGACCGGGCAGAGATGACCCTCGGGCGGGCCCAGACCATGCTGCTCAACGACGCGACCGGCGCCAAGGGCGCCGTTGTGCTGCGGGACAGGCCGCACAGCGCCGGGGGACGGATCCTGTCCTTCGCGATCAGCTACGAGCCGGACCGGGTGGATGCCCCGGCGGACGTGCTCATGGGCTGGGACCCGGAGCTGGACGCCGTGGTCGCCAAGGAGTCCGTGTTCGGCCTGCTCGCCATGCTGGCCCACCAGTACCCGGTGAAGATCGAGGTCGACGACGCCATGGGGCCGCTGAGCGAGATCGTCGACGGTCTCATCGCCGCCGGTCACGCGACCGTCGTGACCACCACGCACATCGTCGCCACCGACTAGCCGGACCCCGGCACGTCGCCGCAGAAGAGCCGAGGAGACCAGGTGGGCCACTCCCACGACCACGACGCCCCGGTCCTGACCGATCCGGTGCGCCGTCGCCGCGCACGCATCATCCTGTCCGTCATCCTCGTGCCGCTGGCGCTCCTGACGCTGGTGGGGGCCTGGTTCCTGTGGCCCGACGGCCAGGCCGAGGACCTCCAGCTGAACGACCCGTACTCGGCCGCCGCCGGCGTGTCCTTCGTCTCGGGAACCGTGGCCGACGTGCGCGAGGAGACCTGCCCGTCGTCGGGGGACACGGAGGCCGCCGGCGGCCAGGCCCAGCTCTGCGACGTCGCGTACGTCGTCCCGGCGGCGGGGGGCAGCCCGGTGCCGGTCGAGGTGCCGCCGGAGATCGTCACGGCCACCGGCGTGGAGCCGGGGGACCGCATCAAGTACCTGGACCTCACCGAGGCCGTCAGCGGCTCGGCGGCCCCATACATCTTCGTCGACTTCGTCCGGACGGCCCCCATCCTGCTGCTCGCGGCGCTCTACGCGTTCGTGGTGGTCGCCGTCGCCCGGTGGCGCGGCCTCCGTGCGCTGCTGGGCCTCGTCGGCGCCTACGGGGTCCTGTCCGCGTTCATGATCCCGGCCCTGGTCGAGGGCAAGCCCGCCCTGCTGGTGGGGCTCGTCGGCTCCGCGCTGATCATGATCGCGGTCCTCTACTTCGCGCACGGGTTCACCGCCAGGACCACGACGGCGCTGCTCGGCACCATCTTCGGCCTCGCCGTCACGACGGCGCTCGCGGCCTGGGCGACGGGGGCCGTGCACCTGACCGGCGTGGGGGACGACGCCAAGTACACGCTGGTGAACCAGGTGCCGGAGCTGAGCCTGTCCGGGATCATCCTCTGCGGGCTCCTGGTCGCCGGGCTCGGCGTGCTGAACGACGTGACGATCACCCAGTCCTCCGCCGTCTGGGAGCTCGCCGAGGCCATGCCGCACCGCTCCGCGCGGGAGCTGTTCACCTCCGCCATGCGCATCGGGCGGGACCACATCGCCTCGACCGTCTACACCATCGCCTTCGCCTACGCCGGCGCGGTCCTGCCCATGCTGATCCTCGTCAGCCTCTACGACCGGGCCCTGCTGGACACCTTCACCTCCGGCGAGCTCGCCGAGGAAGTCGTGCGCACCCTCGTCGGCTCCATCGGCCTGGTGCTGGCGATCCCGGTGACGACGGCGATCGCCGTCGCCGTGGTCAAGGCCGTCGGCCCCGGCGACCGCGGGCCCTCCCCGGCCCGGCCCTCCCCGGCCCGGCCCTCCCCGGCCCGGCCCTCCCCGGCCCGGACTGCCGCGGCCTCCGGCCGCCGTCGTGCCGCGACTGCCGGCGGGCCCGGACCCGGCGGCGCGGCCGGTGGCGGGGAGCCGACCGGCATCGAGCCCGCGCCGAGGGCGTAGCGATGCCGGCCGCAGCGGACGCCGTGCGCGCGGCCTACACGCGGCGCGCAGTCGAGTACACCGAGCTGCTCGGTTCCCTGGACGCGGTCCACGCCGAGGACCTCCGCCTGATTCGGGACTGGGCCTGCCGGGTCCCCGGCCCCGTCCTCGACGCCGGCTGCGGCCCCGGCCACTGGACCGCGTTCCTCGCGGAGCAGGGGGTCGAGGTCACCGGCATCGATCAGGTCGAGCCGTTCGTCGAGGGTGCGCGGCGGCGCTTCCCCGGCGTCGAGTTCCGCGTCGGGCGGCTCGAGACGATCCCGCGCCGCGACGGGGCGCTCGGGGGAGTCCTCGCCTGGTATTCGCTCATCCACCTGCCGCCCGCGGACGTCCCGGCGGTGCTCCGCGAGTTCGCCCGGGTGCTCCGCCCCGGCGGGGGCCTGTTGCTCGGCCTGTTCGACGGGACGCCGGGCGAGGCGTTCGACCACGCGGTCGCGACGGCGTACCGGTGGGACGCCGAGACGATCGGGGCCGTGCTGGACACCGCCGGCTTCGATTCCTGCGGGAGCAGCCGACGGGCGGAGCCGGAGACACGCCCGCACCTGGCGGTCGAGGCCCGCCGCCGGGCGTAGCGGAGACTCTCCACAGGTCGGAGCGCGGCAGGGGGACGATTTGCCACCGCTTGCGATAATGGGGCAGTGACCGTGACAGCTTCCCCCACCCAGACCGTGCAGACGACTCCTCGCGCAGCAGCCCCCGCGACCGGGGCCGCGACGCAGGGGGATGGCTCAGCGCCCACCCGACTGGAGCTGCCGCCCCTGCAGCTGGGCGGGCTGACCGTCGATGTGCCCGTGGTGCTGGCACCGATGGCCGGCATCACCAACAAGGCGTTCCGGCGGCTCTGCCGCGAGTACGGCGGAGGACTGTACGTCACCGAGATGGTGACGTCGCGGGCCCTGGTGGAGCGCAACGAGAAATCGATGCGGATCATCTCCCACGACCCCGACGAGGACGTCCGCTCCGTCCAGCTCTACGGCGTCGAGCCCAAGACGGTCGGCGCCGCCGTGCGGCTGCTCGTCGAGGAGGACCGCGCGGACCACATCGACCTGAACTTCGGCTGCCCCGTCCCCAAGGTCACCCGCAAGGGCGGCGGGTCGGCCCTGCCCTGGAAGACGGATCTGTTCCGGGCCATCATCAAGTCCGCGACGGACGAGGCCGCCAAGGGCGACGTCCCCCTGACCATCAAGATGCGCAAGGGCGTGACCGAGGACCACCTGACCTTCCTGGACGCCGGGCGCATCGCCCGGGACCACGGGGTCGCCGCCGTGACGCTGCACGGACGCACCACCGGCCAGTTCTACTCGGGGCAGGCGGACTGGGCCGCCATCAAGGAGCTGCGCGACGCGCTGCCGGACATGCCGGTGCTGGGCAACGGCGACATCTGGACCGCGGAGGACGCCATCCGCATGGTCCGCGAGACCGGCGTGGACGGCGTCGTCATCGGGCGCGGCTGCCAGGGCCGGCCGTGGCTGTTCGGGGACCTGCAGGCCGCCTTCGAGGGCAGCGACAGGCGCTACCGGCCCACCTTGGGCGAGGTCGGCGCGACCTTCCTCCGGCACGCCGAGCTGCTGATCGACTACTTCGGCAACGAGGAGCAGGCCCTCCGTGACATCCGCAAGCACGTCGCCTGGTACTTCAAGGGCTACAGCGTCGGCGGCGAGCTCCGCGCGGCGATGGCGGCCGTCGGCACCCTCGACCAGCTGCGGGAGCTGCTGGACCGGCTCGACCCCGAGGCGGGGTACCCCGGCGCCGACGCCGAGGGCCCGCGCGGCCGCGCCGGAACGCCGAAGCGGCCGGCCCTGCCGGACGGCTGGCTCGACTCGCGGGAGCTCTCGCCGCTGCACCAGTCGATGATCGCCGCCGCCGAGTCCGACGTCTCGGGCGGCTGAGCCGTGGCAGACCAGCACCAGCGCGCCGTCCCCGGCTACGAGCCGTACGACCAGGAGCGCTGGGTCCCTGAGCCGCCGAAGAAGTCCTACCGGACGAGTTTCGAGCGCGACCGGGCCCGCGTCCTGCACTCGTCGGCGCTGCGCCGGCTCGGCGCCAAGACCCAGGTGGTCGCGCCCTACTCCGACGACTTCGTCCGGACCCGGCTGACGCACTCCCTCGAGGTGGCGCAGGTCGGCCGCGAGCTGGGTGCGACGCTCGGCTGCGATCCGGACGTCGTGGACACGGCCTGCCTCGCCCACGATCTCGGGCACCCGCCGTTCGGCCACAACGGGGAGAAGGAGCTGGACCGTCTCGCCGCAGGCATCGGGGGGTTCGAGGGAAACGCCCAGACGCTGCGCCTGCTGACCCGGCTCGAGACCAAGACGTTCCGGCACAACGGCGGTTCCGCCGGACTCAACCTCACCCGTGCGTCCCTCGACGCCGCCTGCAAGTACCCGTGGACGCGCGAGGACGCGCCGCTGCGCAACGGGACGAAGACGCGCAAGTTCGGCGTCTACACCGAGGACCTGCCGGTGTTCGAGTGGCTGCGCGCCGGGGGAGAGGACGAGAACCTCCGGCCCGGTCCCGGGCAGACCTGCATCGAGGCGCAGGTCATGGACCTCGCCGACGACATCTCCTACTCCGTGCACGACGTCGAGGACGCGATCGTCGCCGGCCGCTTCCAGCTGCGCTGGATCCAGAACCCCGATCACCGGGACCGGGTCATCGAGTACACGCGGCGCTGGTACCTGCCCGGTGTCGACGACGCCACCATCGATGCCGCACTGCGCCGGCTCGAGGCCACCGAGGAGTGGGTGCCCGTGGCCAACGGGTCCCGGCGCTCCATGGCGGCGCTGAAGGACATGACCAGCCAGTTCATCGGGCGCTTTTGCCAGGCCGCGCTGGACGCCACGCGCGCCGAGTACGGCACGGACCCGCTGACCCGGTTCAACGGGCGGCTCATCGTCCCCGAGGAGACGGACCATGAGATCGCGGCGATGAAGGGCCTGGCCACCGCCTACGTCATGACGAGCGACGAGCGCCAGCCGATCTACGAGCGCCAGCGCCAGGTGCTCTCCGAGCTCGTGGCGCTCCTCACCGAGACCGGCGACCAGTACCTGGAGCCGATGTTCGCCTCCGACTGGAACGACGCGCGGGACGACGCCGGCCGGCTGCGCGCCGTCGTCGACCAGGTCGCGTCGCTGACGGACTCCTCGGCGATCGAGTGGCACCGCACCCTGGTCCAGGGCGAGTCCTTCCGCGCCGAGCTCGTCCTCTGAGCGCCTGTGGACGAGTGAATCGGCGTCCCGCGCAGGGCACTATCCTGTAGGCATGGCCGGCCTGATCAAACGCGAAGACATCGACGAGGTGCGCGCCCGGACCGACCTCAAGGAAGTCGTCGAGGGGTACGTGACCCTCCGCAGCGCCGGCGTCGGCTCCTTCAAGGGGCTCTGCCCCTTCCACGACGAGCGCAGCCCGTCCTTCCACATCCGGCCCCAGGTGGGCACGTTCCACTGCTTCGGCTGCGGAGAGTCGGGCGACGTCATCTCCTTCATCCAGAAGATGGACCACACCACGTTCACCGAGACCGTGGAGCAGCTCGCCGCCCGCATCGGCTTCGAGCTGCACTACGAGGACGGCGGACACGGCCCGAGCCGCCAGGAGGTCGGCCGGCGCCAGCGCCTGCTGGACGCGCACAAGATCGCCGAGGAGTTCTTCCGGCACCAGCTCGGCAGCCCCGAGGCCCAGATCGCCCGCGACTTCCTGACCGGGCGCGGCTTCGACCAGGCCGCGGCGGAGAAGTTCGGCGTCGGCTACGCGCCCCAGGGCTGGGACGCGCTCCTGAAGCACCTGCGCTCCAAGGGCTTCCGGGACGACGAGCTGAACCTGACCGGCATGTTCTCCGAGGGGCAGCGCGGCATCTACGACCGGTTCCGCGGGCGCCTCATCTGGCCGATCCGGGACCTCACCGCCGCGACGATCGGCTTCGGCGCACGCAAGCTCTACGAGGACGACAAGGGCCCGAAGTACCTGAACACCCCCGAGACCCAGCTCTACAAGAAGTCGCAGGTCCTCTACGGCGTGGACCTCGCCAAACGGGACATCACGCGCCACCGCCAGCTCGTCGTGGTCGAGGGGTACACCGACGTCATGGCCTGTCACCTCTCCGGGGTCGGCACGGCCGTTGCGACCTGCGGCACGGCCTTCGGGGCGGACCACATCAAGATCGCCCGCCGCCTCCTCCAGGACGACGGCACCGGCGGCGAGGTCGTCTTCACGTTCGACGGCGACGAGGCGGGCCAGAAGGCCGCTCTGCGCGCCTTCGACGAGGACCAGCGCTTCATCGCGCAGACGTACGTCGCCGTCGAGCCCACCGGGGCGGATCCGTGCGATCTCCGCCAGCAGCGAGGGCCCGAGGCCGTGCGGGAGCTCATCGCCACCAAGCGCCCGCTCTTCGAGTTCGCGATCAAGGCGGGTCTCAAGAAGTACGACCTCGACACGGTGGAGGGGCGCGTGCAGGCGCTGCGCGCGACGGCCCCCATCGTCGCGGAGATCCGCGATCCCGCCATGCGGCCGGCCTATGCGCGCGAGCTCTCCGGCTGGCTCGGCATGGACATCGACGACGTCACGCGCTCGGTCGCAGCGGCCGGCAAGCGCGGCCGGGCCGCGGGCAAGGGCGGCGGGAACGACGGCGGCGCGAGCCGCGGCGGGCGTGGCGCCGAACGGCCCCATCCGGATCGCGGCGGGCAGGGCTACGG
The DNA here is from genome assembly GCF_039538765.1 of Zhihengliuella alba. Lineage (NCBI taxonomy): Bacteria > Bacillati > Actinomycetota > Actinomycetes > Micrococcales > Micrococcaceae > Zhihengliuella > Zhihengliuella alba. The sequence continues at coordinate 155,410 of NZ_BAABCJ010000002.1, read as the reverse complement.
TGCGCCCGCGCAGGAGCGTACCGACCGGCGGCAGGAGACGGCCGGGCGCCCGTCGGGTCCGGGCCAGCAGTGGCAGAACGAGCACGCCGGATCCGGCGAGCGGCCGGGACGGCATGCCGCGCCGGGCGGCTACGCGCGGGACGAGGAGGCCGGGACGGCGGGTCAGTACGGCGACTCAGGAGCCGTCGACTCCGGCCCCCGCTACGAGATGCCGGATCCGCGCGACCCCGTGACCCGGATGGAGCGCGAGTCGCTGGAGGTCGTGCTCCAGCAGCCCGCCATGCTCACCCCGGACCAGTGGCAGGCGTTCTACGAGGCGCGCTTCCTCGCGCCGGCGCACTCCGCGATCCACGCGGCGATCCGCGCCGCCGGCGCCTCCGGGGTGTCGCCGGCGCAGTGGGTCGAGGCGGTGCGCCAGGAGGTTCCCGAGCCGTTGCGTGCGCTGGTGTCCGAGATGGCGGTCATCCCGCTGCCCGCGCACTCGGCCGAGGCGCTCGCCCGCTACTGCCGCGACATCATGAACCGGCTCTTCGAGCTGCAGATCACGCACCTGAAGGCCGAGAAAATCGGCCAGCTGCAGCGGATGGACCCCGCCTCGGCGCCCGAGGAGTTCCAGCGGATCAATCGCGAGCTCATGGAGCTCGAACTGCAGCGGCGAGCCCTGCGCGAGGACTGACACGCGCCTCGCGTGGGCTCCGCCACGGCGGTGGGGCCGGATTTTCACCGGCCCGCTCGATCTTGTATAGTCTTATCCGTTGCTTTCCCCCGTAGCTCAATTGGCAGAGCATTCGACTGTTAATCGAAGGGTTACTGGTTCGAGTCCAGTCGGGGGAGCCACGCAACGCAAGTGAACATTCCCCCGTAGCTCAATTGGCAGAGCATTCGACTGTTAATCGAAGGGTTACTGGTTCGAGTCCAGTCGGGGGAGCGCACTGAGACGAAGGCCCCGGGTTCCGACCCGGGGCCTTCGTCGTCCCCCGGGACGTCCGGCCCGGTGGCCGTCCCGTCGGGCCGCCCGACGGCCCCGCGGCACGGTCTGGGCCTCGTCCGGGGCGTCCGAATCTCATCCCGTCGGGGGATCTTCCCTGAAGGAACCCTGATGGCCCCCTGATTTTCCCGGGGCGGACGCTGGATCGGGGCCGCCTTTTGATAGTTTGGGAGCCAACCGGGCCCTTGCGGCCGGACGACGTCGAAGGATTCACTCATGCCATACACACAGACCACTGGCCGGGGGACTTCACCGCTGAACGCCGCCAAGGATCTCGGCCGATTGGTCCCCAAGCAGGTCAACGACGAGATCCAGCTGGCGATCGCCCAGCTGAAGGTCAAGGGCATCAGCGTCGGCGTCGCGGCCGGTCTGGCCGTGGCGGCGCTGCTGTTCCTCTCGGCCATGATGATCTCGCTCCTCGTCGCCGGCATCATGGGCCTCGCCGTGGTGATGCCCGCCTGGCTCGCCGCACTCGTGGTGGCGGGCTTCTTCCTGCTCCTGATCCTCATCCTCGCCGCCATCGCCGTGCCGAAGGCCAAGAAGGCCATGCCGCTGATGCCGGAGGACGCGATCCGTGGCCTCAAGCACGACCTCGGGGTTCTCAAGGAGGGCAGCTCCTTCGATGTCCGGAGCCTCGACGAGCCCAAGCAGAAGTCCGAGGAGGAGCTCGCGGAGGAGCGGCGCAAGGCGGAGGAGAAGGCCGCGGCCAAGGAGCCGAAGCCGAGCTACGACGACCTGCAGGCCCGCACGCGGGCACGGCGCGTCCACCTCGCGGAGCTGCGCGACCAGCTCACCAAGGAGAAGGTCGCCCGCGCCACGGGCAAGGACATGGTCAAGGAGCGTCTCTCCAACCTGCGTCCCGGCCGGCACAAGGCCGACGGCGCCGAGAACGGTTCGCGCCGAGCGGAGGGCGAGAGTCCCGTCCGCTAGGACGGATCATCTGGCGATGCCTCCCGCGGATCATCGCGGGAGTCTCGTTGGCCGCCCTCGTGGCGTGCATCGTGCGGCTGTCCAGACGGCAGCCGTGACAAGGAGGGGGAGCCATGCGGCTATTCGGGGCGGGAACGCGCGACGACGTTGAGTACCGCGTCCTCGACACGTTCTGGACGTGGCCCAACATCATCACCGTGGCCCGGTTCCTCCTCGTCCCCGTCTTCATGTGGCTGGTCGGCGTCCACGAGTTCGGCTGGGCCACCGCCTCCCTGGTGCTGCTGGGGGCGACGGACTGGATCGACGGGTACGTCGCGCGGCGGCTCAACCAGATCTCCACGGTGGGGATGTGGTTGGACCCGCTGGCGGACCGCCTCGCGCTCATCCTGGTCGTGGTCACGTTCGTCGTCGCGGGGATCGCGCCCGCCTGGGCGGTCTACGCGATCGTCGTGCCGGACGTCGTCCTGGCCGTGAACTCGCTGCTGCTGTTCCGGGGCATCCCCGAGCTGCCGGTGAGCATCGTCGGGAAGACCCGCACGGCCGTCCTCCTCGTGGGCGCGCCCCTGGTGCTGCTCGCCCATGTCGAGTCGCTCAGGAGCGCGGGCTTCGAGGCAGTGGCCACCACGGTGCTGGCGGTCGGCTGCGTGCTGCACGTCGTCGCGGCCATCGGCTACTTCGCGGCGGCCCACGCCAAGGCCCGGCGCGAACGGAGCGGCATCTACTCGCCTCGTACGGGCGGCCCATGGTCTGGATAGCTGTCGGCTGTGCAGTCGCGGCGGCGTTCTTCCTCGCGTTCGGAGCGCAGCGCCAGGGCGGCGCGGTGCGCTCCACCGCCGGCGGCCTGAGCGTCGGACACCGCGGGATCCTGCGCCTGCTGCTGAACCCGCGCTGGGTCTTCGGACTCCTCCTCATGGGGATCGGGATGGTCCTGAACGTGTACGCACTGGCGTCCGCACCGCTGACCGTGGTGCAGCCGATCGGCGCCATCGCCCTCGTGATCACCACCGTCGTCCATGCCCGGGAGATCGGGATCCGGATCAACCGTCCGACCTTCCTGGCCATCATCGCCTGCGTGGGCGGGAGCATCGGGTTCGTCCTCCTGGCCATCCAGGTCACCGAGCCGCACCCGAGGATCTCCGCCCGCGAGGAACTGATCGTCGTCCTGCTGCTGGCGGTGGCCGTGGCCGTCCTCGGGTCGCTCGCGGTCTTCTTCCACCGGCGGCAGAACGCGTTCTTCTACATCGTCGGCGCCGGTGTCGTGTTCGGCTTCGTCGCCGTCCTGGTCCGTACGCTGGCGATCAGTCTCATGCAGTCGGAGGGCAACCTCTTCGCCAACGTATCGTGGCTGGTCGTGATCGCGGTCGTCGTGGCGAGCCTGCTCGGCACCTACTTCGTGCAGAATGCCTACTCGTCGGGTCCGCCCGACCTGGTGATCGCCGGACTGACCGTGATCGACCCGATGGTCGGGATCGCGATCGGCATCGGCGTCCTCGGGGAGCTGCAGGACCAGGTCCACCCCATCACGGCGATGTCGATGGTCGCGTGCGCGGTCGTCGCCGTCGTCGGCGTCATAGCCCTGTCGCGTCACCACCCCGACGCGCACCACCGCAGAGTTGAACAACAACAACAGTCCAAGGAGTCCTGACCACCGTGCCAGGTAGTGAACCACTGAGAATCCTCATCGCAGCCGACACCTACCCGCCGGACGTGAACGGCGCCGCGGTCTTCTGCTTCCGCCTCGCCTCGGCCATGCACGAGCGCGGCCACGAGGTCCACATCGCCGCGGCCGGCTACGAGGACGGCCCCAGCAGCGTCGAGCAGCGCCCCGAGGCGCGGGTCCACCGGGTGGCCTCCCATGCCGTGCCGACCCATGAGAGCATGCGCCTCTGCCTCCCCTGGCGGGCCTCGAGGGAGCTGGCCCGGATCATCGACGAGGTACGCCCCGACGTCGTGCACGCCCAGTGCCACTACATGATCGGCCAGGCCGCCATCAACCAGGCGAAGAAGCGCGGCATCCGGATCGTGGCGACCAACCACTTCATGCCGGAGAACCTGGACCCGTTCCTGCCGTTCCCGCGCTGGTTCAAGAAGATCGTCGCCCGGAACTCCTGGCGGGACATGGGCAAGATCATGGGCAAGGCGGACGTCGTGACGACTCCGACCCCGCTCGCGGCCCAGGCGATGCGCGAGCACGCGAGGCTCGACGAGGTCCTCGCCCTGTCCAACGGGATCGACTCCGCCCAGTACGAGCTGGGCCCCGACGAGACGGTGCCGCGGCGCGACGCCCCCACGGTGCTGTTCGTCGGCCGACTCGCCGTCGAGAAGAACATCGACGTGCTCATCGATGCGCTCGCGCGGATGCGGACGACGCCGGAGGCGCACCTCGAGATCGTCGGCGGCGGCGAGCAGCGGCCCGTCCTCGAGCAGCGGGCCGAGGAGCGGGGGGTCGCGCACCGGGTCCACTTCCGCGGACACGTCACGGACGACGAGCTGCGCACCAGCTACCTGGCCGCGGACGTCTTCTGCCAGCCGGGAACGGCCGAGCTCCAGTCGCTGGTGACGCTGGAGGCGCTCTCCGCGTCGCGGCCCGTGGTGCTGGCCGACGCGATGGCCCTGCCGCACCTCGTCGACGACGGCGTCAACGGCTACCTCTTCGACCCGGGCAACGCGGACGACCTCGCGTCCAAGCTCGACGCCGTCCTCGCCGCCAGCGAGGAGGAGCGCGCCGCCATGGGTGCCGCCGGCCACGAGAAGGCCGTGAGGCACAGCAAGGAGAAGACCATGTCGACCTTCGAGGCGATCTACCGCGGCGCCGAGTTCGACGAGCTCGCGCCGCGCTAGGAGTCGGTGGCCGCGTCCGTACTAGGATGGACAGCGTTGTCGGCGCTCCGGCGCCGCATGCGGGGCGATAGCTCAGTTGGTTAGAGCAGAGGACTCATAATCCTTGGGTCGTGGGTTCAAGCCCCACTCGCCCTACGGAACAGCCCCCGGGCGGCCCGGAGAGGCCGCGGCCGGGGGCTCCGCCGCGTCCGCGGCGGCAGCTCCACGCGAGCGGCTCGCACAGGAAAGGTTGCCATGACGGACTCGTCTTCCGGGGAACGGACCGGACCGCTGCACATCGCCGTGTTCGTCGACCAGCACCCCCACACCCTCGGCGGGATGCAGACGTCCGTCCTGCTGCAGCAGAAATTTCTGGAGCGGCTCGGCCACCGGGTCACGGTCGTCGGCCCGCAGACCCGGGCCGCCGGCGGATCCGGAGAGGCGGCCGAGCCCTGGCGGGAGACGGCCCGCGCGGACGTCGTCGCGGCGGTCCGCCGGGTGCGCGCCGGCCGACCGGTGGCCGCCCCTGCGCAGGACGATCACATCGTCGGACTGCCGGGCCTGCCCCTCGGGCGCGGCGAGTACTCGCTCAACGTCCCCAGCCGCGCCCTGGACCGCCGCCTCGACGAGGCCATGGGCGACCTGCCGCCGGTCGACGTCGTCCACGTCCAGGGCGACTTCTGGGGCGCCATCCTCGCCTACCGGTACGCGCGCCGCCATGGAGCGCCCGTGGTCCACACGATGCACAACCGGCTAGATGTCGGTCTCGCCGCCACCGTGCCCTTCCCGCGCGCCGTGCAGGGCGCGTTCGGTGCGGGGCAGAAGCTCTTCCTGCGCCTGCCGGGGCCCGTCCCGGCGGATGCCTGGTCCTACCTGCGGAACTTCACTGACGCCGCGGCCGCGGTGACCGCGCCGTCGACGCACTTCGCCGAGCTCCTGGAGCGGGAGAACGTGTTCTCGCGCATCGACGTCGTCCCCACCGGCCTGGACGACGACGTCGCCGCAGCCCTGCTCGCCGCCGGGCGGGCGGCCGGCCCCACCGCGGCGGCTGGTGCCGAGGCCCCGGCCGGCGGCCCCGACCGCCGGCTCCGGCTCGTCTGGACGGGCCGGTTCAGCCCGGAGAAGCGGCTGCTGCCGTTCATCGAGGCGGTCCTCGCCGCCGGTGAGGACGTCGACGTGGAGATCTTCGGCGACGGCGGCCAGCGCGCCCGCGCCGAGGCCCTGACCGCGGGACGCAGAGCCGGCGAGGAGCAGGCCACCGGCAGCGGCCCCCGTTTCCACTTCCGCGGCCGCGTCCCCTACGAGCAGATGCTGGCCGAGCTGGCCGCGGCGGACGTGCTGGTGCAGACGTCCGTCGGTTTCGAGACCCAGGGGATGACGGTGTACGAGGCGGCTGCGCTGGGTACGCCGACCGTGCTGAGCGACCACCGGATCGCCGCGGACCTCCCCGACGGCAGCTACTGGCTCACACCCGACTCCACCGTCGACGGGCTCGCCGAGTCGATCCGCTCCGCCGTCGCGCAGTTGCGCGGCGGACTGCGGTGGGAGGCCACCGAGGCCGACCAGCTCCTGCAGAGCCGGCAGACCGCGAAGATGCTCGAGATCTACGGACGCGTCCTGGCCTGAGCCCTCCAGCCGGCCTCAGGGCACGGGCAGCAGGATCGACGGGCGCAGGTCCCGCACCGTCGGCAGCGGGTCGGTGTACACCCCGTCCACCCGGAGGCCCCAGTGCAGGCATGAGCCGCCGCAGTGGCCGCCGTCCGCGATCGTGCCGACCGCCTGCCCCGCCTCGACCCGGGCGCCGACGGCGAGGTCGCTCGCCAGCGGCTCGAAGCTTGTCAGCAACCCTCCGCCGTGGTCGATGGTGAGGACCGGCCGGTCCACGACGACGCCCACGAAGGCCACGGTCCCCGCCGCGGGAGCATGGACCGCCTGACCGGCCTCGGCGACCAGATCGGCCCCGCGGTGCCCGGCTCCCCAGCGGGTCTCCGGTGCATCGAACGGGGCCGCGACCACCGGGGGCGCCGCGGGGCTCCCCAGCGGCCAGTCCCAGGCCCCGGGCCGGACCGGGGCCTGCTGAGGGGATGCCGCGTGGAAGGCGGCCGACTGGGGCGGGCGCGGCGGGGCGGGCCCGGTGTCCGCGGCGGTGGGCGCGAGAAGGACAACGGCGGCGGCGAGGGCGAGAAGGCGGGTCGGCATGGGGCCAGCCTCCCCGGTCGGCGCGGGGATGGATGCCGTGACGGACCGGGGTGTGCGCATCCGGGCGGTGCGCGAGCGGCTGTGGAGGCGGAGTGGAGGGGGCGTGGCGTGCGGGACCGGAATCGCGGAGCACCGGCCGCGAGGGTGAGCCCGAGCCTGGGCCCGCCGGGCGGCAGGGGAGCGCCTTGCGGCCGGGCGGGCAGCGGTCCCGACGAGGCGGAGCGATGCCCGCGCTGTAGTACACTGGTCTCGCAGTTGTGTCTGCTTCGATGCCACGCGCCCGCACCGTCACTCCGTCCGCGGAGGCCGCTCGGGTCCGCGGTGCAACGGCCCGCCACCACCCGTCGTCCCGTCTCCGGGAAACGTGTGCCGCGGACCGGGAGGGGAAGCGCAACTGACTTCGCGTGAGAGGCACCCGTCACCGCAAGGCGACGGGCGGCGCGGCCAACGGTCCGGACTCGTCCGGTCGGCCGCGGCGGACCACCCGGCGGCCTCTCGCCAGGAGCGTGTCAGCCCGGACACCCCGGGACGGCGCCAACTATCAACCGAAATCAACGAGGGCAGTTACCGCGGCCACCAGGCCGGTCCGCCACTGCCGGAAGGAGTGACGACATGCCAGTCGTTACCATGCGCCAGCTGCTCGACAGCGGCGTTCACTTTGGCCACCAGACCCGTCGCTGGAACCCGAAGATGAAGCGCTTCATCTTCACCGAGCGCAACGGCATCTACATCATCGATCTCCAGCAGTCGCTGTCCTACATCGACCGCGCCTACGAGACCGTGAAGCAGACCGTGGCCCACGGCGGCACCGTCCTGTTCGTCGGCACCAAGAAGCAGGCACAGGAAGCGATCGCCGAGCAGGCGAACCGCGTCAACCAGCCGTACGTCAACCACCGTTGGCTCGGCGGCATGCTGACCAACTTCTCGACCGTCTCCAAGCGCGTCCAGCGCATGAAGGAGCTCGAGGAGATCAACTTCGACGACGTCGCGGGCTCGGGTCACACGAAGAAGGAGCTCCTGCTCCTGAGCCGTGAGCTCACCAAGCTGCAGTCCAACCTGGGCGGCATCCGCAACCTCACGAAGACGCCGTCGCTGCTCTGGGTGGTCGACACCAAGAAGGAGCACCTGGCCGTCGACGAGGCGAAGAAGCTGGGCATCCCGGTGGTCGCCATCCTCGACACCAACTGCGATCCGGATGAAGTCGCCTACCCGATCCCGGGCAACGACGACGCCATCCGCTCCGTCAACCTGCTGACCCGCGTGATCGCCGACGCCGTTGCCGAGGGCCTCATCGCCCGCAACAACAAGGCCGCCGGCAACACCGAGGCCGCGGCCGAGCCGATGGCCGAGTGGGAGCGCGAGCTCCTCGAAGGTGCGGAGAAGCCGGCAGAGGAGGCCGTCGAGGCCCCCGCCGCCGAAGCTGCCGAGACCCCCGCTTCCGAGGCTCCCGCCGAGGACGCCAAGTAAGCATCGCTGTCAGAGCCGGCGGGCCCACGGGCCCGCCGGCTCTGCACACTGGCCGGATCCCACCGGATCCAGCCCGGACACACTTCGACTAACCACAACGAATTGGGGTTGCACATGGCAAACTACACCGCCGCTGACATCAAGGCCCTGCGCGAGCGCACGGGCGCCGGCATGATGGACGTCAAGAAGGCTCTGGACGAGGCCAACGGGGATGCCGACAAGGCGATGGAGATCATCCGCGTCAAGGGCCTGAAGGGCGCCACCAAGCGCGAGGGCCGCTCGGCCGCCGAGGGCCTGGTCGCCGCGAAGGTCGTCGACGGCACCGTCGGCGTCATGGTCGAGATCAACTGCGAGACCGACTTCGTCGCCAAGTCCGACAAGTTCATCGCGCTGGCCGACAAGGTCCTCGAGACGGCCGTCGCCTCCGGCGCAGCCGACGCCGAGAGCCTGCTGGCCACCGACGTCGAGGGCAAGTCCCTCGCCGACTACGTCACCGAGGAAGCCGCAACGCTGGGCGAGAAGGTCGTCGTCCGCCGCGTCGCGCGCATCGAGGGCGCCACGGTGGACGCCTACCTGCACAAGACCTCCAAGGACCTCCCGGCCCAGGTCGGCGTTCTGCTGGCGGTCGACGGCTCCGGCGAGGCCGCCACGACCGTGGCGCACGACGTCGCCGTGCACACCGCCGCCATGGCCCCGACCTACCTGAGCCGCGACGAGGTCCCGGCCGAGACGGTCGAGAACGAGCGCCGCGTCGCCGACGAGACCGCCCGCGCGGAGGGCAAGCCCGAGGCCGCGCTGACCAAGATCGTCGAAGGCCGTCTGACGGGCTACTTCAAGGAGGTCGCCCTGCTCGACCAGTCCTTCGCCAAGGACGCCAAGAAGTCGGTCGGCAAGGTGCTCGAGGAGGCCGGCGTCAACGCCACGGCCTTCGCGCGCTTCCGCGTCGGAGCCTGATCCCGCGCGGCGGCATACCGCCCGCGACCAGGCGTCAGGGGGTGGCCACCACAGGTGGTCACCCCCTTTCCCTGCCCGCACCCGCTCGCCGGGTGCCGCCCCCAGGGGCCATAGACTGAAATCAGAAGACGACGGCGCGGCGCCCCGATCCGGCGGCGCACGAAGGAGGGCCAGATGGACAGCTTCGAGCAGAACCAGGACGCGAACGAGGCCGGGACGTCGGGCGGCAGGCGCCGCCGCGTCCTGTTGAAGCTCTCCGGGGAGGTCTTCGGCGGCGGCAAGCTCGGCGTCGACCCCGTGACGGTGCAGGCCATGGCCGAGCAGATCGCCGCCACAGTCGGCAAGGTCGAGACCGCGATCGTGGTCGGGGGCGGCAACTTCTTCCGGGGCGCCGAGCTCTCCCAGTCCGGGATGGACCGCTCGCGCGCCGACTACATGGGCATGCTCGGCACCGTCATGAACTGCCTGGCCCTCCAGGACTTCCTCGAGCAGGCCGGCGTCGAGACGCGCGTGCAGTCCGCGATCTCGATGGCCCAGGTCGCCGAGGCCTACATCCCCCGCCGCGCCATCCGGCACATGGAGAAGGACCGCGTGGTCATCTTCGGCGCCGGCGCCGGTCTGCCCTACTTCTCGACCGACACGGTCGCCGCCCAGCGCGCCCTCGAGGTCCGCGCCGACGAGGTCCTCATGGCCAAGAGCGGGGTCGACGGCGTCTACAGCGCCGACCCGAAGAAGGACCCGGACGCCGTCATGTACGAGACCCTCACGTACGACGAGGCGCTGCTGAACAACATCCGGGTGATGGACCAGACCGCCATGACGATGTGCAAGGACAACGGGCTCGAGATGCGCGTCTTCGGCATGGAGGGCGAAGGCAATGTCACGCGGGCCATTCTCGGCGAACCGCTGGGCACGCGCGTCACCGTCTAGGGCGTTCTGGCATAGGATGACAAGCGGGTTCACCCGCACATTTCCGTGCCCTGCGGGCACGCGAGCAGAAGGAGTAACGACGTGATCGACGAAGCGCTCAACGACGCCGGCGAGAAGATGGATCGGACGGTGGAGGCCGCCAAGGAGGACTTCGCCACCATCCGCACCGGCCGGGCCAACCCCGGACTCTACGCGAAGGTCATGGTCGACTACTACGGCTCCATGACGCCGCTGCAGCAGCTCGCGTCCTTCCAGGTCACCGACGCGCGCACCATCCTGATCACGCCCTATGACGTCTCCGCGCTGCGCGAGATCGAGAAGGCGCTCTCCGACTCCGAGATCGGCGCGAACCCGTCCAACGACGGCAAGTCGATCCGCGTGGTCCTGCCCGAGCTCACCATGGAGCGCCGCAAGGAGTACGTGAAGGTGGTCCGCGGCAAGGGCGAGGACGCCAAGGTCGCCCTGCGCAACCACCGCCGCAAGACCAAGGACGCCATCGACAAGCTCGTCAAGGACGGCGAGGTCGGCGAGGACGACGGCGCCCGCGGCGAGAAGGAGCTCGATGCGCTGACCAAGAAGCACGTCGAGCTCATCGACGATCTGCTCAAGCGCAAGGAAACCGAGCTGCTGGACGTCTGATGACGACGCCTGCGGAGCCGGCAACCAGGCGCGCACGGCGCGCGGCCCAAGCGAAACCCTCCCGGGCAGGACGGGACCTCCCGGCGGCGATCGCCGTCGGACTGGTCCTGCTGGCGGTGGTTCTGCTTGGGCTGCTGCTGTTCCCCCTCGCGTTCGTCATCACCGTTGCGGTCTTCGGCGGCATCGGCTGCTGGGAGGTGGCGCGCGCCTTCGGGGTCGCGGACGTCGACGTCCCGCTCGTGCCCCTCGCGGTCGGCGCGGTCGCGATGCCCTTCGCGGCGTACTACGGCGGGCCCGAGGCCCTCGGGTTCGCGCTGACGGCCTCGCTGCTGCTGGCCGCCCTCTGGACGCTGATCGACGGCGGGCGGGACCTCGCGCGCACGATCATGTCCTCGGTGGGCATCCTGCTCTGGGTGCCGCTGCTGATGAGCTTCGCGGTGCTGCTCTTCGGACTGGAGAACGGCCCATTCATGGTGGCCACCATGCTGCTGCTGACGGTCGCTAACGACACCTTCGGCTACCTGGTCGGCGTCTTCCTCGGCAAGCACCCCATGGCGCCGAAGATCAGCCCCAAGAAGTCCTGGGAGGGGTTCGCCGGCTCGGTGGTCGGCGCCTCGGCGGTCGCGATCGCCGCGGCGGTGCTGCTCCTGGACCTGCAGTGGTGGATGGGCATCCCGCTCGCCGTCGCCACGGTCGCCGCCGCGACCGCCGGCGACCTCTCCGAGTCGATGGTCAAGCGCGAGCTGCAGATCAAGGACATGAGCAACCTCCTCCCCGGCCACGGCGGCGTCATGGACCGGCTCGACTCGATCGTGTTCGCCGCGCCGGCCGCCTACATCATGGCCGTGCTCCTCGGCCCGCTGGGCGCCTAGCGGCCGTCCGGCCCGGCGCCGGCACGGATCGGTACTATATTCAGGAAGGTTCCGGGACTCTTCCGGCACCCCAACGACCAACCTTCAACCAGTGGACCCGGCACCGCCGGAGCTAGAGGACTATTCGTGAGCCAGTCAGAGACGCGTCAGCCCGGACTACCGTTCAGCACGGTGGAACCCACGGAGTACGGATACAGCATCGAGCAGGTCGACGAGTTCCTCGCCCGCGCCCGTGCCACCTTCAACGGGACCGGCTCCGACGACGAGATCGTGACCAGCCACCTGGTGCGCCGGGTCTCGTTCGACCCGGAGAAGGGCGGCTACGAGGCCCGCCCGGTGGACGCCGCGCTGGACCGGCTCGAGGACGTCTTCGCCAAGCGCGAGCGGGAGGCGCTCATCGAGGCCGAGGGCGAGGAGGCCTGGCTCCAGCAGGTCGGCCGGCTCTCGACGATTCTCCGCGGACGCCTGCACCGCGAGCCCGGGGAGCGCTTCCGCCGCCCGAGCCGCCGCAACGCCCCGAGCTACAACGTGGAGGACGTCGACGGGCTCTGCGACAAGCTGCTCGAGTACTTCGAGCGGGACGTCCCGATGAGCGTGGACACCATCCGGCGCGCCACGTTCCGCCAGGCCCGCGGCCAGGAGGGCTACGAGGAGAGCCAGGTGGACGCCTTCCTCGACCGCGTGGTCGAGCTCATGGCCTCCATCGACTGATCTCCTCCGGCACCCCGGCGAGCCCGTCCGCGTCCTCCGGCGCGTGCAGGCACGCCATGACCTGGCCGGTGCGCCGCCCCACCGGGGCGCCCGCGGCCCGCGAGACCAGCACCGTCACCAGGAACGCCAGCGGCACCGTGATCGCCGCCGGCTGCTCGAGGACCCGCACGACGGCGATGCCCGCCACGCTGGAGTCGGCGGGCACGAGCTGCGCCGCCAGGAGCGCTCCGCCGCAGGACACCGCGCCGGAGAGCATGCCCGCGACCGCGCCGCGGGCCGTCAGCCCGCGCCACCAGATGCCCAGCAGCAGCAGGGGGCAGATGGTCGACGCCGTGAACGCGAACACGGCGCCGATGGCCCCGGCGAGGCCCCCCGTGCCCGTCAGGAGAGCGACGCCGAGCGGCACCGCGCACGCCAGGGCGGTGGCGATCCGGAAGCCGCGCACCGTGCCGCGGAAGAGGTCCTGGCTCATCACCCCGGCCAGGGAGACCACCAGCCCCGACGACGTCGAGAGGAACGCGGCGAAGGCACCGCCCGCCACCAGGGCCGTGAGCAGGTCGCCGGCGACTCCGCCGACCAGCGCCCCGGGCAGCAGCAGAACGGTCGCGTCCGCGTGCTCGCTCCCGGCGAGGCCCGGCAGGTGCGCGCGACCGATCACGCCGAGAGCGGTCGGGAACAGGTAGAACAGGGCCAGCAGCCCGAGCACGATCGTGGTCGTCCGCCGCGCGCTGGGGCCGTCCGGGTTCGTGTAGAAGCGGACGAGCACGTGCGGCAGGCCCAGCGTCCCGAAGAGCAGCGCCAGGATCAGCGACACGGTCTGGTAGAAGGTCAGATCGCCGGACGGGACCCCGAGGGGCGACGCGCCCGTCGCCTCCGCAGGCAGCGGGTCGAACGCGGCCCCGCCGGCCGTGACCGACTCGCCGGTGGCCCCGAGGTGCAGCAGCAGGAAGATCGTCGGCACCGCGAGGGCAGCGAGTTTCAGCCAGTACTGGAACGCCTGGACGAACGTGATCGAGCGCATGCCGCCGGCCAGCACGGTGAGGCACACGATCCCGATGACGGCGACGGGGCCCACCCAGCGCGGCAGCGTCGTCGTGATCGCGAGCGTCAGCGCCGCCCCGTGCAGCTGGGGCACGATGTAGAGCCAGCCCACGACGACCACCAGGGCGCTGGTCACGAGCCGCGGCAGCCTGCCGCCGAGGCGCATCTGCGCGAAGTCCGGCAGCGTGTACGCGCCGGAGCGGCGCAGGGGAGCGGCGACGAAGAGCAGGAGCATCAGGTACCCGGCCGTGTAGCCGATCGGAAACCAGAGCCCCTCCTCGCCGGAGACCACGATCAGGCCGGCCACACCGAGGAAGCTCGCCGCCGAGAGGTACTCTCCGCCGATCGCCGATGCGTTCCACCACGGCTTCACCGTCCGGGACGCCACGTAGAAGTCGCTGGTGGTGCGGGAGAGCCGGAGCCCGTGGACGGCGATCAGGACGGTCGCCGCCGTGACCAGGACGACGGCGGCCAGCGCGACGGCCGCGTCGGCGTCGGCGACGGCGCCCGCTGCCTCCGGGACGGCGGCCTGCGGCGCCGCGCCGCCGAGCGCGGCCTGGACCAGGGCGGAGGCGCTCATGGCCGGGAGGTCAGGTCGCGGTAGCGGCGCTCGTTGCGCGCGCAGGCCCGGTTGTAGAGCGCCCCGGCCGCCAGGACGATCGGGTAGATCCCCACGCCCAGGAGCAGCCAGGACACCGGCACCGTGCCCACGCGGACCTCGTGGATCTGCGGCCAGAACGCGACCAGGACCGCGATGACCACCAGCAGGACCGTGAAGCCGACCGCGACGGAGAGCGAGAGGCGCAGCTGGGAGCGGATCAGGGAGCGCAGGTAGAAGTCCTCCGGGGTCCCGGCCTGCAGGGGCGGCCCGGGGAGCGGCGGGGAGTCGTGCGGGGCCGTGACCCGGACCCGGGCCGGCGGCTCGTGCCGGGGAGCGTCCTGGCTCACGACGGGCGCACCCGGTGGGAGCGGAGCCGCTCGCGCAGGTAGGGCAGGGCGCGCCGGCTGACGGGCAGCTCGGTCCCGCCGGTCGCCACGGTCGCGCGGCCGGCCTGCAGTCTGACGCGCTCGATGTGGTCCATCGCCACCAGGTAGCTGCGGTGGATCCGCACGAACGACTGGGCCCACTGCTGCTCCAGGTCGCTGAGGGGGATGCGGATGAGGTAGCTGCCCTCGGCCGTGTGCAGCCGGGCGTAGTCGCCGTGCGCCTGCACGTGCGTGATGTCGGCCCGGCGGATCATCCGGGTGACGCCGCCCTGGTCCACCGTCACCAGCTCGGACTCCGCGGCGGAGCCCTCGACGATGTCGCAGACCCTGCGCACGGACTCGGCCAGCCGCTCCGGGCGGATGGGCTTCAGGACGTAGTCCACCGCCGCGAGTTCGAAGGCCTCGAGCGCCTGCGCCTCGTCGGCGGTGACGAAGACGACGGCGGGCGGCCGCTCCTGCCCGGCGATGGCCCGCGCGATGTCCAGGCCCGAGAGCGCGGGCATGTGGATGTCGAGGAAGAGCGCGTCGACGTCGTGCTCCTGGAGGGCCCGCAGGGCCTGCGCGCCCGAGAGCGCCCGGTGGACCGTGCCCACCCGCGGGTCCCGCGCCAGCAGGTACGCCAGCTCCTCGACGGCGGGGAGCTCGTCGTCGGCGACCACTACGTTGATCATGGGTCAAGTCTAGGAGGCTGGAATTTCGGGACCCGCACCGTGATCAGCGTGCCGGCTCCCGGGGCCGTCTCGACCACGAGCCCGTGGTCCGGCCCGTAGAGCTGCCGCATCCGGATATCGACGTTGCGCAGGCCGACGTGGACGCCGTCCGCGGTCCCGGCCAGGACGCCGCGCAGGGCCTCGGGCTCCATGCCGGCGCCGTCGTCCTCCACGGTGATCACGGCGTGCTGCCCCGCGTCGCGCGCCGTGATCGTGATCAGCCCGCCCTCCGGCTCGCCCTCCAGGCCGTGGCGCACGGCGTTCTCCACGAGCGGCTGGAGGCTCAGGAACGGGATGACGGTGGTGAGCACCTCGGGAGCGATCTCCAGCCGGACGCCGATCCGCTCGCCGAAGCGGGCCTTCTCCAGCAGCAGGTAGCGGTCGATGGCCTGCAGCTCCTCGGAGAGCGTCGTGAAGTCTCCGTGCCGGCGGAACGTGTAGCGCGTGAAGTCGGCGAACTCGACCACCAGCTGCCGGGCCCGCTGCGGATCCGTGTTGATGAACGAGGCGATGGCCCCCAGCGAGTTGTAGATGAAGTGCGGGCTGATCTGCGCGCGCAGGGCCTTGACCTCGGCCTCAGCCAGGCGCGCCCGCGACTCGTCGAGCTCGGCCAGCGCCACCTGGGCGGCGACCCAGGCGGCCACCTCGGTGCCGGCGCGCACGAGCCCGGAGTCCGCCTTGGCGGCGACCGCGACGACGGTTCCGGCCACCCGGGACTGGACCGTCACGGGGGCGCAGACCGCGTCCCAGCCGTCGAGGTGGACCACCTGGGTGCGGCCGAGCGACATCGCCTGCCGCGCGAGGGCGAGCACGTCCGCGTCGGGGAGCGTGCCGTCCTCGGCGAGGACCGCCGTCGCATCCGTCAGCGCCAGGCCCTGGCAGCCGAGCAGGCCGCGCAGGTGGCGCGCGGCCTGTGCCGCACCGTCGGCCGTCAGGCCGCGGGCGAAGTGCGGGGCCGCGAGGGAGACGGTGTGCAGGGTCTGGTAGGTCGCCCGGTCCGCGTCGGTGCCCAGGTCCCGGGACGCGGTGAACAGCTTGTAGCCGACGAAGACGACCGCCGCGACGGCGACCACGACGATGCCGGCGATCAACGTGGTCTCGGCGGCCGGGCTCAGCATGTACTCAGCGTAGCGGGCGGCGGAGTCATGGCGGCCGCGGCCGGCGGGCACGGCACGGCGGGCGGTGGCGGACGACCGTTCGTCGCAGGGATCGCGCCGCTGAGCACCGGGCGCGCGTGAGCCGGTTCACAGGCGGCCCGGGCGCGGGTCAGAGTGATCACGGTCACACACGCGCCGCGCCGTCGGGCGACATCGCACCACCGCGCGGCTGAAGGACAACATCCAGGAGGAACCCATGGGCCACCAACCCGCAGCGGGAGAGGACGTCGGCGCCGCCGACGTCGACTTCCGCGACATCCAGGGCACGGAGCGCTTCGGCAAGCTCCGCCGCACGCACCGCAGCTTCGTCTTCCCGATGGCCGTCTTCTTCATCGTCTGGTACTTCCTGTACGTGCTGCTGGCGGCGTACGCCCCGGAGTTCATGTCGATCAAGATCGCCGGGAACATCAACGTCGGCATCCTCATGGGGCTGCTGCAGTTCGTGTCCACCTTCGTCATCACCGCCGCCTACGTGTCCTTCGCCAACAAGAAGCTGGACCCGCAGGCCGAGGCCATCCGTGACGAGCTCGAAGCAGAGATCCGAGGAGCAGCCCAGTGAACCCGCTCGCAACCCAGCCGCTGGCCGTGGCCGCGGAGACCACCACGGTCGGCAACCCGTGGGTCAACATCCTGATCTTCGGGCTCTTCGTCGCCGTGACGCTCGTCGTCGTGCTCCGCGCCAGCAAGAACAACAAGACCGCCGCCGACTACTACGCGGGCGGACGCTCCTTCACCGGGGGCCAGAACGGCACGGCCATCGCCGGCGACTACCTCTCGGCCGCATCGTTCCTCGGGATCGTCGGCGCCATCGCCGTGAACGGCTACGACGGTTTCCTGTACTCGATCGGCTTCCTCGTGGCCTGGCTCGTGGCCCTGCTCCTCGTCGCCGAGCTGCTGCGCAACACGGGCAAGTTCACGATGGCCGACGTGCTCTCCTTCCGCCTCCGGCAGCGCCCGGTCCGCATCGCCGCGGCCATCACCACGCTGGCCGTCTGCCTCTTCTACCTGCTGGCCCAGATGGCCGGCGCGGGCGCGCTCGTGTCCCTGCTGCTCGGCATCAGCGACAAGATGGGCCAGTCGCTGGTCATCGTCGTCGTCGGCGCCCTGATGATCCTCTACGTGCTGGTCGGCGGCATGAAGGGCACCACCTGGGTCCAGATCATCAAGGCCTGCCTGCTCATCGCCGGCGCGTTCATCATGACCATCTGGGTCCTCGCCCTCTACGGCTTCAACCTCTCCGAGCTGATGGGCGACGCCGTGGCCACCGCAGGCGGCAACGAGGCCCTCCTGAACCCCGGCATGAAGTACGGCGTGTCCGAGACCAGCAAGCTGGACTTCATCTCGCTGGCACTCGCGCTCGTCCTCGGCACCGCCGGACTCCCGCACGTGCTGATGCGCTTCTACACGGTCCCGACCGCCAAGGAGGCCCGCCGCTCGGTGGTCTGGGCGATCTGGCTGATCGGCGCGTTCTACCTCTTCACCCTGGTCCTGGGCTACGGCGCCGGCGCCCTGATCGGCCCGGAGCGGATCGCGAGCGCCCCCGGCGGGGTCAACTCCGCGGCACCGCTGCTGGCGTTCGAGCTGGGCGGCTCCCTGCTGCTCGGCGTGATCTCCGCGGTGGCCTTCGCGACCATCCTCGCGGTGGTCGCCGGCCTGACCATCACCGCGGCGGCCTCCTTCTCCCACGACATCTACGCCAACGTGATCGCCAAGGGGAAGACCACGCCGGAGATGGAGGTCAAGGTGGCCCGCCGGACCGTGGTGGTCATCGGGGTCCTGGCGATCCTCGGCGGCATCGGCGCCCAGGGCCAGAACGTCGCCTTCCTGGTGGCGCTGGCGTTCGCCGTGGCGGCCTCGGCCAACCTGCCGACCATCCTCTACTCGCTCTTCTGGAAGCGATTCACCACCCAGGGGGCGGTCTGGTCCATGT
The DNA here is from genome assembly GCF_039538765.1 of Zhihengliuella alba. Classification (NCBI taxonomy): domain Bacteria; kingdom Bacillati; phylum Actinomycetota; class Actinomycetes; order Micrococcales; family Micrococcaceae; genus Zhihengliuella; species Zhihengliuella alba. The sequence continues at coordinate 137,075 of NZ_BAABCJ010000002.1, read as the reverse complement.
ACGGCGGCCTCGGCGCGGCGATGCTGCTCATCGTGTTCTCCCCGGTGATGTCCGGCTCCGAGACGTCGATGATCCCGACCGCGGACTTCGCCTGGTTCCCGCTCTCCAACCCGGGTCTCGTCTCCATCCCGCTGGCCTTCCTCCTCGGCTGGCTCGGGACGGTGCTGGACAAGGGGCGCGAGGACACCAGGGTCCAGGCGGAGATGGAGGTCCGCTCGCTCACCGGGGTCGGCGCCGAGAAGGCGACCAGCCACTAGGCGCCGCCACCAGGCGGGGACGGACCGGCAGGGGTCCCGGGCGGCAGTGCCGCGCGGGGCCCCTGCGGCGTCGTCGTCCGCGCTCCGATGCCTCCGGGAGCCGTCCTCCCGACGGCCGGCTACCCTCGCGTTGCCCCTCGCTCGCACTGTGAGTATCGTCACAGGTAGATGCGGTGACCATCGCATCGTCCGTTCACGTCGACCGGCCACAAGCCGGAGCGCGAGACGGACAGTGAGAAGAGGGAGACATCATGTCCCGAGACGTGCTATCGGTCGCGGCCACGGAGGCCGCAGACCCCATCCAACTGGTGGCCCCGGACGGCACTCGCCACCACCACCCCGACTTCGACGCCGTGCTCACGGACGTCAACGACGACGCCCTCGCCGAGCTCTACACCGACATGGTGGTCGCCCGGCGCATCGACGCCGAGGCCACGGCCCTCCAGCGCCAGGGCGAGCTGGCCCTCTGGCCGCCGCTCCTGGGACAGGAGGCGGCCCAGATCGGATCGGCCCGGGCCCTCCGCCCCGACGACTTCGTGTTCTCCTCCTACCGGGAGAACGGCGTCGCCTACTGCCGGGGAGCCGATCTGGACGACCTCCTGACCGTCTGGCGCGGCAACGCCTCCAGCGGCTGGGACCCCTTCGCCATCAACATGGCCACCCCGCAGATCATCATCGGAGCCCAGACCCTCCACGCCGTCGGCTACGCCATGGGCGTGAAGCTCGACGGCGGCGACCAGGCCTCGGTCGCCTACTTCGGCGACGGGGCCGTCACGCAGGGAGACGTGAACGAGGCCCTGGCGTTCGCCGCCAGCTACCGGGCCCCTGCAGTCTTCTTCTGCCAGAACAACCACTGGGCGATCTCCGAGCCCGTGGACCTCCAGACCCGCGTGCCGATCGCCCAACGGGCCTCCGGCTTCGGCATCCCGGCCCTGCGCATCGACGGCAACGACGTCCTCGCGTCGCTGGCGGCCACCCGGATCGCCCTCGAGCGGGCACGCGCCGGCGGGGGCCCCACCTTCATCGAGGCGGTCACCTACCGGATGGGCCCGCACACGACGGCCGACGACCCCACCCGCTACCGGGACCCCGACGAACTGGAGGCCTGGGCGGCGAAGGACCCGCTCGTCCGCGTCGAGCGGTACCTCGCCACCCGGGGCATGGCGGTCGACGGCTTCCGCGAGGCGGCCGAGCACCGCGCCGACGACGTCGCGCAGGCGCTGCGCCGCGGCCTCATCGAGAAGACGGACCCCGGCGTGGACCAGGTCTTCGGAGAGGTCTACGCCGAGGAGCACACGTGGCTCGCCCGGCAGGAGGAGCACTACCGGCGCTACCTCGCCTCGCTGGGCGAGGCCGGGGACGGGCCCGGGGACGGGTCCGGGGACGGGCCCGACGCAGGGGAGGGGGACCGATGAGCACCGGAGCCGAGACGGGCACGGCCCAGCGCGAGGAAGCGCTCGGCACCCGGACGCTGACTTTCGGCAAGGCCATCAATGCCGGTCTCCGGCGAGCCCTCGCGGACGACCCGAAGGTCCTCGTCATGGGCGAGGACGTCGGCCGGCTCGGCGGCGTCTTCCGCATCACCGACGGGCTCCAGGCGGAGTTCGGACCCGAGCGGGTCCTGGACTCGCCCCTGGCCGAGTCCGGCATCGTCGGCACCGCCGTGGGCCTGGCGTACCGGGGCTTCCGTCCGGTCATCGAGATCCAGTTCGACGGCTTCGTCTACCCGGCCTTCGACCAGATCGTCAGCCAGGTCGCCAAGCTCCGCTACCGGACGCGCGGGCGGCTGAAGATGCCGATCACGATCCGCATCCCGTTCGGCGGCGGCATCGGCTCGCCCGAGCACCACTCGGAGTCGCCCGAGGCGTATTTCGCCCACACGGCGGGCCTGCGCGTGGTCTCCCCGTCCAACCCGCAGGACGCCTTCACGATGATCCGTCAGGCGATCGCGAGCGACGACCCGGTGGTCTACTTCGAGCCCAAGCGCCGCTATCACGAGAAGGCGGAGGTGGACCTCGACGCCGACCTGTCCGCGGTGCCGCTCGGCACGGCCCGGGTGGCCGCCGAGGGCTCGGATGTCACGCTCATCGCCTACGGGCCGCTCGTGAAGACCGCGCTCGACGCCGCCCGGGCGGCCGCGGACGAGGACGTCTCGGTCGAGGTCGTGGACCTCCGCTCGCTCTCGCCCATCGATTTCGCCCCCGTCGAGGCGTCCGTCCGCAAGACCGGACGGGTGGTCATCACGCACGAGGCCGGCCAGTTCGCCGGGCTCGGCGCGGAGATCGCCGCCAGCATCGCCGAGCGGTGCTTCTACTACTTGGAGCACGCGCCGGTCCGGGTGACCGGGCTCGACATCCCGTATCCGCCGTCCAAGCTGGAGCACCACCACCTGCCGGATCTCGACCGGATACTCGACGGCGTGGACCGGGCCATGGACCGGCCGAACTCACTCACCGGACTCGTGGAAGGCGGCGCCTGATGCTCAGGATCTTCAACCTCCCGGACCTCGGCGAGGGACTGACCGAGTCCGAGATCGTCGCCTGGAAGGTCGCCGAGGGCGATCGCGTCCGGCTCAACCAGGTCATCGCCGACGTCGAGACCGCCAAGGCCGTCGTCGAGCTGCCCTCCCCGTACGACGGCGTCGTGAAACAGATCTACGCCGCGCCGGGCACCGTGGTGGAGGTGGGCAAGCCCGTGATCGCCTTCGAGACCGGTGACGCGGCGTCGCCGGACGCGCCCGACGCCGGGGCGGAGGGCGCCGGCCCCGGGGCCGAGGAAACTCCGGCGGCGCCGAAGCGCGAGCCGAATCTGGTGGGCTACGGCGCCACCGTGGAGAGCGGCCGTCCGGCCCGCCGGCGCAGGGCCTCGGTGGCAGGCGCCGGCGCGGTCGACGCCGGCGACGCGGCGTCATCGTCCCCCGTGGCGGTCAAGGAGCGGCCGCGGTCCACCCCGCCCGTGCGCAAGCTGGCCCGCGACCTGGGCATCGACCTCGAGTCGCTGGCCGGGACGGGCCCGCAGGGCCTCATCACGCGGCACGACGTCGAGAGTGCCGCCGACGATTCCCCCGACCGCACCGGTGACGGGCCGACCGCCCCGGCCCGGCCGGACACTGCGCCGGCCGGGCCCGCGGCGGAGGGGGAGGAGCGCATCCGCGTCAGCGGTGTGCAGCGACTCATGGCCGACGCGATGGTGCGCAGCGCCTTCACCGCGCCCCACGCCACGGAGTTCCTGACGCTGGACGTCACCGAGAGCGTCGAGCTGCTCGAGCGGCTCCGGGCGCGCAAGGACTTCGCGGACGTGAAACTGACGCCCTTCACCCTGGTGGCCAAGGCCGTCTGCCTCGCCCTGCGGCGCTCGCCGGAGCTGAACTCGCGCTGGGACGCCGACGCGGGGGAGATCGTCCGCTACTCCCACGTCAACCTCGGGTTCGCCGCGGCGACCGAGCGGGGGCTCGTGGTACCGAACGTCAAGCACGCCGAGGCGCTGGACCTGCATGGGCTCGCCGCCGAGCTGGGGCGCCTCACGGGAGCCGCACGCGAGGGGAGGGCAACGCCGTCGGACCTGAGCGGGGGGACGTTCTCCATCACCAACATCGGCGTCTTCGGCATCGACGCGGGAACGCCGATCATCAATCCGCCCGAGGCCGGCATCCTGGCCATCGGACAGGTGCGGCGCCAGCCCTGGGAGCACCGTGGCGGGATCGAGCTGCGCCACGTCGCGACGCTGAGCCTGAGCTTCGATCACCGCCTGGCGGACGGCTCGCAGGCCTCGCGATTCCTGGCGGATGTGGGCTCGATCATGACTGACCCCGGGATGCTCATCACCCTCGTGTGATTTGCATCATTTGTTTCAAGTTCATAAATTATCTTCCTATGCCCCCGATCTGGCGCTCGTGCTATGCGCCGAGGCGGTAGGCTCCCTGAGGCGCGACCGTGAGGTCGGACTCAAGGCGGCATGACCTCGCTCACCGGCGGGCTGCAGCCTCATCCACAACAAGGAGATTTTTCGTATGCGTATGAAGCGCTTGCTTCAAGGCGTGGCCGTGACGGCTGCCCTCGCCATGGGCCTGACGGCCTGCGGCGGCGGCGACAGTGACACGGCTGCGGCGGCGGACGGCGACTACGTCGTCACCGCCCACAACATCGAGCCCCAGAACGGCCTGATCCCGACCAACACCAACGAGATCGGCGGCGGCCGCGTCGTCGACCTGCTCTACACGGGTCTGTACTCGTACGCCGAGGACGGCAGCCTCCAGCCGGAGCTGGCCGAGTCGGTGGTGTCCGAGGACAACATCACCTGGACGGTCAAGATCAAGCCGGGCACCACCTTCAGCAACGGTGAAGAGGTGACGGCGCAGTCGTTCGTGGACGCCTGGAACTACGGCGCCGACTCGGACAACGCCCAGAAGAGCCAGTACTTCTTCGAGACGATCAAGGGCTACGAGGAGTCGGACGCCAACGGCGCCGACACCCTCTCCGGTCTGACCGTCGTCGACGACCACACGTTCACCGTGGAGCTGCAGGGTCCGGAGTCGGACTTCCCGATGCGTCTGGGCTACTCCGCCTACATGCCTCTGCCGACCGTCGCCTTCGAGGACATGCAGGCCTTCGGCGAGGCCCCCGTGACCAACGGTCCGTACACGCTGGCCGAGAACGGCTGGCAGCACAACGTGCAGATCGAGCTGGTCCCCAACGAGGACTACGAGGGACCGCGCGAGCCGGCCAATGGCGGCATCACGTTCAAGATCTACGACAGCTTCGAGTCCGCCTACGCCGACCTGCAGTCGGGCAATCTGGACGTCCTCGGCGAGATGCCGCCGAACGCGCTGCAGAACTACCAGGACGATTTCCCGGAGCGCAACACCAGCCGCGCCTACGCCGGCAACGCGACCATGGTGATCCCGTCCTACCTGGAGGAGTTCCAGGGCGAGGCCGGCCAGCTGCGCCGCAAGGCCATCTCCATGGCGATCGACCGCCAGCAGATCATCGACCAGATCTTCTTCGGCACCAAGGAGGTGGCGACGGAGTTCACTGCGCCCGTCATCGAGGGATACAACGCGGAGATCCCCGGCTCCGAGGTTCTCGAGTACAACCCGGAGGAAGCCAAGAAGCTGTGGGAGCAGGCCAACGAGATCTCCCCGTGGCCCGAGGGCAAGGTGCTGAAGTACACCTCGAACATCGACGGTGCCGGCAACAAGGAGTACATCACCGCCATCGTGAACCAGCTCAGCGGCAACCTCGGCATCGAGGCTGAACTGGACGCAGTCACGACGTTCAAGGAGATGCGCGACAAGGTCGGCCAGGATGCCCTCGAGGGCATCTCCCGCGCGGGATGGAAGGGCGACTACCCGTCGCTGTACAACTTCCTCGGCCCGCTGTACGCCACCGGTGCGTCCTCGAACGACGGCCGCTACTCCAACCCGGAGTTCGACGCCAAGCTGCAGGAGGGCCTCGAGGCCGGCAGCGTCGAGGAGGGTGCCAAGATCTTCAACGAGGCGCAGGAGATCCTGTTCCAGGACCTCCCGGTCGTCCCGCTCTGGTACCAGGCGGCCCAGGCGGCCTGGAGCGAGAACGTCGACAACGTCGTCCTCGGCTGGGACGGCAAGCCGCTCTACCACCAGATCACCGGCAAGTAACCAACGGCTGCGGGAGGCCACAGGGCTCCCGCAGCAGGCGAGGGCAGCGAGGGAACCACCTCGCTGCCCTCGCCCCGCGTTGAGTGGGTCGCCCGGCACACCGGGTGACCCCGCCTCACAAAGGACTCCACTCATATGCTGATGTACATGCTCAGGAGACTCCTGCAGATGCTTCCCGTCTTCTTCGGGGCGACGCTGCTGGTGTACTTCCTGGTCTTCGCGACTCCGGGCGATCCGATCGCCGCACTCTCGGGCGGCAAGCCCATGTCCCCGAACGTCGAGGCCGCGCTCCGCGCCCAGTACAACCTCGACCAGCCGTTCTGGATCCAGTACGGCCTCTACCTCAAGAACCTCCTGACCCTCGACCTGGGGGTCTCCTTCTCGGGTCAGCCGGTTGCCGACGAGCTGGCGCGCGCCTTCCCGGTCACGGCTCGCCTCGCCGTCCTGGCCCTGGCCTTCGAGACCGTCTTCGGCGTGCTCTTCGGGCTCATCGCCGGCCTGCGCCGCGGTCGCTTCTTCGACTCCAGCGTCCTCGTGCTGTCGCTGGTCGTCATCGCCGTCCCGACCTTCGTCCTGGGCTTCATCTTCCAGTACGTCTTCGGAGTCGAACTCGGCTGGGCGCGGCCCACCGTAGGCTCCGGCGCACCGTGGAGCGACCTGGTCATGCCGGGAATCGTCCTCGGACTGGTCTCGTTCGCCTACGTGCTGCGCCTGACCCGCACCTCGGTCGCCGAGAACATGAATGCGGACTTCGTCCGCACCGCTACGGCCAAGGGGCTCAGCCGCTCCCGCGTCGTGGGCGTCCACATCCTGCGCAACTCGCTCATCCCGGTCGTGACGTTCCTCGGCGCCGACCTCGGCATGCTCATGGGCGGCGCGATCGTCACCGAGGGCGTCTTCAACATCCCCGGCGTCGGCAGCCTCCTCTTCGACGCCATCCTCAAGGGCGAGACGCCCACCGTAGTCGCCGTCGTGAGCGTCCTGGTGCTCGTCTTCGTCCTGGCCAACCTGCTCGTGGACCTGCTCTACGCATTGCTCGACCCGAGGATCCGATATGCCTGATATCCAGCACACCCCCGTGCCCGGGGCGTCCAAGACCCGGTCGACCGCGCGCACCGGAAAGACCTCCAAGCGTCACATCGAGCACTTCGTGGCCCCGCTGGAGGAGACGCCGCTGCAGGCGGTGGACTCCATCCGCGAGGACGCGGAGCCGCTCGGCTTCTGGGCGGAATCGTGGCGGAACCTGCGCCGACAGCCGCTCTTCATCGTCTCCGCCGCCCTGATCCTGCTCGTGATCCTCGTGGCCGCGTTCCCGCAGTGGTTCACCAGTGTGGACCCCCGTTCGTGCCCGCTCGAGTTCGCGCGCATGGGACCGCAGCCGGGCCATCCCCTCGGCTTCACCTACCAGGGCTGCGACATCTTCGCGCGCGTCATCTACGGGGCGCAGTCGTCCGTCGTCGTCGGTCTCTTCACCACCATCGGGGTCGTCCTGATCGGCGGCGTCGCCGGCGCCCTGGCCGGCTACTACGGCGGCTGGCTCGACGCGGTGCTCGCCCGACTCGGCGACATCTTCTTCGCGCTGCCCCTCATCCTGGGTGCGATCGTCATCATGCAGCTGCCCGCGTTCCGCGAGAGCCGCAGCGTCTGGACGGTCGTCATGACGCTGGTGATCTTCGGCTGGCCGCAGGTCGCGCGCATCACCCGCGGCGCTGTCATCGAGGCCCGCAACGCGGACTACGTCACGGCGGCGCGGTCGCTGGGACTGTCGAAGTTCGGTGCGCTGGTCCGCCACGTGCTGCCGAACTCGCTGGCCCCGGTCATCGTCGTCGCGTCCATCTCGCTCGGCACGTACATCGTGGCCGAGGCGACGCTGTCCTTCCTGGGCATCGGTCTGCCGGCCTCGGTCGTGAGCTGGGGCAACGACATCTCCTCGGCCCAGATCTCGGTGCGCAACGACCCGCACATCCTGTTCTGGCCCGCGCTGGCCCTGTCCATCACGGTGCTCAGCTTCATCATGCTCGGCGACGCCCTGCGTGATGCGCTGGACCCCAAGTCCCGGAAGGCGTAACCGTGGAGACACTCACCAACACCGCACCGGCCACTCCCGACGCCGCGGAGCGGCCCCTGCTGGACATGCGGGACGTGGAGATCACGTTCCAGGGCTCCAACGGCCCGATCAAGGCCGTCCGCGGCGCGAACCTCACCGTGATGCCGGGCGAGACCGTGGCCATCGTCGGCGAGTCCGGCTCCGGCAAGTCCACCATGGCGTTGGCCGCCATGGGTCTGCTGGCCAAGAACGGCAAGGTCACGTCCGGGCAGATCCTGTTCGACGGCAAGGACCTGGCCAAGGCCACCGAGAAGGAGTACCAGGCCGTCCGCGGCGACCAGATCGGCATGGTCCCCCAGGACCCGATGTCCAATCTGAACCCGGTCTGGAAGATCGGGTTCCAGGTCAAGGAGACACTGCGGGCCAACGGGCTCGGAGGCAAGGACATCGACCGGAAGGTCGCCCAGGTCCTCACCGAGGCGGGGCTGCCCGACGCCGAGCGGCGCGCCAAGCAGTACCCGCACGAGTTCTCCGGCGGCATGCGCCAACGCGCGCTGATCTCGATCGGACTGGCCTGCCGGCCTCGCCTGCTCATCGCCGACGAGCCGACATCCGCGCTGGACGTCACGGTCCAGCGCCAGATCCTGGACCACCTCGACGGGATGACCACCGAGCTGGGCACCGCGGTCCTCTTCATCACGCACGACCTCGGACTCGCCGCCGAGCGCGCCGAGAAGGTCGTGGTGATGTACAAGGGCCAGGTCGTCGAATCGGGTCCCGCGCTGGAGCTGCTGCGCAACCCGCAGCACCCCTACACGCAACGGCTCATCGCCTCGGCGCCGTCGCTGTCCTCCCGTCGGCTGGCGGCGGCGGAGACTGCGGAGGCCGTGGCGGAGAAAGACAACGTGATCGAGGTCGAGCACCTCACGAAGGTGTTCAAGATCCGGGACAAGGGTCTCAAGAGGGTCGAGTTCACGGCGGTGGACGACCTCTCCTTCGCGGTCAAACGCGGCACGACGACGGCGATCGTCGGCGAGTCCGGCTCGGGCAAGTCGACGGTGGCCAAGATGGTGCTGAACCTGCTCGAGCCGACGAGCGGCACGATCCGCTTCGACGGCGAGGACATGGGGCGGCTCAGCGAGAAGGAGCTGTTCCGGTTCCGCCGGCGGGTCCAGCCGATCTTCCAGGATCCCTACGGCTCCCTGGACCCGATGTACAGCATCTTCCGCACCATCGAGCAGCCGCTGAAGGTCCACGGGATCGGCGACGCCAAGTCGCGTCAGGCGAAAGTCAAGGAACTGCTGGAGCACGTCTCCATGCCGGCCTCGACCATGCACCGGTTCCCGAACGAGCTCTCCGGTGGGCAGCGGCAGCGCATCGCGATCGCCCGGGCGCTCGCGCTGGAACCGGAGGTCATCATCTGCGACGAGGCGGTCTCCGCGCTCGACGTGCTGGTGCAGGCACAGGTGCTGAACCTGCTCAACGAGCTCCAGGAGCAGCTGGGCCTGACGTACCTGTTCATCACGCATGACCTCGCGGTGGTCCGCCAGATCGCGGACAACGTCGTCGTCATGCAGAACGGCCAGCTGATCGAGTCGGGCACCACCGACCGGATCTTCGCCGCCCCGGAGTCGGAGTACACGGCGAACCTCCTGGACTCGATCCCCGGCGGCCAGCTGCTCGTCTAGCGCCATCCGGCCGGCCCGTCCGCCGCGGGCCCTCCACGGAGCGGCCACCGTCCTCCCCTCGAGGGGGCGACGGTGGCCGCTCCTGTCGTCTCCAGCCGGCAACGAGAGCTCGCGGAGCGCTCGGAGCAGCCCCGGTCTGACCTGTGATCCTTGACACTCGCCAGCGCCCGAGGTTACCTTTGTCGCCGAACCTGACACGTGTTAGGAAAGGCATCATGAAACCAGACATCGGCGGTCCCACCGCCAGCACGATCACCCGGCGCGGGGCCCTCGCGCTGGGCGGGCTCGGCCTCGGCGCGCTCGCCGTCGGCTCCTGGCCGCGGCTGACCGCCGCCGACATCCCGGGCCGCGGGGGCGACGCCATGACCATCGCGATCCTCGGCACGCGCGCCGACGCCGAGGCCCGGCAGGCCCTGGTCGACGCGTTCCGCGCCGAGCACCCGGGCATCGAGGTCCGGATCCAGCCCGTCCAGGGCACCGACTGGAAGGACTTCTTCGCGAAGATCCTGACCATGGTCGCCGCAGGCGACCCGCCCGACGTCGTCTACGTGGCGACCGAGGGCGCCCAGCTGTTCGCCGACAAGCTCGCCGAACCGCTCGACGACTACATCCAGCGCGACGCCGCCGAGCTGCAGGACTACTTCGACGACGTCCACCCGAGCCTGCTCGAGGCGTTCATGTACCAGGGCAGCCTCTACCAGCTGCCGCTGGACTGGAACGCGGCGAACATGTACCTGAACATGGGCACCCTCGAGGAGGCGGGACTCTCCCTGCCCGCGGCGGACTGGACCCACGACGACTTCGCCTCGGTCATGCGGCAGATGAAGAGCGCGCAGCCCTCGGGCTTCACGCCCTACTACTGGACCAACCGGCTGTTCGGCGGCGTGGTCCCCTGGCTGTACACGAACGACACGTCGTTCCTCACGGAGGAGAAGGCCTCCGGCGGCGACTGGTTCTGGGACCGCTTCTACCCGGGCGACCCGGCCCGCGCGACGCGCGGCGGCGGCTACATCTGGGACGGCGCCAACGCCACCGACGAACGGGTCTTCGAGACCTTCGACTTCCTCCGCGAGCTCGTCGGCGAGGGACTGGGCGTCCGTCCCGAGGGCGGCGGCGGCGAGTCGCTCGTCGGCCTGTTCGCGACCGGACGCATCGGCGCGGCGCCGGCCGGCGGGTACTGGGTCCAGGGCCTGAACGAGGCCGGGATGACCGCGGACGGGTTCGACGTCCAGTTCTTCCCACGCAACCGGACCCAGCGGCACCAGTTCGGTGCGGCCGGCTACGCCATCATGAGCACCGCCAGGAACAAGGACGCCGCCTGGGAGTGGGTCAAGTTCTGCAGCCGGCGCGAGTCGATGGAGCTGGCGTTCCCGACCCCCAACACCACCCCGACCCGCCGGTCCATGGTGAATGCGGCGTTCTACTCGGAGACGGGACCCAAGCACTGGCAGGTGTTCTACGACACGCTGGACCAGTTCCCGACCTCGGGTCCCATCCCCGCCCCGCCGGCCCAGGCGGCCGTGGAGACGGCCCTGATGAAGCACGTGCCCAACGCCGTCAGCGGCTCCTCACGGCAGACCCGCGCCACCCTGGCCAACCTCCAGAGCGATCTGGAACGAGTTCTCAGGAGCGAGCAATGAGCAACGCGACCACCACCGATGCCAGCGCGGGAGCCCCGGCCCGCCTCCAGCGCACGGCGCTGCCACGGAAGGACTCGAACGGTCCGCTGCGCAAGCAGCTCTTCGCCTGGGTCCTCCTGGCGCCGATCGTGATCGGCATGGGCGTCTTCACGGTGGTCCCGATCATCGGCTCCGTGGTCCTGGCGTTCTTCCGCTGGGACATCATCTCCGCGCCCGAGTTCGTGGGTCTCGAGAACTTCGTGTCCGTCGTCACCAACCCCACGGTGCGCGTGAGCTTCCTGAACACCATCGTCTTCGTGATCATCGCGGTCACCCTGCAGCTGGGCATCGCCCTGGTCCTGGCTGCCATGGTCGCCGAGCGCCTGCCGAACTGGCTGCGGGTCTTCTTCCGCTCGACGTTCTTCTTCCCGCTGATCCTCTCGGCCGCGTCGGTCTCCATCTTCATGGGCTACCTGTTCAACGAGCAGTTCGGCGCCGTCAACTGGCTGCTCGGGCTGATCGGGATCGCCCCCGTCCCGTGGCTGACGACGCCGACGGGCGCCGCCGCCGTCGTCATCGTCGTGTACGTGTGGCAGAACTTCGGCTTCTCCTTCCTGCTCTTCGTCGGTGGTCTCGGCTCGATCCCGCAGGAGATCTACGAGGCGGCCGAGATCGACGGCGCCTCGGGCATCAAGAAGTTCTTCAACGTCACTATGCCGCTGCTCAGCCCGACCACGCTGGTCGCCTCCGTCATGGCCGTGATCAGTGCGCTCCAGGTCTTCGACCAGCCGTACGTGCTGACCCGGGGCGGACCCGGCGACTCGACCCGGACGGCCGTCATGGTCATCTTCGAATCCGGCTTCCAGCAGCTCGAGTTCGGCCGCGCCTCGGCGATCGGCCTGCTGCTGATGATCCTCATCATGGCGGTCACCTACGTGCAGTTCCGGCTCAGCCGCCGATTCGTTTTCTACCAGTGAGACTGAGATGACTACACACACCCTGGAAACACCCGCCGCGACCAAGCCCGCGCGCAAGCGGCCCGGAACGAACTGGGCGCTCCTGGGGCGACTGGCCGTCCTGCTGGTGGCCGCCGTCCTGACCCTCGGCCCGGTCATGTGGACGCTGTCCACGTCGCTGCGGCCGCCGTCGGAATCCTTCTCCCTCCCGCCCCGGTTCCTGCCCTGGGATCCGGACTTCACCTCCTACGCCGGGGTGTTCGAGCAGATCGACATGATCCGCCTGGTCGTGAACTCCGCACTGACCACCGGCCTGATCGCGGCGGGCCAGATGATCACGGCCGCCATGGCCGGCTACGCGTTCGCCCGGATCAAGTTCAAGGGCCGCACGGCGCTCTTTGGGATCGTCCTGGCCACCATGATGATCCCCGTGCAGGTCACGATCGTCCCGGTCTTCATGATCATCCGCGGTATGGACCTGGCGGACACGCTCCTGGCCCTGATCATCCCCGCGGTCCCGACGGCCTTCGGCACCTTCCTCATGCGGCAGTACTTCATGGGGATCCCGCTGGAGCTGGCCGAGGCGGCCGAGATCGACGGCGCCAGCCAGTGGCGGATCTTCCGCTCCATCTACCTGCCGCTCGCGACGCCGGGCATGGCGATCGTCGGAATCCTCGCGTTCAACTACCACTGGAACGAGTTCTTCCGTCCGCTCATCCTCACCATCTCCGAGGGGAACTTCACGCTCCCGCTGGGGCTGGTGTCCCTGCAGGGCAACATGGGCACCGGCAGCATCTCCGTGGTCCTCGCGGGCGTCATCCTCTCGATGATCCCCGCCCTGATCGTCTTCTTCTTCGGGCAGCGCAGCCTGCGCGCCGGACTCACCGCCGGCATCGGCAAGTAGCCCCCACCTCATCGAAAGGACCCCCGTGACTGTCCAGTCCGACAGCCCCGACTCGACCTCCACGACCACCACCGGCGGCATGCCCCGGTCGGAGCCGTCCGCGCAGCGGCCGGCCATCCATCCGAGACCCCTGGCCGGCTGGCTCAACGACCCCAACGGGATCCTCCACCACGACGGCCGCTACCACGTGTTCTGCCAGTACAACCCCGACTCGGCGCGGCACAGCAGCATCGCCTGGGCCCACCTGAGCTCCCCGGACCTGCTGTCCTGGCGCGAGCACCCCGTCGCCATCGCGCCGACTCCCGCGGGAGACGACGCCTTCGGCTGCTGGTCCGGCATCGGGACGGTGGACGCCGGCGTGCCCACCCTCGTCTACACCGGCATCCGCGAGGGCGGAGGGCCCTCGACGGTCCTCCTCGCCCGCAGCGCCGACATCGCGCTCGATGACTGGGCGAAGGAGGCCGAGCCGGCCGCCCGGATGCCGGAGGGGGAGCGGTTCACCGATGTCCGGGACCCGTTCCTCTTCAGCCGGGGAGGACGTCGCTACGGCCTCCAGGGTGCCGGCAGCCCCGGCGGCGAGCCGGCCGTGCTCCTCTACGACGCGACCGACCTCGCCCACTGGAAGTACCTCGGGCGGCTGCTCGACTCGAGCGATGCGACCGCAGCCGACGTGGCCGAGGCCGACATCTGGGAGTGCCCGCAGCTGTTCCGCTCCGGCGACGAGTGGGTCCTGCTCCTCTCGCTCTGGCGCTGGGTGGACGGCGCGCACCAGCTGAACTCCGTGGCCTATCTGGCCGGGGACCTGATCGCCGGCCAGGCGCCGGAGTCGCTGCGCTTCGCCGTCCGCACCGGCGGCCGCGCGGACACCGGCCCGGACTTCTATGCACCGCAGGTGCTCGCCGAGAACGACCGGACGCTGGCCTGGGGGTGGTCCTGGGAGGGACGTGCCGAGGAGTTCGCCGACGCCGACGGCTGGGCGGGCCTGCTGACGCTGCCCCGCGAGCTCGGTCTCGTCGGCGATGCGCTGGTCGCGCGGCCCGCCGCCGAGCTCGAGGGCCTGCGCGGCGAGGCCGTGGATCTCGAGGCCGGGACCGCAAACGGCCTGCCGGACCCGGTCGAGATCGTCGTCGAGCCCGCCGAGGCCGGCCCCGACGAGGCCGGTCCCGACGGCGTCGCGAGCGCCGACGTCGAACTCCTCCTGGAGGCCGGCGAGTGCTCCGGTTCCGCCGGGGCAGAGGGCTCCGACGGCGGCCGCAGCGTGCTCCGGATCCCCGTCGGCGGGGGACTGCGACTCTATGCGGACCGGTCGATCGTCGAGGTCTTCCGATCCGGCGGCCCCTCGCACACGCAGCGCTTCTACCCGGAGCCGGGGGAGCGGCTGGCGGTGCGTCTGCCCGACGGTGTGCGCGCCGCGGGCTGGGCCCTCGAGCCCATGGACGTCGTGCATCGCCCCGGACCCGGGGCGCCGGAATAGCGCCGCCTGCCCGGGTCAGGCGGCGGGGCGTCGCGGGCCGGTGGTGCCGCGGACCACGAGCCGGCACTGGAGGAGGACCTCCTGCGGGGCCGTGCCGGCGGGAACGCTCGGGCCGCCGCCCTCGATGCGATCCACCACGCGGTCGGCCGCGACCCGGCCGATCTCCTCGTGCGGCAGCGCCATGGTGGTCAGCCCGGGAACGGTCGCATCGGCCAGATGGCGCTGGTCGTCGTAGCCCATGATCGAGACGTCGCCCGGGACGGAGAGCCCGGCGGTGCGGGCGGCGAGCAGCGCGCCGGCCGCTACCCGGTCATTGGCGCAGAAGACCGCGTCCGGCCGGTGCTCCCGAGCCGCGGAGAAGAGCGGTAGGGCCGCCGTGAAGCCGTCGTTGATGTCCCATCCCGCGGCGACGACGTCGCCCGGCGGCAGCCCGGCGGCGGCGAGCGCCTCCTGGAAGCCCCGGATGCGCAGCGGCCGCGCGTCGACGTCCTCGCCGCCGCCGATCCAGGTGATGCGGCGGTGGCCCAGCGAGATCAAGTGCTCGGTGGCCTCCCGTCCGCCGCGGCGCTCGTCCGGCATGATCGAGTCGAGGCTCAGCGGCTCGTCGTGGCAGTTGGCCAAGACGGACGGGATCAGGCGCAGTCCGTCGGGGGCGCGGAGGGTGCGCAGCGACGTCGTCGCCAGGATCAACCCGTCCACCCGGCGGCGGCGCAGCTCCTCGATGTAGTGGGAGGTGTCCTCCCCGGGGCCGCCGGCGTCGGCGATCACCGTGAGGTAGCCGCGCTCGGACGCCGCCTGGGACGCCCCGGAGAGCATCCGCCCGGCGAACGGGCTCGAGGCGGCCTCGTCCGTGACGAGTCCGATCATCTCGCTGCGCTGCCGGCGCAGCCCGGCCGCGATCGGATGCGGGGTGTAGTCCAGTTCGGCGGCGGCGAGCCGGATCCGCTCCTGGGTCTCCGGGGCGACGTTCCCATCGGCCGTCCCGTTCATCACCATGGAGACGGCGCTGCGGGACGCGCCGGCGAGCTTCGCTACGTCCTGGGCCGTCGGCCGGTGCTGGGCCATGACTGCCTCCGCTCGGGTCCGCTCGGCTCAGGCTCTAGGAGAGCTCCATGATGTATTCCTTGACGACGGCCGCGCGCGCGTTGGCGAAGCCCTCGGCCTCGCCGACGACCGTGAAGCCGCGCCGCTCGAGGACCTTCTGGGAGCCGATGTTGTCGGTCACCACACGGGCGCGGACCGGGCGCTGCGTGAACTCCTGCAGGAACGCGTCGACCGCGGACGTGGTGACGCCGCGCCCCCAGTACGCCTTGTCCGTCCAGAAGCTGATCTCCGGGTAGCCGTCGTTCGGGTAGGCGATCACGGAGCCGACGACCTTGCCGTCGTGCTCGATCGTGCGAACGGTGACCTCCGGGTCGTTCAGGATCGACTCCCAGTGGTGGTTGAACACGCCGCGGTCGGAGGGGTTCTTGGCGGTGAAGCCCGCCATGATGTTCGCCTCCGGATCCTGCTGGTGCTCGAAAAACCAGTCGAGGTCGGCTGGCTCCACGGGGCGTAGATTCACGGGGGTTCCTCTTTCCTGCGTACGACGTCGTTGCTCGGGCGAAAGGCCCACGGCCTCAAAGTCCTAGGGTACCCGTGCGGAGACTGCGGCCCAGGCCATCGCGACCAGACGTGACCTCTGCCCGGGGGCGTGGCCGCGCCCGCCCGAGTGCGGGGTCGAGTTCAGGAGCCCGAACGCGGCCTGCGCGCGCTGCCGCGCCGCGGCCGCGTCCTCCTCGGGATGCAGTCGCTGGAGCTGCTCGGCCCACAGCGCCACGTACTCCCGCTGCAGGCGGCGCACGAGCTGGGAGTCCCCGTCCTCCAGGCTCGCCAGATCGCGGTCCTGGACCCGGATCACGTCGCGGTGGTCGAGCGAGAAGTCGGCCTGGAACTCGATCAGTCGCTGGAGGGCCGTCTCCGGCCCGTCGGCGTCCTCGACCACGGCGCGCGAGCCCTCCAGGAGGGACTCGCTGACCCCGATCAGCAGCGCCGCGAGGACCGCCTGCTTGCCGCGGAAGTACCGGTAGACCGCCGGGCCGCTGACGCCGCACGCCGCCCCGAGGTCCTCGATGGACACGCCGCGGTAGCCGCGCTCGGCGAACAGTCGGGCTGCGGCGTCGAGGTACTCCTGGCGCCGCTCGTCCCGGGCCGTCTCGCGTGCCGAGGAGGGGCCGATGCCGCCGGAACCGGCCTCCGCCGTCAGGTCCTCGCTCATCGCGGTCCTCCCCGTTCGAGGGGCATCGCCCTGTAGACACCCCGGTTAATCAACACTAACCTGAAGTCGGGAGTTAGTGACCCTTAACACGACGCGGATCACGTCCGGGCGTCCCACGCTCGAGCGGTGGGCCGCCGGAGGCACCTGACAGACCCACGCACCGAGACACCCAGGGAAGGGCGACGGAGGAACCGATGGAGAGACTCCACCCGCGGACGGACGCCGGTTCCGCGGACCACGCGGCCAACGCCTCCGCGCAGCGCGAGCTCGTCGCCGATCTGCGCGCCAGGCTCCGGCGGGCAGCGCTCGGGGGCCCCGAGACGTCCCGGCGACGCCACCTGGACCGCGGCAAGCTGCTCCCGCGCGAACGCGTCAACCGGCTGCTGGACGAGGGCTCGCCGTTCCTCGAGGTCGCGCCGCTGGCCGCGGAGGGGATGTACGACGGCGAGGTCCCGGCCGCCGGCGTCATCGCCGGCATCGGCCTGGTCCACGGCCGCCACGTCATGGTGGTCTGCAACGACGCCACGGTGAAGGGCGGCACCTATCTGCCGATGACCGTGAAGAAGCACCTCCGGGCGCAGGAGATCGCACTGGAGAACCGCCTGCCCTGCATCTACCTGGTGGACTCCGGGGGCGCGTTCCTCCCCAAGCAGGACGAGGTCTTCCCCGACCGCGAGCACTTCGGCCGGATCTTCTACAACCAGGCCCGCATGTCCGCGGCGAAGATCCCGCAGATCGCCTCCGTCATGGGCTCCTGCACGGCCGGTGGGGCGTATGTGCCCGCGATGAGCGACGAGACCGTGATCGTCCGGAACCAGGGGACCATCTTCCTCGGCGGCCCGCCGCTGGTGAAGGCGGCCACCGGCGAGGTCGTCACGGCCGAGGAGCTCGGCGGAGGCGCGCTGCACGCCGGGACCTCCGGCGTCGCCGACCACCTGGCGGAGAACGACGCGCACGCGCTTCAGATCGTCCGCGACATCGTCGAGACGCTCCCGGCCCCCGCCGAGCCCGCCTGGCCGGTCCGGGCCGGGGCTGACCCGTCCGCCCCGGCGGAGGAGCTCTACGGCGTGGTGCCGGTGGACGTGAACGCCCAGTACGACGTGCGCGAGGTGATCGCCCGGATCGTCGACGCCAGCGAGTTCCACGAGTTCAAGGCCGGCTACGGGACCACGCTGGTCACCGGCTTCGCCCACGTCCACGGCCACCCCGTGGGGATCGTCGCGAACAACGGGATCCTCTTCGCCGAGTCCGCGCAGAAGGGCGCCCACTTCATCGAGCTGTGCGACCAGCGCGGGATCCCACTCCTGTTCCTGCAGAACATCTCCGGCTTCATGGTCGGCCGCGACTACGAGGCCGCCGGGATCGCCAAGCACGGCGCCAAGATGGTCACCGCCGTCGCCACCACGCGCGTGCCCAAGCTGACCGTGGTGATCGGCGGCTCCTTCGGCGCGGGCAACTACTCCATGTGCGGCCGCGCGTACTCGCCCCGGTTCCTCTGGATGTGGCCGGGCGCCCGGATTTCCGTGATGGGCGGGAACCAGGCCGCCAATGTGCTGGCCACGGTCAAACGGGACGGCATCGAGTCCCGCGGCGAGACCTGGGACGCGGAGGCGGAGGAGGACTTCAAGCGCCCCATCCGCGATCAGTTCGAGTCCCAGGGCAACCCCTACTACTCCACGGCGCGGCTGTGGGACGACGGCGTGATCGACCCCGCCGACACCCGGCGGGTCGTGGGCCTCGCCCTCGACGTCTGCTCGCGCACTCCACTGCCCGATACCGGCTTCGGCCTCTTCCGGATGTAGGCGGCACCATGACTCACGACTTCCCGTTCACCACCGTCCTCATCGCCAACCGTGGCGAGATCGCCGTGCGGGTGGCCCGCAGCGTCCAGCGGATGGGCCTGCGCGCCGCGGCGGTCTACGCCCCGCAGGAGGCGGACGCCCTCCATGTGCGGGTCGCCGACGTCGCCGTGGAGCTGCCCGGGGCGGACGGGCGGGCGACGGCGGCGACCACGTACCTGGACATCGACGAGATCCTGCGCGCCTGCCGGGAGACGGGGGCCGAGGCCGTCCACCCGGGCTACGGGTTCCTCTCCGAGAACGTCGAGTTCGCCCGCGCCCTGGAGGAGGCGGGCATCGCGTTCATCGGCCCGCCCAGCTCCGCGATCAACCTGATGGGGGACAAGATCCGGTCCAAGAACCACGTCGCCGGCTACGGCGTGCCGGTGGTCCCCGGCGTGAGCGATCCCGGCCTCGACGACGCGGCCCTGATCGAGGCGGCGGACCGGGTCGGCTTCCCGCT
Source organism: Zhihengliuella alba (assembly GCF_039538765.1). Lineage (NCBI taxonomy): Bacteria > Bacillati > Actinomycetota > Actinomycetes > Micrococcales > Micrococcaceae > Zhihengliuella > Zhihengliuella alba. Next base: position 117,937 of record NZ_BAABCJ010000002.1, on the reverse strand, counting down.
GCTCATCAAGCCGTCCGCCGGCGGCGGCGGCAAGGGCATGTTCGCAGTCCAGACCGCCGACGAGCTGCCGGCGGCGCTGGCGTCGGCCCGGCGCACCGCCGCGGGCGCGTTCGGCGACGACACGCTGCTGCTCGAGCGGCTCGTCACCCGGCCCCGCCACATCGAGGTCCAGGTCCTCGCCGACGGCCACGGCCGCACCGTGCACCTCGGCGAACGCGAGTGCTCGCTGCAGCGCCGGCACCAGAAGGTCGTCGAGGAGGCCCCCGCGCCCCTGCTGGCCGGCCTCGGGGCCGACGGCGAGCGCCTCCGGGCCGAACTGGGCGCCGCGGCCGTCCGGGCCGCCGAGTCGGTCGGCTACGTCGGAGCGGGCACGGTCGAGTTCCTCGTCTCCGACGACGCCCCCGACGAGTTCTTCTTCATGGAGATGAACACGCGCCTGCAGGTCGAGCACCCGGTCACCGAGGAGGTGGTCCGGATCGCCGGAGCCCGCGGCGCAGGGAGTGCCGGCGGCGCAGAGGGTGCCGGCGGTGCAGAGGGTGCCGGCGGCCCAGCGCGTGCCGGCGGCGCCGCGGGAGACGAGGAGGATCCGATCGACCTGGTCGAGTGGCAGGTGCGGATCGCGGCGGGCGAGGCCCTCGCCTTCGCCCAGGACGACGTCGTGCTCCGCGGCCACGCGATCGAGGCGCGCGTCTACGCGGAGGACCCGGCCGAGGGGTTCCTCCCCTCCAGCGGCGAGGCCTTCCACGTGGAGCTGCCGGCCGGCGACGGCGTGCGCGTGGACTCCGCCCTGGAGGGCTCCGGGACGATCGGCTCCGACTTCGACCCCATGGCCGCCAAGGTCATCGCACGCGGGACCTCCCGGGCCGAAGCGCTGGAACGACTGCAGCAGGCGCTCGCGGAGACCACTATCGTCGGCGTGCGGACCAACGTCGCCTTCCTGCGGGCCCTGCTCGCGCACCCCGAGGTCGTGGCCGGCCGCCTGGACACGAACCTGATCGGTCGCTGGACCGAGGAGCAGGGCGGGCGGTTCGTGCCGGAACCGCCGACCAAGGACGACCTGGTCTTCGCCGTGCGCGGCCAGCAGGCCTGGGAGCTCGAATTCCAGCCGGTTCCCGGGGAAGGGCTGCCGGGGGGTTCGCCCGGTAGCCCCATCGCGCGGACCGGCCAGGGGCCCTGGCAGCTGCTGGACGGCTGGCGCCTCGGTGACCCGGTGGCCCCGACGTACTGGCTCGACGTCGACGGCGAGACCGTCGAGGTGGGCCCCGGGCGGGCCACGTCCGACGCGGACGATTCCCGGGCGGACGGTTCCGACGGGACGCCCGGCCAGCTCGAGCAGGGCGGCCGGGTCCTCTACTCCTTCGGCGACTTCTCCGCGACGGATCCCGCCTCCGGGGCCCGGGTCTACCGCGATCCCGCCGGGGGCATGTGGCTCGTCCGCGCCGGAGCCACGAACCGGCTCCGCCTGCTGGACCGGCGCGAGGTCCTCCACCGCCAGCTGGCGGTGCTCGAGCGCGAGGAGGCCGGCGGCGACCCGAACGTGGCGGCGCCCATGCCGGGCGCCGTCGTCGCACTGGACGTCGAGTCCGGCGAGCACGTCGAGGCGGGGGCGCGCCTCGGCGCGGTGGAGGCCATGAAGATGGAGCACCCGCTGCTCGCGGGGATCTCCGGCACCGTCACCCTGCACGTCGGCCTCGGCGAGCAGGTCGGCAAAGACCAGATCGTCGCCGTCGTGCATCCGGACGCCGACCCAGACCACACGTAGCCAGCGATCGCCGAATCCAGCGATCACCGAACGTCGAGACACCCACCAGTGGCGAAGGAGCCCCACATGCCGAACTTCGAACTCGAGGATGAGTACCAGGACCTCGTGGACACCGTCCGCGCTTTCGCCGACGAGGTGATCGCGCCCGTCTCCGCACGGCACGACGAGGAGCACAGCTTCCCGTACGAGATCGTCTCCCAGATGGGGGAGATGGGCCTCTTCGGCCTGCCCTTCCCCGAGGAGTACGGGGGCATGGGCGGGGACTACTTCGCGCTCGCCCTCGCGCTGGAGGAGATCGCCCGCGTGGACCAGTCCGTCGCGATCACCCTGGAGGCCGGCGTCTCGCTCGGGGCGATGCCGGTCTACCGGTTCGGCACCGACGAGCAGAAGGAGAAGTGGCTCCCGGCGCTGGCCGCCGGCGAGAAGCTCGCCGGATTCGGCCTGACGGAGTCCGAGGCGGGGTCCGATGCTGGCGGCACCCGGACCAAGGCCGAGCTGGTCGACGGCGAATGGGTCATCAACGGCACCAAGGAGTTCATCACCAACTCCGGGACCGACATCACGCAGCACGTGACGGTGACCGCCGTGACGGGCACCAGCGAGCGCGAGGACGGGAGCGTCAAGAAGGAGATCTCCACGATCGTCGTCCCCGCGGGAACCCCCGGATTCACGGCCGAGCCCGCCTACAGCAAGGTCGGCTGGAACGCCTCGGACACGCACCCGCTGACCCTCAAGGACGTCCGCGTCCCGGAGGGGAACCTCCTCGGCGTCCGCGGCCGCGGCTACGCCAACTTCCTCTCCATCCTGGACGAGGGGCGGGTGGCCATCGCCGCGCTGGCGACCGGCGCCGCGCAGGGCTGCGTCGAGGAGTCCGTGCGCTACGCCAAGGAGCGCCACCAGTTCGGGAGGAACATCGGCTCCTACCAGGCCATCCAGTTCAAGATCGCCCGCATGCAGGCCCGTGCCCACACCGCACGGCTGGCCTACTACAAGGCGGCCTCCAAGATGCTGGCCGGCAAGCCCTTCAAGTCGGAGGCGGCGATCGCCAAGATGGTCGCCGGCGAGGCAGCGATGGACAACGCCCGCGACGCCACCCAGGTGTTCGGCGGCTACGGTTTCATGAACGAGTTCAGGGTCTCGCGGCACTACCGCGACTCGAAGATCCTCGAGGTCGGCGAAGGCACTACCGAGGTGCAGCTGATGCTCATCGCGCGCGAACTGGGACTGTAGGAGGACGCATGGGACGGATCGTGCAGCGGGGCCTGTACTTCGACGAGCTGACACCCGGCGCCGTCTACGAGCACCGGCCCGGCCGGACCCTGACCGAGGCGGACAACGTCCTCTTCACGACGTTGACCATGAACACGCAGTCCCTCCATCTCGACGCCGCCTGGAGCCGCACCCAGCCGTTCGGGCAGCCGCTCGTGAACTCGATGCTGACCCTGTCCACGCTGGTGGGACTCTCGGTGGCGCAGCTGACGCAGGGGACCATCATCGGCCAGCTGGGCCTGACGGACATCCGCTTCCCGCGCCCCGTCTTCCACGGCGACACGCTGTACGCGGAGACGGAGATCGTCGAGGCCCGGCCGTCGTCGTCCCGGCCGGGGCAGGGAGTGGTGACCATGAAGCACACCGGACGCAACCAGGACGGCGTCGTCGTCGCCGAGGCGACCCGCACCTGCCTCATGTGGACCCGGGAGGCGCACGAGCAGCACGGGGCGGGATCGTGACGGGCCGGCACGAGGACCGGTTCGACCTCGGCCCGGCCATCCTCTTCTGCCCGGCGGACCGGCCCGAGCGCTACCCGAAGGCGGCCGCGCGCGCCGACGCCGTCATCCTCGACCTGGAGGACGCGGTCCTGCCGGGGGACCGGGCCGACGCCCGCTGGGCGCTGCTGGCGAACCCACAGGATCCAGCCCGCACCGTCGTCCGGGTGAACCCCGCCGGCACGGAGGACTTCGCCCTCGACCTGGCCTGCCTGGCCGAGACGGACTACCGCTACGTCATGCTCGCCAAGTCCGAGGGACCCGAGCAGGTGCGGGCGCTCGCCGACTACCGCGTGATCGCCCTCTGCGAGACGGCGCTCGGCGTCGTGAACGCGCCGGCCATCGCGGCCGAGCCGAACGTCGTCGCGCTCATGTGGGGCGCGGAGGACCTCATCGCATCCCTCGGCGGGACGGCCAGCCGGCACGACGCCGCGACCGGGCTGGGCGCCTACCGTTCCGTTCCGGCGCAGGCCCGGGCGCAGGTCCGGCTCGCCGCCGGGGCGCACGGCAAGGCCGCGATCGACTCGGTGTACCTGGACCTCCAGGACACCGTGGGGCTCGCGGCAGAGGTGGGCGACGCCGTCGCGCAGGGCTTCTCCGCCACGGCCTGTCTCCACCCGGCCCAGGCCGAGGTGATCCGCGCCGGCTACCGGCCGACCGCGGACCAGATCGCCTGGGCGAGGGGAGTCCTGGACGAGGCCGAGCGACAGACGGGCGCGTTCCGCTACCAGGGGCTGATGGTCGACGAGGTGGTCCTGAAGAAGGCCCGGCTCCTGGCGGCACGCGGCGAGCCCGTTGCCACTGCTTCTCCCGCGGGAGACACTGAGGCATGAAGTCAGTAGTCGGAGCGGCAGTCGGTGCAGTCCTCGCCCTCGGGGTCTTCCCCTTTCTCTACAAGGCGTGGTCCGACGACCTGCGGTTCAGGGCCCTCCGGAGCGACGCGGGATTCTCGGAGATCTTCTTGCTGGAGGCCGTTCCGGGCCTCGTCCTGGCACTCGGTCTGCTCCTGGTCTACGTCTGGGGCCGGCCCAGCCGCTGGGCCGGCGTGGTGGGGCTGGTCGTCGGTGCGGCGGCAGTCGCCGTCGTCTGGCTCGTGATGGGTCGGCTCCAGTACTGGTCGGCCGGCCTCGAATCCCAGCTGCTCATGGGCTCTGGACTGGCGCTCGGCTATCTGGCGGCGCTGATCGTCGGCGGCCGAACGCGGGACGAGGCGGCGCCGACGCGCGACGCCCGCTCGGGTGCCGCGTCCGGAAGTCGCGTCTGAACGAAGTCTGAGAGCTGCGTGGAGAGTCGGTGCGGATGCTTCACAAGCCGCCACGACGGTGGTTGGCTGGCTGGTGTCAGCATCCCGACCGAGAGGGGAACATTGTGAACGAGCTCTACACCACCGAGGCACTGTCCACCGGAGCCGGACGCGACGGCCACGTCGCCACCAAGGACGGCCGTCTCGAGTTCGACCTCGCGGCCCCCGAGTCGATGGGCGGCAGCGGCGACGGCGCCAACCCGGAGCAGCTCTTCGCCGCCGGATACTCCGCCTGCTTCCACGGCGCCCTCCAGCTCGTGGCCAAGAAGGAAAAGGTGGAGATCCACGACTCCAGCGTCGGCGGGAAGGTCACGCTCGGCAAGGACGACGAGGGCAACCTCCAGCTGGCCGTGGTCCTCGAGGTCGTGCTGCCGGGCGTGGAGCGCGACGTCGCCCAGGACCTCGCCGACAAGGCCCACCAGGTCTGCCCCTACTCCCGCGCCACCCGCGGGAACATCGAGGTCGACATCCGCGTCTCGGACGACTAGCCCCCCGCGCTCGCACCGGCCCGGCCGCGTCTCTCCCGGGGGCCGCGACCGGGCCGGTGGTGCGTCGGCGTCTGGAACAATGAGGCGGGTGAGCTCACCGCAGAACCCCGCCCCGCAGCCGTTCCCCGACCCGTCCCGGGACGGGCCCCGCCGGGTCGCCCTCATCGGCTCCACCGGCTCCATCGGCACGCAGGGGCTCGACGTGATCGCCGGCGCCCGGGACTCCGATGGCGGGCCGCGGTTCACCGTCGCCGCGCTCGCCGGCGGCTCGAACGTGGACCTGCTGGCACGGCAGGCCGTGGAGCACCGGGCCGAGGCCGTGGGCGCCGCCGGGGCCTCGCCGGAGGCCCTCGCCGCCGCGGTGGCCGCGGCCGCCGAGGCGGCGGGGACACCGGACTACCGGCCCGAGCTGCTCACCGGACCCGATGCCGCCGCGACCGTCGCGGGCTGGGCGAGCGCCGACGTCGTCCTCAACGGCATCACCGGCTCGATCGGCCTGGCCCCCACGCTCGCCGCCCTCCGGGCCGGCCACGTGCTCGCCCTGGCGAACAAGGAATCGCTGATCGTCGGCGGCGCACTGGTCAAGGACGCCGCGGCCCCCGGACAGATCGTGCCCGTCGACTCCGAGCACTCCGCCCTCGCGCAGGCCCTCCGCTCCGGGGACCCGGACGAGGTCTCCCGGCTGATCGTCACCGCCTCCGGCGGGCCGTTCCGAGGCCGGACCCGGGCCGAGCTCGCCGACGTCACGCCCGCCCAGGCCCTGGCCCACCCCACCTGGGACATGGGCCGCGTGGTCACCACCAACTCCGCGACGCTGGTCAACAAGGCGCTCGAGGTCATCGAGGCGCACCTGCTCTTCGACATCCCACTCGAGCGCATCGAGCCGGTCGTGCACCCGCAGTCGATCGTGCACTCCATGGTGGAGTTCGTCGACGGCTCGGTCATCGCGCAGGCCTCGCCGCCGGACATGCGCCTGCCGATCGCGCTGGGGCTCGCCTGGCCGCGGCGCGTCCCCGGCGCGGCTGCGGCCTGCGACTTCTCCCGTGCCGCCGAGTGGACGTTCGAGCCCCTCGACCACTCCACGTTCGGTGCGATCGAGCTGGCCAAGAGGGCGGCCGCCGCCTCCGCCACCCACATGGCCGTCTACAACGCGGCGAACGAGGAGGCCGTCGAGGCGTTCCACGCGGGCCGCATCGGCTTCCTGCAGATCGTCGACACGGTCGCCGAGATCGTCGAGGCGTACGACGCCGGCGCGACCGTCGGCGACGAGCTCACCGTCGCGTCGGTCCTGGCCGCCGAGGACTGGGCACGAAACCGCGCCCACGAGCGTTGGGGACTCCTGTGACTGTTCTGCTCTTCATCGTCGGCGTCCTGATCGTCCTCATCGGCGTCGGCGCCTCCATCGCCCTGCACGAGATCGGGCATCTGGTCCCGGCCAAGCTCTTCGGGGTGCGCACGCCGAAGTACATGATCGGGTTCGGCCCCACGCTCTGGTCCACCCGCCGCGGCGAGACCGAGTACGGCGTCAAGGCGATCCCGCTGGGCGGCTACGTCTCGATGATCGGCATGTTCCCGCCGGCGCGGGGCAAGGGCGACCTCGGGCGCACGGACTTCGGCGACCTCGGCGGCACCGCACCGGACGACGCGGTCGCCGGAGCCCCGGCCACCGGCGTCGACTCCGGGCGGACGCCGACCACCCGGCGATCCAGCACCGGGATCTTCCAGCAGCTGGCCGACGACGCGCGCCAGGCCTCGGCGGAGGAGCTCCAGCCCGGCGACGAGGACCGGCTCTTCTACAAGCTGCCCGTCTACAAGCGGATCATCATCATGCTCGGCGGGCCGGTCATGAACCTGGTCATCGGGTTCGTCCTGCTCGCCGTGCTGGTCAGCGGCGTGGGCACCTACCAGAACACCACCAGTGTCTCGACGGTCAACGAGTGCGTCCTCAGCTCCGCCGAGCAGGCCGAGCGGGCCGCCGCCGGCGAGGACTCCTGCCGGCCGGAGGACCCGCTGGCCCCGGCCTCTGCAGCGGGCCTGCGCCCCGGCGACCGCGTCGTCGAGTACGACGGCGTGCGCCTCGCCGCCTGGGAGTGGCAGCGGCTGACCGACCTGATCCGCTCCACGGCCGGGGAGACCGTCGAGGTCGTCTATATCCGCGACGGGGCCGAGCACACCGCCACGATCACGCCGCTGCTGACGGCGCGCCCGGAGCTGGATGCGATCGGCCGCCCCGTCACCGACGCCACGGGCGCGGTTCAGACCGTCGAGGTCGGCTTCGTCGGCATGGGGTCCGAGACCCGCCACATGACCCTCCCCGTCTCCGAGGTCCCCGAGAAGGTGGGGGAGAACGTCCGGGCCGTCGCCGACGTCGTCCTGGACCTCCCCGCCCGCATGGCGGCCGTGGCGCGCGCGGCGTTCACGGACGCGCCGCGCGACGTGAACGGGCCGATCTCCGTGGTCGGGGTCGGCCGCATCGCCGGCGAGGTCTCGGCGATGGAGGAGATCCCGCTGCGGGACCGGGCCTCCACGCTGGTGGGGCTCGTGGCGAGCCTGAACATCGCGCTCTTCGTGTTCAATCTGATCCCGCTGCTGCCCCTCGACGGCGGCCACGTGGCGGGCGCGCTGTGGGAGGCGATCCGCCGCGGCTTCGCCAAGCTGTTCCGGCGGCGCGACCCGGGCCCGGTGGACATCGCCAGGCTGCTCCCGGTGACGTACGTGGTCGCCGGGCTGCTGCTGGTCATGGGCGTCCTGCTGATCTACGCGGACATCGTCAAACCGGTCCAGCTGTTCTAGCGGCCACCGCCCCGCCTCGGCGGGACCCGGGTCAGCGGCGCTCGCCCGGGTAGACCACCCCGATCTGCCGGCGGACCTCGTCGAGGGTTCCCATGATCGCCACGGACTCGTCGAGCGTCAGCACATCGCCCTCGAGGCGTCCCTCCGCCACGAGCCGCTCCGCCGCGAGCGCCTGGTACTGCATGCCGCGTCCGGGCACCTCCGACGCGTAGCGCTCGATCACCGAGCCGTCCGCGCCGCAGTGGGTGAACCCGGTGGCGTTGTACCAGACCGCGTCGATCTCGATGCGGCCGGCCGTGCCGATGACGTGGGCATGGTTCGGACCCGCGGCACGCGAGGAGGACAGCGACGTCGAGATCGCGCCGCCGCCGTGGGTCAGAATCGTGGCGACCTCGGCGTCCGCCCCGGTCTCCGAGAGCCGCGCCGACGCCTTGACCGACGTCGGCTCGCCCAGGAGGTCCCACGCGAAGGAGACGGGGTAGACCCCGAGGTCCAGCAGGGATCCGCCGCCGAGCTCGAGGGCGTTGAGCCGGTGCGCCGGGTCGGTCGAGATCGACTGGGTGTGGTCCGCGAACACGGCCCGCACCTCGCCGATCCCGCCGGCGCCGACGATCTCGCGGACGCGGGCCATGTGCGGGAGATAGCGGCTCCACATGGCCTCCATGAGCAGCAGGCCCCTCGACCGCGCCAGGTCGCGCAGGCCGGCGGCCTCCTCGGCGTTGACCGTGAAGGGCTTCTCCAGCAGCACGTGCTTGCCGCGCTCCAGGGCCAGGGCCGCCGTCGCGTAGTGCGCGGTGTGCGGCGTGCCGATGTAGACGATGTCCACGGCATCGCTCGAGGCCAGCTCCTCGTAGGAGCCGTAGGCGTGCTCCAGGCCGAGCTCGGCGGCGAAGGCCTGTGCCGATGCGGGCGAACGGGAGCCGACCGCGGCGACGTCCAGTCCCGCGAGCTGCGCGTCGCGGGTGAACAGCCGGGCGATCAGGCCGGTGGCGAGGATTCCCCAACGGAGCTTCTGCATGGCCCGAACCTACCACCGAAACCGTCGGCGGAATGTGACGGTTGACACGATGGGAGCGCTCCCATATTGTCGTCGTCATCGTCTGGTGAGAGCGCTCCCACTTTGGTCGTCAGCGGGTCCGCCCCTCATCGCAGCAATCCTTCACAAGGAGTGAATCCCATGATCCGGAACACCACGCGTACCGGCCGGCGTCTCGCCGCGCTGACCGCCCTGGGCGCCGTCGGCGCGCTGGCACTCTCCGCCTGCGGCGGCGGCGACATCGCCGAGGGGGACGACGGCGGGCCCGTCACCCTGTCCATCTCGACGTTCAACGACTTCGGGTACACCGACGAGCTGCTCGCGGAGTACGAGGAGGCCAACGGCGTGGAGATCGTCCACAACCAGGCGGCCACGTCCAACGACGCGCGCACCAACTTCTTCCAGAAGCTCGGCAAGACGGGGCTGAGCGACATCGAGGCGGTGGAGGTCGACTGGTTCGCCGAGATGATGCAGTACTCGGACATGCTCGCCCCGGTCCCGGCGGAGCTGGAGGGCCGGTGGCTCGACTGGAAGGAGGGGGCCGCCACCGACGCGGAGGGCAACCTCGTCGGCTACGGCACGGACATCGGGCCGCAGGCCATCTGCTTCCGCGGGGACCTCTTCGAGGCGGCCGGTCTGCCCTCGGACCGCGCGGAGGTCGCCACCCTGTTCCCCACCTGGGACGCGTTCTTCGAGGTCGGCGCCCAGTACACCGAGGCCACCGGCAAGCCGTTCGTGGACTCCGCCAACTCCGTGTTCCAGGGCATCATGAACCAGCAGGAGAAGACCTACGAGGACACGGACGGCACCGTCCTCGCCACCGAGAACCCGGTGGTCCGCGAGGCCTACGACACCGTGGTGGAGCGGGCCGTGCCGATCTCGGCCTACGCCGGCCAGTGGTCGGAGGACTGGTACGCCTCCATGGCCAACGGCGAATTCGCCGCCATGCTCTGCCCGGGCTGGATGCACGGCATCATCGCGGGGGAGGCCCCGGAGGTCGAGGGGTGGGACGTCGCCAACGCCTTCCCCGGCGGCGGCTCCAACTGGGGCGGCTCCTACCTGGTGATCCCCGAGAACGGCCCCAACGTCGAGGAGGCCCAGAAGCTCGCCGACTGGCTGACCAGCCCGCAGACCCAGCTGAAGGCCTTCCAGAACGCTGGCACGTTTCCGAGCCAGGCCGAGGCGTACGAGGACCCGACCCTCGTCGACTCCACCAACGAGTACTTCAACGGTGCCCCCACCGGTGAGATCGGCATCGAGCGCTCCGAGGCCATCACCATCACGCCGCACAAGGGGCCGAAGTACTTCCAGTTCCACGACGCGCTGCAGAACGCCATCACCCGCGTCTTCGACGGCATCGAGGATCCAGAGACCAGCTGGAACACCTGGGTCGCAGAGGCGCAGAGCTTCTAGCCCCACCCGTAGCCGGCGGCGGGGCATCCGACCCGGGCCCCGCCGTCGCGCCCGTCGAGCGAAGGACCCTCCACGTGACCACCACCGAATCGCGCGCCCGCACCGAGGGGGAGAAGCCGGTGCGCGTCCTCTCCTTCTCCCAGCGACTGAGCCGCTGGGACCTGAGACTCTCCCCCTACCTCTACATCTCGCCGTTCTTCCTGCTCTTCGGGGCCGTCGGGCTCTTCCCGATCGTCTACACGGCGGTCATCTCCTTCATGGAGTGGGACATGGTCCGCGGCGAGGGAACGTTCGTGGGCTTCGAGCAGTACGCCTGGATCCTCACCCAGGCGAAGTTCTGGACCGCGCTGGGGAACACTTTCTCCATCTTCGTGCTCTCCTCGGTCCCGCAGCTGATCTTCGCGCTGTTCATCGCCGCGCTGCTGGACCGCAACATCCGTGCCAGGACGTTCTGGCGCATGTCCGTCCTGCTGCCGTACGTGGTGGCGCCGATCGCCGTCGGACTCATCTTCAACAACCTCTTCGCCGACCGGTTCGGCCTGGTCAACGAGATACTGAACACCCTCGGCCTCGAGTCCATCGGCTGGCACGTCGAGCCGTTCTGGGCCCACGTCGCGATCGCGACCATGGTCAACTACCGCTGGACCGGCTACAACGCGCTCATCCTGCTCGCCGCGATGCAGGCCGTCCCGCGCGACTACTACGAGGCGGCCACGGTGGACGGCGCCGGCCCGGTCCGCCAGTTCTTCGCGATCACCCTGCCGAGCCTGAAGCCGACCCTGATCTTCGTGGTCATCACGTCCACGATCGGCGGCCTGCAGGTCTTCGACGAGCCGCGCGTCTTCGACCAGTACGGCCTCGGCGGATCCGCCGGGCAGTGGCTGACCATCACGCTGTACCTCTACAACATCGGCTGGGGCGAGTGGAACTTCGGCCGGGCCTCCGCGATGGCCTGGATCCTGTTCATCATCATCCTGGCGATCGGCCTCCTCAACCTGCTGATCACCCGCGTGATGGTCGCGGACGAGGGCAGTCGGAACCCCCACGGCAAGCCCGCGCGCGGGCAGCGGAACAAGGAGCGCACCCCATGAGCCAGAGTACGACGACGCCGCGCGCCGCGGTGCCCGCCGGCACCCAGGGTGCCGGCGCACCGGATTCACCGCACCGGCCGAGCGCGCCGAGCGGTCCCGCGGGGCCGGCGGCATCGCGCAGGGCATCTCGCAGAGCATCGCGCAGGGTGAAGGGCGTCCGACCGGGCCCCTGGACCTACGCCGGGCTCGGCGTGGTCCTCGCCGGCGCGCTGTTCCCCTTCTACTGGTCCTTCCTCATCGGCTCCGGCGATGCGCAGACCCTGCGCGACCCGGACCGCTCGTGGATCCCCGGGACCAACTTCCTCGACAACGCCGCCGCCGTGGTCGGCGACCCGGCCGTGAACTTCTGGCAGGCCCTCTGGAACAGCCTGTACAGCTCCACGATCATCGCCGTGTCCGTGGTGGTGTTCTCCACGCTGGCCGGTTGGGCCTTCGCCAAGCTGAGGTTCAGGGGGCGGGGCCCGCTCCTGACGTTCGTGGTCGCCACCATGGCCGTCCCGCAGCAGCTGGGGGTGGTGCCGCTCTACCTCCTGTTCTCGGAGATCGGCTGGACGGGCCGGATCGGCGCGATCATCGTCCCGGTCCTCGTCAACGCATTCGGCGTCTTCTGGATGACCCAGTACCTGCGCCAGGCCGTTCCCGACGAGCTGATCGAGGCCGCCCGCGTGGACGGCGCCTCCATGTTCCGCACCTTCTGGACGGTGGGCGTCACGGCGGCACGCCCGGCCGCGGCCATGCTGTTCCTCTTCACGTTCGTGACCGCATGGAACAACTTCTTCTGGCCGTTCATCGTGCTGGACCGCCAGAACCCGACCCTCCCGGTGGCGCTGTCCCTGCTCCAGTCCAACTACTTCGTCGACTACTCGATCGTGCTCACGGGCGTCCTGCTCGCCACGGTTCCGCTCTTGCTGTTGTTCGCCTTCGCCGGTAGACAGCTAGTGAGCGGCATCATGGCGGGCGCCGTCAAGGGCTAGCCCCTCCTACCGAAAGGACCACCCATCCATGTCCATCTCCCGCACCGCCTCGCCGGCCGGCCACCTCGCGACCCGGCCGTTCCCGCAGGACTTCCTGTTCGGCGCGGCCACCGCCGCGTACCAGATCGAGGGGGCCGCGTTCGAGGACGGCCGCACGGCCTCCATCTGGGACCACTTCGCCCGCACGCCGGGCGCCGTCATCAACGCCGACAACGGCGACGTCGCCTGCGACCACTACCACCGGTACCGGGAGGACGTGGCCCTCATGAAGGACCTCGGCCTGCAGACCTACCGGTTCTCCACGTCGTGGTCCCGCGTGCGCCCGGACGGGGGCGCCGTGAACCGGGCGGGTGTGGACTTCTACCACCGCCTCGTCGACGAGCTCCTCGACGCCGACATCCTGCCGTGGCTGACCCTGCACCACTGGGACATGCCGCAGGCACTGGAGGAGGCCGGGGGCTGGACCAACCGGGACGTCGTCGAGCGCTTCACCGAGTACGCGTTGACGATGCACGACGCGCTGGGGGACCGGGTCAAGGTCTGGACCACGCTCAACGAGCCGTGGTGCTCCTCCTTCCTCTCCTACACGGCCGGCGTCCACGCGCCCGGGCGCCAGTCGGTGACCGACGGGCTGCTCGCCGCGCACCACCTGATGCTCGGGCACGGCACCGTGGTCGACGAGCTACGCAGCCGCGACGAGGGGCTGGACCTCGGCATCACGCTGAACCTCACGGTGGCCGACCCAGTGGACTCCGGGAACGAGGCCGACCTCGACGCGGCCCGCCGCATCGACGGGCAGTTCAACCGCTGGTTCCTGGACCCGATCTTCCGCGGCGCCTACCCGCAGGACGTCCTCGAGGACCTGCGCCGGGTCGATCCCCGCGCGGTGGACGCGCTGGAGGAGGCCACGCAGGACGGCGACCTCGCCACCATCTCGACGCGGATCGACGCGCTGGGGGTGAACTACTACCACGGCGAACTGGTCGGCGCCGAGGCCCCCGAGGAGGCCCCGCCCGGCGGTGACGCGTCCACGGACCGTCCCACCTCGAGCCCGTTCCCCTCCCACGAGGGCATCCACTGGCACGACCGCGGTCTGAGCCGCACGGGCATGCACTGGGAGGTGCAGCCCGAGGGCCTGACGCGACTCCTGCAGCGAGTGAGCGGCGAGTACTCCGCGCCGGCCGGGGTCGTGCTCTACGTGACGGAGAACGGCGCCGCGTACGACGACGAGCGGGTCGAGGAGGACGGCGCGAGCCGAGTGCATGACGCCGAGCGCGTCGAGTTCGTGCGCGCGCACCTGAATGCCGTGCTGGAGGCCCGCGAGGCCGGTGTGGACGTGCGCGGGTACTTCTACTGGTCCCTGCTGGACAACTACGAGTGGGCCTGGGGCTACGAGAAGCGTTTCGGCATCGTCTACGTCGACTACGCGACGCAGGAACGCTTGGTCAAGGACAGCGGCCTCGAGTATCGTCACATCATCTCTGAGCGGGCGATCTGAGCCTGCCGCCGGACGCTAGGAGCACGATGACAGCAGGGCGGGGCACCAGGCCCAGCGCGGCGACGGTGGAGCAGGTGGCCGAGCGCGCCGGAGTGTCCCGCTCCACCGTGTCCCGGGTGGTCAACGGCGGCAGCCGGGTCAGCCCCGCGGCGCTCGCGGCCGTCCGGGCCGCCATCGAGGAGCTCGACTACGTGCCCAACCGGGCCGCCCGTTCCCTGGCCTCGCGTCAGACGCACGCGATCGCGCTCGTGGTCCCCGAGGACACCAACCGGTTCTTCGGGGACCCGTTCTTCGCCGCGATCGTCGCCGGGATCAACGCCGCCATCACCGACTCGGACTACGTCCTGAATCTCTTCATCGCCTCGAACGACCCGGGCTCGAAGACCACCCGGTACCTGACGGGCGGCAACGTCGACGGGGCGATCGTGGTCTCCCACCACACGGCGGACACGTTCGTGAACCGGATCGCCGAGGCGGTGCCCCTGGTCTTCGGCGGCCGTCCGGCCGTGCCCAGGGACGCGTACTACTACGTCGACGTCGACAACGTCGCCGGCGGCCGGCTCGCCACCCGGCACCTGATCGATGCCGGGCACCGGCGGATCGCCACGATCGCCGGCCCGGGCACGATGCCGGCCGGCGAGGACCGGCTGCTCGGCTTCCGGTCCGAGCTCGCCGACGCCGGGCTGGAGCCGTTCGCCGTCGAGTCCGGCGGCTTCACCGCCGAGGGCGGCGCCGCGGCCGCCCTGCACCTGCTGCAGGAGCACCCCGGTGCGCGCCCGGACGCGATCTTCGCCGCCAGCGACCTCATGGCTCGCGGCGCGGTCCGCGCCCTCGCCTCGGTCGGGGTCCGCGTGCCGGAGGACATCGCCGTGATCGGCTTCGACGACTCGCCCGTCGCCGTCGCCGAACGCCCCTATCTGACGACGGTCCGCCAGCCCTCGCGGCGCCAGGGCGAGGCCATCACCGAGGTCCTGCTCGCCCGGCTGGCCGGCGCGGAGCCGCAGCACGCGACCATCCTCGACTGCGAGCTCGTCCCGCGGGAGACGGCCTAGGTCAGCTCGGGAAAGTACACTGTGGCGCATGAGTCTGTTTGCCGTCGAATACGTGTACGCCCCGGACACCGAGGAGGCCCGCGCCGAACACCGCGCCCAGCACCGCGAGCTGCTGGCGGGCCTGCAGGATCCGCAGGCCGTGAAACTCGTGGCCTCCGGCCCCTACGGGGACGGGTCGGGCGCCCTGCTGATCTTCGCCGCGGCCGGTGAGGAGGCCGTGCACGACGTCCTGAAGCAGGACCCCTTCGTGGCCCAGGGGCTGGTGGCCAACGCCAAGGTGACCGAGTGGAACCCCGTCACCGGGGAACTCTCCGCCTACGCGTCCTGACGCCGTCGCCCGGCGTCCGGCGCTCCGGGCCGGCTCCGTCCGCCGTGAGCTGAACCTCCGGTTGCGGCGGTCACAGGGGCCGGACCCGGGCGCGCCCGGCGGCGTACGATGGATGCAGCGGACCGGCGCGACCGCGTCGTCCGCCCGCTCGACCGACTTCATCTTGGAGGATCCGTGACCGCCGTCTCCCTCGGCATGCCGTCCGCCCCGCCGCCCGTGCTCTCGCCGCGGCGCAGGACCCGTCAGTTCAACGTGGGCAAGGTCGGCATCGGATCGGACTCCCCGATCAGCGTGCAGTCGATGACGACCACCAAGACGCACGACATCAACTCCACGCTCCAGCAGATCGCCGAGCTCACGGCCGCCGGCTGCGACATCGTGCGCGTGGCCTGCCCCACGGACAAGGACGCCGAGGCGCTGCCGATCATCGCGCGCAAGTCCCAGATCCCGGTGATCGCCGACATCCACTTCCAGCCGAAGTACGTCTTCGCCGCCATCGAGGCCGGGTGCGGCGCGGTGCGCGTGAACCCGGGCAACATCCGGAAGTTCGACGACCAGGTCAAGGAGATCGCCGCGGCCGCCAAGGACCACGGGACCTCCATCCGCATCGGCGTCAACGCCGGATCGCTGGACCCCCGCCTGCTGCAGAAGTACGGCAAGGCCACCCCGGAGGCCCTCGTCGAGTCCGCCATCTGGGAAGCGTCGCTGTTCGAGGAGCACGGCTTCCGCGACTTCAAGATCTCCGTCAAGCACAACGACCCCGTGGTCATGGTCCGGGCCTACGAGCTCCTCGCCGAGGCCGGCGACTGGCCGCTGCACCTGGGCGTGACGGAGGCCGGTCCCGCCTTCCAGGGCACCATCAAGTCCGCCACCGCGTTCGGGGCGCTCCTGTCCCAGGGCATCGGGGACACCATCCGCGTCTCCCTCTCGGCCCCGCCGGTCGAGGAGGTCAAGGTCGGCAGCCAGATCCTCGAGGCCCTGAACCTGCGCCCGCGCAAGCTGGAGATCGTCTCCTGCCCGTCCTGCGGTCGGGCGCAGGTGGACGTCTACACGCTGGCCGACGAGGTCACGGCCGGACTGGAGGGCATGGAGGTCCCGCTGCGCGTGGCCGTCATGGGCTGCGTCGTCAACGGCCCGGGCGAGGCCCGCGACGCCGACCTGGGTGTGGCCTCGGGCAACGGCAAGGGCCAGATCTTCGTCAAGGGCGAGGTCATCAAGACCGTCCCGGAGAGCGAGATCGTCGAGACCCTGATCGAGGAAGCCATGCGCATCGCCGAGGAGATGGAACCGGTTGAGGGCGGCTCCCCTTCCATCAGCGTCTCCTAGCGCCCCCGCCGCGACTGCTGGGCCGGGCGACCGGCTCAGCCGTCACGTGCGCGTCCTGACGGGCGAGCACACCGCGGCGCTGCAGGACCTGACGGTCCTGGATCCGGTTGCGCACATCTTCATCCAGTCCCAGTTGGACGGATACGGCACCGCCGAGCCCGCACCCGCGAGCTCCGGCGGTGCGCTGTTTCTCGGGTACTTCGAGGACGACGAGCTGCTCAGCGCCTGCTGGGTCGGCTCCAACGTGGTGCCCCTGACGGCGACGGAGCACCAGGGGAGGCGCTTCGGTGAGGCGATCCGCCGGCTCGACCGGCACTTCTCCTCGGTCTTCGGCCCGGCTGAGGCCGTGCACGGCATCTGGGAGGCACTCCGCCACGGCCGCCAGCGCGCCTTCAGCGTCCGGGAGCGGCAGCCGCTCCTGGCGACCGCCACGCCGTCGTCCGTGGCCCCCGCCGCCACCCTCCGCCGGGCGCGGCCGGAGGAGTACGACGTCGTGCTCCCGGCCAGCGCCGCCATGTTCGAGGAGGAGCTGGGCTACTCCGCGCTCGCCACCGGCGGGGACTACTACCGCCGGCGGGTGAGGTCCCTGATCGTGCGCGGGCACTGCCTGGTGGACATCGAGCCGCCCGGGGGCGTGAAGTTCAAGGCGGACCTCGGGACCGTGACGCCCGCGGCGGCCCAGATCCAGGGGGTCTGGCTGGCCCCGGAGCTGCGCGGCCGGGGCCTGTCCACCAGCTACATGTCCGCGATGCTGAACTACACGCTGGACGCCGCACCCATCGCGAGCCTCTACGTCAACGACTACAACGAGTCGGCGCTGGCGTCCTACCGCCGCGTCGGCTTCGAGCGGGTCGGCGAGTTCGCGACCGTCCTGTTCTAGGCCGCTCCCGGCGGGGGAGCACTTTCGGGCACGGATCATCGGGCGGGCACCCGCCGGCGCTCCGTAGGCTCGAGGACGAGAGATGGGGAGGCCGGCGTGCACCTGTGGAATGAAGCGATCGAGCTGATCGAGTCGAGGCTCGGCGATGACCTGGTCATCGCCGACGCCGCGCGTGCGGCGGCCACCAGCGAGTACCACTTCAGGCGGATGTTCTCCACGCTGGCCGGCATGCCGGTCTCCGAGTACGTGCGCCGACGCCGGATGACGCTGGCCGCGGCGCACCTCGTGGCCGGGGACGGAGTCCTCGACACGGCCGTCCGCTACGGCTACTCCTCCGCCGAGGCGTTCGGGCGGGCCTTCCGCACCGTCCACGGCATGACTCCGGCCCAGGCCCGCGTCGCCGGTGCCCGGCTGGCCTCCCAGCCCCGTCTCTCGTTCCACCTACGAGTAGAAGGGACGACGCTGATGAAGCATCGCATCGTCGAACTGCCCGACCTCAAACTGGTCGGGCTCAGAGCAGCAGTGCCGGTCGTGTACTCCGGCCCCAACCAGGCCATCATCGACTTCGAGCGCTCGATCGGGACGGAGACCCGCCAGCGGCTCGGGGACCTGAACGACGTCGAGCCCCGAGGGCTGCTGTCGGTCACCGCGGGCAACGACCCCGACATCGCCGAGGGGACCCGGGTCGACTACTGGCGGGCGGCGGCGAGCTCGCTGCCGACGCCGCCGGAACTCGAGGAACTCACCGTCCCCGCGGGGCGCTGGGTCGTGTTCGAGGCCGAAGGCGAGATGCCGCAGGCCGCGCAGCGCCTCTGGGCCGATGCCGCCGCCGAGTGGTTCCCCTCCAACCCGTACCGCTGGGCGCCGGGGCCACAGCTGATGCAGGCGGAGATGGAGGCGGGTTCCACCCGTGGGCGCGCCGGACTGTGGATCCCGGTGGAGGCCGAGCCGGTGGGCTAGGTGGGCCCCGGGAGCCGGCGACGGACGGCCGCCCGAGGGGTCAACGGCGCCGGGCGCCTCCGATTCGGTCAGGAGGGGGCGCGCGGGGCACGCCTGACCGTCAGGAGCAGGAAACCGCCCGCGACGAGCCCCCAGAAGGCCGACCCCACGCCGGCGATGGTGGTGCCCGAGGCCACCACGAGGAATGTCCCGAGCGCCACGAGCCGGTGGTCCGGACGCTCGAACGCCGTGCCCACGGCGTTGATCATCGCGCCCATCAGGGCCAGGCCGGCGGCCGCCTGGATCAGCGACGGCGGCGCGGCCTCCACCAGGAGGGTCGCCAGCGGAGCCGCCAGACCGAGCACCAGATAGGTGGCCCCGCCGGCGAAGGCCGCGATCCAGCGCCGTTCCGTGTCCGCATGGGCGTCGGGACCGGCCATGATGGCCGCCGACAGGGCGGCGAGGTTCATCGGCGGGGCGGCGGCCAGGGCGCCGAGGCCGCTCGCGGCCCCGGTGCTCAGCAGGACCGAGCGGCTGATGTCGCGGCGGTAGCCGAACGTCGTCAGGACCGCGAAGCCGGGGATGTTCTGGCCCGCCATGGTCACGATGTAGAGGGGCACGCCCAGAGCGACCATGACGGCCGGGTCCCAGACCGGGGCGACGAGGGCGAGGGCCGGCCAGCCGGGCTGGCCGGCGGCGGAGGGCTCCGCGACGAACGCGACCCCGACCGCGGTGGCGGCCATCGCCGCCGGCACCGCCCAGCGGGGTGCGAACCGCTGCAGCACCAGCCAGACCAGGATGATCGGCAGCGCCACGAGCGGGAGCTCGACGGCGGCCGTGACGGGGGCGAGGCAGATCGGGAAGAGGATGCCGGCGAGCATGGCGGCCGCGATCGACGGCGGGATCCGGTTGATCAGCCGCCCGAGCACGGGCCAGCAGCCCGTGAGGACGATGAGCGCGGCGCACAGCACGAACCCGCCGACGGCCGCGGCGAAATCGTCCGTGACCGCGCCCGCGGTCACGAGCAGCGCGGCGCCCGGCGTCGACCAGGCGAAGGAGACCGGCATGCGGTAGCGCCAGCTCAGGAGCATGGCCAGCCCGCCCTGCGCCAGACAGAGCACGAGCAGGGCGGAGGATAGCTGCCCCGGCGTGGCGCCGACGGCCGTCAGGCCGGCGAGGACGATCGCGAAGGACGACGCGAAGCCGGTGACGGCGCCGACGATTCCGGCCGAGACCGGCTGGGAGAGATCCGAGATGGTGGGCACGGAGGTCCACTCTATTGACCGGGGCACCGCGGTGTCGCGACGGCGGTTCCCGATGACGCGTTCTGCCGCGTCGTCACGCTACAGTGGGGGTTCAACACCGCCCTGTGCGGGAGTGAGGATTTGTACTGAGAAGTTCGTAGATCGGAACGCTAGTGGCCCTTCGCCTGTCCAACCTGTTCTTGCGCACGCTCCGCGACAACCCCGCGGATGCGGAGGTCGCCAGCCATCAGCTGCTCGTCCGCGCCGGCTATATCCGGCGCGCGGCCCCGGGAATCTATACCTGGCTGCCGATGGGACTGAAGGTACTGGGCAAGGTGGAGCAGATCATCCGCGAGGAGATGAACGCCATCGGCGGCCAGGAGGTCTCCTTCCCGTCGCTGCTGCCGCGCGAGCCCTACGAGGCCACCGGGCGCTGGACGGAGTACGGCGACGCCCTGTTCCGCCTCCAGGACCGCAAGGAGGGCGACTATCTCCTGGCCCCCACCCACGAGGAGATGTTCACCCTCCTGGTCAAGGACCTGTACAACTCGTACAAGGACCTGCCGGTGTACCTCTACCAGATCCAGCAGAAGTACCGCGACGAGGCCCGCCCCCGTGCCGGGCTCCTCCGCGGGCGCGAGTTCATCATGAAGGACTCCTACTCCTTCACGATCGACGACGAGGGCCTCGAGGAGGCCTACCAGAAGCACCGCGCCGCGTACCTGAAGATCTTCGCGCGCCTCGGCCTCGAGGTCGTCCCGGTCGCCGCGACCGCCGGCGCCATGGGCGGCTCCCGGTCGGAGGAGTTCCTGCACCCGACCCCGATCGGCGAGGACACGTTCGTCCGCTCGGTCGCCGGCTACGCCGCCAACGTCGAGGCCGTCACCACGGTGGTCCCCGAGGAGATCCCGTACGACGACGCCCCGGCCTTCCAGGTGCGCCACACCCCCAACACGCCGACGATCGACACGCTCGTCGAGTCCGCCAACGAACTCGCGCCCCGCGAGGACCGTCCCTGGACGGCCGCGGACACGCTCAAGAACGTCGTCCTGGCCGCCACGCTGCCCACGGGGGAGCGCGAGCTCGTCGTCATCGGTGTGCCGGGCGACCGGGCCGTGGACCTCAAGCGCGTGCAGGCCAATCTCGCCACCCACCTCGGGGTCGGCGGGGAAGTCGCCGTCGAGCAGGCCACCGAGGAGGACCTCAAGATCCAGCCGCTGCTGGTCAAGGGCTACGTCGGTCCCGGCCTCGGCCACGAGCACCAGGTCCTCGGCCGCGACGCCGCGTCGGGCATCCTCTTCCTCGTGGACCCGCGCATCGTCTCCGGCACCACCTGGATCACGGGCGCCAACGTCCGTGGCCAGCACGTCTTCGGGCTGGTCGCCGGGCGGGACTTCACCTGGGACGGCACCATCGAGGCCGTCGAGGTCCGCGAGGGCGATCCGGCTCCGGACGGCTCCGGCCCGCTGGAGACGGCCCGCGGCATCGAGCTCGGCCACATCTTCCAGCTCGGCCGCAAGTACGCCGAGTCCCTGCACCTGAAGGTCCTCGACGCCAACGGCAAGCAGACCACCGTAACCATGGGCTCCTACGGCATCGGTGTCACCCGTGCGGTCGCCGCGATCGCGGAGGCGTACCACGACGACAAGGGCCTGGTCTGGCCGCGCGTCGTCGCACCGGCCGACGTCCACGTGATGGTCACCGGCAAGGGCGAGGAGCTGGTCCCGGCGGCCGAGGACCTCGTCGCCGAGCTCGAGGCCCAGGGCGTCGAGGTCCTGTTCGATGACCGGCCCAAGGTCTCCGCCGGCGTGAAGTTCGGCGACGCGGAGCTGATCGGCGTGCCGACCGTCGCCGTCATCGGCCGCGGCTACGCCGAGGGCGTCGTGGAGGTGAAGGACCGCGCGAGCGGCGAGCGGGAGAACGTCCCGACCGCCGAGGTCGTGGACTACATCGTCCACGCCGTCCGCGGTCAGCACTAGCCGGCCCCGGCGTTACCGGTTCCGGACGTGGAGCTCTTCACCGGCGCTGAATTCGGCTTCCTGGACGGGTCCGGCCTCGACGGCATCCAGGCCGGGACACTGGCCCTGATCGTTCTCGTCGGCTTCGCCGCCGGGTGGATCGACGCCGTCGTCGGCGGGGGCGGGCTGCTCCAGCTGCCCGCCCTCCTGCTGGTCCCCGGCGTCAGCCCGGTCCAGGCCCTGGCCACCAACAAGCTGGGTTCCATCTTCGGGACCACCACGAGCGCCGTGACCTACTACCGTCGCGTCCACCCGGACCTCAGGACAGCCATTCCCATGGCCCTGATCGCCCTCGCCGGGAGCTTCGGCGGCGCCGTGGTGGCCACGCTGCTGCCCCCGGCGGTCTTCAAGCCGATCATCGTCGCGGCGCTCGTCGCCGTCGCCGTGTTCACCGCGGTCAAGCCGACGGTCGGGGAACTGACGCAACTGCGGCACCAGGGTGCCAGGCACTACGTCGCCGCCGGCACGATCGGGGCGATCATCGGCTTCTACGACGGGATGATCGGCCCCGGGACCGGTTCCTTCCTGATCATCGCCATGGTGATCGCGATGGGCTACAACTTCCTGGACGCCTCGGCCAAGGCCAAGCTGGTCAACATGGCCACGAATCTCGGCTCCCTGGTCTTCTTCATTCCCACCGGCCACGTCCTGTGGGGCCTCGGACTGGCCCTCGGGGTCGCCAACATGCTCGGCGGCTACACGGGGGCACGCATGGCCGTGACCCGGGGCAGCAAGTTCATCCGGATCGTGTTCCTGATCGTCGTCTCCGTCCTGATCCTCCGGCTCGGGTACGACGTCGTCGTCGAGAACTTCTGACCCTCCGCCGTCGGGTCGAGAGCGCCTAGCCCTCCGCCGTCAGCGTGAGCCAGGGCTCCTCGGTCGCGCGCGCGGTGGCCGCGAGCGCCTCGACCAGGAGCCAGCCGCGCTGGGAGACCGGGGCGGCCGCGGCGGCGTCGCGCAGCGCGAGGGCCAGCTGGACCTCCGTCTCCGCGAGCGCGTCCGGCAGTTCCGGGTCGGCGGGTGCCGCGTAGGCCGGTTCCCGCACCGCCACGCAGCCCTGCGGCAGCAGATCGGCGAGCCGGTCGCCGAGGGCCTCGCGCCGATCGGCGGTGGGCCACCAGGCGGCCGGGTCCGCGACCGGCGAAGCGGCCAGCGGCTCGCCGAGGCCCGCAGCGGACTCCTCGGCGCCGGTCGAGGGATCGCCGACGACTCCCTGGTCCGGCCAATCGACCTGCGAGCGGACCGCGCCGTACTCGTACAGGTACGCCGTCCGGTAGGCCGCGTCGGCGGCGGCCGCGACCGGCGCGCACCGCTCCCCGGCCACGGGCTCGGGCGCCTCCCGGGACGGCGACGCGGCACCGGACGGTGCCTCGGCGTCGGAGTGCGTCGCCTCCGGCGCAGCGCTCCCGGTCTCCGCGCTCTCGCGGCCCGCGCCTCCGGTCTGCCCCGCATCGGTCCCCGCCGTCGGGGACGCCGCGTCGTCGGATGCCCGGTCCGGGGCGTCCGGGCTGGACCCAGCTACCGACGGTGCAGCTGCCGACGGTGCAGCGGTCGACGGTGCAGCGGTCGACGGCGCCGACGCGGACTCGAGCGCCGCGGCGCCGACCTCGGCGCGCAGCGCCTCGGCCCGCTCGGCGTCGAGGGTCTCGAGGGCCTGGATCTGCTCCAGCCCCACGGCGACGAGCGTGCGCAGGCGCTCGGGCGCCACGGCACCGTGCCCCTCGTCGCGTCCGCCCTCGTGCCCGTCCTCCTGCCCGCCCTCGGGTCCGGTCGCGGGGTCGAGGGGGGCCCGCAGCGCCGTCTGGAGGATCAGCCGGGCCGTGGCCTCCAGCTGGTCGGCGAACCCGGCCACGTCGTCGGCCGGCGGGATCACCGGCTCCCGGGGATCGCTCTCCGGAAGCCACGAGAAGAGGGGCTCCGTGGTCTGGGGCGGGCCGAGCAGACGGCTCTGCCGGGAGACCGACTCCCGCAGCGTGGCGGGGAGCTCCCCGCCCAGGGCAGCGGCTCCCGCGGCCAGCGCGGCGACGTGTTGTTCGACACTCGGATCCGCGGCCTGCTCGGGGTCGCGGGCCCCGCCCGTGATGGCTGTCGTGCCGAGGGCGACGATGATCAGCGCCAGGATCGCGAAGACTGTCAGCTGCCGGAGCCCCCGCTTCAGGCGAGCCGAGCGCGGGGGCCGGGGCGCGCCGTCGTGCGCCCGTCCTCGGCCGGAGGGTGCGGATCTCGGGGGGCTGGGGCGCTGGCTCATCGCCTCCGATCATCCCACGCGGCCGCCGGCACCCGGGCGATCCGGCCCGGTGCGGCCGCCGCGGCGGTGCCGTGGACCCGCCCGGGCAGACGGTGCCCATTCCACCGGGGGAGCCCGCCGCGTCCGTGACGGGCGTCCCACCCCGGGGCGGGACCGCGCCGGCCGGGATGGTCCGGCCCCAGCGGGAGCCGGTGAAAATCGATAGTCTGGTGCGCACAACATCGAATATGTGGGAGGAACAATGTCCGGGAAGCCGGAAGAGACCCAAGCAGAGGCCGCCCGCCTCGCGGACTACCTGAGGCCCACCGTCGCCGCCCACGGCCTGATCCTGGAAGATGTTGAGATCCGCCGTTCGGCCGACCACCGGGCGCTCCATGTGGTCGTGGACCGCGCCGAGGGCACGGAGGGCGTCGACCTCGACACGATCGCCGAGGTCTCCCAGTCCGTGTCCGCCGCGCTCGACGCCGACCCCCACGACACGGACGCCCCGTACGACCTCGAGGTCTCGTCCTTCGGCGTGAGCCGCCCGCTGACGGAGCCGCGCCACTGGCGCCGGAACCTCGGCCGGCTGGTCGCCGCCAATATCGCCGGCGACGAGAACATCACCGGACGGCTCACCGAGGTCACGGACGACGGCGTCGTCCTCGTGCCGCAGCTGCCCGTGAAGAAGGGCATGAAACCCAAGACCGGCGAACCCGTACGGGTGCCGTTCGACCAGATCCGCCGGGGCAGGGTGGAGGTCGAGTTCAACCGACCCGCCGGCGACGGCACAGAAGACTTCGTCGACCTCCAGGTCGACGGGCAGGCAGAGGAGGCCTAGATGGACATCGATATGGGAGCACTGCGCCTCCTGGTCAGCGAGCGCGGCATCTCGCTCGAGAGGCTGATCCCGACGATGGAGCAGGCGTTGCTCGCGGCGTACCACAAGACGCCCGGCGCCTTCACGGCCGCCCGGGCGGAGATGGACCCGCGGACCGGTCACGTGACCATCTGGGCCAAGGAGATCGAGCATAACGGCGAGGTCGTCGGCGAGTTCGACGACACCCCGGAGGGCTTCGGGCGGATCGCCGCCTCGACCGCCCGGCAGGTGATCATGCAGCGCCTGCGCGACGCCGAGGACGACAGCATCCTCGGACGTTTCAAGGGCAAGGAGGGCGAGCTGATCTCCGGGCAGATCCAGCAGGGCAACAACCCACACATGGTGCAGGTGGACCTCGGCGAGATCGAGGGCCTGCTCCCGCCGCCCGAGCAGGTCCCCGGGGAGGACTACTCCCACGGCCGCCGCATCCGCGCCTACGTGACCGGCGTGAGCAAGGGCCTCAAGGGACCGTCGATCACGCTCTCGCGCTCGCACCCGAACCTGGTCCGCCGGCTCTTCGAGTTCGAGGTCCCCGAGATCGCCGACGGCACGGTGGAGATCGTGGCGCTGGCCCGCGAGGCCGGCCACCGCACCAAGATGGCGGTCCACGCCCGCAAGCCCGGCATCAACGCGAAGGGCGCCTGCATCGGCGAGATGGGAACCCGTGTGCGCGCGGTCATGAGCGACCTGAACGACGAGAAGATCGACATCGTCGACTATGACGAGGACCCGGCCAAGTTCATCGCCGCCGCGCTCTCCCCGTCGAAGGTCAGCTCGGTCACCATCGTCGACGAGGCGGCCCGCCAGGCCCGCGTGGTGGTCCCCGACTACCAGCTCTCGCTGGCGATCGGCAAGGAGGGCCAGAACGCCCGCCTCGCCGCCAAGCTGACGGGGTGGCGCATCGACATCGTCTCCGACGCCAGGGCCGCCGAGTAGCGGCTCCCCGCGTCGGCGTCGGGGGAGCGCGCCCCGCCCACGAGCGGGCCGGGGCGACGAGTCGGTCCCGGCGCGGTAGACTGGACTACGGCTCACCTGCGGGTCCGCATCGCTGTGCGGTCCGCCGGGGGCCGGAGTGTGTTGGCGAGTACCCGCAGTCATGCGGGGCAGGCAGGAGATACGACGTCACGTGAGCGAGCAGCAGAGCCCGCAGCGGACGTGCATCGGATGCCGACAGGTCGCCGACCAGACTCAGCTGATGCGTTGGGTGAGGGAGAAGAGCGAGGGCGGCCAGACCGCCGTCGTCCCGGATCTCCGCCGACGCATGTCCGGACGTGGTGCATGGCTGCACCCGGATCCGGCGTGTGCTGCAGCAGCCGCCAAGAAGCGGGCGTTCAACCGGGCCTTCCGGGCCCAGGTGTCCATGCCCGACGAGGCGCAGCTGACCGCAGCCATCGACGCGTTCCACTCCATGGGGCGCGCCGACGTAACCGTCCAACCTGAAAGCGGGTCAGAAATCTGATGGAAACCCGATGAGCGGCAAGCGATGAGCGCCTAGCTATGACATACGAGTTATGCGCCGCAACCGGTGCGCCGCGAACGCGCGACCGCCGGACGAGTAGGAAAACGACGGTTCACCTCTAGTTCTTTCGAGTGCAGGGGCGGACCGAGACAGGAGAAATGTGGCCAAGGTCCGCGTACACGAGCTCGCGAAAGAGCTCGGAATTCCTTCCAAGGAAGCACTCGCCAAGTTGCAGGACATGGGCGAATTCGTTCGCTCGGCGTCCTCGACGATCGAGCCCCCAGTAGTCAAGAAGCTCCGCGACGCCTACCCCGGCGCTGGAGCGCAGAAGGCGGACAAGCCCGCCGGCGGCCAGGCCCCGAAGCCGGGATCGGCCCCCAAGCCGGGCTCCGCCCCGAAGCCCGGCACGTCCGCGGCGCCCAAGCCGGGCACCGCGGCACCGAAGCCGGCGGCCGAGAAGCCGGCCGCCGACCAGCCGAGCACGGACGCTCCCAAGCCGGGCTCCGCACCGGAGCCTCAGGCCGAGACGCCGGCCCCGGCGCCGAGCCCCGCCCCCAAGGCGGCAGGGCCGAAGCCGGGCGCCCCGCGTCCGGCGGCCAAGCCGGCGTCCTCGCGTCCGGGCAACAACCCGTTCGCCCCCTCGCAGGGCATGCGTGGCAGCGACGAGCGCGGCGGCCCCCGTCCGGGCCCCCGCCCGGCAGCCCCGCGTCCCGGCAACAACCCGTACGCCACCCAGCAGGGCATGCGCCCGGGCGGCGCGGGCGGACAGCGCTCCGGCGGTCCCCGTCCGGGCGCCCCGCGTCCCGCCGCCGGTGGCGGCGCGGCCGGCCCGCGTCCGGCAGGCGGCCGTCAGGGCGCCCCGGGCACCGGCGGTCCCCGTCCGGGCGCCCCGCGTCCCGCGGGTGCCCCGCAGGGCGGCGGCGCACGGCCGAACCCGGCCATGATGCCGCAGCAGCGTCCCAAGCCGGCCGCGACCGGCGGGCGCCCCGGCGGCGGCCCCGGCCGTCCCGGTGCACCCGGACGCCCGGGCGGCGCACCCGGCGGCGGCGGGGGATTCCGTCCCGGCGGCGGCGGTGGCCGCGGCCGCGGCGGCACGGCCGGTGCCTTCGGCAAGGGCGGTTCGCGCGGCAAGCAGCGCAAGTCGAAGCGCGCGAAGCGTCAGGAATTCGAGCAGCAGAACGAGCGCAGCTTCGGCGGCGTCAGCGTTCCGAAGGGCGACGGCTCGACGATCGTCCGTCTGCGCCGCGGCGCCTCCGTGGCCGACTTCGCCGAGAAGATCAACGCGAACCCGGCAGCGCTCGTGACCGTGCTGATGACGCTCGGCGAGATGGCCACGGCGACGCAGTCGCTGGACGAGGCCACCTTCGAGCTCCTCGGCGAGGAGCTGGGCTACAAGGTCCAGGTCGTCTCGCCCGAGGACGAGGAGCGCGAGCTCTTCGAGTCCTTCGACATCAACCTCGAGGACGAGCGCGAGGCCGAGACCGACGAGATGCTGGAACCGCGTCCGCCGGTGGTCACCGTCATGGGTCACGTCGACCACGGCAAGACCCGCCTGCTGGACTCGATCCGCAAGGCCAACGTCATCGAGGGCGAGGCCGGCGGCATCACCCAGCACATCGGTGCCTACCAGATCGAGACCCAGCACGAGGGCGAGGACCGGGCGCTCACGTTCATCGATACCCCGGGCCACGAGGCGTTCACCGCCATGCGTGCCCGTGGTGCCAAGGTGACCGACATCGCCGTGCTCGTGGTCGCCGCGGACGACGGCGTCATGCCGCAGACGATCGAGGCGCTCAACCACGCCCAGGCGGCCGAGGTGCCGATCGTGGTCGCGGTCAACAAGGTCGACAAGGAGGGCGCGAACCCGGACAAGGTCAAAGGCCAGCTCGCCGAGTACGGCCTGGTGCCGGAGGAGTACGGTGGCGACACCATGTTCATCCCGGTCTCCGCGCTCAAGAAGGAGGGCCTGGACGAGCTCGTCGAGGCGATCCTGCTCACCGCGGACGCCGCGCTCGACCTGCGCGCCAACCCGGACAAGAACGCCCGCGGTGTGGCGATCGAGGCCAACCTGGACAAGGGCCGCGGCGCCGTCGCGACCGTCCTCGTCCAGTCGGGCACGCTCGCCGTCGGCGACACGATTGTCGCCGGCCGTGCGCACGGCCGCGTCCGCGCCATGTTCAACGAGAACGGCGAGAACCTCGACGTCGCCCTGCCGTCCCGCCCGGTCCAGGTCCTCGGCCTGTCCTCCGTGCCGCGTGCAGGCGACACCTTCCTGGTGACCAACGACGAGCGCACCGCCCGTCAGATCGCCGAGAAGCGCGAGGCGGCCGACCGCAACGCGGCGCTGGCCAAGCGCCGCAAGCGCATCACGCTGGAGGACTTCGACCAGGCTGTGGCCGAGGGCAAGATCGACACCCTCAACCTCATCCTCAAGGGCGATGTCTCCGGTGCGGTCGAGGCGCTCGAGGACTCGCTCCTCAAGATCGACGTGGGGGAGGACGTGCAGCTGCGCGTCATCCACCGCGGCGTCGGCGCCATCACGCAGAACGACGTCAACCTCGCCACCGTGGACAACGCCATCATCATCGGCTTCAACGTCCGCCCGGCGGAGCGCGTCGCCGATCTGGCCGACAAGGAGGGCGTCGACATGCGCTTCTACTCGGTCATCTACTCGGCGATCGACGACATCGAGGCCGCGCTGAAGGGCATGCTCAAGCCGGAGTACGAGGAGGTCCAGCTCGGATCGGCGGAGGTCCGCGAGGTCTTCCGCTCGTCCAAGTGGGGCAACATCGCCGGCTCGATCGTCCGCTCGGGCATCATCCGCCGCAACACCAAGGCTCGCCTGGTGCGCGACGGCAACGTGGTCGCCGACCGGCTGACCATCGAGTCGCTCAAGCGGTTCAAGGACGATGCCACCGAGGTCCGCGAGGGCTACGAGTGCGGTATCGGACTCGGCTCCTTCAACGACATCAAGGAAGGCGACGTGATCGAGACCTTCGAGATGCAGGAGAAGCCGCGCGCCTGATCCCGCGCACCGCGCTGACGACGGCGGGCTCGCACAGCGGGCCCGCCGTCGCTCGCGTTCATTGATAAGTTTTCTCTACCAGAGATCGCTCCAAAGGAGGTCAGCATGGCTGATCAGGCACGCGCGGCACGGCTCGCGCAGCGAATCAAGGTCGTCGTGGCCCAGGCCCTGGGCAAGGTGGTGAAGGACCCCCGCGTCGACTCCATCACCGTGACGGACGCCCGTGTCACGAGCGATCTGCAGCAGGCGACCATCTACTACACGGTCTTCGGCGACGACGTCGCCAAGGAGGACGCCGCCAAGGCCCTCGAGAAGGCCAAGGGTGTGCTCCGCAAGGAGGTCGGCCGGAACCTCACGATCCGGCTGACACCGTCGCTCGAGTTCGTGGCCGACGAGATCCCCGTCAACGCGTCCCACCTCGAGGACCTGCTCCGCCAGGCCAAGGAGCGCGACGCCGAGGTGGCGGCCCTGGCCCAGCAGGCCAAGCCGGCCGGCGACCCCGACCCGTACAAGAAGTCCGAGTCCGAGCTCGACGACGAGGACGACGACGAGGCCGGGGAAGCGCGCGCGTGACCGCTGGCGGCACCAGGGGAGAGGGCAACCGGCAGCAGGGGGCTCCGCGGCAGGGGGCTCGGCAGCAGGGCGCCCAGCGGCCGCAGAGCACCGCGTCCGGGCTCGTGATCGTCGACAAGCCGAAGGGCTGGACCAGCCATGACGTGGTCGGCCGGATGCGGCGGCTCGCCGGCACCCGGAAGGTCGGGCATGCCGGAACGCTCGATCCCATGGCCACCGGCGTGCTCGTCGTCGGCGTCAACAAGGCCACCCGTCTGCTGACCTACATCGTCGGCACCGGGAAGACCTACACTGCCACCATCCGGCTCGGCCAGAGCACGGTGACGGACGACGCGGAGGGTGAGGTGGTGCAGGAGCGCATCGCCGCGGCGGTCACGGAGGACGCCGTGCGCGACGCCGTCGTGGGCCTCACCGGCGACATCATGCAGGTGCCCTCCTCCGTCAGCGCGATCAAGGTCGACGGCCAGCGATCCTACGCGCGCGTCCGCAAGGGCGAGAACGTGGAGCTGCAGCCGCGGCCGGTCACCGTCTCCCGGTTCGACGTGCACGAGGTGCGCCGGCTCCAGGCCGGGCGCATCGTCGACGTCGACGTCACCGTCGAGTGCTCCTCCGGGACTTACATCCGCGCCCTCGCCCGTGACCTGGGCGAGGCACTGGACGTCGGCGGGCACCTCACCGTCCTGCGGCGCACCCAGGTGGGCCCGTACTCGATCGACGCGGCACGGACCATGGAAGAACTGGCCGAGGAATTCGGCATGCTCGACCTGGACTCCGCCGCCCGCGCGCTCTTCCCCGAGCGGATGCTCACCGCCGAGGAGGCGACCGAGCTGGGCTTCGGGCGGCGCATCCCCGTCACCGGCGCGGACGGTCCCGTCGCCGCCGTCGCACCGGACGGCACGGTCGTGGCGCTCCTGGTGGACCAGGACGACGTCGCCCGGCCGGAACTGGTCTTCGCCGCCTCCTGACGTCCCCGGGATCGACCCGGCGCCGCCAGGCCCGGAACCCTAGAAAGGCAGAACAACCCCGTGCTCGCATCCGGACTCCTCATCGCCGGCGCCGTCGTGTGCGCGGTGTCGGTGCTCGTCGCCGTCGTTGCGACCTTCGCCCGGGACTACCCGGACGACATCGCGATCCTCGGCGTCGCCGCCGTCGAGCTCTTCCTGATCGTCTACGGCGTCACGGCCGGCATCCGGCAGGCCGGAGGGGACCCGGTCAGCGGCGAGCTCTGGGAGTTCTGGGGCTACCTGCTCACCGCGCTGCTCATCCCCGTGCTGGCCTTCTGGTGGGCCGTCACGGACAAGACCCGCTGGTCCAATCTGGTGCTCGCCGCCGTCGGCGCCACCGTATTCGTCATGCTGTTCCGGATGGAGCAGATCTGGCACGGAGGAGTGCTCGCGTGAGACAGCAGGAGCGGCAGACCGGACTGGGCCGCATCATCATCGCCGTGTACGGCATCTTCGCCCTCGCCGCCACCGCCCGGGCCGGCTACCAGATCGCCACCGAGTTCTCGGAGGCGCCCGTGGCCTACCTGCTCAGCGCGCTGGCCGCCGTCGTCTACATCGTCGCCACGGTGGCGCTGGCCTCCCGCCGGCCGGGCAGCTGGCGGCTCTCGCTGGCCGCCGTCGCCTTCGAGTTCGTCGGCGTCGTCGTGGTCGGGATCCTGAGCTTCGCCGTCCCGCACCTCTTCGCGCACCCCGCCGTCTGGTCCCATTTCGGCAGCGGCTACGGCTACGTGCCGCTCGTCCTGCCCCTGGTGGGCCTCTGGTGGCTGGTGCGCCACCGCGAACGGGCCCCCGGGGCGCGGACCACCCCCTAGCGGCCGACGCCGACAGCGGACCGTAGGACCGCAGGACGGGACGGCGGGCCGGGACAGCGGCCCGGCGCCGGCCGTACTAGAGTCGACTCGGATCGGGCCGCGGCCGGATCCGAGGAGCGGACACCACGCAGAGAAGGAGCAACGTGCAGCACTGGACAGGCCTCGAGGCCGTGCCAGCCGGGTTCGGCCCCGCCGTGGTGACCATCGGGAACTTCGACGGCGTGCACCGCGGCCACTGCGCCGTGCTCCGCCAGCTCGTCGGGGAGGCCGAGCGGCGCGACGCGGCCGCCGTCGCCATCACCTTCGACCCGCACCCGCGCCAGGTGCACCAGCCGGACCAGGCCCCGCCGCTCATCATGGGTCTCGAGGACCGCACTGAGCTCATCGCCGAGTGCGGCGTGGACGCCCTGCTGACCCTGCACTACACCCTCGACTTCGCCCAGGCCACCGCGCAGGAGTTCGTGGAGAGCGTCATCGTCGACGCCCTCGGCGCCTGCACCGTGGTGATCGGGCACGACGTCCGCTTCGGCTGCGGCAACCACGGCGACTTCCAGACCATGGTGGAGCTCGGCCGGCGGTACGGGTTCGACGTCGTCGGGATCGACGACGTCGGCAGCGGCCGCCGCTGGTCCTCCACCTGGATCCGGGAGTCCCTCGCCGCCGGCGACGTCGCCACGGCCGCCGAGGTGCTGGGGCGCCCGCACCGCATGCGCGGCGAGGTGGTCCACGGGGCTGCCCGCGGCCGCGAGCTCGGCTTCCCGACGGCGAATCTCGCCCCCACCGCGGACGGCATCATCCCGGCCGACGGCGTCTACGCCGGCTGGCTCGTGGACGAGGCGGGCACGCGCTGGCCCGCCGCCATCTCGGTCGGCTCCAACCCCACGTTCGAGGGGGTCGGCCGCCAGGTCGAGGCCCATGTGATCGACCGCCCCGACGAGCCCGTCGAGGACTTCGACCTCTACGGCCAGCGGGTCGGCGTCGAGTTCGTGGAGCGGCTCCGTCCCATGGTCGCCTACCGCGGCGTGGACGCGCTGATCGAGCAGATGAACGACGACGTCGCCCAGGCCCGCGCGGTCCTCCGCCCCCGCGGCAGCGGCGGGGAGTCGACGGGGGAGACGGCCCCCGCCGCCCGGACCGAGTAGGCCGTGAGCGACCAGCCCGCGCCGGTGCCCAACCTGCCCCGGCGGGCCCCGCGCATCCGCGCCGAGATCGGCGAGGCATTCACC
The DNA here is from genome assembly GCF_039538765.1 of Zhihengliuella alba. NCBI lineage: Bacteria > Bacillati > Actinomycetota > Actinomycetes > Micrococcales > Micrococcaceae > Zhihengliuella > Zhihengliuella alba. Next base: position 84,820 of record NZ_BAABCJ010000002.1, on the reverse strand, counting down.
GACGGCGCCGACCACTACGACGCCGTGCGCCCCGCCTATCCGGCGGGCGCCGTGGACTTCCTCCTCGGCTCGGGCGCAGACGTCCTGGACGTCGGGGCCGGCACCGGCATCCTGACGGCCCAGCTGCTCGAGCGCGGGGCGAGCGTCACGGCGTTGGACCCCTCCGCGGACATGCTCCGCGCGCTGGCCGCCAAGCTGCCCGGCGTCCGCTGCGTCGAGGCGCCCGCCGAGGCGACGGGCCTCGAGGAGGCGGCGTTCGACGTCGTCGTCTGCGCCCAGGCCTGGCACTGGGTCGACCCGGAGCGCGCGACGGCGGAGGCCGTCCGGGTGCTGCGCCCCGGCGGCGCGCTGGCGCTGGTCTGGAACCAGCTCGACGTCACCGTCCCCTGGGTGCACCGGCTCGCACGGATCATGCACGCCGGCGACGTGCACCGGCCCGAGTTCGAGCCGGAGAAGGGCCCGGGCCTGGGCCCCTGGCGCGCGCACCACGAGCGCTGGCGCGAGCCGGTGACCCCCGAGTTCCTGGGCGAGCTGGCGAAGTCGCGGGCCTACTACCTGCGCGCGACGGAGGCGACCCGTGCCACGGTGCGCGCGAACCTCGACTGGTACCTCTACGAGCACCTCGGCCACGCGCCGGGGGAGCGGATCGAGCTGCCGTACTACACGCACGCCTGGCGCGCGGACCGCGGCTGACCGGCCCCCGCCGGGGAGCGGCGCTGCGGCGGCGACCGGGCCGGGCCGGACCCGCGCCCGGGCGTGGGCTGATAGACTGGACGACGGTGCCCGCTGCAGTCCGCGGTGGAGGGCGCTGGCGCCCGCGAGGGCGCGCACCTGTTCGCGGTACAACTCTAGGAGTTATTGTGGCCCTTGACGCCGCTGTGAAGACTGAGATCATCAAGGAGTACGCAACGCACGAGGGCGACACCGGTTCGCCCGAGGTGCAGGTTGCAGTGATGACCCGTCGTATCTCGGACCTGACCGAGCACCTGAAGTCGCACAAGCACGACCACCACACCCGCCGCGGCCTGATGGCCCTGGTCGGTCGCCGTCGTCGCATGCTCGACTACCTGAAGCGCGTCGACATCGTGCGCTACCGCGCACTCATCGAGCGCCTCGGCCTGCGCAAGTAGGCTCGTTGACTTCAGGCGGCGACCCGACGGAGGTTTTCTCTGCCGGGTCGCCGCCTTTAGTCTGTGTACTGGGCGTGCAACACGCCCGCACAACCGAATAGCACTTCCAACACCAACGGAGCGCAGCCCATCATCGGCATTCGCGGTCCTCGGTAGTGGTCTACGGGGTGCCCCCGGCCGGTCGGATCCGGCCGCCGGAGCGCCGTGGACCTCGATCGAAGACCGGGTGCATCCTCGCCTCCGCCCGGGCGCCGCCCGGCCGAGCGAAGCGATGAGGCTGTGTCCTCCGCACATAGATACGGAGAAGACACTTTGTCTGACGTCCAATTCGCCGAAGCCGTGATCGACAACGGCCGCTTCGGCACCCGCACCATCCGCTTCGAGACCGGCCGCCTCGCCAAGCAGGCCGCCGGTTCCGCCCTCGTCCTCATCGACGAGGACACCTCCATGCTCTCCGCCACCACGGCGGGCAAGCACCCGCGCGAAGGCTTCGACTTCTTCCCGCTGACCGTGGACGTCGAGGAGCGCATGTACGCTGCCGGCCGCATCCCGGGCAGCTTCTTCCGCCGCGAGGGCCGCCCCTCGACCGAGGCCATCCTGGCCTGCCGCCTCATGGACCGCCCGCTGCGCCCGGCCTTCGTCAAGGGGCTGCGCAACGAGGTCCAGGTCGTCGTGACCGTCCTGTCCATCAACCCGGACGACCTGTACGACGTCGTGGCGATCAACGCCTCGTCGATGTCCACGCAGCTCTCCGGCCTGCCGTTCTCCGGCCCGATCGGCGGCGTGCGCGTCGCGCTCGTGGACGACGGCAACGGCTCCGCCCAGTGGGTCGCCTTCCCGAAGCACTCGCAGCTGCAGGACGCCGTCTTCTCCATGGTGGTCGCCGGCCGCCAGACCGAGGACGACATCGCGATCATGATGGTCGAGGCCGAGGCGACCGACAACGCCTGGAACCTCATCAAGGAGCGCGGTGCCACCGCCCCGACCGAGGACGTCGTCGCCGAGGGCCTCGAGGCCGCGAAGCCGTTCATCAAGGTCCTCTGCGAGGCGCAGGCCGACCTCGCCTCCCGCGCCGCCAAGCCGGCCGTCGAGTTCCCGGTCTTCCGCGACTACGAGGACGACGTCTTCGCCGCCGTCGAGGAGAAGGCGACCGCCCGCCTGACCGAGATCTTCTCGATCGCGGACAAGCAGGAGCGCGAGAACGCCTCGAGCATCTTCCGCGACGAGGTCGTCGAGGCGCTGGCCGCCGAGGGCCAGCAGTTCGAGGGACGCGCCGGCGAGGTCTCCAAGGCCTTCGGCTCGCTGACCAAGAAGGTCGTGCGCCAGCGCATCCTCACCGAGCAGGTCCGCATCGACGGGCGCGGCCTGACCGACATCCGTCAGCTGACGGCCGAGGTCGAGGTCCTGCCCCGCGTGCACGGCTCCGCGATCTTCGAGCGCGGCGAGACCCAGATCATGGGTGTCACCACGCTGAACATGCTCAAGATGGAGCAGCAGATCGACTCGCTGTCGCCGGTGACGCGCAAGCGCTACATGCACAACTACAACTTCCCGCCGTACTCCACCGGAGAGACGGGCCGCGTGGGCTCCCCGAAGCGCCGCGAGATCGGCCACGGCGCCCTCGCCGAGCGCGCCATCGTGCCGGTGCTGCCGTCGCGCGAGGAGTTCCCCTACGCGATCCGCCAGGTCTCGGAGGCCCTCGGCTCCAACGGCTCGACGTCGATGGGCTCCGTCTGCGCCTCCACGCTGTCGCTGCTCAACGCCGGCGTGCCGCTGCGCGCACCGGTCGCCGGCATCGCCATGGGCCTGGTCTCCGACCAGGTCGACGGTGAGACCCGCTACGCCGCGCTGACCGACATCCTGGGCGCCGAGGACGCGTTCGGCGACATGGACTTCAAGGTCGCCGGCACCGCCGAGTTCGTCACCGCCATCCAGCTGGACACCAAGCTGGACGGCATCCCGGCCTCGGTGCTGGCCGCAGCGCTGAAGCAGGCCCGCGAGGCCCGCCTGCACATCCTCGATGTGCTCAACGCGGCGATCGACGCGCCGGACGAGATGAGCGAGTTCGCACCGCGCATCATCTCGGTGAAGATCCCGGTGGACAAGATCGGCGAGGTCATCGGCCCGAAGGGCAAGATGATCAACCAGATCCAGGAGGACACCGGCGCCGACATCTCCATCGAGGACGACGGCACGGTCCTGATCGGCGCCACGGACGGCGAGTCCGCCGAGGCCGCCCGCTCCGCCATCAATGCCATCGCGAACCCGCAGGTTCCCGAGGTCGGCGAGCGCTACCTGGGCACGGTCGTGAAGCTGACGACCTTCGGCGCGTTCGTCTCGCTGATGCCGGGCAAGGACGGCCTGCTCCACATCTCCGAGCTCCGCAAGCTCGCCGGTGGCAAGCGCGTCGACGACGTCGAGGACGTCCTCTCCGTGGGCCAGAAGCTCCAGGTCGAGCTGACCAAGGTCGACGACCGCGGCAAGCTCTCCCTGGCCCCGGTCGTCGCGGAGGACGCCTCCGAGACCGCCGAGCAGCCGGCAGAGTAGGGACGCGACCCACTCGATGGCTCTGGTACCCCTCGACGGGTCCGCATCCAGCATCCTGCACGGGGAGGCAGGCGGCGCAGTAGTGCGCCGCTCGGTCCTCCCCGGCGGGGTCCGGGTCCTGACCGAAGCGATGCCCGGACAGCGTTCGGCGACGATCGGCTTCTGGGTCGGCGTCGGATCCCGCGACGAGGCCGCGGGGATGCATGGATCGACCCACTTCCTCGAGCACCTCCTGTTCAAGGGAACCTCCCGCCGCACGGCCCTCGACATCGCCTCGGCGTTCGACGAGGTCGGCGGCGAGTCCAACGCCGCGACGGCGAAAGAGCACACCTGCTACTACGCGCGGGTCCTCGACTCGGACCTGCCGCTGGCGATCGACGTGATCGCGGACATGGTCACCTCCGCGGTCCTCGACCCGGAGGACCTGGAGCAGGAACGCGACGTCATCCTCGAGGAGATCGCCATGGACAGCGATGACCCCGGCGACGTCGCCCACGAGAACTTCGCCTCCGCCGTGCTCGGCGAGCACCCGCTCGGCCGGCCCATCGGAGGCACCCCCGAGGCGATCCAGGGGATCCGGCGCGAGGCCGTGCTGGAGCACTACCGGCGGTACTACGCGCCGCAGGAGATCGTCATCACCGCCGCCGGGTCCCTGGACCACGACGACGTCTGCCGCCAGGTCCTCGAGGCCCTCTCCCGGGCCGGGTGGGAGCTCGAGCCGGGGGCGGAGCCGGTCAAGCGCCGGGACAACCGGCCCGCGGTGATCGAGGGCCAGCACACGGTGGACGTGATCCGCCGCCCCGTGGAGCAGGCCAACATCATCATGGGCTGCCCGGGCATCATCGCCACGGACGAGCGCCGCCAGACGATGAGTGTGCTCAACACGATCCTCGGCGGCGGCATGTCCTCGCGGCTCTTCCAGGAGATCCGCGAGCGGCGCGGCCTGGTCTACTCGACGTACTCGTTCTCGGCCGCGTACTCGGACGCCGGCTACTTCGGCATGTACGCCGGATGCTCTCCCGCGAAGACCGGGCAGGTCATCCAGCTGCTCGGCGCGGAGCTGGAGCGCCTGGCCGCCGAGGGCGTCACCGAGCAGGAGATCGCCAAGGCCGTGGGCCAGATCTCCGGAGGGCTGGTCCTCGCGCTCGAGGATCCGGGCTCGCGCATGTCCCGGCTCGGCCGGGCCGAGCTCGTCACCGGGCACTTCCAGGACATCGACACCACCCTGGAGAAGATCCGGGCCGTGACGGCCCAGGACGTCCAGGACCTGGCCCGCGAGCTCGCCGGCCGGCGGCGGACCGTCACGGTCGTGGGCCCCTTCGACACGGCGGCCGACTTCGGCCTCTGACGCCCCACCGGGCGTCGGGGGCGGGTCGTCCGGCTATCCACCGGCGAACGGCGGCAGGACGTCGACCACGTCCTCGTCGCCCAGCGGGTGCCCGCGGTCCCGCACGCTGACCTCGTTGACGAGGAAACTCGAGCGCGAGATCACTCGGGCCAGCGACGGCGTCCGGCGGACCGGGGCCGCGCCGCGGCTGGTCTCCCCGGCGCCGACCGCGGCCGGTTCCGGGCGACGGTCCCCGGCGGGGTGGAGCGCCGCGACGTGCTCCAGGAGCGCGCCGAGCGTCGGCTCGGGAAGGGCGGAGACGGCGATGTCCTGCTGCTGGCGTCCCGCCGCGGCGGCCGCGGCCGCGAAATAGCGGATTCTCATGATGGCTCCTCCAGGGGGAGTCGGGTCTGGTGGGGCTCGCGATGCCCGGGGCGGAGCCGGCCGCGTGGGCCGGCGGGGCGGGTCAACCGCCGATGGCGCTCATGCTCCGGTCCGGCTGGACGAAGTCGTCGTCGCCGAGGCCCGGATGGCCCATGCCGTGCGCCCGGGGCTTGCCCCACATGGCCTCGCGCCAGCGGTCCGCGACGTCGTCGTCACTGGCGCCGGAGCGGAGCAGCTCGGAGAGGTCAGTCTCCTCGCGGGAGAAGAGGCACGCCATGACCTTGCCTTCCGCGGTGATGCGCGTGCGCCGGCAATCGGAGCAGAACGGCTCCGTCACCGAGGCGATGATGCCGACGGTCCCGACGACCCGGCCCGGGTCGGCCCGGTGGGCTACCTGGAAGCGCTCGGCCGGTGCGCCGTCGCGGTCCCTCGGGTCGGCGGAGAGGACGAAGCGCTCGGACAGCCTCTCGTGGATCTCGGCCGAGGTGACCATGTTGTCCTTGCGCCAGCCGTGGTCGGCGTCCAGCGGCATCTGCTCGATGAATCGCAGCTCGAACCCGCGCTCCACCGCCCACGCGAGCAGGTCCGCGGCCTCGTGGTCGTTGACGCCGCGCATAAGGACCGTGTTGATCTTCAGGGGAGCCCCCAGTCCGGCGTCGACGGCGGCGTCGATCCCGTCGAGCGTCGCCTGCAGGTGGTTGCGGCGGGCCAGCTCCTGGAACGTGCCCGCGTGGAGGGTGTCCAGCGAGACGTTGATGCGGCTGAGCCCGGCGTCGGCGAGCGGCCGGGCCTTCTTGGCCAGCCCGACGGCATTGGTCGTCAGGGAGATGGGGAGCTCGGGGTGGTCGGCGCGCAGACCCGCGACGATGTCCACCAAGTCGACCCGGACCAGCGGTTCTCCACCGGTGAGGCGCAGCTCCCGGACACCGAGGTCCCGGACCCCGATGGTCACCAGGCGGCGGACCTCCTCGCCGGTCAGGAGACGGCTCTTGGGCAGCCAGGCCATGCCGTCGGCCGGCATGCAGTAGGTGCAGCGGAGATTGCACTTGTCGATGAGCGAGATGCGCAGGTCGCTCGCGACCCGGCCGAAGCGATCCACGAGGGGCTTCTCGACCGGTCCGGCGTCCCGCGGCCAGGCGGCGGCGTCCACTCCCCGGGTGCCGGGCGCAGCGGTGCCGGCCGCCGGCTCGGGGGCGGGCGCGAGGCCTCCGGTGTCGCGCTGGCCCTCCGACCTCGGCCGGGTCGTCTGGAGGCTGACGCGGGTGGTTCCCATCCTTCGAGCGTAGACCACCTGCGGGCCTAACTCCATGCCGCGGCGACTAGACTCCTGACCATGCCGAAGCCATCGCACCAGCCCGGGCCGAGCCGCCCCCGCCCGGTGCCGGAGGCCCCCGCGGCGGCAGCCCGGGCCACGGCTCGCACAGCGTCTCCCGGAGCGCTCGGAATCACCGCCGCTCGGGCCTCCCGGACGGCGTCCCGGATGACGCTCGATGACGGATCCGGGCTCCGTGCCCCGGCGTCGCCGAAGACGGCTCGGCGGCGCGCGCGGGAAGGCGCGCCGAGACGATCCCCGGCGCTCGCGGCCGGGGCCGTCCTCCTGCTGCTCCTGACCGGATGCGCCGGTCCGGCGGAGGGGCGCGGCGCCGGCGGCGTCGAGGAGATCATGTGGTTCGCGCCGTCGTCGTTCACGGACGTGGCCGGCCCGCTGGCCGAGGCCTACGAGGGCGCCGCCCGCGCCGCCGGTGATCCGGTGGACGTGACCGTCAACCTCGGATCCTCGGCCCAGCTCGTCCAGCAGGTCAATTCCGGGGCCGCGCCGGACGTCCTGGTCACCGCGGACGAGCAGGCCCCCGGCGCCCTGGAGAGCCCCGAGGAGTTCGAGCGGATCGGAACGGCGGCCGCGAACGGGCTCGTCCTCGTCGTCGGCCGGGACACTCCTCTCGCCGCGGAGGCCGGGGGAGCGGGGCCGGCCGGGCCGCCGTCGCAGGAGCTCCTCGACTGGCTGGCCGGGGCCCGGGTCGCCGTCTGCGCGCCGGAGGTCCCCTGCGGGCGTGCCGCCCACGCCTGGCTCGCCGGGCGACCCGGCGGGATCGTCCAGGACGCAACGCAGGAGGCGAACGTGCGCGCGGTCCTGGCCAAGGTGTCCTCGGGCCAGGCCGACGCCGGCTTCGTCTACACCACGGATGCGGCCGCGGCCGGCGACGCGGTGGCCGCGCTGCCGCTCGACGCACCACGGAACCGCTACCCCGTGCTGGTGCCCGTCGGCCCGGACCACGACGGCGGCGACGCCGGGGAGGACTTCGCCCGCTGGCTCCTCGCCGAGGACGCCCAGGCCCTCCTGGGCGAAGCCAGCTTCGAGCCCGGCGGCCAAGCGGGCAGCGGCACCGGCTCGGACGACGACGGCGGGGACGCAGGAGTGGACGGGTGAACCGGGACGGCCTCGGCCGCGCCACCGGCGACCGGGCGCACCGCCGCGCCACCACGCCCCGCTGGATCTGGGTTCCGACGGCGATCGCGGTCCTCGCCCTCGCCGGTCCGATCCTCGCCCTCGGCGCGGCGGCGAGGCCCGACACGCTCATCGCCGCCGTGACGAGCCCGGAGGCGAGCGCCGCCGTCGGACTGTCCCTGACCACGGCGGTCTCGGCGACCGTCCTCTGCGTGCTGCTGGGCGTCCCGCTGGCCCTCGCGGTCCACCGCGCGCACGGGGCGCTCCGGGCCGCGCTGCAGCTGGTGCTGATCGTCCCGCTGGTCCTCTCGCCCGTGGTCTCGGGGCTCGCCTTGCTGTACTTCTGGGGGCGGCAGGGCCTCGCGGGCGAAGCGCTCGACGCGCTCGGACTGGGGGTGGCGTACACACCGGCGGCCGTCGTCCTGGTCCAGGTCTTCGTCGCCCTGCCCTTCGTCACCGTGGCGGCTCTGAGCAGCCTCGAGGCCGTCGACCCGGACCTGGAGCTGGCCGGCGCGAACGCCGGGGCGGGCCCGACGCAGATCCTGCGCCACATCACCCTGCCCCTCGCCGCGCCCGGCATCGCGGCCGGCACGCTGCTGGCGTTCGCCCGCGCACTCGGCGAGTACGGGGCGACCGTCACCTTCGCCGGCTCCGTGGCCGGGCAGACGCGGACCATCCCGCTGCAGATCGAGCTCGCCTTCAACTCGGCGGACCCGGAGGCGGCTGTCGGCATCGCCCTCATGCTGATCGCCTTCTACCTCCTGGTGCTCGCCGCGGTGGCTCTGCTGTTCGTGCTGCCCGGCCGAGCCGACGGTCCGGTGCGCGAGCCCGGAGCGGGGCGCGCGGCCCCGGGTATCCAACGTGGGGGAGTCCGGCTCTAGGATGGCTGGCATGGGCGCCGACACCGGCCGGGGCAACCCCGGCACCGAACAGCTTCCGGGCGAGGGGCCGCTGCCCGGCACCGCACCGTTCCGCCGCAGCGTCGCCGAGCACGCCGGCGAGGTCCGCCGGCTGCTCGAGCCCGTCGCGGAGGCCGTTGCCGCACGCGTCGAGGAGCTCCCCCTGCGGGCGGCGCGCGGCCGGATCCTCGCCGCCGACCTCCCCGCACCGCACAGCCTCCCGCCCTTCGACAACTCCCAGATGGACGGCTTCGCGGTGCGGACCGCCGATCTGCGGCGGGCCGCGTCCGCCGGCCGGGCCGTGCTCCGGGCCGCGGCACCGATCCCCGCCGGGCCCGCACCGGCGGCCGGGGAGGGCGTGGAGCTCGCCGCCGGGACGACGGCCCCGATCATGACCGGCGCTCCACTGCCCGCAGGAGCCGACGCCGTGGTGCCGGTCGAGGCCGCGGAACCGCCCCGGTTCCCGGCCGCCGGCAGTCCGGTCGGACTGCCGGCCGAGGTCGAACCGGGCCAGTTCGTGCGCCGCGCCGGAAGCGACATCGCCGCGGGGGACGTCGCGCTGCGGGCCGGGGCGGAGCTGACCGTCCGGCACCTCGGCCTCGCTGCCGGCCTCGGCTTCGAGAGGCTCACCGTGCGCGGCCGGCCCCGCGCCCTCGTCGTCGCGACCGGCGACGAGATCGTCCCCCCGGGGCGCCCGCTGGCGCCCGGGCAGATCCACGACGCCAACACCACCCTCGTTGCGGCGGCCCTGGACGCAGACGGCTGGGACGTCGCCGTCGAGACCATCGCGAGCGACACGCCCGCCGAGTTCCTCGACCGCTTGCGCGCGGCGGCGGTGAGCCATGGCACCGACCTCGTCCTGACCAGCGGGGGGATCAGCCAGGGTGCGTACGAGGTGGTCAAGCTGGCACTCGCCGAACGCGGCGTGGCCTTCGGGTCCGTCGCGCTGCAGCCCGGAGGGCCGCAGGGGCTCGGCATCCTCCGCTGGGACGACGGGACGGGAACGCCGATGCTCGCCTTCCCCGGCAACCCCGTCAGTACCTACGTCAGCTACGAGATGTTCCTCCGTCCCGCGGCGGCCGACCTCCTGGGATCGGCGCCGCGCCGCGAGGCCGACGGCGTGCTCACCGCCCCGGCCGACAGCCCTCCCGGGAAACTGCAGGTCCGCCGGGCGCGACTGCTCGACACCGGGCCGCCGGCCCGCGTCGAGCTCGTCGGCGGGCCCGGCTCCCACCTGCTGCACGCACTCGCCGCGTCGGACGCCCTGGCCGTCCTCCCCGCGGACGCGGAGCATCTGCCGGCCGGGAGCCCGATCCGGGTCCTCCTCCTCGAGGAGCACGGTCCCCGGCCGCACCGAACCCCCGACCCCAGAGAGACCTGAGGAAGCCATGCCCCAGACCGATCCGCAGCCCGCCGGGCTGACCCACGTCCGCGCGGACGGGACCGCCCACATGGTCGACGTCTCCTCCAAACCGGAGACCACCCGCCAGGCGACCGCCGTGGCCACCATCCGCACCCGCGACGACGTCGTGTCCATGCTCTCCGACGGCTCCCTGCCCAAGGGGGACGCGCTCGCGGTCGCCCGGGTCGCCGGGATCATGGCCGCGAAGAAGACGCCGGAGCTGGTTCCGCTCTGCCACCCGTTGCCGATCTCCAAGGTCACCGTCGACTTCGCCCCGGCGGAGGGCGCCATCGTCATCGAGGCCATGGTCAAGACGCGCGGCGTCACCGGGGTGGAGATGGAGGCGCTCACCGCGGCGACCGTCGCGGGCCTGACCGTCTACGACATGATCAAGGCCGTCGACCACCATGCCGTCATGACCGACGTCCAGGTCCTCGCCAAGTCCGGCGGCAAGAGCGGCGACTGGGACATCCGGTCCGACGACTCCGGCCACGCGCCGGCAGCGGGCCAGTGAGCGCGGCCGAGCCGGGCGTCACGCGGTCCGGCGCCATCCTGATCGCCTCCACGCGCGCCGCCACCGGGACGTACGAGGACCAGACCGCCCCCGTCGTCGCGGACTGGCTCGTCGAACACGGCTTCGCCGTCATCGAACCCGTCGTCGTCCCGGACGGCGAGGCCGTCGGGGCGGCCCTGAAGGCCCTGCTCACCCTCGGCCCGTCCGTGATCGTGACCAGCGGTGGCACGGGGCTCAGCCCGGACGACGCTACGCCGGAGATGACCGAACCGCTCCTGGACCGCCAGATCCCCGGCATCGCCGAGGCCATCCGGGCCGCCGGCCTGACGAAGACCCCGCACGCCGCGCTCTCGCGCGGACTGGCCGGGGCGGCCGGACGGACCTTCATCGTCAACCTCCCGGGCTCCCCGCGCGGCGTCATGGACGCCCTCCGCGTGCTGGACCCGATGATCGACCACATCTGCCGCCAGCTGGAGGGCCGCCGTGACCACTGAAACGAATCCCGTCCCCGAACAGCCCGAGAAGCCCGAACAGCCGGGGCAGGACGCCCGGCGGACCGGTGGTCCGGGCGAGGTCGTCTTCGCCGGCGTCAGCGCCGAACCGATCGACCAGGGCAGCGCCTGGGCCGCCGTGGAGACGGCGGAGACCGGCGCCGTGGTGACCTTCGGCGGCCTGGTCCGCAATCACGACGGCGGGCGGGACGTCACCCGCCTCTCCTACAGCGGGCACCCCACGGCCTCGACGCGCATCCACGAGCTGGCCGAGGAGGTCGCCGCGCGCCATCCCGGCACCAGGCTCTGGGCCGCGCACCGCGTGGGCGAGCTGAGCATCGGCGACGCGGCGCTCGTCGCCGCAGCCGCCAGCGCCCACCGGGGCGAGGCCTTCGAGGCCTGCCGGGACCTGGTCGAGGCCGTGAAGTACGGTGCGCCGATCTGGAAGGAACAGCACTTCGCCGACGGCGACGTCGAATGGGTGGGACTGTAGCCGCGACGATAGGCTGGAGCGCATGAGCAACCGCATCGCCGTCGCCGTCCTCGGCGCCAACGGCCGCATGGGTTCCGAGGCCGTGGCCGCGGTGGAGAACGCCGCCGACATGGACCTCGTCGCAGCCCTGAGCCGCCGGGACCCCCTGGAGGGCATCCTCGAAGCCGGGGCCACCCACGTCGTGGACCTGACCGTGCCAGACCAGACCGAGACCAACGTCCGCTTCGCCGTCGAGCACGGACTCCACGCCGTGGTCGGGACCACGGGCTGGACCGAGGAACGGCGCACCGGCCTGTCCGAGCTGCTGGCACAGCGACCTGGGACCGGGGTCCTGATCGCTCCGAACTTCGCCCTCGGCTCCGTGCTGGCCAGCGCCTTCGCCGCGCAGGCCGCCAGGTACTTCGAGTCCGTCGAGATCGTCGAGCTCCACCACCCGGACAAGGTGGACGCTCCGTCCGGCACAGCCGTCCGCACCGCCGAACTCATCGCCGCCGAGCGCGCCGCAGCCGGCGTGCCTGCGAGCCCGGACGCCACCGCGAAGTCCCTGGACGGCGCCCGCGGGGCCGACGTCGACGGCGTGCGCGTCCACGCCGTGCGGCTCCGTGGCCTCGTCGCCCACCAGGAGGTGCTCCTCGGCGGCCCCGGCGAGCAGCTGACGCTGCGCCACGACTCGTACGACCGGGCGTCGTTCATGCCCGGCGTCCTGCTGGGACTGCGCGAGGTCGCGCGCCGTCCCGGACTGACGTACGGGCTGGACGGCTACCTGGACCTGGGCCGCTGACGCGTGAAGACCAAACTCTGGGTAGGGCTCATCATCGCCCTCTTCGTGTTCTATCTGGTCGCGTCCTTCGGGTCGGCCCTCCGCTTCATCACCGCGGAGCAGCCGGTCGCGAGGATCATCGGGGCCGCAGCCCTGGTCCTGCCCGCCCTCGGCGTCTGGATCCTGATCCGCGAGGTGCTCTTCGGCCTGCGGACCGAGCGCATGGCGAAGACGCTCGAGGCCGAGGGCCTGCTCCCCGCGGACGACCTGCCCCGGATGCCGTCCGGCCGTATCGTCAAGGAGGCCGCGGACGAGGCCTTCGTCGCCTACCGGGAGGAGGCCGAGGCGAACCCCGGATCGTGGCGGAGCCTGCACCGCCTCGCGCTCGCCTACGACGCCGCCGGGGATCGCCGCAACGCCCGTACCGTGATGCGCACCGCCGTCAGGCTCTACCTCGAGGACCGGGGCTGATATGACGGCGGCGGGGCGAGGCGGCGTGGGCGACGGCTCCGCGCCCGATACCCTCCCGGACGGCCCGGACGGGTACGTCCGGGTCCGCGGGGCCCGGGAGAACAACCTGCGTGACGTCGACGTCGACGTGCCGCGCGACGCCGTCGTCGCCTTCACCGGGGTCTCCGGATCCGGGAAGTCCTCGCTGGCGTTCGGGACGATCTACGCGGAGGCCCAGCGGCGCTACTTCGAGTCCGTGGCCCCCTACGCGCGACGCTTGATCCAGCAGGGCCACAATCCGCGGGTCGAGCTCGTCGGCGGCCTGCCGCCGGCGGTCGCCCTCCAGCAGCGGCGGGGGACGGCCACGGCGCGCTCCACGGTCGGTACCGTCACCACGCTGTCCAACTCGCTGCGGCTCCTCCTCTCCCGTGCGGGCACCTACCCCGACGGCGCCGCTCCGCTCGACTCAGACGTGTTCTCGCCGAACACCGCCGCCGGCGCATGCCCCGAATGCCATGGCCTCGGCGAGGCCCACACGGTCGACGTCGACTCATTGGTGCCGGACCCGTCACTGAGCATCCGCGACGGCGCCATCGCCGCCTGGCCCGGCGCGTGGCAGGGCAAGAGCCTGCGCGACATGCTGATCCACCTGGGATACGACGTCGATGCGCCCTGGCGGGACCTCCCGCGCGAGGACCGCGACTGGATCCTCCTCACCGAGGAGCGGCCGATCGTGGAGGTCGTCCCCCTCCGCGAGCACAACGCGCGGCCCTACAAGGGCCGGTTCATCAGCGCCCGCAGCCACGTGCTCCACATCCTCAGCGACTCGAAGAGCGACTCGGCCCGCCGGAAGGCCCTCGGCTTCATGCGGACCGGCCCCTGCCCGAGCTGCGACGGCACGGGCCTGACCCGCCGGGCGCTGGACGTCACCTTCGCCGGGCGGACGATCGCCGAGCTCGCCGCCGTCCCGCTGGTGGAGCTGGCCGAGATCATCCGGCCCACCACGCAGCTCGAGACGCCCGAGTCCGCGACCCGCCGCCACACCTCCGGCGAGACCAACGAGGTCGCGGTCGCCGTCACGCGCGACCTGCTCGCCAGGATCGAGGTCCTGATCGGCCTCGGCCTCGGCTACCTGGGCCTGTCCCGCGGGACCACCACGCTCTCTCCCGGGGAGCTGCAGCGGCTGCGCATCGCGACCCAGCTGCGCTCCGGGCTGTTCGGCGTCGTCTACGTCATGGACGAGCCCTCGGCCGGCCTCCACCCCGCCGACGCCGAGCCGCTGCTGGAGCTCCTCCAGGAGCTCAAGGCCTCCGGGAACTCCGTCTTCGTCGTCGAGCACAACCTCGACATCGTCCGTGCAGCGGACTGGATCGTCGACGTCGGGCCGCGGGCGGGCGACGACGGCGGCCGTGTCCTCTACAGCGGGCCGGTCGACGGCCTCGCCGGGGTCGACGCGTCCGTCACCCGCCCCTACCTGTTCCCCGAGTCGAGCCGCCGCACCGGCGCCGGGGACGAGGCCGCGGCTGTCCGCGGCGCGGGCCGGAGCGGAGGCTCGGACGGCGGCTCGGACAGCGTCAGTGGCAACGGCCGCCGCGCCCTGCGCGAACCGGGAGGATGGCTCCGCCTCGAGGGCGTCACCCGGCACAACCTGCGCGAGCTCGACGTCGAGGTCCCGCTCGGCGTCCTCTCCGCCGTCACGGGTGTCTCCGGGTCCGGCAAATCGACCCTCGTGGGCCACGCGCTCGCCGGAGGGGTCGCGAGGCATCTGCAGGCCCGCTCCGGTGCGGGCCACGCCGTCGTGCGCCCCGCGGACGAGGCGGACCACGCGGGCGACCCGGACCACGTGGGCGACCCGGACGCCGCCGGCGCCCACGCCTCGGTGCGGATCCACGGCGTCGAGCGCCTGGACCGCATCGTCACCGTGGACCAGAAGCCGATCGGCCGGACGCCCCGCTCCAACCTGGCGACCTACACGGGGCTCTTCGACGCCGTGCGCAAGGAGTTCGCCGCGCTGCCGGCAGCCCGCGAGCGCGGCTTCGGCCCGGGCCGGTTCTCCTTCAACGTCGCCGGCGGACGCTGCGAGACCTGCCAGGGCGAGGGGTTCGTCGCCGTCGAACTCGTCTTCCTCCCGGGCAGCTACGGCCCGTGCCCGGACTGCGGCGGGGCGCGGTTCGAACCGCGCACGCTGGAGGTCGACTACCGGGGGAGGAACATCGCCGAGGTCCTGGCCCTCTCCGTCGACGACGCCGCCGACGTCCTGGCCGACATCCCCGCCGCCGCCCGCAGCCTCGCCACGCTCCGGAACGTCGGCCTCGGCTATCTCCGCCTCGGCCAGCCCGCGACCGAGCTCTCCGGCGGTGAGGCGCAGCGGATCAAGCTCGCCACGGAGCTCCAGCGCGTGCGCCGGGGCCGGACCCTCTACGTCCTCGACGAGCCCACCACGGGCCTGCACCCGGACGACGTCCGCGTGCTCATGACGCAGCTGAACCGGCTCGTCGACGGCGGGGACACCGTCGTCGTGGTGGAGCACGACATGGACGTGGTGGCCACCGCGGACTGGGTGATCGATCTGGGGCCGGCCGGCGGAGACGCCGGCGGCCGGGTCGTCGCCGCCGGGACGCCGTCGACCGTGGCGGCGGCCGCGGGCAGCCGCACGGCCCCGTACCTCGCCCGGCGCCTCCCGGCGGGTCCGGCCGGAGTCTAGCGCGCGGACGCTAGCGGCTCCCCGCCCTCGCACCGGTCCGCGGACTGCCGGCGAGCTGCCGGACCAGGGCCTCGAGGGGGCCGCGCGCGCCGGTCAGGCGCAGCGCCGCCCCGAGCGCCAGCGCGGAGACGGCGAACCAGGCGAAGACCCGCTCGGCGGACACCGCCTCCGTCACGCCGGAGAGCAGGTCCAGCGCCACCAAGTGCCCGACGTACAGGGTCAGCGTCGCCGCCCCGGCGCCGGTCAACGGGGAGAGCACGACGTCGCCGAAGCGCTGCAGCACCGCCGTCAGCCCCAGCGCCACGAGCTGGCAGGCGCCGAGCACGGCGAGCGCCGAACCCGCGACGTGGAGCAGGTCCAGCGGTGCCGAGGTGTGCGGCGCGGCGAGCGCGAACCACCACGGCGTCGGCTCCGTCGCGTCGAAGTAGTAGCCCGTGCGCAGCGCGAGCTCGAGCTGGGCGGCATCGACGCCCATCGCGTCGGCCAGGGCCGGCCGCGCACCGGGCACGCCGAGCAGCCAGTCGCTCAGGAGGCGGGCCCCCGCCGCGACGACCGCGCCGCCCACGGCCAGCAGCAGGACGACCGGCGGGTGCTGCAGTCGCAGCCGGCCCGCCCAGAGTCCGATCAGCAGGAACGAGACCCACACGACCACGGGGTAGTAGCCGGACACGAGCAGGTTCGCGGCGAGCGCCGCCGGCGACGCCAGGTCGCTGAAGGTCGGTGCCGCGCCGCCGCCGGGCAGGGACAGGACCGGCCCCAGCGGGGAGCTCGCCAGCCAGAGGCCGGCGCCGTAGAGCAGCGCCGGGGAGACGAGCGTCCAGCCCACGGCCCAGAGGAGCAGCGTCCGCGGCCGGGCACCGAGGAAGGGGACGGCGGCCAGGAACAGCAGCCCGTAGTGGACGAGGATCACGGCGACGTTCGTGCTGAGCGTCCCGCAGGCCAGGCCGATGGCGGCGATCACCAGGGCGCGGACGACGACGGAGCGCCGCGCCCCGGCGAGGCGGGCCGCCGTCGGGCCCGCCGCCCCGCCCGTCAGCAGCGCGAGCCCCACGCCCGCCAGCACCGCGAAGAGCGCCGAGGCGCGCCCGGCGAACCAGTCGGCGGCCCACGTGGTGGCGTAGGCGCCGTCGGCCGTGGAGACCGCCAACGGGACGATGTGCGTCGCCATCATCCCCAGCAGCGCGATCCCGCGGGCGGCGTCGACGCCGGCCACGCGGGTGGCAGCGGGGGAGGTGGGGCTCATGGGGGACAGCCTATTGCGGCCCGGCCGCCCCGGGCACGGGACGCGGCGGGCACAGGAGGCGGCGGACGCGGCACCGGACGTCGCGGAACGCGACGCGGAGCAGGCGCAGACGGTAACGTTGTGGGCATGTCTGACACCGCCGCATCCGCAGTTGACGCCGTCCGCCCGGACCTCCCGTTCGGCACGCTCTCCGTCGCCATGGCGACGCCGTTCGCCCGCGACGGCGGCGTGGACTACGAGCAGGCGGCCGCCCTGGCGACCAAGCTCGTCGACGAGGGCTGCGACGCGCTGGTCGTCACGGGCACCACGGGCGAGACGTCCACCCTGACGGACGAGGAGAACCTGGGCATGTTCCGCGCCGTCGTGGAGGCCGTCGGCGATCGCGCCAAGGTCATCGCCGGTTCGACGACCAACGACACCCGCCATTCGATCCACCTCACCACCGAGGCCGCGAAGCTCGGCGTCGACGGCGTGCTCGTCACGGCGCCGTACTACAACAAGCCGAGCCAGGCCGGCGTGATCGCTCACGTCGAGGCGATCGCCGCGGCCACCGAGCTGCCGATCATGCTCTACGACATCCCCGGCCGCTCCGGCATCGCGTTGTCCACCGAGACGCTCATCCGCCTCGCCGACCACCCGCGCGTCGTCGCGCTCAAGGACGCCAAGGCGGACTACCAGGCCACCACCCGCGTGCTCGCGAACACCGACCTGCACGTGTACTCGGGGGACGACGGTCTGACGCTGCCGCTGATGGCCGCCGGCGCCGCCGGCGTCGTCTCCGTCACGGCCCACGTCGCGGCCCCGCTGTTCCGCGAGCTCGTCGACGCGGTCCACGCCGGCGATCTCGCCGCGGCGCGCCGCGCGCACTTCGCGATCGACCCGATCCAGCGTGCCGTGATGACCCACGCGCAGGGCGCCGTTGCGGCCAAGGCGGTCCTCCACTGGCAGGGCGTCCTGCCCAACCCTGCCGTCCGCCTGCCGCTCGTGGAGCTGTCGGAGGACGAGGCCGCGGCGGTCCGTGCGGACCTCGCGGAGGCCGGCTGGGACCTGTAGGAGCAAGCCGATGAGCGAGACCTCCGTGGCCCTGGCCGACGACGCCCGCCTCAGCGAGCCCCCGGCACTCCAGCCGGGCACGCTGCGCGTGGTGCCGCTCGGGGGCCTCGGCGAGATCGGCCGGAACATGACGGTCTTCGAGCTGGACGGGAAGCTGCTGATCGTCGACTGCGGCGTCCTGTTCCCGGAGGAGACGCAGCCCGGCGTGGACCTGATCCTGCCGGACTTCTCCTACATCCGGGACCGGCTCGACGACGTCGTCGGCATGGTCCTCACGCACGGGCACGAGGACCACATCGGGGCCGTCCCCTACCTCCTCCGGCTCAAGGCCGACATCCCGCTCATCGGCTCCCAGCTGACCCTCGCGCTCGTCGAGGCGAAGCTCGCCGAGCACCGGATCAGGCCCTTCACGCTGGTCGTGACCGAGGGCGAGCGGGAGCGCCTCGGCCCGTTCGACTGCGAGTTCATCGCCGTCAACCACTCCATCCCGGACGCGCTCGCGGTCTTCATCCGCACCGCGGCCGGCACCGCCCTGCACACCGGCGACTTCAAGATGGACCAGCTCCCGCTCGACGGCCGGATCACGGACCTGCGCGCCTTCGCCCGCGTCGGAGAGGAGGGAGTGGACCTGTTCCTCTCCGACTCCACGAACGCCGACGTCCCCGGCTTCACGACGGCGGAGCAGGAGATCGGTCCGGTCCTCAGCCGGCTCATGGCCGGGGCCCGGAAGCGCGTCATCGTCGCCTCCTTCTCCTCGCACGTCCACCGGGTGCAGCAGGTGCTCGATGCCGCCCGGGAGCACGGGCGCAAGGTCGCCTTCGTCGGCCGCTCGATGGTCCGCAACATGGGCATCGCCGCCCAGCTCGGGTACCTCGACGTGCCGGAGGGGATCCTCGTGGACCTGAAGCGGATCGACGAGGTGCCGGAGGACCGGCAGGTCCTCATGTCGACCGGGTCCCAGGGCGAGCCGATGGCGGCGCTCTCGCGCATGGCCAACGGCGACCACGCCGTCCAGGTCGGTGCGGGGGACACTGTCATCCTCGCCTCCTCGCTGATCCCGGGCAACGAGAACGCCGTCTTCCGGGTCATCAACGGCCTGATGCGCCTCGGCGCCGAGGTCGTGCACAAGGGCACCGCCCGCGTGCACGTCTCAGGCCACGCCTCCGCCGGGGAGCTGCTCTACTGCTACAACATCATCAGGCCCCGGAACGTCATGCCCGTGCACGGGGAGACCCGCCACCTGATCGCCAACGGGCGTCTCGCCGAGGCCACCGGCGTCCCCGCGGAGAACGTGCTGCTCACCGAGGACGGATCGGTGGTGGACCTGCGCGACGGCGTCGCGCGCCAGGTCGGGCAGGTCGCCTGCGGTTACGTCTACGTCGACGGGTCCAAGGTCGGCGCGGTGACGGACGACGACCTCAAGGACCGCCGGATCCTCGGCGAGGAGGGCTTCGTCTCCGTGATCTCGGTGGTCGACCGGCAGAACGGGACGATCGTGTCCGGGCCGGACATCCACGCCCGCGGCGTCGCGGAGGACGACGCGGTGTTCGAGGAGATCAAGCCGCGGATCGCGGAGGCCCTCGCCGAGGCCGTCCGGAACAACCCCGCGCACACGACGCACCAGCTCCAGCAGGTGGTCCGGCGCGTCATCGGAGGCTGGATCGGGCGCAAGCTCCGGCGCCGTCCGATGATCGTCCCGGTCGTCCTCGAGGCCTAGCGCCAGCCGTGTAAATCCGGGGCGGACGGGGCTCCAAGCGGTACGGTTGCCCCATGGCCACCCGCACCGCACCCCGCCGGCCCAGTTCCACTGCGCGCTCCCAGTCGACGCGCTCCTCCGGCGCGCGCGGGTCCGGATCGGGCACCAAATCGAAGGGCGGGGCGAAGAACGCCCCGGTCGAGCACGACTTCCCGTGGCCCGTCCGCGCCGTCCGCGGCGCCTGGATGGGCATCGCCCGCATGGTCGGCGGCGCCTTCCGGCAGATCGGCAGCACCGTCCGGCCGGACCTCGAGGTCCGCCGGGACGGGACCGCTCTCTTCCTCGTGGTCGTGGCCCTGGTCGTGGCCGTCGTCGAGTGGTGGGGCCTGCGCGACGTCGGGGGCTTCGGCACCTGGGTGCACAACATCGCGGCCGGCTCGATCGGCTACATGGCCGTGCTCCTGCCGCTGGTCCTGCTGATCGGCGCCCTGCGCCTCTTCCGCTACCCGGAGGACGACGCCACGAACAACCGCGTGGGCATCGGCTTCGCCGTCGGCATCTCCGGCGGCGCCGGCATCGCCCACTGCGTCGCCGGGATCCCCACCGTCAACGACGCCTTCGAGCAGCTCTGGGCCGGTGGCGGCGTCCTCGGCTACCTGCTGACCTCGCCCCTGGCCGGTCTCGTCTCCCGGTGGGGCGCCTGCGTGGTCATGGCGCTGCTGGTCCTGCTGGCCCTCATGATCACGACGGCGACGCCGCTGAAGCGCATCCCCGAGCGCGTGCGCACTGGGTACCGCTGGCTGGTCGGTCAGGACGACGAGTCGGATGCGGAGCGCGCGCGGGAGAAGGTCCGCAAGCAGGAGGAGCACGACCAGAGCTACCTGTACGAGCGCGGCGAGGGCGACCAGAAGCCGGGCAAGGCGCCCAAGGAGAAGCGGAAGTCGATCTTCTCCCGCGACAAGAAGGGCCACGACGACGTCTTCGACGCCGAGGACGAGGGCTTCACCGGGGACGCGGCCTACGAACAGGCCGTCATCGCCGAGTCCGACGAGGCCACCGGCGAGGCGCGGACCGAGGCCATCGACGTGGCGGCGGCCCCCGCCGTGCCGCCGGGCGTGCGCCGCCCGACTGCGGCCGAGAAGACCATGGCCCGGATGAAGGAGCAGGTCGGTCTCGGTGGGGCGGGTGCCGACGCGGCCGGTGCGACGCCGTCGTCCGCCACCAGCGCCGGAACGCCCGCCGAGCCGGCCACGGAGGCCCTCGACGCGGACGCCGTGAACCGCGCGCTCGCCCACGAGAACGCCACGCGCCCGATCACCAAGTCGCCGCTGCCGCCGATCCCGCAGCGCACCGAGCAGCTCCAGCTGGCCGGGGACGTGACCTATACCCTGCCGCCGTCCGAGTTCCTCCCGCCCGGCCCGCCCGCCAAGGAGCGCTCCGAGGCGAACGATGCCGTCGTCGAGGCACTCACGCAGACACTCGACCAGTTCAAGGTCGACGCGCAGGTCACCGGGTTCAGCCGGGGACCGACCGTCACCCGGTACGAGATCGAGCTCTCGCCGGGCACCAAGGTGGAGAAGGTCACCGCGCTCTCGAAGAACATCTCCTACGCCGTCGCGTCCTCGGACGTACGGATCCTCTCGCCGATCCCCGGCAAGAGCGCGATCGGCATCGAGATCCCGAACGCGGACAAGGAGGTCGTGGTCCTCGGCGACGTGCTGCGCTCCAACGCCGCCCGCAAGACCGACCATCCGATGGTCATGGGCGTTGGCAAGGACGTCGAGGGCGGGTTCGTCGTGGCGAACCTGGCGAAGATGCCGCACATGCTCGTGGCCGGAGCCACCGGTGCGGGCAAGTCCTCGTTCGTGAACTCGATGATCACGTCCATCCTCATGCGGGCCACGCCGGACGAGGTGCGCATGGTCATGGTCGACCCGAAGCGGGTCGAGCTGACGGCCTACGAGGGCGTGCCGCACCTGATCACCCCGATCATCACGAACCCGAAGAAGGCCGCCGAGGCGCTGCAGTGGGTCGTGAAGGAGATGGACACCCGGTACGACGACCTGGCGAACTTCGGCTTCAAGCACCTGGACGACTTCAACAAGGCGGTGCGCGCCGGTAAGGTCACGCCGCCGGCCGGCAGCGAGCGCGTCCTGCGCCCGTACCCCTACCTCCTGGTCATCGTGGACGAGCTCGCCGACCTCATGATGGTCGCCCCGCGCGACGTCGAGGACTCGATCGTGCGCATCACCCAGCTCGCCCGCGCCGCCGGCATCCACCTGGTCCTCGCCACCCAGCGGCCGTCGGTCGATGTCGTCACGGGCCTGATCAAGGCCAACGTCCCCTCGCGCATGGCCTTCGCGACGAGCTCCGTCACGGACTCCCGCGTGGTCCTCGACCAGCCCGGCGCCGAGAAGCTCCTCGGCCAGGGTGACGCCCTCTTCCTGCCGATGGGCGCCTCGAAGCCCATGCGCGTCCAGGGCGCCTGGGTGACGGAGTCGGAGATCCACCGGGTCGTCGAGCACGTCAAGGGCCAGCTCTCCGCCGTCTACCGCGAGGACGTGGCCGTCGAGGCGCCGAAGAAGCAGATCGACGAGGAGATCGGCGATGACCTCGAGGTGCTCCTCCAGGCCACGGAGCTCGTCGTCACCACCCAGTTCGGCTCCACGTCGATGCTCCAGCGCAAGCTGCGCGTCGGGTTCGCCAAGGCAGGGCGGCTCATGGACCTGCTCGAGTCCCGCGGCGTCGTCGGGCCCTCGGAGGGCTCGAAGGCCCGCGACGTGCTCGTCAAGCCGGACGATCTGCCGGGCGTGCTCGCCGCGATCAAGGGGGAGACGCCCCCGGCCGGGGCCGCCGACGTCTCCGCCGCCGACGCGGCCCTCGTGGACAACGCCAACGCGAACCACACCGAGGAGACCCGCGAGTACGCGAGTGCCCAGCAGTACTCCAACGACGTGCTCGCAGACCAGGAGGCCGGCGTCCCGGAGGTCGTGGACTACTACGACGGCGACGACGAGGGCGGCGACGACGACGCGTGGCAGCTGACCGGCAGGTAGCCTGAACCCGTGACAGACTCCAGTTCGAACCCCGCCCCAGGACCCGAGGGGAGCCGCGCCGACGGCGTCGCGCCCGCCCCGGTGCCGACGCTGAACATCGCCAACGTGCTCACGGTCCTGCGGATCCTCATGGTGCCCCTGTTCGCCTGGCTCTTCGTGCTGGACGCGCCGGGCGGCGATCCGCAGTACGGAGGGTGGCGCTGGGCCGCGGCCGGCGTGTTCGCCCTGGCGATGTACACGGACAAGCTCGACGGCGACCTGGCGCGCAGCCGCGGCCTCATCACGGACTTCGGGAAGATCGCCGACCCGATCGCCGACAAGCTGCTCACCGGCGCGGCCCTCGTGCTCTTCTCGCTCTACGGCGAGCTGTCCTGGTGGGCGACCGGCATCATCCTGGTCCGCGAGTGGGGCATCACCGCCATGCGGTTCGTGGTGATCCGCTACGGGGTCATGCCGGCCTCCCAGGGCGGCAAGCTCAAGACCGTGACCCAGGCCCTGGGCATCTTCCTCCTGCTGCTGCCGGTGGCGCACACCGTCGCCTGGCTGGGTCTCGTCGCGCTGGCGATCATGTGGATCGCCGTGGCGCTCACGCTCTATACGGGGATCGTCTACGTGGTCGACGCCGTCCGGCTGCGCGCGGCGGCGACGTCCGGTTCGGAGCCGGGCGCCCGTCCCGACGGCGGTGACACCGCGTGAGTACCGGCCGCACCGGACGCCGTGCCGTGCCGGGCGCGGTGCCGGCGGACGAGGGCGCCGGGCTCGCGGCCGCCATCGTCGCGTCCGGGACGGAGCGCGGCCTGACGGTCGCGACCGCGGAATCGCTGACCGCGGGCCTCGTCGCGGCCGCCATCGCCGACGTCCCGGGTTCCTCCGCCGTCCTGCGCGGGGGCGTGGTGAGCTATCACAACGAGGTCAAGGCGGGACTGCTCGATGTGCCGGAGGGTCTGCTCGCCGAGCGGGGCAGCGTCGATCCGGAGGTCGCCCGGCGCATGGCCGTCGGGGCGCGGCGCGCCTGCGGCGCCGACGTCGGGGTCTCGACGACCGGGGTCGCGGGGCCCGCAGCCCACGACGGCAAGCCCGTGGGCACCGTCTACATCGGCTGGGCGGACGCGGAGGCGAGCGGCGTCGTCGAGCTGGATGCGTCCGGGACGCGCCCCGAGATCCGGCGCGCCGCCTGCGAGGCCGCCCTCGCCGCCCTGGCCGAGCGGGTCGTCAAGCGCACAGTTGCCTGACTGCAACCTCAGTGTTGTCCACATGTGACGTGCGTCTACTGGTGGTCGGAGTTGCGCGGCGGCTAGGGTGAAGGCAGCGGGAACAAAACTCCCGGCGGCACCGTTGAACAGGATGAAGGGTTCCAGCGAACAGGGATCCCCTGACATCGCGCACGGCGGTGCTTTCTATTAAGGAGAACGGCAATACCAATGGTCAAGCAGCCCATCACCATCAACGGCGTCGTCCGTTGGCGTGACGTGGGCACGGCAGAAGAAGATCGTCGAGACCACAAGGAGCGCAACATGGTTGTCCTACGCCACGAGATCGGCGAGGTCCTGCGGGACTTCCGTCAGCGGCAGGGACGCACCCTCCGCGAAGTGTCGCACAACGCTCGTGTCTCCCTGGGCTACCTGTCGGAGGTCGAACGCGGCCAGAAGGAAGCGTCGTCCGAGCTCCTGTCGTCCATCTGCGGTGCGCTCGACGTCCCGCTCGCGCTGATGCTCCGCGAGGTCAGCGACCGCGTCGCCATCGCCGAGGGCGTCGGCGTGCCGGACACGGTCCCGAGCGAGCTGACGAACGAATTCGGCAAGAACCTCGCTCCGGAGTGGCCGAAGTCGCCGCAGCCCATGGTGTCCTAGACCCCCACGAATCAATGACGACGGCCCTCCTGCTCGCAGCGGGAGGGCCGCTCGCGTCTCCGGGAGGAGCCGACGGAATGGATCTGGTCTGCACGGTCGCAGGCGCCGCCCTCGTGCTGTTCGGGGCCGTGGACATGTTCCAGACGCTGCTCCGGCCGTCCGGGCAGGGGCGGACGAGCCGGCTCGTGCTCCGTGGCGTCTGGCGGCTCTCCAAGGCGGCCGGGCACCGCTTCGGCTCGGCGGTGGGGCCGGTCGCCATGGTGGCCGTGATCTGCCTGTGGGTCCTGCTCATCGCGGTGGGCTGGGCGCTGGTGTACCTGCCGCACCTGCCGGAGGGATTCGTCGTCGGCAGCGGTCTCGTCCCCAGCGACTACTCCGGCTTCGCCGATGCGGTCTACGTGTCCGTGGTGACCCTCTCCACGCTGGGCTACGGAGACGTGGTGCCCGTGGACCCGTGGCTCCAGGCCGTCGCCCCGCTCGAGGCCCTCAGCGGGTTCGCCGTCCTGACGGCCGCACTCACCTGGTTCACGCAGATCTACCCACCGCTGTCCCGTCGCCGGTCCCTGGCCGTCAAGCTGGCCGGGCTGGACGCGGCCGGGGCGGCCGACGCCGTCGCCGACCTCGACGCGGACGGCCTCGCGCGGCTGCTCGAGGGGCTGGCCGACGAGATCGGCCGTGTCCGGGTGGACTTCGCCCAGCATCCCGAGGGGTTCTACTTCCAGGAGGCGCGCACCGAGCTCTCGCTGGCCCGGGGGCTGCCGTGCGCCCTCAGCATCCGCCAAGCCGCGCGACCGCGCCCGGAGCCCGCGGTGCGCCTGGGGGAGCGGCGACTCGCCTATGCGCTCGACGAGCTCGCCGAGATCCTGCGCAGCGAGTTCTTCCGCTCCGCCGCGACCACCGACGACGTCTTCGCTGCCTACGCGGCCAGCACCGCGCGGATCTGACCGACGCCGCGGCGCCGACCGGGCCCGGGCGCCGTCACCACTGGTCCTTCTGGTAGGTGCGGTTCAGCTTGGCGAGGAGCCCGGCGAACTCGGCCAGCTCGCCGTCCTCCCAGTCCTCCAGGAGGCTGTGGAAGACCTGCCGCCGTGCCTGCTGGGCCGCTGCGAGCTGCTCGGCACCGGCGGCCGTGAGCGAGATCGTCTGGGCCCGCCCATCGCTCGGATCGACCTCCTTGCTGACGACGCCGATGGTCTCCAGCATCGAGACCTGCCGGCTGACGGTCGGCTTGCCCACGCCGATCTCGGCCGCCAGGTCGGTCAGGCGCACCGATCCCCGGCGCTGCAGGGCGCGGAGCAACCCGTAGGCGCCGGGCTCCATGTCGGGGTGAACGCTGCGGGCGACCTTGTTGCCGATGGCCCGGGAGCGCCGCCACAGGAGGCTGAGCTGCTCCTCCATGGCGTTGATGGCCTCGTGGCGGTCGGGAGTGGCCTGGTGCGAACTCATGGCCCCAATCCTAGGGCGCAGGCCGGGCCGGCGCGGGCCGAGCCGTGCCCGCGCCGGCCCTGCCGTGGAGATCGGCGGCCCCTGGCGCGTGCCACAATGTCCGCGTGCGAAACAGCGATTTCTGGCGGCTCATGGAAGACGAGTTCGGGGCAGGCTACGCCCACGTCCTGGCCGACGACCTCGTGCTCCCCGGCTTCGGCGGTCGGACGGCTGCCCGGGCCCTGCGGGATGGCAGCGATCCCCGCGAGGTCTGGCTGGCGATCTGCGAGATGCAGGAGGTCCCGCAGTCCCGACGGCTCGGCCGAGACGTCAAGCCACCGCGCTGAGAACCGACGCCGCTCGGCGCACGCCGCACGTTCGAACACGGGTGACGACACGCCGCGGCCGGCATTCGAAAATGTGTTCGGTCGGCGGTAGGCTTGAGTCCAGTGAACTTCCCAGTCCACGGCGCGACTTCTCCACAGGACGCGGCCGTCGGACCCATACTGTGGGTGACGGCGTCTAGCGTGGGGCCCAATGGAAAACGCCGCGCAGGCCAGAACAACTTGAGGTGAATCATGGCACCAGCAATGGATCGCGAGAAGGCGCTTGAGTCCGCTCTCGCGCAGATCGACAAGCAGTACGGCAAGGGCTCGATCATGCGCTTGGGCGACGACGTCCGCGCACCGATCGAGACCATCTCGACCGGCTCCATCGCGCTGGACGTCGCGCTGGGCATCGGTGGCCTCCCGCGGGGACGTGTCGTCGAGATCTACGGCCCGGAGTCCTCGGGCAAGACCACCGTCGCGCTTCACGCCGTGGCCAACGCGCAGCGGAATGGCGGCATCGCTGCATTCATCGACGCCGAGCACGCTCTGGACCCCGAGTACGCCAAGAAGCTCGGTGTCGACACCGACGCACTCCTCGTCTCCCAGCCGGACACCGGTGAGCAGGCCCTGGAGATCATGGACATGCTGGTCGGTTCGGGCTCGCTCGACGTCGTGGTCATCGACTCCGTCGCCGCACTCGTTCCGCGCGCCGAGATCGAGGGCGAGATGGGCGACAGCCACGTCGGCCTCCAGGCTCGGCTGATGAGCCAGGCGCTCCGCAAGATCGCCGGCCGGCTCAGCCAGACGAAGACCACCGCCATCTTCATCAACCAGCTTCGCGAGAAGATCGGTGTGTTCTTCGGCAGCCCGGAGACCACCACGGGCGGCAAGGCCCTGAAGTTCTACGCCTCCGTGCGCATCGACATCCGACGGATCGAGACGCTCAAGGAGGGGACGAACCCGGTCGGCAACCGCACCCGTGCCAAGATCGTCAAGAACAAGATGGCGCCCCCCTTCCGGCAGGCCGAGTTCGACATCCTGTACGGGGTCGGCATCTCGCGCGAGGGCAGCCTGATCGACATGGGCGTGGAGCACGGGATCGTCAAGAAGTCGGGCGCCTGGTTCACCTGCGACGGCGACCAGCTGGGGCAGGGCAAGGAGAATGCGCGCCGCTTCCTGCGTGACAACCCGGATCTGGCGGTCGAGATCGAGCGCCGCATCAAGGAGAAGCTCGGTGTCGGCGTTGTGGCGCAGCCCGAGGAGGAGACGACTCTCCGGGCCGTCGGCGACGACGACTAGAGTCCACGGAGCGCAGCGGGAACCCGGTTCCCGCTGCGCTCCGTCGTCTCCGTCGACTGCCCACCCCGAGCCGATCGAAAGGCCACGACGATGCCGTCAGGTTCTCCGCAAGACTGGTCCGGCCTGACTGACGCCGGCGATGGGACGGGTGCGACCGAGTCCCGGGCCCGCAAGGCGGGGTCGTCGGCCGGTTCAACGCGCCGCGACCCAGCCGGACGCTCCCGGAGGACCGGCACCACGAGCGCCAAGCGCTCGAGCCGTCGAACGAATCAGCGAGGGAGCGACGAGGGGGGCCCAAGCGCCGCCACGGATAGCACGCCGGCCTGGGTGCTCGAGGCGACGCGGGGACTCGAACCGCCCGACTGGTTCGCCGCCGCGGCGGCGCAGTCCGCGAGCGGGGACCCCGCGGACGACGCTTCCGGCGAGGAGCCGGAGGCATCCGCCGGGCCGACGCCCGGCTGGGGCAGCCCGGCGGGAGCGGAGCCGGCGGACCCCTTCGCGGCGGGCAACAGCAGGCGCGGCCGCACTCGGGCAGGGGGCGAGGGCTCCGGGGCGGACAGCGCCGAGGAGACGCCGGAGGAGACCGAGGCCAAGGCCCGGGCCATCGTGCTGCGCCAGCTCTCCATGGTCGCCCGCACGCGCCAGCAGCTCGCGGAGAAGCTCGCCGCCGGCGATGTCCCGCAGGGGACCGCCGACGCGCTCCTGGACCGGTTCGAGGAGCTCGGTCTCATCGACGACCGCGAGTTCGCGATGATGTGGGTCAGGACCCGGTCGGCCACGCGCAGACTCGCCGCCAGCGCGCTGCGACGCGAACTCCTCCAGCGCGGCGTCGACCCGGAGTACATCGCCGAGGCCCTCGACCAGTTGAGCGAGGATGACCAGCGCGCGGCGGCCCGAGAGCTGGTCGACAAGAAGCTGCGCGTCCGCAGGCCGGGGGAGCCACGCGACAAGACGGTTCGCCGTCTCGTCTCCATGCTGGCCCGCAAGGGCTATGGAGGGGGCATCGCCTTCGGAGTCGTCAACGAGGCCCTCGCGGCAGCCGGCGAGGACGACGAACCAGCTGAGTTCGATACCCTAGACGGGTGAGTCTGACAACCGCCTCGATCGCAGCCCCCG
Organism: Zhihengliuella alba; assembly: GCF_039538765.1. Classification (NCBI taxonomy): domain Bacteria; kingdom Bacillati; phylum Actinomycetota; class Actinomycetes; order Micrococcales; family Micrococcaceae; genus Zhihengliuella; species Zhihengliuella alba. Next base: position 56,206 of record NZ_BAABCJ010000002.1, on the reverse strand, counting down.
ACGCATCCACCGCGGACGCCGCCGAATCGCGCACCTACGAGGTGCGGACCTTCGGATGCCAGATGAACGTCCACGACTCCGAGCGGCTCTCGGGCCTGCTCGAGAGAGCCGGTCTCGTTCGGGCCGAGAACGGCTCCGAGCCCGCGGACGTCGTCGTCTTCAACACCTGCGCCGTCCGCGAGAACGCCGACAACAAGCTCTACGGGAATCTCGGCATCCTGGCTCCGGTGAAGGAGAAGCGGCCCGGGATGCAGATCGCTGTCGGCGGCTGCCTTGCACAGAAGGACCGCGAGACGATCCTCGAGAAGGCGCCCTGGGTCGACGTCGTCTTCGGCACCCACAACGTCGGCTCGCTGCCGACCCTGCTCGAGCGGGCCCGCCACAACAAAGAGGCGCAACTGGAGATCCTCGAGTCCCTCGAGGTCTTCCCCTCGACGCTGCCGACCAAGCGGGACAACGTCTACTCCGGCTGGGTCTCGATCTCCGTCGGCTGCAACAACACCTGCACCTTCTGCATCGTCCCGGCGCTCCGCGGCAAGGAGCGCGACCGTCGGCCCGGGGACATCCTCGCGGAGATCCAGGCCCTCGTCGCGGACGGGGCCGTCGAGGTCACCCTGCTCGGGCAGAACGTGAACACCTACGGCGTCGAGTTCGGCGACCGTCTCGCCTTCGGCAAGCTGCTGCGCGCGTGCGGCGAGATCGACGGCCTCGAGCGCGTCCGCTTCACCAGCCCGCACCCCGCGTCCTTCACCGACGACGTCATCGACGCCATGGCGGAGACGCACAACGTGATGCCACAGCTGCACATGCCCCTGCAGTCGGGCTCCGACCGGGTGCTCAAGGACATGCGGCGCTCCTACCGGTCCAAGAAGTTCCTCGGCATCCTCGACAAGGTGCGGGAGCGCATGCCCCGGGCCGCCGTCACCACGGACATCATCGTGGGCTTCCCCGGCGAGACAGAGGAGGACTTCCAGGCCACCCTCGACGTCGTCGAGCTGTCCCGCTTCTCCAGCGCCTTCACGTTCCAGTACTCCAAGCGCCCCGGCACCCCCGCCGCGGAGCTCGCGGACCAGCTGCCCAAGGCCGTGGTGCAGGAGCGCTACGAGCGGCTCATCGCCCTGCAGGACCGGATCAGCGCGGAGGAGAACCGCGCGCAGATCGGCCGGACCGTGGAACTGCTCGTCACCGCGCAGTCCGGGCGGAAGTCCAGCGAGACGCATCGTCTCTCCGGGCGGGCCCCCGACCAGCGCCTCGTGCACTTCTCCGTGCCGGAGGGCGCCGAGGCGCCGCGGCCCGGCGACTTCGTGACCGTCCCCGTCACGGCGGCCGCATCCTTCCACCTGCTCGCCGACCCGGCGGGCCCGGAGCAGTACCGGCTGCGGCGCTCACGCGCCGGGGACGCCTGGGACCGCGCACAGGCCGAGTCCTGCGGAGTCCCGGCGCAGTCCCCGGCCGCAGGCGGCAAGGGCGTCTCGCTGGGCATGCCGGCGATCCCCGGCCGTGCCGGCAGCTGAGGCCCCCGGGGCCGCCCGGCCGCGGCCGATCATCGCGGTCGTCGGCCCCACGGGCACCGGGAAGTCGGACCTCGCCGTCGCACTCGCTGAACGGCTCGACGGCGAGATCGTCAACGCCGACGCCCTGCAGTTCTACCGGGGCATGGACATCGGCACGGCCAAGATGCCGGTCGGGGAGCGCCGCGGCATCCCGCACCACCTCCTGGACATCATGGACGTCACGGAGGAGGCCAGCGTCGCGCGCTTCCAGCGGGACGCTCGAGCGGCCTTCGACGACATCGCCTCACGAGGCCGCTATCCCGTCCTCGTCGGGGGCTCCGGCCTGTACGTGCGCGCCGCCCTGGACGCCCTCGAGTTCCCGCCCACCGATCCGACCGTTCGGCGGCGGCTCGAGGAGGAGCTGCGCAGCGACGGGGAGGCCGCCCTCCGCCGGCGCCTCGCCGCCGTCGATCCGGCCTCGGCCGAACGCGTCGGCGACGAGCGCCGCCTCGTCCGCGCCCTCGAGGTGCAGGAGCTGACCGGCAGGCCGTTTAGCTCCTTCATGCCGCAGCGACGCTACGTGCGCCCGAGTCTGCAGATCGGGCTCGACGTCGATCGGCCAGAACTCCATGCGCGTCTGGCCCGGCGCGTCGACGCGATGGTGGCCGGCGGTCTGCTCGACGAGGTGCGGCGCCTGGAGGCGGCCGGTCTCCGCGAGGGCAGAACGGCCTCGCGCGCTATCGGCTACGCCCAGTTCCTCGGGGTCCTCGACGGCCGCCTCGACGAGCGGGCCGCTGCCCACGCCACGGTCGTCGCGACGCGGCAGTTCGCCCGGCGGCAGGTCACGTGGTTCCGAGCCGACCCCCGGGTCGTCTGGCAGGACCCCCGCGACCCCCGGCTGGTGGCCGATGCACTCGACGCCGTCGGGCAGGCACCGACTACGCTGGAACCATGACTGCCGCCGCACTCCTGACCGATCTCGCCGGCCTGCCGTTCGCCAAGGGGCACGGCACCGGCAACGACTTCGTCCTCGTCGCGGATCCGGAGGCGCGCCACGAGCTGACCGCCGCCCACGTCGCCGCGCTCTGCGACCGTCATCAGGGGATCGGCGGCGACGGCCTCATCCGCGCCGTCCGGACACGCGACGTCCCCGAGGCCGCCGGGCTCGCCGCCGCCCACCCCGAGGCCGAGTGGTTCATGGACTACCGCAACTCGGACGGCTCGATCGCCGAGATGTGCGGCAACGGCGTGCGCGTGTTCGTGCACTTCCTGCTGGACCAGGGGCTGACCGAGCTGAACGACGGCGAGGTCCTGGCGGTCGGGACGCGCGCGGGGCTGAAGCGCGTCACGCGCAGCGACAACGGCTACGCCGTCGACATGGGGACCTGGAGGTTCACTTTCCCCGGGAAGGCGGCCGAGCGCGCCCTGGACTCGCTGGTGGAGACGGGCGGCATCGAGGCCGGGCGCCCCGGCCTGAGCGTCGACATGGGCAACCCGCACACCGTCGTCGCGCTGTCCGACGCCGAGGAGCTCGATCGCGCCCGGCTCCACGACGTTCCCGTCGTCGAGCCGCTGCCGCCGCACGGGACCAACGTCGAGTACGTCCTGCCCGCGGAGCCGCTGGTGCAGGAGGGCGTCGGGCGGATCAGGATCCGCATCCACGAGCGCGGCGTCGGCGAGACGCAGTCCTGCGGCACCGGCGCGTGCGCTGCCGTAGTCGCGACGCGGCACTGGGCCGGGGGCGTCCCGGCGGAGCGATGGGACGTCGAGGTGCCGGGCGGAGTGGTCGCGGTCAAGTTCTTGACCGGCACCGAGGGCGAGGAGCGCGTGGAGCTCTCGGGGCCGGCCGCCGTCGTCGCGCACGGGGTCATCGGCTGACGCTGCCCGCCGCGGACGGCCTCAGGCGCCGTCGGGGCGGGAGACCCGCAGGATGCGGAACGACTTGGCGGTGGAGAAGCGCTCGACGTCCCAGTCGTCCGGCAGGCTCCCGCGGAGCCACGTGAGCAGCGAGTCGGCGCCGAGGTTCTTCTGCACCACCAGCCAGGCGGATCCACCCGGGGTGAGCCGGGGCAGCCAGGTCAGCAGCAGCTCGTGCAGCGCCTCCTTGCCGATCCGGATGGGCGGGTTGGACCAGATCGTGTCGAACACCGTGTCGGCCGGGATCGACTCCGGGAGACCGGCGCTGAGGTTGCGCAGGCCGAGGGCGGCGGCGTTGTCCCGGGTCAGACCCAGGGAGCGCTCGTTGACGTCCACCGCGTGCACGGTCGCCTCCGGGGAGGCCAGAGCCATGGTGAGCGCGATCGGGCCCCAGCCGCAACCGATGTCGAGCAGGTGCCCCGTGGGCGCCGGGGCTGGGACCTCCGAGAGGAGCACGGCGGTGCCCTTGTCGATCCCGTCCGGGCTGAAGATGCCCCCGGCCGTCTGGACGCGATGCTCGGAGCCGCCCAGGACGACGCTGATGGTCTTGCGCTTCTCCGGGGTCGCCGGCTGCGCGCTGAAATAATGCTCCGAACCCATGGTTGGAAGATTATTCTCTGCCGGCGCACGCGGGCGAATCGACAAGTGATAGGGTTTTCTCTATGACTCTTCTCCGCGCCTGATCGTGCCCGTCCGAGCGCGCTCCCGGCTGCCCCGGACCCGTGTCCGGCCCAGCCCGCTGCGCGTCGGCTCGCCCGCAGCCGCCCCGTGGGCCCAGCCGCGCTCCCAGGGCCCCGCCCCGTCTCCCAGGGCGCAGCGCCCCGCCGGGGCCTCTCCTTCGCCCGGCGCCGCCTCGGGTCGTGCGGCCCGACCGCAACCTTCGCCGCCGCTGGGCTTCGCCCTCGGCTGAGAGCCTGGGCTCCAATTCACCGGTGGCGGCGACTATCCTTGATGTACCAGTCATTGCAAAGGAAATATGACCAACCAAAAGCACCCCGAACCGTCCTCCAGCTCGCCGGAGACCCCCGACTCCCAGGAATCCGCCGAGCCGCGGGTCGAGACGGGCACGACGCAGGGCCACAGCGAGCCGACGGCCGCCGAACGCGCAGACGCCGAGATCAAATCGGTCATCGACCGCATCCTCAGCACGGAGGCCGGGCCGGCCGCGTCCCCGGCGCCCAGTCGACGCGGACTCGACGGCCGCGCCCGCGAGCTCTCGGACCTCGCGACCGAGCACGGCGAGCATGACGGCGAGCAGCAGGACCTGGCCGATCGCCGCGCCCTCCGCCGCGTGGCAGGGCTCTCGACCGAGCTCGAGGACGTCACCGAGGTCGAGTACCGGCAGCTGCGCCTCGAGCGCGTCGTCCTCGCCGGCGTCTGGTCCGAGGGAACGTCCGAGGACGCGGAGAACTCGTTGCGCGAACTGGCGGCCCTCGCCGAGACGGCCGGCTCCGAGGTCCTCGACGGCGTCATCCAGCGTCGTCTCAAGCCGGACGCCGGCACCTTCCTCGGCTCCGGCAAGGCCGCGGAGCTACGCGACATCGTCGCGGCGACCGGGGCCGACACGGTCGTCGTCGACTCCGAGCTCGCGCCCTCGCAGCGTCGCGGGCTCGAGGACATCGTGAAGGTCAAGGTGATCGACCGGACCGCGCTGATCCTCGACATCTTCGCGCAGCACGCCAAGAGCCGCGAGGGCAAGGCCCAGGTCGAGCTGGCGCAGCTCGAGTACCTGCTGCCCCGGCTCCGCGGCTGGGGCGAATCGATGTCGCGACAGGCCGGCGGCCGGGTCGGTGCCGCAGGAGGCGGCATCGGCTCCCGCGGCCCCGGCGAGACGAAGATCGAACTGGACCGCCGCCGCATCCGCAGCCGGATGTCCAAACTGCGTCGCGAGATCGCCGCCATGAAGCCCGCCCGGGAGGCCAAGCGCGCCAACCGCAAGCGAAACACCGTCCCGGCGGTCGCCATCGCCGGCTACACCAACGCCGGCAAGTCGTCGCTCCTGAACCGGCTGACCAACGCCGGGGTCCTCGTGGAGAACGCGCTCTTCGCGACCCTCGACCCGACGGTCCGCAAGGCGCAGACGCCGGACGGCGTGGGCTTCACGCTCGCCGACACCGTCGGTTTCGTCCGGTCGCTGCCCACGCAGCTGATCGAGGCCTTCCGGTCCACCCTCGAGGAGGTCGCCGACTCGGATCTCATCCTGCACGTCGTCGACGCCTCCCATCCGGACCCGGAGAGCCAGATCCGCGCCGTGCGGGAGGTCTTGCGCGAGGTCGACGCGCACCTGGTGCCCGAGGTCATCGTCCTGAACAAGGCCGACGCCGCCGACCCCTTCGTGATCGAGCGGGTGCGCCAGCGCGAGCCGAACACGGTGGTGGTCTCCGCCCGCACCGGCGCCGGCATCGACGAGCTGATCGAGGTGATCTCGCGGCGGATCCCGCGGCCGAATGTCCTCATGGAGCTCTTGGTCCCGTACAGCCACGGCGAGGTGGTCAACCGGCTCCATGCCAATGACGCGGAGATCCTCTCGACCGAGCACGAGGAGTCCGGAACGCGCCTGCAGGTCAAGGTCCGCGAGTCCCTCGCGCCCGAGCTCGAGCCCTACCGGGTGGACCGCGGCGACGACGACCCCGCGGCGCAGTAGCCGATGTCCCACGAGGTTCTCGAACTCCTGGAGACTGCCGTCGCCAAGATGGGCGGCACCAGCCGGACCGGCCAGCAGGAGATGGCCAAGCACGTCGCCGAGTCGTTCGGCACCGGCAAGCACCTCCTCGTGCAGGCCGGCACGGGCACCGGCAAGTCGCTGGCGTACCTCGTCCCCGCACTGCTCCATGCAGTCGACGCGGATAAGCCCGTGATCGTGTCGACGGCGACGCTCGCGCTCCAAGCGCAGATCGTGGGTCGGGACGTCCCCCGGCTGCTGACCCACCTGGAGGAGGAACTGCCCCGCCCGATGGAGGTCGCCATCGCCAAGGGCCGCGGCAACTACGTCTGCAAGTACAAGCTCGGCGGGGGCTACCCGGACGACGACGAGGGCGCGCTCTTCGCCCTGACGGAGGACGGCGCCTCGAGGCAGCAGGCCAACGCCGGGCCCGCAACCCAGCTCGGGCGCGAGGTCGTGCGACTGCGCGAGTGGGCCGAGGAGACCGAGACGGGCGATCGTGACGACCTCGTCCCCGGCGTCCCCGACCAGGCATGGCGGCAGGTCTCCGTCTCCGCACGGGACTGCCTCGGAGCCCAGCGGTGCCCCATGGCGGAGGAGTGCTTCAGCGAACTGGCCCGCGCGCGGGCCGCCGAGGCCGACCTGGTCATCACCAACCACGCGATGCTGGCCATCTCTGCGTTCGACGGACTCGCGGTCCTGCCCGATTTCGATACGGTCGTCATCGACGAGGCGCACGAGCTGCAGGACCGGGTGACGGGCTCTGTGACACGCGAGCTCTCCGGCACCATGGTCCTCACGGCCGCAAGTGCCGCCCGCAAGCACTGCCGAGTCAGCGTGGACGCGCTGACCCAGGCGGCCAAAGCCCTCGAAAAGTCGGTGACGGGGATACCCGCCGGACTGCTGCCCAAGGGAATCTCCGAGGAGCAGGCGGCGGCCGTGGAACAGGTCGCCGATGCCGCCCGTGTGGCGCTCTCGGACTCGAAGCCGGAACCCAACGAGCAGGCCGATGGCGCCAAGCAGATGGCCCGTTCGCAGCTGTCGTATCTGGTCGAGATCGGGGACCGGCTGCTGAACTCCCACGAGAGTCGCGAGGTCGTCTGGGCGTCGCGCCCCGGTGGCTATGTCCCCGGCCAGGGGTACGTCCAACCGGACGACTCGACGCCGGCGACGCTGTACATCGCACCGCTCTCGGTGGCGGGCAAGCTCCGCGAGGGACTCTTCGACGGACGCACGATCGTCCTCACCTCGGCGACCCTCGCCGTCGGGGCCGCCTTCGACCATGTCGCCGGTGACCTGGGGCTCATGGGGGAGGGCGCTCCCAGCTGGGAGGGAATCGACGTGGGGAGCCCGTTCGACTACCCGAGACAGGGAGTGCTCTACGTCGCCAAGCACCTGCCGAAGCCGGGTCGCCTGGTCTCCCGCGAGGCTCTCGACGAGATCGCCGATCTGATCCATGCCTCCGGCGGTGGCGCGCTCGTCCTCTTCTCCTCCAAACGCGCTGCTGAGGAGGCGGCCGAGGTCCTGCGGGAGAGGGTCAGCGAGAAGATCCTCTGCCAGGGGGAGTCGGGGATGTCCGCCCTGGTGCAGCAATTCGCCGAGGAGCCGGACACGTGCCTCTTCGGCACCATGACGCTCTGGCAGGGCGTCGACGTCCCGGGGGCCTCCTGTCGGCTCGTCATCATCGACCGGATCCCGTTCCCGCGGCCTGACGACCCCCTCTCGACGGCGCGCAGCCGCGACATCGCCCAGCGTGGCGGCAACGGGTTCATGGCGGTCTCCGCCACGCACGCGGCAGTCAGGCTGGCCCAGGGGGCAGGCCGCCTGATCCGCTCCGCCGAAGACCGGGGCGTGGTGGCGGTGCTCGACTCGCGCCTCGCGACGGAGCGCTACGGCGCCTTCCTGCGTTCGTCGCTGCCACCCATGTGGCCCACCGTCGACAAGCCCACGGTCCTCGGCGCGCTGCGCCGGCTCTCCGAGACGGCGACCGCCCAGGCGTAGGGACGGAAAGAGCGGTGCGGGCCAGGGGCCCGCACCGCTCTCCAACTCCGCGAACTGCTCGCTCAGAGGGAGCGGAGCACCGAGACGACCTTGCCCATGATGGTCGCGTGGTCGCCCAGGATCGGCTCGTACTGCCGGTTCTGCGGCAGCAGCCAGGTGTGGCCGTCCCGCTGGCGGAACGTCTTGACCGTCGCCTCGTCGTCCAGGAGGGCCGCGACGATGTCGCCGTTGTCCGCAGAGCTCTGACGGCGGACGACCACCCAGTCTCCGTCGCAGATGGCCGCATCCACCATCGAGTCGCCGCTGACCTTCAGCATGAACAGCTCGCCCTGCCCGACGAGCTGGCGAGGCAGCGGGACGACGTCCTCCACCGTCTGCTCGGCCAGGATCGGTCCACCTGCGGCGATCCGCCCGACCAGGGGCACCATGGCCGTGTCGACGGCGCTCGTCAGCTCCGAGACCGGCAGCCCGCCGACCGCGGTCAGCCCGGGCCCGTCGGGAGTCTCCGCCGGCGTCTCCGATAGCGTCAGGGGCTGCAGGATCTCCATGGCCCGCGGGCGCCGCGGATCGCGTCGGAGGTAGCCGAGCTTCTCCAGCTGCGACAGCTGGTGGGTCACGCTCGAGAGACTCGCCAGTCCCACGGTGTCTCCGATCTCGCGCATGGACGGCGGGTAGCCGTGCGCCGCGATGGAGCGCTGGATGGTCTCGAGGATCTTGCGCTGCCGCAGGGTCAGGCTCTTCTGATCCCGGCGTGGCTTGGAGGTTTCCGTCGCGGCCATCTGTACATCCTTGCTGTTTCTCGGTGCCCGCTCCCTGCTGCGGCGGGTTCCGGCGTCTCTAATCTGTGGGACCTGACTGGTGCAGTAGCTCTACGAACCACTGCTTCAACCCTAGTGGCGGGACGCGCGGATTCAAAGGTTTGTTCGAACGTGTCTCGACAACCATCGCTCAAGGGTGCTAAACATGGATCAGCAGAGTTCGAAGACATGTTCGAGTCGCACTTTCGATTCGAACACCGACACCGCAGAAGACTGGCGGCCCCCGCAGGCGGGCCGCTCACGGGAGGTACACCATGACCACGATGGCACTGGCGAATCAGGCAGCCACCGAGGCACCGCTCCGGCTGACCCGCCGAGGACGCTTCGTCCTCATCGGGCTGCCCCTCTTGCTCGTCGCGGCGGCGGGGCTGATGCTCCTCGGCCTCTGGACGGCGCCGGTCAGCGCGGCCGGGAGCGGCGACGCCTCGCCGGTCCAGTACGAGTCGGTGACAGCCCTGGAGGGCGACACGCTCTGGAGCCTCGCGCTCGAGTTCGTCCCCGGCGCGGACCCGCGGATCGTCGTCGACGAGATCGTCGAGCTGAACGACCTCCCGGGCAACACGGTGCACGCGGGCCAGGAAATCTACCTTCCCGTCGCCGACTAGTACCGGCGGCCCGCGCTGCCGATCCGTCGGCAGGAGCCGGCGGTGACGTTTGTTACCTCCGGACGCAGTCTATTCAGCGCCGGCCCGGCCGGGTTCTAGACTGTCGCGGTGAGTGATGTCCTAGCGCGCATGAACCAGCTTCCCCTTCGAGAGAACCTCCGCGGCCTGCAGCCCTACGGCGCGCCGCAGCTCGATGTGCCCATCCAGCTGAACGTCAACGAGAACACGCATCCCATGCCCGCCGAGGTCGCGCGGGCCATCACCGACGAGGTCTTCGCCGCAGCCCAGGGCCTGAACCGGTACCCCGACCGCGAGTTCGTCGAGCTTCGCCAGCGGCTGGCGGGCTTCCTCGGTCACGGGGTGACCGAGGACCAGGTCTGGGCCGCCAACGGCTCCAACGAGATCCTCCAGCAGATCCTGCAGGCCTTCGGCGGTCCGGGCCGGTCGCTGCTCAGCTTCCCGCCCACCTACTCCATGTACCCCCTCCTGGCGAGCGGCACGGATACCGCCTACATCGCCGGCGAGCGGGGAGCCGGATTCGAGCTGACCGCCGAGTCCGCCGCCCGGCAGGTCCGCGAGAAGGCCCCGAGCGTCGTCTTCCTCTGCTCGCCCAACAACCCCACCGGCACGGCGCTCGGGCTCGATGTCGTCGAGGCGGTCTACGCCGCGGGCGAGGCCAGCCGGACGGTCGTCGTCGTGGACGAGGCCTACGCGGAGTTCCGACACGAGGGCACGCCGTCCGCCCTCGAGTTGCTCCCCGGCCGTCCGCGGCTGATCGTCAGCCGCACCATGAGCAAGGCCTTCGCCCTCGCCGGCGCACGTCTGGGCTACCTCGCCGCCGCGCAGGAGGTCACGGCGGCCCTGCGACTCGTACGGCTCCCGTACCACCTCTCGGCCGTGACGCAGGCGACGGCCATCGCCGCCCTCAAGCACGTGGGGGCCCTCCTGGCCAACGTGGAGGACATCAAGCGGCAGCGCGACCGGATCGTCTCCGAGCTGACCCGACTCGGCCTGCAGCCCGCGTCGAGCGATTCGAACTTCGTCTTCTTCGGGGGCCTCGACGACGCACCGGCGCTGTGGCGGCGGCTCGTTGACCGCGGCGTCCTCGTCCGCGACGTCGGCATTCCCGGGCACCTGCGGGTGACCGCCGGCACCGAGGCCGAGACCACGGCCTTCCTCACCGAGCTCGAGGCCCTGCTCGCCGCTTGAGCCACCGCAGCCGGGCTGCCTGCCCCTTCGAGGGCGCCGTCACAGGCCCGTCTGGCTGGCAGGCCACCGATAGACTTGGACGCGAGCCGGCTGCACGGCAGCCCCACCGTTCGTCCAGTACCAACCGGCGGAGACACCGGCACCCTGACACCGAGGGGCCCGGACCGGCTCCACCGACCGCGGCCCGTGCCGCGGTCCCGATACGCAAGGAACCAGATGTCTGCTGAACTGATCTCCGGCCGCCGCGCACGCATGGAGCGCAAGACCAGCGAGTCCTCCGTCTACGTCGAGCTCGACCTCGACGGGACGGGCGTCGCCCGCATCGAGACGACGGTTCCCTTCTACGACCACATGCTGACCGCGCTCGCCCGGCACTCGATGATCGACCTCACAGTCGAGGCCTCCGGCGATACCCACATCGACGTGCACCACACCGTCGAGGACGTCGCCATCACCATCGGCGAGGTGCTTCGCACGGCCCTGGGCAACAAGGCGGGGATCCGCCGGTTCGGCGAGGCGACGGTCCCCTTGGACGAAGCCCTCGCGCACGCCGTCGTCGACATCTCCGGTCGGCCGTACCTCGTGCACGACGGCGAGCCGGCCGGACAGGAGTACCACCTCATCGGCGGCCACTTCACGGGCTCGCTCACCCGCCACGTGTTCGAGGCCCTGACCCTGCACGCCCAGATCTGCATGCACATGCGCGTGCTCGGCGGGCGGGACCCGCACCACATCGTCGAGGCGCAGTTCAAGGCGTTCGCCCGTGCACTGCGCGAAGCCGTGGAGCCGGACGCCCGTCTGGGCGGCGAGATCCCCTCCACGAAGGGAGCGCTCTAGCCATGGCATCCCCCCGCGTCACCGTCCTGGACTACGGCTCCGGGAACATCCGGTCGGCGGTCCGCGCGCTCGAGCACGTCGGAGCGGACGTCACTCTCAGCAGCGACGCCAGGGACGTCTCCGAGGCGGACGGCCTCCTGGTGCCCGGCGTCGGGGCCTTCGCCGCGGTCATGGATGCTCTGAAGAAGGTCGGCGGGCTGCAGAAGATCGGCCGCCGGGTCGCCGGCGGCCGCCCGGTGCTCGGCATCTGCGTGGGCCACCAGATCTTCTTCGACGAGGGCGTCGAGCACGGCGTCCGGACCGCCGGCATGGGGGAGTGGCCGGGTACCGTCGAGCGGCTCCAGGCCGACGTCGTCCCGCACATGGGCTGGAACACCGTGGAGACCCCGGCGGACACGGTGCTCTTCGACGGGATCGAGGACGAGCGGTTCTACTTCGTGCACTCCTACGGCGTGCAGAAGTGGGAGTTCGACGTCACCCAGCCGAAGATGCGGCCGCCGCAGGTCACCTGGTCCACGCACGGCACCCGGTTCATCGCCGGCGTCGAGAACGGGCCGCTCTCCGCCGTCCAGTTCCACCCGGAGAAGTCGGGCGATGCCGGCCTGCAGCTCCTGAAGAACTGGCTCGGGACCCTCTGATGTACTCCATCCTGCTCATGGCCCTCGGCGGCATCCTGGCCGGCGGCGCCATCTCGCTGCGCCAGCAGAAGGCCCACAAGTCCTGGATCATCACCTGCTGGGTGCTCGCCGGGCTCGCGCTGCTGGCCGCCTACGTCCTGACCCTCGAGCTCTCCAGCTGACGCCCCGAGTCCCCCGATCGAAGAGGAAACCACGAATGAGCAACGACATCCTTGAGCTCCTGCCGGCCGTCGACGTCGCCGATGGGCAGGCCGTGCGCCTGGTCCAGGGCGAGGCGGGCAGCGAGACCGGCTACGGCGATCCCCTCGAGGCGGCCCTGGCCTGGCAGAACGACGGTGCCGAGTGGATCCACCTGGTGGACCTCGACGCCGCGTTCGGCCGCGGGCACAACACCGAGATCCTCCGCCGTGTGGCCGACGAGCTGAGCATCAAGGTTGAGCTCTCCGGGGGCATCCGCGACGACGAGTCACTGGAGCGGGCGCTGGAGTTCGGCGCCACCCGCGTCAACCTCGGCACGGCGGCGCTGGAGAACCCGGAGTGGACCGCCCGCGTCATCGAGCGCCACGGCGACCAGATCGCCGTGGGACTCGACGTGCGCGGCACCACGCTGGCCGCCCGCGGCTGGACCCAGGAGGGCGGTGACCTCTGGGAGGTCCTGCAGCGGCTCGAGGACGCCGGGTGCGCCCGGTACGTCGTCACGGACGTGACCAAGGACGGGACGCTGCGCGGACCGAACGTCGAGCTCCTGCAGCAGATGTGCGAGCGCACCGACAAGCCCGTGGTCGCCTCCGGTGGCATCTCGAGCCTCGACGACCTGCGGGCGCTGCGCGAGCTGGTGCCCCTCGGCGTCGAGGGAGCCATCATGGGCAAGGCGCTCTACGCCGGCAAGTTCACCCTGCCGGAGGCCCTGGACGTCGCGGGCCGCCGCTAGGCCCCGAGCCGGTGCCCCGGCCCGTCTGACCCGTGCGCCCGTCCGGCCCGTCTGAGATCCCGGAGACCCGTCGGGTCCCCGGCCGTGCACCGGGCCCGCCGGCGCGATTAGATGGTTCCATGAGCACATCCGACTTCGCATCCCCGCACTGGGCCGGCCGCAACGACGGAGACGGCCCCGAGCACCGGCGGTGGCACCAGGCGGTCAGCACCGCCGCGGCCCCCGCCGAGAGTGCCCCGGCCGCCGCCCGCGCCTCCCTGATCGGCTTCGCGTGCGACGCGGGCGTGGCCCGCAACCGCGGCCGCGTCGGCGCCGCCGGGGCCCCCGCCGCCCTGCGCACCGCGCTCGGCTCGCTCGCCTTCCGGGCGGAGGCAGGGTCGGTCCACGACGCCGGCGACGTGGTGGTCCGGGGCGACGACCTGGAGGCCGGGCAGCGGCGTCTGGGCGATTCGGTCTCCGCGCACCTGCGCGACGGCCGATTCGTCACCATCCTCGGCGGCGGGCACGAGACCGCCTACGGCACCTACCTCGGCCTGGCCTCCTCCGGCCTGCTCGACGGGGACGGTGCACCCCGGCTCGGGATCCTCAACCTGGACGCGCACTTCGATCTGCGACAGGATCCCCGGCCGAGCTCCGGGACTCCGTTCCTGCAGATCGCCGACGACGAGTCCGCCGCCGGCCGCGGGTTCCAGTACGGGGTCGTCGGCATCAGCCGGCCGAACAACACGCGGACCCTCTTCGACACCGCCGAACGCCTCGGCGTGCGCTACCTGCTCGACGAGGACAGCCAGGGCCGCGCAGAGGTCCAGGCCTGGGTGGAGGGCTTCGCCGCCGACGTGGACGTCCTGTACCTGACCATCGACCTCGACGTGCTCCCGGCCGCCGTCGCGCCGGGCGTCAGCGCGCCGGCCGGCTACGGGGTCCCCTACGATGTGATCCGGGCCGCTGCCTTGGCGGCGGCCCGCACCGGCAAGCTGGCCGTCTTCGACGTCGTCGAGCTCAACCCCGAGTACGACGTCGACGCGCGCACCGCGCGTTCCGCTGCGCGCCTCATCGACGACGTGGTGCACGAGGTCCTGGCCGCCGACGGATAGGCGCGACGGCCGGCTGCCGCGCAGACGCCTGGGCAGAGGACAGAGGAGCCCTGCGACCACTCGGTCGCAGGGCTCCTCTTGTCTGCCGGGTCTGGTCTGCCCGGGTCTGGTCTGTCCAGCCCCGGGGCGGCTGGGCCGCGACGCTCCCGGAGGGGAGCGCCCCGGCGGCGTGATCAGGCTGCGGGCAGGCTGCCGTCCAGCGGGCCGGTCGCCGACTCGGCGCGGGCACGGACGACGCCCTCGGCGACCAGCTGCTCGGCGGCGAGCAGGTCGGGGGAGAGGAAGCGGTCCGGGCCCGGGCCGGCGACGCGCTCGCGTAGGGCCGCCAGAACGGCGCCGGTGGCCGGCCCCGGGGTCAGCGGCGAGCGCAGGTCGAGGCCGCGGGCCGAGGCGACCAGCTCGATGGCCAGGACGCGCCGCAGGTTGTCCACCGAGGTGCGCAGCTTGCGGGCCGCGTGCCAGCCGAGGGAGACATGGTCCTCCTGCATGGCCGAGGACGGGATGGAGTCCACGGAGGCGGGGACCGCGAGGCGCTTGTTCTCCGAGACCAGGGCCGCCTGCGTGTACTGGGCGATCATCAGGCCGGAGTCCACGCCCGGATCGTCCGCCAGGAACGGCGGCAGTCCATGGGAGCGGGCCGGGTCGAGCAGGCGGTCGGTGCGGCGCTCCGCGATGGAGGCGACGTCGGCCGAGACCACGGAGAGGAAGTCCAGCACGTAGGCGACCGGGGCGCCGTGGAAGTTGCCGTTGGAGGTGACGGTGCCGTCCGGCAGGACCACGGGGTTGTCGATCGAGGCGGCGAGCTCGCGCTCCGCGACCAGGGCGGCGTGGGCGACCGTGTCGCGGGCGCCTCCGGCGACCTGCGGCGAGCAGCGCAGCGAGTACGCGTCCTGCACGCGGGTGTCGCCCTCGCGGTGGCTCGCCACGATCGGCGAGTCGGCGAGCACGCGGAACATGTTGGAGGCGCTGGCGGCCTGGCCCGGGTGCGGGCGCAGCGGCAGGTGCAGCTCCGGGCGGAACACCTGGTCGGTGCCCAGGAGGGCCTCCACCGACATGGCGGCGGTGATGTCCGCCGTCGTCAGCAGCTCCTCGAGGTCCTCGATGGCTAGGATCAGCTGGCCGAGCATGCCGTCGGTGCCGTTGATGAGGGCCAGGCCCTCCTTCTCCTCGAGGGTGACCGGCGTGAGGCCGGCCTCGGCGAAGAGCTCGGGGACGGGACGCTGGACGCCGTCGCGGTCCGTGGCCTCGCCCTCGCCCATCAGCACCAGGGCGCAGTGGGAGAGCGGGGCCAGGTCGCCGGAGCAGCCGAGCGAGCCGTACTCGCGCACGATCGGGGTGATGCCGGCGTTGAGCAGGCCCACCATGGTCTCCAGGACCACGGGGCGGACACCGGTGCGGCCGGAGGCGAGGGTCTTCGCGCGCAGGAACATCAGCGCACGGACGACCTCGCGCTCGACCGGGTCGCCGCTGCCGGCGGCGTGCGAGCGGACCAGGGACTTCTGCAGCTGCACGCGCTGGTCGGTGGGGATGTGGCGCGTGGCCAGGGCGCCGAAGCCGGTCGAGATCCCGTAGACGGGCGTCTCGGCGTGGGCCAGGTTCTCGATGTGGGCGCGCACGCTGGCGACCTCGGCGAGGGCCTCGGGCGCGATCTCGATGCGCGCGTCGCGGCGGGCGACGGCGACGACGTCGGCGCGCGTGGCGCCGTGCGTCGAGAGGATGACGGTGGGGTTCTCGGTCATGATGTCCTTCGGTGGTGGTCGGAAGTCTGGTGGTGGGTGGTCACCGTGCGCGGACGCCGGCTCGCCAGACCGCGTGGGTCAGGGGCATGCCGGGCCGGTAGGCCAGATGGATCGCGGCGGGGGCGTCCAGCACGTGGAGGTCGGCCCGGTGCCCGACGGCGACGCGGCCGATCGGCGCCTCGCCGGCCACGGGCCGCGGCCTGGTGCCGGCGGCCAGGGACTCGGCGTCGCGGCGCAGCGCGCGGGCCCCGCCGAGCGTCGCCGCCCGGAGGGCCTCCTCGAGGCTGAGGTGCATCTGGAGGACGGCGGTGCCCACGCAGAAGTTCATCGACGAGGTGTAGGAGGTCCCCGGGTTGCAGTTCGAGGCCAGCGCCACGGTGGCGCCGGCATCGAGCAGTCGCCGCGCCGGCGCCAGCGGCGCCCGCGTGGAGAGGTCGCACGCCGGCAGGACCGTCGCCACCGTCTCGTGGCCCGGGCGACGGCGCCCGGAGGCGTCCGTGCCCGAGGCCGCCAGGGCCGCCACGTCGTCGTCGGAGAGGAAGTTCAGGTGGTCCACCGAGGCGGCGCCGAACTCGACGGCCAGCGCCGCGCCGGCCCCCTGCTCGAGCTGGTTGCCGTGCAGGCGCAGGCCCAGGCCGGCGGCCCGGCAGGCCTCCAGCACGCGCCGCGTCTGCTCGGGTGTGAAGGCCCCGCGGTCGCAGAACACATCCGCCCACCGGACGTGCGGCGCGACGGCGTCCAGCATCGGCCCGCACACCAGCTCGGTGTACTCCTCGGCATCGGCGCCGGCGGGCACCAGGTGCGCGCCCAGGTAGGTCGCCTCGTCCGCCGACGCGGCGGCGATCCGGGCGCTGCGCTCCTCGTCGTGCACGGTCAGGCCGTACCCGGTCTTGGTCTCCAGGTAGGTGGTGCCGCCGGCGACCGCCTCGGCCACGCGGCCGGCGACGAGCCCGCGGAGGCGCTCGTCGTCGGCCGCGCGCGTGGCCGAGGTGGTGACGCCGATGCCGCCGGCCGCGTACGCCTGACCCGCCATCCGGGCCTCGAACTCCGCGGCGCGGTCGCCGTCGAACACGAGGTGGCTGTGGGAGTCGACCCACCCGGGCAGGGCGGCGCGGCCCCCGAGGTCCACCGCGTCGTCGCAGGCCGGGGCCTCCGCGGCCGGGCCCACCCACGCGAAGAGGCCGTCCTCGACGACGACGGCGGCGTCGCGCAGGGTGCCCAGCGCGTCGTCGACCGTCGTCAGCTCGGAGAGACCGGTCAGCAGGGTGGAGCGGCTCATCGCGTCTCGCGCATCGGGATCCGGACGCCGCGCTCGGCGGCGACCTCGACGGCGCGGTCGTACCCCGCGTCGACGTGGCGGATGACGCCCATGCCGGGGTCGTTGGTCAGCAGCGCCGTCAGCTTGGCCGCGGCCAGCTCGGTGCCGTCGGCGACGCCGACCTGGCCGGCGTGGATGGAGCGGCCGATGCCGACGCCGCCGCCGTGGTGGATCGAGACCCAGGTGGCGCCGGAGGAGGTGGCCGTCAGGGCGTTGAGCAGCGGCCAGTCGGCGATCGCGTCGGAACCGTCCTTCATGGCCTCGGTCTCGCGGTACGGCGAGGCGACGGAGCCGGAGTCCAGGTGGTCGCGGCCGATGACGATCGGCGCGGAGACCTTGCCCTCGGCGACCAGCTGGTTGAACAGCAGGCCGGCGCGGTGGCGCTCGCCGTAGCCGAGCCAGCAGATGCGCGCCGGCAGGCCCTCGAACTCCACGTGCTCCTGGGCGGCGTCGATCCAGCGGTGCAGGTGCTCGTTCTCCGGGAAGAGCTCCTTGATGGCCTCGTCGGTGACGCGGATGTCCTCCGGGTCGCCGGAGAGCGCGACCCACCGGAACGGGCCGAGTCCCTCGCAGAAGAGCGGGCGGATGTAGGCCGGGACGAAGCCCGGGAACTCGAAGGCGCGCTCGTAGCCGGCGTGGCGGGCCTCGTCACGGATCGAGTTGCCGTAGTCGAAGACCTCGGCGCCCTCGTCCTGGAACTCGACCATCGCGCGGACCTGGGCCGCCATGGCCTCGCGGGACTTCTTCGTGAAGCCCTCCGCGTCGGCCTCCGCCTCGCGCTGCCACTCGTCGACCGTGTACTCGGTCGGCAGGTAGGACAGCGGATCGTGCGCCGAGGTCTGGTCGGTCACGATGTCGACGGCGATCTCGCCGGCGCGGTGGCGGCGCAGCAGCTCGCCGAAGACCTCGGCGGCGTTGCCGACGTAGCCGACGGAGAGGGCGCGGCGCTCGTTCTTCGCGGCCGTCACCTTGGCGAGGGCCGCGTCGAGGTCGGTCTCGACGTCGTCCAGGTAGCGCTTCGCCTGGCGGCGGCGCAGACGGGTCTCGTCGACGTCGACGATCAGGCAGGCGCCCCCGTTGAGGGTCACGGCCAGCGGCTGGGCGCCGCCCATGCCGCCGCAGCCGCCGGTCAGGGTCAGCGTGCCGGCGAGCGTCGGCTCGGGGATGCGGCCGTCGGCGTGCATCTTCGTGGCGACGGCGGCGAAGGTCTCGTAGGTGCCCTGCAGGATGCCCTGGGTGGCGATGTAGATCCACGAGCCGGCCGTCATCTGGCCGTACATGGTCAGGCCCTCGGCCTCGAGCTTGCGGAACTCGGGCCAGTTGGCCCAGTCGCCGACGAGGTTCGAGTTGGCGATCAGCACGCGGGGGGCCCACGCGTTGGTGCGGAAGACGCCGACCGGCTTGCCGGACTGGACCAGGAGCGTCTCGTCCTCCTCGAGGTCCTTCAGGGTCTCGACGATCGCGTCGTAGGCCTCCCACGAGCGGGCGGCGCGGCCGGTGCCGCCGTAGACCACCAGATCGTCGGGTCGCTCGGCGACCTCCGGGTCGAGGTTGTTCATCAGCATGCGCAGCGGCGCCTCGGTCTGCCAGCTCTTGGCGCTGAGGTCGGTGCCGCGGTCGGCGCGGACGGGACGTGCTCCGGGGAGGGCCATGGTGATTCCTTCGGCGTCGGGGGCGGCGTGCGTCGTCGCACGCCGTGGAAGTGCTGTCCTGTCTATCTGAGCACGCAGGGCGGGGCGCGCGGGAGGCCGTTGCCGACGCTGTGTCCGGTATTCCAGACAGGCCTAAACGGTGCGGGGGCCGTGCAGGCGCTGGGACAGCGCATCGGCGGTCTGCCGGAGGCGCTCGATGATGTGCTCGCGGCGCTCCGGCTCCATCCGGTACGCCAGATAGGTCACCGCCAGGCCGGCCACGGGCAGGCCGCGGTGATCGAGCGCGGCCATGCCCACCGAGGCGAAGTCGTCCGTGACGTCGCCGTCCTCCTCGGCCCACCCGCGCTCGCGGGTCCGGCGCAGCTCGGCGGAGAGCTGCTGCGGGCCGGTGATGAGCGTGCGCGTCGAGCGCGTGCCGAACGACTGGCGGTTCGGGTACAGCGCCCGGAGCTGCGCGGGGGAGAGGCGGGCCAGCATGGAGCGTCCGGACGCGGTGAGGTGCGCCGGCATGCGGACGCCGACGTCGGTCACCAGGCTGGGGCGGTGCCGGGCCCGCTCCTCGACGAGGTAGACGACCTCGTGCCCGTCGAGCACGGCCAGGTGCGCGCTCTCGCCGACGTCGTCGACGAGAGTGCGCAGCATCGGCGCGGCCAGGCGGGCGAGCCGGTCCTGGCGGACGTACGCGTTGGAGAGCTCGAAGGCGCTCACGCCCAGGCCGTAGAGGTGCTCCTCGGGCAGGTGGACCACGAAGCCCTGGGCCTCCATGACGGCCAGCAGGTGGTAGACACTGGAGCGGGGCAGCTCGAGCTCGCGGGCGATCGCCGCCGCGCTCACCGGGCGGTGGCGCTCGGCCAGCCAGCGCAGGATGCGCAGGGTGTTCTCGGCGGCGGGGACCTTGGAGGCCACGGCGACTCCTCGGGACGGCGGGACGGGCCGCGTGGCGGGCCCGCTACCCATCTTGTATCCCAGACACGCCGACTGCCAAGTGGGGCCGCCGATAACATGGAGCCCATGACTGACACCAGCCCCGGATCCGACGGCGGCGCGCAGCGCCATCTGCCCGGCCACATCGCGGCAGCGCTGGCGCGGGCCGGCGAGCGGGCCGACTCGGCGGGGCAGCCCTGGGAGGGGCGGGACCTCTCCGGCGAGGGGAACCCACTGCACAACTTCGACGACGACGACGGCCTCGCCGACGCGGGCTATGCCGCCGCCGTGGCCGACCTGGCGGGCCGTCGGGGGAGCGAGGAGGCGGTGATCGCCTCCCTCGCGACGGCCCGGGTCTTCGTCCCCGTCGTCGCCTCGCTCGCCGAGGGCGGGATCGGCGAGCACGGATTCGCCGAGGACAAGGAGGCGGACATGGCGCTCGTGACCGTCAAGGCCCCGGACGGCCGCTCGGCGCTGCCCGTGTTCAGCTCCGTGTCGGGCCTGCAGGCCTGGCATCCCGAGGCGCGCCCGGTGGCCGTGTTCGCGCCCCGCGCCGCCCTCTCGGCCGTGCAGGAGGAGGCCCAGCTCCTCGTGGTGGACCCCGGCGCGGACGTCACCTTCGTGGTCCGCCGGCCGGCCATGTGGTCGCTGGCCCAGCAGCGGACCTGGACGCCGAGCTACCGGGACGAGGGTCTCGTGGAGCTCGTGCAGCGGGTCGCGTCCGCGGACCCGTCGGTCGAGCTCCTGGCGCTGTCGCCGGGCAGCGGCGTCGCCAGCCGCAGCCGGGGCGGCGCCGTCCTCGCCGGCGGTGGCTCCGGCCCGGAGCTGCGCCTGACCGTCACGTTCCGCCCGGGGGTCCCGCCGGAGGCAGCGCGCGAGGTGGTGGGGCGGCTGCAGCAGCAGCTGTCCGGCACCCGCGAGTTCGCCGAGGCGGTCGACTCGCTCGAGATCCGCCTGGCCTCGGCCTGAGCCCGGCCGGGGCTGCGGGGGGCCGAAGCGCCGGAGGGCGGCCGCCGCTGTGCGGGGCTGCCCTCCGGGAGGTGCGATGTGCGGGAGAGCTCGGCTAGTTGACCGGGCCCGTGTACTTCTCGCCGGGGCCCTGTCCGGGCGCGTCCTGGATCGAGGAGGCCTCGCGGAAGGCCAGCTGGAGCGAGCGCAGGCCGTCGCGCAGGGGGGCCGCGTGCTGGCTGCCCACCTCGGGTGCGGCTGCGGTGATGAGGCCCGCCAGGCCGGTGATCAGCTTGCGGGCCTCGTCGAGGTCCTTGAGTTCCTCGGCGTCGGGCCCCTCGGCCAGGCCGCACTTGACGGCCGCCGCGCTCATGAGGTGCACGGCCGCCGTCGTGATGACCTCGACAGCGGGGACCTCGGCGATGTCGCGGACGGCCGCGGCCTCGGGGGCGTGGGCCGGATTGGTTTCTTCGGTGCTCATACTGCTAAGCTTGGCACAGACCGACTTGAAACGTGCATTCGCATGCCACGGGTCCGGAGCCGCTCGGCGGCCGGAACGGGGCGTCGAGGCGCGGATCGAGCATGCAAGTGGAGGCCAACTCCCACCCGCTGCGACCGCCACAGGCCGCCGGGTCGATTCGGTGCCGGAGACCTCGCGTCCCCGGTCCGCTCCCCAGGGTGCGGGCAATCGAATTCATGGCCTCCGCCTGCCTCGCAGACGGAGGCCTTTTCCGTTGGTGGGCGGTATCCAGTACACGAACAAGCAGGAGTGACACATCAGCGATCCACGCATTAACGATCGAATCCGCGTCTCCGAGGTGCGGTTGGTTGGACCGAACGGTGAACAGGTGGGCGTAGTCCCCACCGATGACGCGTTGCGTCTCGCGGCGGAAGCCGACTTGGACCTGGTCGAGGTTGCGCCCAATGCGAAGCCCCCGGTGTGCAAGCTGATGGACTACGGCAAGTTCAAGTACGAGGCCGCCGTCAAGGCTCGCGAGTCCCGGAAGAACCAGACGAACACGGTTCTGAAGGAGGTCCGCTTCCGGCTCAAGATCGACAAGCACGATTACGAGACGAAGAAGGGCCACGCCCTCCGCTTCCTGGCGGCGGGCGACAAGGTCAAGGCCATGATCCAGTTCCGCGGCCGTGAGCAGCAGCGCCCCGAGATGGGCATCCGCCTGCTGCAGAAGTTCGCCGAGGACGTTGCCGAGGTCGGCGCCGTGGAGTCCACTCCGCGGATCGACGGCCGCAACATGGTCATGGTGATCGGCCCGCTCAAGACGAAGGCGGAGGCCAAGGCCGACGCCCGTCGTCAGGAGCAGAAGGACGAGGCCCGCCGTGCTCGCAAGGAGCGCGTCGACACGCAGCAGGGCGAGCCGGAGATGACGCAGTCGCTCGCGGACAACATGTCCGAGGAGGACCGCGCGAAGCTGGCCCAGGCCTCCGACCAGTCCGCGGAGGCGGCCGAGACGGAGACGCCCAAGTCGGGAGAGGCCGAGTAACTCTCGGCCCCAACTCCTCCGCCGGCCGTTGCGACGGCGGGCGGCACCGGAAGTTTCACTCGTCGCGGACCCGTCCGCGGCGGAGTGCGCAATCACCCTGGAGGGCATCCGAGCACGGATGCCCGCAACAGATCCCCGGCCCTGAGGCACGGGAGCACGTAAGGAGAACGGCGGACATGCCGAAGTTCAAGACTCACAGCGGTGCCAAGAAGCGCTTCAAGCTCACCGGCAGCGGCAAGCTCAAGCGCCAGCAGGCCAACCGCCGCCACTACCTGGAGCACAAGCCCTCCACGCTGACCCGCCGTCTGAAGAGCGACCAGCTGGTCGCCAAGGCCGACGTGAAGACCATCAAGCGGATGCTGGGCCTCTAGGCCGCACGGCCACCGGACGAAGACAGACACCCGTCCCGCAGGACGCCCCACCGGGCGCGCGGGACAACTAGATCAAAGGAGTACACACGTGGCACGTGTGAAGCGGGCGGTCAACGCCCACAAGAAGCGTCGCGTCGTTCTGGAGCGCGCCAAGGGCTACCGCGGTCAGCGTTCGCGCCTGTACCGCAAGGCGAAGGAGCAGCTGCTCCACTCGTTCGTCTACAGCTACAACGACCGCCGCAAGCGCAAGGGCGACTTCCGCCGCCTGTGGATCCAGCGCATCAACGCCGCGGCCCGCGCCAACGGCATGACGTACAACCGCCTGATCCAGGGCCTCAAGGCCGCCGAGATCGAGGTCGACCGCCGCATGCTGGCCGAGCTGGCCATCTCCGACGCCGCCACCTTCACCACCCTGGTCAAGCTGGCCAAGGAGGCACTGCCGAGCGACGTCAACGCGCCGGCCACCAAGGCTGCCAAGTCGGCTCCCGCCGCGAAGGCCGCTCCGGCCGCAGCCGGCGACGTGGCCGTCTCGGACAACGAGGGCGCCGTCAAGGCCGTCGAGGGCGAGGACGCCCCCGAGGGCTTCGTCATCAAGGGCAACCAGTCGAAGAAGTACCACGTCCCGGGCTCGACCTGGTACGAGCAGACCACCGCCGAGTGGTGGTTCAACTCGGTGGAGGCCGCCAAGGCCGCCGGCTTCGAGCCGGCCGGCGGCGAGTCGCGCCAGCAGTGGAAGTAAGTCGGACTCGCGTCTGACACCCGGCCGAGAGGCCGACGATTGAGGGGCGGGATCCGCGGATCCCGCCCCTCTTCGCATGCCATGCCGGAGTCCCCGGCACCGCTTCGAGAGAGAGCCCCCGCCATGAACGACGACGCAGGCCGGCAGCCGGTCATGACCAACCCCCGTGCCGAGCGGGTCCGCGAGGTCGCCCGGCTCGCCACCCGCAGCGGGCGCAGCCGATCGATGCGCTTCCTCGCGGAGGGTCCCCAGGCCGTGCGGGAGGCGGTCCGCCTGCACCGGGAGCGCAGCGCCGCGGGGCGCGACGCCGTCGTGCACCAGATCTTCGCGACCCCGGACGCCGCCGAGCGGCACCCCGACCTGGTCTCCGGCGTCCCGGGCGTCGAGCCGCGGCTGGCGGAACCGGCCGTGATCGCAGCGATGGCCGACACGGTCTCCCCGCAGGGGATTGTCGCCGTCTGCCACCAGCCGCAGGCCGGGCTCGTCGACGTGCTGGCCGCGAAGCCGCGCCTGATCGCCGTGCTGTGCGAGGTCCAGGACCCGGGCAACGCGGGCACCATCCTGCGGGCCGCCGACGCGGCCGGCGCCGACGCCGTCGTAGCGACCACGGGCAGCGTCGATCTCTTCAACCCCAAGGCCGTTCGCTCCACCGTCGGATCGATCTTCCACCTCCCGATCGTCACCGGGATCGACTTCGCCGACCTGGCGGAGGCGCTCCGCCGGACCGGCGTCGGGCTGCTCGCCGCGGACGGCTACGGCGCCGCCGATCTGGACGAGCTCCAGGACCGCGCGGCCGCCCGGCGCCTCGGTGTCGACGCGGCTGCCGAGCCGGTGCTCGAGCGTCCCACAGCCTGGCTGTTCGGCAACGAGGCGGCCGGTCTCGGCGACGAGCAGCTCGAGGCGGCCGACCTCCGCGTCGCCGTGCCCCTGTACGGCGTCGCCGAATCCCTCAACGTCGGGACGGCCGCGACCGTGTGCCTGTACGCCTCGGCACGCGCGCAGCGCCGAGCCTGAGCACGGGGCCTGGGCACGGAGCCTGGGCACGGGACCCGGGCACGGCGCTCGAGCGCGGGCCGAAATCGAGCGCCGGGGCCGGGCGCCGGGGCCTCGAGCGTGCGGACGGGAACACTCGCTCCGGCGTCTCGGCAAACGGCGTGCGTCGCCGATAGGATCGCCAGCGAGGAACGCCGGCCCCACGGCCGGCGGCCGCCGCGGTCCGCGCGCGGCCACCCGAGCTGAAGGGAACACACGATGGCAGCATCCGGCGGTACCAAGGCGGTCGTCGCGGCACTCTGCGCCAACCTGACGATCGCGCTGTTCAAGTTCGTGGCATGGGCGATCACGCAGTCGTCGTCCATGCTGGCCGAGGCGATCCACTCCGTGGCCGACTCCGGCAACCAGGTCCTGCTCCTGCTCGGCGGCAAGGCCGCGAAGAAGCAGGCCAGCCCCGAGCATCCGTTCGGCTACGGGCGCGAGCGCTACATCTACTCGTTCATCGTCTCGATCGTCCTCTTCAGCGTCGGCGGCCTCTTCGCCCTGTACGAGGCCTGGCACAAGTTCCAGGACCCCCACGGGATCGAGGGGCCCTGGTGGTGGGTGCCGCTCGCGGTCCTGGTCGGAGCCATCATCGCGGAGTCCTTCTCGTTCCGCACGGCGATCGTGGAGTCGAACCGGGTGCGCGGCAAGGCCTCCTGGGTCGAGTTCGTCCGGCGCGCGAAGTCGCCGGAGCTGCCGGTGATCCTGCTCGAGGACCTCGGCGCATTGCTCGGCCTGGTGTTCGCGCTGATCGGCGTCTCCATCACCATCGTCACCGGCGACGGCGTCTGGGACGCCCTCGGGACCGCGGCCATCGGCGTGCTGCTCGTCATCATCGCCGTGGTGCTGGCCTTCGAGACCCGCTCCCTGCTGCTCGGCGAGTCCGCCACCAAGGAGCACATCCGTGCCATCGAGGGCGCGATCAGCGAGGACGGCACCCGCATCATCCACCTGAAGACCCTGCACCTCGGGCCGGAGGAACTCCTCGTGGCCGGCAAGATCTCGATCGCACCGCAGGCCGGCGGCCAGGAGATCGCCGACGGGATCAACGCCGTGGAGGAACGGATCCGCGAGGCCGTCCCGATCGCCACGATGATCTACCTCGAGCCGGACATCAAGCGGACGCCCACCCAGTCCGAGCAGGAGGGCTCCAGCCTCGAGGATCCCGGAACGGCCGAGTGAGCGGGGAGACGCGCGCCGGCAGCGTCGTCGGCCCCGGCGCCGCCGCCGAGCGGCCGCTGAAGCAGATCGTGGGGGCGGCCCTCGTGGACCGGCTCCAGGCGCCGACCAGGGTGCTGGCGGCCCGGCGGACCCGCCCGGCCGCGCTGGCCGGCCTGTGGGAGTTCGCCGGCGGCAAGGTCGACCCCGGCGAGACCTGCGAGGCGGCGTTGCTCCGCGAGCTCCACGAGGAGCTGGGCGTCACCGCGCGGCTGGGCCGGGAGATCACCGGGCCGCTTGAGCAGGGGTGGCCGCTCGCCGGCCCGGCCGCCATGCGGGTCTGGTTCGCCGAGGCCGCCTCCGGGGAGGCTCTGCCGCGCGAGGATCACGATCTCCTGCGCTGGCTGCCGCTGGACCGAGGCGCACTGGCGGTCGAGTGGATCCCCGCCGACCTGCCCATCGTGGAGGCACTGCTGGCCAGGGTCCCCTGACGGGGCCCTGCCCTCAGTGGGTCCCGTCGTGACCCAGGGCCGAAGGCTGAGCGCCGAAGCGACCACGCCTGTGGGGGACGACCCTTCGAATAGGTCCTGACCTGCGCCTCCGGGCTGGCACAATCGGAGGCATGGTCGAAAAAGCGTCGCCACCGCCCGTGTGGCGCATGCCCGGAATGCCCGCGCTCCTGCTGATGACGGGGTTCGGATTCTCCGGCTTCTCCGTTCTCATGCCCACGGCTCCGCTCTGGACGCTCGAGGGCGGCGCCGGCACGGACGGGGCCGGGCTCGTCAACGGCGTGCTCATGCTGTTCACCGTCCTGGCCCAGCCGTTCGTCCCCTGGGCGCTGCGCCGCTTCGGCTGGGGCGCCGTCCTGACCACCGGGATGGTCCTGCTCGGCGCGCCCCCGCTGCTGTTCGCGCTCTCCGCCGACCTGCCCAGCGTCCTGGCCCTCTCCGCGGTCCGCGGCCTCGGGTTCGGCATTCTGACCGTCTCCGGCAGCACCGCCGTCGCCGAGCTCGTGGAGCCGGCCCGTCGCGGCAAGGCCGTCGGCGCCTACGGCCTGGCCATCGCCCTCCCGCAGGTCGTGCTCCTGCCGGCCGCGCCCTGGATCGCGCAGAACATCGGTTTCTGGCCCGTGTTCGTCCTCGGTGCGCTGCCACTCCTGAGCATCGTGCCCGCCTACCGCTTGGCCGGGCACCTGGGCGCGCTGCCCGATGCCCCGGACCACCCGGCCGACGAGGTCCAGACCGCCCGTCGCTTCATCCCGCTCGCCCGCCCGATGGCGCTGCTGCTCGCGGCCACCCTCGCCGGCGGTGCCTTCATCACCTTCGCCCCGCAGATGAGCTCGAACCCGGGCGCGACCGCGATCGGCCTCCTGCTGCTGACGTTCGCCGCCGCTGTGAGCCGGTGGGCATTCGGCGGCCTGGTGGACCGCCACGGCGCGCGACCGTTCATCCTGCCGCTGGTGCTGCTGACGATAGCGGGCCTGGCGCTCGGGGCCTGGGCGGTGGCCGATCCGGAGCGGACCGTCATCGCGGCACTTCTCGTCGCGATGGCTGCTGTGGGCATCAGCTACGGCGGCCTGCAGAACCTGACCCTCGTCGAGTCGTTCGCTGTCGTCCGCCGCCGCGACTACGGGGTCGCCAGCGCCGTGTGGAATGTCGGCTTCGACGCCGGCACCGGCCTCGGATCGGTGCTCGTCGGAGCCCTCGCGGCCGGCTGGTCCTTCCCCTCGGCCCTGCTCGCTTGCGCCGCCTTCTCGCTCGTCACGGTGCCGCTGGCCCTCATGCGGCACCGCCGGCCGGCCGGAGTGGACGACCCGAGCCCGGCGGAGCCGCGCAGCGGCCTGCACTCCCTGGTCGAGAAGGACGACCGGCAGGAGAAGGACGAGGGGACCGGGAGGGCGGGCGACCCGAGCTAGAAGAGTGCCGCCTGGTCGGCCGGAGGCGGAACCGCCGCACGGCCGGCCGGGGGCCTGGCACCCGCGCCGGGGCCGGAGTCCGCAGCGCTGCTGCGCCAACCGGCCGAGCCGAGGCCATGGCGTCGCTTCAGGGCGGAGACCTTGCCGTCGAGCCACCCGCGGTACTCCTTCGAGGCGACGGCGCCGCGCCGGTAGACCTCGCGGTAGCGCGGGACCAGGTCGGGGCGTTGCTCGGCCAGCCAGTCGAAGTACCACTCGCGTGCGCCGGGACGCAGGTGCAGGGGGCCGGCCGTGATACGGGAGGCGCCGGCGGAGCGGACCCGCTCGAACAACGACTCGAGGGCCGCGTCGGAGTCGCTCAGCCACGGCAGGATCGGCATCGCCATGACGTGGCAGTCGACGCCGGCGCCCGCGAGGCGCTCCAGCAGCCTCAGCCGGGCGGTCGGCGACGGCGTCCCGGGCTCCACACGCGCGCTGAGCGCGTCGTCGGTCATGGCGATCGACAGTCCCACGCCGACCGGCACCCGCTCGGCGGCGCGGGCCAGCAGATCGATGTCCCGCGCGAGCAGCGTCCCCTTGGTCAGGATCGAGAAGGGCGTGCCGGAGGCGGCGAGCGCCTCGATGATGTCCGGCATGAGTCGATAGCGGCCCTCGGCCCGCTGGTACGGGTCCGTGTTCGTACCCAGGGCCACGTGCTCGCGCCGCCAGGACGGGCGACGCAGCTCGGCGCGGAGGACCTCGGCCACATTCCGCTTGACGACCACCTGCGAGTCGAAGTCGCGGCCGTAGTCCAGATCCAGATAGGTGTGCGTCTTGCGCGCGAAGCAGTAGACGCAGGCGTGCGTGCAGCCACGGTAGGGGTTGATCGTCCAGCGGAACGGCATGTTCGAGGACTCCGGCACCCGGTTCAGTGCGCTCTTCGCGACGACCTCGTGGAAGGTCATCCCCTCGAACTCGGGGGAGCGGACCGTGCGCAGCACGTTCGGCAGCTGGATCAGCGGCTCGGCTGTGGCCTGCTCGACTGTGGCCGGTTCGACGGCGGCCTGCTCGACTGTTGCTCGCTCGGCGGCGGGACCGGCGAGCGGGAGAGGGTGCAGATGCGGGGCACCGGCCTCGGCTTGGACAGCCTGGGCCTTGGGGGACACCCGGCCGGTGCCCGCATCCGGCTGGTCGGTCGAGGACCGAACCAGCTGAGCTTCCCATCTCACGCCTTTATTAGAACATAGATTCGAACGCCGGGTCCAGTGGATCTTCGAACTCGAACTCGGTGCGGTCGCGCTAGCATGACGGCATGATCCTCCTGACCGGCTTCGAGCCCTTCGACGGCGCCGAGAGCAATCCGTCCGCGGAGGCCGCGCAACTGGCGGCCCACCAGCTCATGAGCGAGGGGACGGACGCCGTCGCCGTCGTCCTCCCGTGCACGTTCGGGCTCGCCGGGCGCCGCCTGCGCGAGGCCGTCGAGGAGACGAGTGCCAACGTCGTCATCGCCGCGGGCGTGGCGGCGGAGCGCGACCGGATCTCGCTGGAGCGCGTGGCCGTCAACAGGATCGACGCCCGGATCCCCGACAACGCCGGGGCGCAGCCGGTGGACGTCCCCTGCGTCGTCGACGCCCCGGACGAGTACCCGAGCACGCTCCCGCTGGACCGGATACTCGCGCGGCTCGAGCTCTCGGGCCTGCCGGTCGAGCTCTCCGACTCCGCGGGGCGGTACGTCTGCAACAAGGCCTTCTTCGAGCTCATGCACCACGCCTCGGCGGGCGAGCCGCGGATCGCCGGATTCATCCATGTCCCCGCCGAGGGGACGCCGTACCCAGCCGGCGCGGACACCGAGGAGGCGGTGAGCGGGGCCTGGACCGTCGGCGCCATGGCCCGCGCCCTGGAGATCGCCGCGAAGGCGTCCATGCACGAGGCCCGGCACCCGGGCGACGACATGCCGGTGAGCTCCGCGTCCTCGGGGGACTAGCGCCGGGCACGGCCGACGCCGCCGGGGGACGGGCCCATCATCGGCCCGTGGCCGTCCGGCGGCCGGGGCGCCGCAGCACGGAGGCGAGCCGCAGCATGGAGGCGAGCCGCAGCATGGAGGCGAGCTGCCGGCCCCGCCGACGCCAGGGGATGCGCGGGGCCTCCCTGTAGCCTCCCCGCCGCAGGCCGGCGGCGCGCTCGAAGACGTTCCGGGAGGCCGGGTCGCCGGTCCGCAGCCAGGACCATCCGGCCGCGGCGAAGTAGAGGGGCAGGAACGGCAGCCCGCCGCAGAGGGCGTACTGGGCGGCGTGCGCCGCCTCGTGCCGCATCAGGTCAGGGCGGCGCTCGGGCGCGCCCACGGCGGGACGGAGGACGACGACGCTGCCGACGGTGAACGCGGCCGCCCGCGGCAGCGGCCCCTCGAACCCCTCCGCCACCCAGAGCCCGGCGGGCCGAGCGGCCCCCGGTGCGTAGGGGCGGACCCGGCAGCGCGCGGCCCGCGCGACCGCCAGGCCGAGCGGCGTCATGAGATTGAGCCAGTTGAGCGCGGCGCGCACCCGACCCCACTCGATCGGGGCGGGGCATCGGGTCGGCATGGCCCCACGCTACCGGGCCGCCCCGCCCGCCGGAACGCCGCCTCCGCCGCTCGCCGCCCCCTCGCCGCCGCCCGCGCGGCGACCCGCCCTGCGATCCGCCCGCGCGGCGACGCCGTCCGTCCGTGTTTCCTCTCGCGTGGGACCCCTGCTCTAGACTGGGCGGGAATCCACCACACCTCCATCGGAAACTGCAAAGGGCTGTATTCACCCATGTCTGACGCCACGTCGGCCACCGCCGACGCACCTGAAATCCAAGAAGGCGCTCCGGCGGTGCCGCACCCCACGGACGAGGCCGCCGTCGGCGCCGCCGTCGACGCGGCGCTCGCCGCGATCGCCGCCGCCGGGGACCTCGCCGAGCTGAAGCAGGCCCGTCTGGCGCATACCGGCGACAAGTCGCCGCTGGCACTGTCCAACCGGCAGATCGGCCAGCTGGACAAGGCCGAGAAGGCCGTCGCCGGCAAGCTCGTCGGTGCCGCCCGCGGCCGGGTGAACAAGGCGCTCGCCGAGCGCACCGCCGTGCTGGAGGAGGAGGAGGCCGCGCGCATCCTCGTCGAGGAGACCGTCGACGTCACGGCGGCCCCGCGCCGCCGTCGTGCCGGTGCCCGGCACCCGCTCTCGATCCTGCAGGACCGCGTCTCCGACATCTTCGTGGGCATGGGCTGGGAGATCGCCGAGGGCCCCGAGGTGGAGTCCGAGTGGTTCAACTTCGACGCCCTGAACTTCAAGCCGGACCACCCGGCGCGGGAGATGCAGGACACGTTCTTCGTCGAGCCCGCGGACGCCCACCTGGTGCTCCGGACCCACACGTCGCCCGTGCAGGTGCGCTCCATGCTCGAGCGCGACCTGCCGCTGTACGTGCTGTGCCCGGGCCGTACGTTCCGCACCGACGAGCTGGACGCCACCCATACGCCGGTCTTCCACCAGTTCGAGGGCCTCGCCATCGACCAGGGACTGACCATGGCCGACCTGCGCGGGACGCTCGAGCACTTCGCGCGCCAGATGTTCGGCGCCGAGGCCCGGATCCGCCTGCGCCCGGCCTACTTCCCGTTCACCGAGCCGAGCGCCGAGCTGGACATCTGGCACCCGGGCGCCAAGGGCGGCCCCCGCTGGATCGAGTGGGGTGGCTGCGGCATGGTCAACCCCAACGTGCTGCGGGCCGCCGGCATCGACCCGGAGGAGTACACCGGGTTCGCGTTCGGCATGGGCGTCGAGCGCACCCTCATGTTCCGCAACGACGTCGACGACATGCGCGACATGATCGAAGGCGACGTCCGCTTCAGCCAGCACTTCGGGATGGAGATCTAACCCATGCGTATTCCGCTCTCTTGGCTGCGCGAGTTCGCGCAGGTACCGGCCGACGCCACGGCCGAAGACGTCATGGCGGATCTGGTCCGGGTCGGCCTCGAGGAGGAGGACGTCCACCGTCCCTCCGACGAGCTGTCCGGGCCGATCGTCGTGGGGCAGGTCCTCTCGCTCGAGAAGGAGCCGCAGAAGAACGGCAAGACCATCAACTGGTGCCAGGTCCGCGTGGTCCCCGAGGGCGCCGAGCAGACCCTGGCCGGCGAGGGCATCGACCCCTCGGGCGTGCAGGGCATCGTCTGCGGTGCGCACAACTTCGAGGTCGGCGACAAGGTCGTCGTCACCCTGCCCGGCGCCGTCCTGCCCGGTGACTTCCGGATCTCCCCGCGCAAGACCTACGGCCACGTCTCCGCCGGCATGATCGCCTCCGCGCGCGAGCTCGGCCTCGGCGACGAGCACGACGGCATCATCGTCCTCTCCCACCTCGGGCTGGACCCGGAGGTCGGCACGGACGTCTATGCGCTCCTCGGGCTCGACGACGAGGCCGCCGAAATCAACGTGACCCCGGACCGCGGCTACTGCTTCTCCCTGCGCGGCGTCGCCCGCGAGTACGCGCTGGCGACCGGCACCGAGTTCGTGGACCCCGTCTCCCGGGTGAGCGTGGACCAGCCGACGGGCGAGGGCCACCCCGTGCGGCTCGAGGACCAGGCGCCGATCTACGGCACCGCCGGCTGCGACCGGTTCGTCGCGCGCACCGTGCGCGGCGTGGACCCGACGCGCCCCACGCCGCCGTGGATGGCCTCCCGCCTGCGGCTGGCCGGCATGCGCTCCATCTCGCTGATCGTCGACATCTCCAACTACGTGATGCTCGAGCTCGGCCAGCCGCTGCACTTCTACGACGCCGACAAGCTCCAGGGCCCGATCGTCGTTCGCCGCGCGAATCCCGGCGAGAAGCTGGAGACGCTGGACGGCAAGGTCCGCGAGCTCTCCACCGAGGACCTGCTCATCACCGACGACCGCGGCGCGATCGGCCTGGCCGGCGTCATGGGCGGTGCCGAGACCGAGGTCGGCGACGGGACGTCGAACGTCCTCATCGAGTCGGCGCACTTCGACGCCATCTCCATGGGCCGGACCCGTCGGCGGCACCGCCTGCCGTCCGAGGCGTCGAAGCGCAACGAGCGCGGCGTCGACTGGGAGCTCGCCGACGTCGCAGCGCAGCGCGCCGCCGACCTGCTCGTCGAGCTCGCCGGCGGCACCGTCGAGACCACGGTCACCGACGCCCACGTCCGCCCCGAACCGGTGGTCATCGACCTGCCGGACGGCTTCGCGGCCCGCCTCATCGGGATCGACTACACCCGCGAGCAGCAGGTCTCGGCGCTCGCCGGGATCGGCGCCGACGTCCAGGAGTACGACGGCGGCCTCCGCGTCACGGCGCCCTCCTGGCGGCCGGACCTGGCCATCAAGGAGGACCTCGTCGAGGAGATCGCGCGCCTGGTCGGCTACGACCAGATCCCCGCGACGCTTCCCGTGGCACCTCCCGGCCGCGGCCTGACCCGCGCGCAGCAGCAGCGCCGCCGCGTCCTCCAGGGCCTCGCCGACGCCGGGCTGACCGAGGTGCTGAACTACCCGTTCGTCTCGACGGCTCAGAACGACCGGTTCGGCACCCCCGTCGAGGGCGAGGAGGTGCCGGCCGTGAAGCTGGCGAACCCGATCTCCTCCGAGTTCGGCTACCTGCGCCGCTCCCTGCTCCCCGGCCTGCTGGAGGCCGCGCGCCGCAACCACGCCCGCGGCTTCCGCGACCTGGCGCTCTTCGAGGCCGGCCTGATCTTCGTGCCCGGCGAGCAGCTCGGCTCCGCGGTCCTGCCACCCCTGGGCGCCAAGCCCGCGGACGAGGTCCTCGACGAGCTCTACGCGGGCATCCCGGAGCAGCCATGGCACGTCGGCGGCATCCTGACGGGCCACGAGGGGTCCCCGGCCGCCGGCTACGCGCCGCGCCAGTGGGAGTGGTCGGACGCCCTCGACGTAGCGCTGACGGTCGGGGAGCTGCTCGGCGTCGAGATCGTCGTCGCCCAGGGCCGCCACCAGGCGTTCCACCCGGGCCGGACCGCCCGGCTGTCGCTGCGCACCGGCGAGCCCGTCGGCTTCGCCGGCGAGCTGCACCCGAGCCTGCTCAAGGACCTGGACCTGCCGGCCCGCTCGGCGGCCTTCGAGCTGGACCTGGAGACGGTGATGGACGCGGCCGCGGACGTCGTCGTCGCCCGCCCCCTCTCCACCTTTCCCGTCACCACGCAGGACGTCGCGCTCGTCGTCGGCGCGGACACCGTCGCCGCCGACGTCCTGGAGACCCTCCGCGAGGGGGCCGGCGAGCTGCTCGAGGACGTCGCGCTCTTCGACGTGTACTCGGGGGCCGGTATCGAGGACGGGCGCAAGTCGCTCGCCTTCGGACTCCGCTTCCGCGCGGACGACCGCACGCTCACGGCGGACGAGGCGTCCGAGGCCCGCGCGGCCGCCGTCGCGCTGGCCGCCGAGCGGCACGGGGCCATCCAGCGGTAGAGGCCGGCACAGCGTCGCACGACGACGCGGTGCACAAGGGCGGCGGGCATCGGCCCGCCGCCCTTCGTCGTCCCCCTCGGGTCGTCGTCCCCCTCGGGTCGTCGTCCCCCTCGGGTCGTCGTCCCCCTCGGGGCTCAGGGCCGGCCGGCGGCGATCGCCCCGATGCCCGCGGCCAGCAGCCCGGCCGTGAGCACCGCCGCACCGATCGGCACGAGGACGGCGGCGCGGCCGGGTTTCTGCGGGTCCTGGCCCAGCACCCCGAGGAAGAACCCGGCCGGCATGAGGAGGGCGGCAGCGGGTACCCCGGAGCGGGCGAGCCAGACGGCCCAGGCCGGCAGTTCGTAGGCGTCCGTGTAGGGGAGGATCGCGAGCGAGAGGACCAAGAGCACCGCGGCGTGCGCATGTCCCGCCCGGTACCAGTTCCGCTGCAGGTCGTTCGCGGGATGACCGCCGGTCGTGACGCGCAGCAGGAACGCCCCGCCGGACTCGACCGTGATGAG
This sequence comes from Zhihengliuella alba, assembly GCF_039538765.1. Taxonomy (NCBI): domain Bacteria; kingdom Bacillati; phylum Actinomycetota; class Actinomycetes; order Micrococcales; family Micrococcaceae; genus Zhihengliuella; species Zhihengliuella alba. The sequence goes on along the minus strand of NZ_BAABCJ010000002.1, from coordinate 21,790 downwards.
GGCCAGCATGAGGATGCCGGCCAGGGTGAGGGTTGCGGGCTCCATCGGGATGCCTTCCGGCGCGGTGGGTGGTGCAGTAGCGTTGGGTACCAGCACTATCTACGGTAGATAGAAGAGCTATCCATGGCAAGGGGTGGAATGCGGATCTCCGAACTGGTCGAGCGCACCGGCGTCCCGCTGGCGACCGTGAAGTACTACCTGCGCGAGGGACTGCTGCCGCCGGGCCGCGCGGTCGGGGCGAAGCTGTCGCTCTACGGCGAGGAGCACGTCCGACGGCTCGCGCTCATCCGGGCCCTCCGCGACACCGCCAATCTGCCGCTGGCCGGCGTGCGGACGGTCGTGGCCGTCATCGACGAGCCATCGCCGGACCCCGTGGCCTCGCTCGGGCGCGCCGTGGCCGCGCTGCCGCCCGCCGTCGCCGACGACCGGCGCGGGCCGTATCCCCGGGCCGAGGCCGTGGCACGGGAGATCGGCGAGCACATCGACCCCGGGAGTGCGGCCATGGCCCAGCTCGAGGACGCCCTCGCCGCGGCGGAGTCGGTGGGCCTGGGCATCAGCCCCGAGCGGGCCCGCTGCTACGCCCGGCACGTGCACGCCATGGCGGAGTTCGACGCGGCCCACGTGCCGGCGGGGGAGTCCGGGCGGGCCATCGAGCACGTGGTGCTGGGCACCGCCCTCTACGAGCCGGTGATCGCCGCCATGCGGCGCCTGGCCCACCAGGACGTCGCACGGTCGAGGGGCGCCGGGGGAGTGCGCGCGGACGCGGAGGGCTAGGCTGGCGGCATGACTGAACTCGAGACGCCTGCCGTCCGTGCGGCTCGCGAGGCCGGCATCGACTTCGAGGTGACGCGGCACGGCCCCGTCGGCAGCCTCGAGGAGGCCGCGGCGGCACGGGGCATCGAGCCGCGGGACCTGATCAAGACGCTGGTCCTGCGCCGTGCGGAGGACGACTACCTCCTGGTGCTGATCCCCGGCGACCGGAAGTTCTCCTGGCCCAAGGTCCGGGCCCTCCTGGGCACCAACCGCCTGTCCATGCCGGACGCCGAGGTAGCGCGCCGGGTCACCGGCTACGAGCGCGGCACCATCACACCGTTCGGGACCAGCGTCCCGCTGCCGGTGGTGGCCGACGAGCACCTCGTCGGACGGCGCGTCTCGATCGGCGCCGGCGCGCACGGGGCGGGCCTGACGGTCCGCGGCGACGACATCGTCCGGCTCTTCGACACCACGGTGGCCGACATCTCCGATCGCCCGGACGGCCCGTAGATGGCCTCCATCCCGGGCGTCCGGCTCGCCGCGCTGCCCCTGAGCTTCGCGGCGGGGCTGCCCCGCGAGTGGCTCAGTGTCGAGGAGCTCGAGCGCGCCGGGGCCTACGACGACGGCGGGCCGCGCACCGCATTCGTCGCCGGGCGGCTGGGGGTCCGCTTCGCTGCTGCGGCTGTCCTCCCCGAGGCCGCGGGGCAGCCCGAGCGGATCGGTCTCACGGGGCGCTGCCCCCGCTGCGGGGACGGACCGCACGGTGCGCCCCGGCTGCTCGTCGACGGGTGTGACGCCGACCTGTCGCTGAGCTACTCCCGGGCCGACGGATGGCTGCTCGTCGCCTTCGCGCCGGCCGAGCAGCGGGTCGGCGTCGACCTCTGCCCGCCTTTCGGCGAGGATTTCGGCCTCTTCACCCAGCCCCAGCAGACGGCGCTGCGGCTGCTGCCCCGGGCGCGCCGCCGGGTCGAGGCCGCCCGTCGGTGGGCCCTCCTCGAGGCCCGGGGCAAGGCGGCCGGCGTCGGCGTGGTGGAGCCCGAGGGGGTCCCCACGGATGTGGGCCGGCGCCGCGAGCGGGCCGGGACACTGTCCGCGCTGGGCGTCAGCGTCCTCGCCACGGGCGAGGACACCGAGGCCGAGGCGGCGAGCCTGGGAAGCCTGCTCGCCGCCGTCGTCCTCGACGAGCCCGGTCCGGTCCCGCCGGCCTAGGCGCCGGCGGGGAACGGCGGCAGCGCGGCCTCGAGGAGCCAGGGGCGGAGGAGTCGCGCGGCGTCCACGCCGTGTTCGTCGCCGGAGACGTGCCGGGTGAAGGCCTCGTAGTCGACGTGGCCGTGCCGGTGGGCCGTGGTCCAGCTGCGCAGCATCGAGAAGAACGCCGTGTCGCCGAGGCGGACGCGCAGGGCGTGCAGGGCCAGGGCGCCCCGCTTGTACACCCGGTCGTCGAACATCTCGTCCGGCCCGGGCGCGCCCACCACCAGGTCCTGGGGCTTCGCGGCGAGGCCGGCGTAGGCCGCCTCCGCGCGCTGGGCGGCGCTCTCCAGCCCGGAGGCCTCGGACCACAGCCACTCGGCGTAGCAGGCGAACCCCTCGTGCATCCAGATGTCCTCCCAGCGCCGGATGGTCAGCGAGTTGCCGAACCACTGGTGGGACAGCTCGTGCGCGATCAGCCGCTGCTGCTCCCAGCCCGCCTCCAGATGGTTGCAGCCGAAGATGGACAGCCCGTGCGCCTCCAGGGGGATCTCGAGCTCGTCCGCGGTGACCACCGCCGAGTACGCGTCGAAGGGGTAGGGGCCGAAGGCGTCGGTGAAGGTCTCCAGCATCCCCGTCTGAGGGGCGAAGGCCTCCTGCGCACGCTCCAGCAACGGTGCCGGGACCAGGAGCTGCTGCGCGGGCAGGGCCGCCTCGGAGGCGTGCCGGGCCCGTCCTCGGGCGCCGCCGGACGGCGAGTCCCCCGGACCGCGCGCGTCCAGCGCCACGCGCCGGTACCGGCCGATCTGGACGGTCGCCAGATAGGGGGCCATCGGCTCGCGGACCTCGTAGGTCCAGTTCTCCCGGCTGGATCTGCGCCCGTGCGCCACGAGCTCGCCATTGCAGACGGCCCGGTAGTCGGCGTCCGTGGACACGGAGATCCGGAAGGTGGCCTTCTGGCTGGGATGGTCGTTGCACGGGAACCAGGTCGCGGCGCCGTTGGGCTGGCCGGCGATCAGGACGCCGTCGTCGAGCTCCTCCCAGCCGACCTCGCCCCATGGACCGGTCCGCGGTCCGGGACTTCCGCCGTAGCGGACCTCGACCTGGAAGCGCGCGCCGGCGCGGATCGTCGCCGACGGCGTGACGGAGAGCCGTTCGCCGCGCTGCTTGAAGGCCGCCCTGCGGCCGTCGACGGAGGCCTTCGCCACGCGCAGGCCGGCCAGGTCCAGCTCGATGGCCTGCAGGTCGCGGACCGCGGTGCCCGTGAGCCGGGCGCGGCCGGAGAGGTGGTTGCCGCCGAGTTTGCACTCCAGGTCCAGGTCGTAGTGCTCCGCCGTGTAGGCGTCGCTGCCGTTGCCCGGGACGTACGGGTCGGGCAGTGTCAAGGGGGTGCTCATGCTGTGGGAGCCTTCCAGGGCTTGACCGGATTCCCCATCCAGCGGGTGGACGGGAGGATGGATTCGCCGCGCATCACCAGGGACGCCGGGCCCACGGTGGCGCCGGCCCCGATCGAGGCGGCCGGCAGGATGACGCCGTTGGGGCCGAGGGTGGCCCCCGCCTCCAGCTCCACGGTGTCGATGGCCATGACGCGGTCGTGGAAGAGGTGCGTCTGGACGACGCACCCGCGGTTGACCGTGGAGGAGTCCCCGAGGCGGACCAGGTCGGCCTCGGGCAGCCAGTAGCTGTCGCACCACACGCCGTGCCCGATCCGCGCACCGAGGCCGCGCAGGAACCACACCAGGGCCGGCGTGCCGGCAGCCGCTCGGGCGAACCACGTGGCGCAGACCATCTCCACGAACGTGTCCACGACCTCGTTCCGCCAGATGAAGGAGCTCCACAGCGCGTGCTTCCCGGACCGGATGGGTCCAACGACCAGCCATTTCGCAGCGATCGTCACCAGGGCGGCGACGCCGCCGGCGGCGAGCATGACGACGCCGCTGAGAAGCGCGGCCACGGCCCAGCCCGCCGTCGCGGCGACCACGTCCAGGACGAGCACGACGGCGGACGCGATGCCCACCGTGACGGCGACGGGCACGAAGCGGAGGACCTCCCAGGCGCCGCGGGCGACCTTGAGCGCCAGCGGAGGGGCGAACGTCCGTGCGGCGTCGGTCTGCTCCTCGACCCGGCGCAGCCGGACGGGCGGGCTGCCCAGCCAGGACGAGCCCGCCTTGGCCTTCGGGGGCGTGGCGGAGAGCACGGCCACCAGCCCGTTCTTGGGGACCCGGCGCCCGGCGGCTGCGATCCCGGAGTTGCCCAGGAACGCCCGCTTGCCGACCTTCGCCGGGGCGACGTGCATCCACCCGCCGCCGAGCTCGTAGGAGGCCACCATGGTGTCGTCCGCCAGGAACGCGCCGGAGGCGATCGTCGTCATCTTCGGGACCAGCAGGACCGTGGAGGCCTCGACGTTGCGCCCGACCTTCGCCCCGAGCAGGCGCAGCCACACCGGTGTGAACAGGGAGGCGTACAGCGGGAACAGCAGATCCCGGGCCATGTCGAGCAGTCTCTCGGTCGCCCAGACCTGCCAGCCGATCCGGCTGCGCACCGGGTGCCAGCCCTCGCGCAGTCCGACGCCGAGCAGCCGGACGGCGACCATGACGAGGAGTGCGTTGAGGAGGAACCAGACCGCGGCCGCGAGGGGGACGGCCGCGGCGACGGATGGCCAGGCCTCCGCCAGGGAGGCGTGGCCCCGCGCCGCCCAGGCCACGATGGCGGCCCCGCCGAGGACCGAGATCCACGGGATCATGGCGAGTGCCGCGGAGGCCGCCCCGAAGCCCACCGTCGCCAGCGCCCCGCCGGACGGACGGCTCCCGGGCCACGCCGGCTTCGCCTTCCCGGTCCGCTGGGCCGGGGAGCCGGCGTAGCTCGAGTCCTCCCGCGTGGTGCCGTAGACCGCCGAGCCGGACTGGACGTCGCTGCCCGCGCCGACGACGGCGCCGGGCAGCAGGGTGGAGCGGGCGCCGACGGTGGCGCCGGCCCCGATCCGGATCGGGCCGATGTGCACCCGGTCGCCGTCGAGCCAGTACCCGGAGAGATCCACCTCGGGCTCGATCGACGCCCCCTTGCCGATGCTCAGCATCCCGGTCACCGGCGGGACCGCGTGGAGCGTCACGTCGCGTCCGATCCTCGCCCCGAGGGCGCGGGCGTAGTAGGGGACCCATGGCGCGCTCACCAGTGAGACGGGGTCCACGAGATCCGCGATGTGCTGCGCGAGCCAGAGCCGCAGGTGGACCTTGCCGGACCGCGGGTAGGAGCCGGGCTCCAGGCCCCGCAGCAGGATCCGCGCCGCCAGGACGGACAGGCCCATGCGGCCGAGCGGGCTGACGAACACCAGCCACGAGGCGGCCACCCACCACCAGGAGATCGTCGTCGGGGAGGCGAGCAGCCCGGTCAGGGCCAGCACATTGTTCAGGATCATCAGGTGCGTGACCCAGCGCATCCCCACCAGGACGAAGAGGGGGACGCCCATGAGCGTCTGGAAGACCTGGGCCTTTCGCGTCGTGCGGGCGACGTCCCGGATCTGGACCGGGGAGTCGTCGGCCCTGTGGGAGCCGAGCGCCTCCAGCAGCGCCGCCAGCCGGGGGCGCTCGTACAGGTCCGCGACCGTCACGGAGGGGAAGCGGGCCCGCAGGCGCGAGACCAGCTGCGCGGCGGGGAGCGACCCGCCGCCGGCGGCGAAGAAGTCCGCGTCGGGGCCATCCGGCTCGGAGCCGAGGACGGCCGTCCACTGGTCCACGACGAACTGGGCGTCGGCGGAGAGCTCCGGCAGTCCCGCCCCTGCCTCCGCGTCGGCGTGGCCGGCGCGCGGGAGAGGCCACGGCAGCGCGTTGCGGTTCACCTTGCCGCTGGTCTTGGTCGGCAGGGAATCGACGACGGTCAGCCGGGGGATCAGCGGCGCCGGGAGGGACCCGGCCAGGAGCCGGCGCGCCTCCTCGAGGTCCAGGCCGGCGTCCGCGGCGAGGTAGCCGACGAGGACCTGCGTGCCCGCCGCGGTCGTCTTCACGGCGGCCGCGGCTCCGGCGACTCCGGGCAGGGCCTGCAGCGCCGCGTCGACCTCGCCGAGCTCGATGCGCCGGCCGCCCAGCTTGACCTGCTCGTCCGCGCGCCCGACGAAGACCAGCCCGGCCGGGTCGTTGACCACGAGGTCGCCGGAGCGGTACGCCCGCTCCCAGCCCAGCGTGGGCATCGGCGCGTACTTCTCCCGGTCCTTGGCGGCGTCCAGGTACTTCGCGAGCCCCACGCCGCCGATGATCAGCTCGCCGGTGGACCCCTCGGGGACGGGCACGCCGTCGGCATCGACGACCGCCAGGTCCCAGCCGTCGAGCGGCAGGCCGATGCGGACGGGGCCGGTGCCCGTCATCAGGGCACCGCAGGCCACGACCGTCGCCTCCGTCGGGCCGTACGTGTTCCAGACCTCGCGGCCGGGGGAGACGAGGCGGGCCACCAGCTCCGGCGGGCAGGCCTCGCCGCCGAAGATGAGCAGACGGACGTTCTCGAGCGCCTCCGCGGGCCAGATGGCGGCGAGCGTCGGGACCGTGGAGACCGCGGTGATCCCGCGGGTGACCAGCCAGGGCCCCAGATCCATGCCGGAGCGCACCAGAGCGCGCGGGGCCGGGACCAGGCAGGCGCCGTGGCGCCAGGCCAGCCACATCTCCTCGCACGAGGCATCGAAGGCCACCGAGAGGCCGGCGAGGACGCGGTCCCCCGGGGCGAGGGGCTCCTGCCGGAGGAACAGGCGCGCCTCGGCGTCGACGAAGGCCGCCGCCGAGCGATGCGAGACGGCGACCCCCTTGGGCGTACCGGTCGACCCGGACGTGAAGATGATCCACGCGTCGTCGTCGAGCCGCGGCTCGCGGGGATCCGGGAAGGGCCGCGGGCGCTTGGCGTCGACCACGAGCTCGCCGCCGGCCCGGACGATGCCGGCCACGCGCGCCTCCGTGAAGACCAGGCGGGCGCGCTCGTCGGGATCGTCGGCGTCGACCGGGACGTACGCGGCACCGACCATGAGGGTGGCCAGGATGGCGATGTACAGCTCGCGGGTACCCGAGGGGATGCGGATCCCGATGCGGTCCCCGGCGCCCAGGCCGGCCTCGTGGAATGCGCGGGCCTGGCCGCGCACCGCCTCGAGCAGCTCGGCGTAGGTCAGCGGTCGGTCGCCGTCGTCCAGGGCCGGGGCATCCGGATGCTCCCGGGACGTGGAATGGAGGATGTCGAGAAGGGTACGCGGGCGGGGTGCCTGAGCGGCCCCCGGGAATTGACAGGGGTGGACCTGCGTCGACAACGCCATGGCTGCTTTCTGATGGGGCGCGCGGGTGCGCGGCCGGTTTCGGTTCCGGGAGTCGGGCCGCAGCCGGCGTGGTGCCCGGCGTCGGTGGGAGGGTCAGGGCACGAGGACCAGCTTGCCGGTGGTGTTCCGCGACTCGAGGTCGGCGTGGGCCCGGCCGGCCTCCTCCAGCGGGTAGACGCCGCCGATCCGCACGGTGAGCTCGCCCGCGGCGACCTGGCCGAAGACATCCCGGCCGCGCCAGGCGCGCTCGTCCGCGTCGAGCAGGTGGTCGGCGAGCTTCGGGCGGGTGACGAACAGCGAGCCGGCGGCGTTGAGCCGCTGCAGGTCGAACGGGGGCACCTGGCCGGAGGCGCCGCCGAAGAGCACCAGCGTCCCGCGCTTGCGCAGTGCGGCCAGCGAGGTCTCGAACGTGGCCTTGCCGACGCCGTCGTACACCACGTCCACGCCGCGGCCGCGGGTGACCTCGTCGACCGTGGCCTCGACCTCGCTGTAGCCGACCACGTGGTCGGCGCCGGCCTCGGCGGCCAGGCGCGCCTTCTCCGCCGTCGAGGTCGTGGTGATGACGGTGGCCCCGACGCGCTTGAGCATCTGCGTCAGCAGGCCGCCCACCCCGCCGGCGCCGGCGTAGGTCAGGACCACGTCGCCCTCGCGCACCTCGTAGGTGGAGTGGACCAGGTAGTGGGCGGTGAAGCCCTGCAGCGGCACCGCCGCGGCGGTCTGGAGGTCCACTCCGTCGGGCACGCGCACGGCCCGCTCGGCCTCCAGCAGCACGTGGGAGGCGTAGGCGCCCTCGGCCTCGGCGGTGGCCACGCGGTCGCCCACGGCGAACTCCTCGACCCCGTCGCCGACGGCGGCCACGGTGCCCGCGAACTCGCTGCCCGGGACGAAGGGGTACTCGACGGGGTAGATGCCCGAGCGCTGGTAGGTCTCGATGAAGTTCACGCCCACGGCGGCGACCTCCACGAGCAGCTCGCCGGGTCCGGGCTCCGGCAGCGTCAGCTGGGTCCGTTCGAGGGCCTCCGGGCCCCCGGCCTGCGGGACGTGTACGGCGTACGGCAAGTTCCCTCCAACCACTCGGATGCGATGCGGCCACCTTACTGCGTGGTCGCCCGGTGCCGCCCGCGGGCCGACGCAATGAATAATTATTAGCGACCATGCATAGAATCGACTATGGTTGGCCCATGACGATTTCAGCTGCCGTGTCCGGAGCCAGCGGCTACGCCGGGGGAGAGGTCCTCCGCCTGCTCAGCCGCCATCCCGACGTCGAGATCGGCGCGATCACCGCCCACAGCAACGCCGGGCAGCGCCTCGGCTCCCTGCAGCCGCACCTGCTCGGCCTGGCCGACCGCGAGCTCGTCGAGACCACGGTGGAGAACCTGGCCGGGCACGACGTCGTGTTCCTCGCCCTGCCGCACGGCGCCAGCGCGGAGATCGCCGCGCAGCTGCCGGACGACGTCCTGGTGATCGACGCCGGGGCCGACCACCGGCTCGAGTCCGCGGCGGCGTGGGAGCAGTTCTACGGCTCGCCCCACGCCGGCACCTGGCCGTACGGCCTGCCCGAGCTCCCCGGGGCCCGCGAGCAGCTCGCCGGAGCGCGCCGCATCGCCGTGCCCGGGTGCTACCCGACGAGCGCCCAGCTGGCCCTGGTGCCCGGGTTCGCGGCCGGGCTCCTCCAGCCGGACGACGTCGTGATCGTCGCCGCCTCCGGCACCTCCGGCGCCGGCAAGGCACTCAAGCCGCATCTGCTCGGCTCCGAGGCGATGGGCGGCATGAGCCCCTACGGCGTCGGCGGCGCCCACCGCCACACCCCGGAGATGGAGCAGGGCTTCTCCCGTGCCGCCGGCACGCCGGTCACAGTCTCCTTCACGCCCACGCTGGCGCCCATGGCGCGCGGCATCCTGACCACGGCCACGGCCAGGGTCCAGCCGGGCACCACGGCGGCGCAGCTGCGTGCCGCGTGGGAGGAGGCGTACGCCGGCGAGGCGTTCGTGCACCTGCTGCCCGAGGGGCAGTGGCCGTCCACCAAGCAGGTGCTCGGCTCCAACCACGCCGTCCTGCAGCTCGCCCTCGACGAGCGCATCGGCCGCGTGATCGTGGTCGCCGCGATCGACAACCTGACCAAGGGCACCGCCGGCGGCGCCGTCCAATCCATGAACCTGGCCCTGGGCCTGCCCGAGCTGGCCGGCCTCGACTTCGAAGGACTCGCCCCGTAGGGCGCAGGAGGAACCGCATGAGCACCCCAGCACTCCCGCAGACCGCCACGGCGGAGCAGGGCCCCTTCGGGATCACGGCCCCGGCCGGCTTCCGCGCCGCCGGCGTCCCCGCCGGGCTGAAGTCCACGGGCAAGCCGGACGTCGCCGTCGTCGTCAACGACGGGCCCTTGAAGCACGCGGCCGCCGTCTTCACCTCCAACCGCGTGGCCGCCGCGCCCGTGCACTGGTCCCGCCAGGTGGTCTCCGACGGGCGCGCCGACGCCGTGGTCCTGAACTCCGGCGGCGCCAACGCCTGCACCGGCCCGGAGGGCTTCGGCAACACGCACCGCACCGCCGAGCACACCGCCGAGCGGCTGGGCGTCAGCGCGTCGGACGTCGTCGTCTGCTCCACGGGCCTCATCGGTGTGCAGCTGCCCATGGACCGTCTCATCCCGGGCGTGGACGCGGCCGTCGACGCGTTGGGCACCGGCGGCGAGCACGACGGCGGTGCCGCCGCGGCCGCCGCCATCATGACCACCGACTCCGTCTCGAAGCAGTCCGGCTTCGCCGGCACCGGCTACAGCATCGGCGGGATGGCCAAGGGCGCCGGCATGCTCGCGCCCGGGCTCGCCACGATGCTCGTGGTGCTCACCACCGACGCGGCGGTCGAGCCGGCCGAGCTGGATCGGGCGCTGCGCGCGGCCACGCGGGTCAGCTTCGACCGCGCCGACTCCGACGGCTGCATGTCCACCAATGACACCGTGGTCCTGCTGGCCTCGGGGGCCGCCGGCGCGCCGGCCGACCCGGAGGAGTTCGCCGCCGGCCTCGCCGCCGTCTGCACGGATCTGGCGCTGCAGCTCATCCACGACGCCGAGGGTGCCGCCCACGACATCGCGATCCGCACGTTCAACGCCGCGGACGAGGCCGACGCCGAGGTGGTCGGCCGCGCCGTCGCCCGCTCCAATCTCTTCAAGACCGCGATCTTCGGGCAGGACCCCAACTGGGGCCGCGTGCTCTCCGCCGTCGGCACCACGGACGCCGCGTTCGAGCCGGACCGGCTGAACGTGTCCATCAACGGGGTGCAGGTCTGCCGCGCCGGCGGCGTCGGCGAGGACCGGGACCTGGTGGACCTCTCCGGCCGGGAGGTCACCGTGGAGATCGACCTCGCCGCCGGCGAGGCAGAGGCCACCATCTGGACCAACGACCTCACGCACGACTACGTGCACGAGAACTCGGCCTACAGCAGCTAGGGAGACCATGGAACAGGACGCCACCACCGGACCGGCGCACGCCGCCCCCATCCTGCACGGCCGCGAGCACTTCCCGAGCGCCCAGCGGAAGGCCGAGGCCCTCATCGAGGCCCTGCCGTGGATCCAGCGCTACGCCGGGACCACCATGGTCATCAAGTACGGCGGCAACGCCATGGTCAACGACGCCCTGCGCCGGGCGTTCGCCGAGGACATCGTGTTCCTGCACCACGCCGGCATCCACCCGGTGGTGGTCCACGGGGGCGGCCCGCAGATCAGCCGGATGCTCGAGCGCCTCGGCATCGAGTCCGAGTTCCGCGGCGGCCTGCGCGTGACCACGCCCGAGGCGATGGACGTGGTGCGCATGGTCCTCACCGGGCAGGTCCAGCGCGAGCTGGTGGGCCTCATCAACTCCCACGGGCCCTACGCCGTCGGCCTCTCCGGCGAGGACGGCGCCCTGCTGCGCGCCCGCCGGACCGGTACCGTCGTCGACGGAGAGGCCGTGGACCTCGGCCTGGTCGGCGAGGTCGTCGGAGTCGAGCCCGGCCAGATCACCGACCTGATCGCCGCCGGCCGCATCCCGGTGATCTCCTCGGTGGCCCCCGAGGTGCACGACGGCGGCGGCCCCACCGGCGAGGTCCTCAACGTCAACGCGGACACCGCCGCCGCCGCGCTCGCCGGCGCCCTCGGCGCGTCCAAGCTGGTGATCCTCACCGACGTCGAGGGCCTCTACGCGGACTGGCCGGACCGGGACTCGCTGATCTCCTCGCTCACCGCCGCCGAGCTGCGCGCGCTGCTGCCGGGCCTGGAGTCCGGCATGATCCCGAAGATGGAGGCCTGCCTGGCCGCCGTCGACGCGGGCGTGGGCCGCGCGGCCATCGTCGACGGCCGCCAGCCCCACTCGATGCTGCTGGAGGTCTTCACCACGGCCGGCATCGGCACCGAGCTGGTCCCCGATCCCGAGGAGGCCGGCCAGTGAGCCCGACCCACGACCACGCACCGCAGGCCGCCGCCCCGGAGGATGGAGCCCCGGAGCAGGGCGGCGCGGAGCATGAAAGTCCGGAGCATCCCGGCCCGGCCGAGTCCGGCGCGGCCGGGGCCGCGAGCCTGACGGCGGCGGATCTGACGGGGATCGCCGGCGCGGCAGCCCCGACCGGCGCCGCGGGCCACGGCGCGGGCGCCGTCGCCGGCCAGGCCGCCGGGCCCGGCGCCGAGCTCGGCCGGGAGCTGCTCGCCCGCTACGGAGAGTCGCTGATGGGCGTCTTCGGCACACCGCAGCGCGTCCTGGTCCGCGGCTCCGGCTCCACCGTGTGGGACGCCGACGGCAAGGAGTACCTGGACCTGCTCGCCGGGATCGCGGTCAACGCGCTTGGACATGCGCACCCGCTGATCACGTCCGTGGTCACCAGCCAACTCGCCACCCTGGGCCACGTCTCCAACTTCTTCACCAGTCCCACCCAGATCGCCCTCGCCGAGCGGCTGCTGGAGCTCGCCCAGGCGCCGGCCGGGTCCCGGGTGTTCTTCGCGAACTCCGGCACGGAGGCCAACGAGGCCGCCTTCAAGCTCGCCCGGCGCAACGCCGGCGGCGACGGAGCCCCGCGGCGCACCCGCATCGTCGCGCTCGAGAACGCGTTCCACGGCCGCTCCATGGGCGCGCTCGCACTCACCTGGAAGCAGGCGTACCGGGAGCCGTTCGAGCCGCTCCCGGGCGGCGTCGAATGGGTGCCCGCCGGCGACGTCGAGGCCCTGCGCGCCGCCGTCGACGAGACTGTCGCCGCCGTGTTCATCGAGCCCGTCCAGGGCGAGGCGGGCGTGCGCGGGTACGACGACGGCTACCTCACCGCCGCCCGGGAGATCACGCGGGCCGCCGGCGCCCTGCTGGTCTTCGACGAGGTGCAGACGGGCATCGGGCGCACCGGGTCCTGGTTCGCCTCCGAGGGCGTCCTGCCGGACGCCATGACGCTGGCCAAGGGACTCGGGGGAGGCTTCCCCATCGGCGCCCTGGTCACGTTCGGCCCGGAGGCCAGCTCCCTGCTCGCCGCCGGCCAGCACGGCACCACCTTCGGCGGGAACCCGGTGGCCACCGCCGCGGCGCTCGCCACCCTGCACGCGATCGACTCCGGCGACCTCCTGGCCCACGTGCGCCGGGTCGGCGCAGAGGCCGCGGACGCCCTGCGCGCCCTCGACGTCGTGCGCGAGGTGCGGCAGTACGGGCTGCTCATCGGCTTCGACCTCGCGGACGAGATCGCCCCCGCGGCCGTCGCCGCCGCGCTTGACGCCGGCTTCATCATCAACGCACCCGGTCCGCGCACCCTGCGCCTGGCCCCGCCGCTGAACATCGCCGGCGAGCAGCTGCGGCGCTTCACCGACGCGCTGCCCACCATCTACCGGACCGCCCTGGAGCGGACCGCGAAGGAGAACGCATGAGCACCACCCTGCGCCACTTCCTGGCCGACACCGACGTCACGCAGGCCGAGCAGGCCGAGATCCTGGATCTGGCCGCCGCGATGAAGCGGGACCGGTTCGCGTTCAAGCCCCTCGCCGGGCCCCAGACCGTCGCCGTGATCTTCGACAAGACCTCCACCCGCACGCGCGTCTCCTTCGCGGCCGGCGTCGCCGATCTCGGCGGCAATGCGCTGATCATCAACCCGGGGGAGTCGCAGCTCGGGCACAAGGAGTCCTTCGCCGACTCGGCGCGCGTCTTCAGCCGGATGGTCTCCGCGGTCGTGTGGCGCACCTACGCGCAGTCGGGGCTGGAGGAGATGGCCGCGCACTCCACCGTCCCGGTGGTCAACGCCCTCTCCGACGAGTACCACCCCTGCCAGCTGCTGGCCGACCTGCTGACGGTGCGCGAGCACAAGGGCGACCTGCCCGGCCTCACCATGGCCTACCTCGGGGACTCCGCCAACAACATGGCTGCCTCCTACCTGCTCGCCGGCGTCACGGCCGGGATGCACGTGCGCCTCGCCGGGCCGGCGGGCTACCTGCCGGACGACGGCGTCGTCGCCGCCGCTCGGACCCGCGCCGCCGAGACAGGCGGCTCCGTCACCGTCACGGAGGACGCCGCCGAGGCGCTGGCCGGTGCCGACGTCGTCGCCACCGACACCTGGATCTCCATGGGCCAGGAGGACGAGAAGGCCGAACGGCAGGAGCTCTTCCGCGACTACGCGCTGACGGCCGGGGCACTGCGGCTCGCCGCCGACGACGCGATCGTGCTCCACTGCCTGCCCGCCTACCGGGGCTACGAGATCGACGCCGACGTCATCGACGGCCCGCAGTCGGTCGTCTGGGACGAGGCCGAGAACCGGCTCCACGCGCAGAAGGCCCTGCTGGCCTGGCTGCTCGCGAAGTCCGGCCTCGCCGACGCGGCCGCGGCCGGCCTGGAGCGAACCGGGCTGGAGCACTCGGAATGAGCGCGGAGAGCACCGGGCCGCGGGAACGGGTCGCCGAGGCGGACGCCGCCAAGGGCCAGCCGTCCACCAAGACGGCCCGCCAGGAGCGGATCAAGGCGATCCTGGCCGTCGAGTCCGTGCGCTCGCAGGCGGAGCTGGCCCAGCTGCTCGCCGCCGAGGGTCTGCAGGTCACCCAGGCGACGCTCTCCCGCGACCTGGTGGAGATCGGCGCCATCCGCGTCCGCGGCAACGAGGGCGGGCTGGTCTACGCCGTGCGCAGCGAGGGCGGGGACCGGGGCCCGCGGACGGCGGTCGCGCAGGAAGTCCTCGACGCCCGCCTCGCCAAGCTCTGCGCCGAGCTGCTCGTCACGGCGGAGGCCTCCGCGAATATCGTGGTCCTGCGCACCCCGCCCGGGGCGGCCAACTGGCTCGCCCTCGCGATCGACCACTCGATCATGCCGGACGTGCTCGGGACCATCGCCGGAGACGACACCGTCATGATCATCACCCGCGACCCCGCCGGCGGCGAGGACGTGGCGGCGCGGTTCCTGGAGCTCGCCGACCAGGCATAGCCGGGCCGCAGGCGCCCGGCGCCGCCCGCTATGCATAGTTATGTACACTAGTGAATAAGTTTGCCACGTCGTCCGTGGCAGGTCCTCGACGCCGGCCCGCCGGCACCGAAAGGAGCGGCATGTCCTCCCAGGCTGAATCCGCCAAGTCCCAGGCCACCAACGAGGGCTCCCTCTGGGGAGGCCGCTTCGCGGGCGGGCCCGCGGACGCGCTGGCCGCGCTGAGCAAGTCCACCGACTTCGACTGGCGCCTGGCGCCCTACGACATCGCCGGCTCCCGTGCGCACGCCCGCGTCCTGCACCGGGCGGGCCTGCTGGACGACGCCGAGCTCGACGGCATGATCGAGGCCCTCGACCGGCTCGAGGCCGACGTTCGCTCCGGTGTCTACACGCCGTCGGAGAGCGACGAGGACGTGCACGGCTCCCTGGAGCGCGGGCTGATCGAGCGGGCCGGCCCGGCCCTGGGCGGCAAGCTGCGCGCCGGGCGCTCGCGCAACGACCAGATCGCCACCATGGGCCGGATGTTCCTGCGCGACCACGCGCGGATCATCGGCCGCGGCGTCCTCGACGTCGTCGACGCGCTCATCGCCCAGTCCGAGGCGCACCCGTACGCGCCCATGCCGGGGCGCACCCACCTGCAGCACGCGCAGCCTGTCCTGCTCTCCCACCACCTCCTCGCTCACGCGTGGGCCCTGCTGCGCGACGTGCAGCGGCTCGCCGACTGGGACCGCCGCGCCGCGGTGTCGCCGTACGGATCCGGCGCGCTCGCCGGCTCGTCGCTCGGGCTGGACCCGAACGCCGTCGCAGCCGAGCTGGGCTTCGACTCGGCCGTGTGGAACTCGATCGACGGGACCGCCTCCCGCGACGTCTTCGCCGAGTTCGCCTGGGTCTCCGCCATGATCGGCGTGGACCTGTCCCGGATCTCGGAGGAGGTCATCTTCTGGGCCACCAAGGAGGCGTCCTTCGTGACGCTGCACGACTCCTACTCCACCGGCTCGTCGATCATGCCGCAGAAGAAGAACCCGGACGTCGCCGAGCTCGCCCGCGGCAAGTCCGGGCGCCTCATCGGCGACCTCACCGGCCTGCTCGCCACGCTCAAGGGCCTGCCCCTGGCCTACAACCGCGACCTGCAGGAGGACAAGGAGCCGGTGTTCGACGCCGCGGACACCCTCGAGCTGCTGCTGCCCGCGGTGTCCGGCATGGTGGCCACGCTGACGTTCAACACCGAGCGCCTGGCCGAGCTGGCGCCGCAGGGCTTCGCCCTGGCGACGGACATCGCCGAGTGGCTGGTCCTCGAGGGCGTGCCGTTCCGCGAGGCGCACGAGCTCTCCGGGGCGGCCGTCCAGGCCGCCGAGGCCCGCGGGGTCGAGCTCTGGGACCTCACCGACGAGGAGTACGCGGCGATCTCGCCCCGGATCACGGCGGACGTCCGCTCCGTGCTCACCACGGAGGGCTCGCTGAACTCGCGCAGCTCGCAGGGCGGCACCGGCCCCACCGCCGTCGACGCCCAGCTGGCCGAGCTCAAGCGCCAGGCCGCCCCGCTGCGCGAGTACGCCGCCCAGGCGTAGCCCGCAGGCCCGTCCGCCGCCTGAGTACGCTGGGGCCATGACGCACACCGGATCCGCCACCTCGCACCTGCTGGGAGAACCGGCCCGCGTCGTCGCCCCGCGCCTGCTCGGCAGCACGGTCTCCACCTGCGTCGACGGCCGCACGGTGGCGATCCGGCTCACCGAGGTGGAGGCGTACGAGGGCGGCATCGACCCGGGCTCGCACGGCTACCGCGGCCGCACGGCCCGGAACTCGGCGCTCTTCGGCCCGCCCGGCACCCTGTACGTGTACTTCACGTACGGCATGCACCACTGCGCCAACATCGTCTGCGGGACGGACGGCAGCGCCTCGGCGGTCCTGATGCGCGCCGGCGAGGTCGTCGCCGGCGTCGACACCGCCGTCGCACGCCGCGGCCGCGCCGGCGCGCCCGGGCCCCAGCTGGCCAGCGGCCCGGCCCGGCTGGCCCAGGCGCTCGGGCTCACACTCGAGCACACCGGGCTGCCGGTCGACCACGGGACCGCGGGGGTCCACGGCCCGGGGACGGTCGCCCTCGACGGCGTCGCGGATCGGGCGCCCCGGCACTCCACGGGCCCGCGGACCGGCGTCTCCGGACCCGGCGGCGGCGAGGAGTATCCGTGGCGCTTCTGGCTCGAGGGCGAGCGCTCGGTGTCCCGCTACCGTCCCGCCGCGGTCCGGCGCCGCGAGTCGGGGAGCCCGCGCCGGCGCGACTAGAATCTTCTACCGTGCAGAACTCTGAGGAACCCATCGCCGACCTGCTCGACCGGCTCGCCGCCGTCGTCCCCGACTACCCCCGCCCGGGGATCTCCTTCAAGGACCTCACGCCGGTCTTCGCCGACGCAGAGGGCCTGAAGCGGATCGTCGACGAGGTCATCGCCCCGTTCGCGGGGCGGTTCGACGTCATCGCGGGGCTGGAGGCCCGCGGCTTCGTCCTGGCCGCGGCCGGCGCCTACGCGGCCGGGACCGGGATGGTGACGCTGCGCAAGAAGGGCAAGCTGCCCCGCGAGGTCCACGCCGAGGACTACCTCCTCGAGTACGGCACCGCGACGCTCGAGCTGCACCGCGACGACATCGCCCCCGGCACCCGCGTCCTCCTCCTGGACGACGTCCTCGCCACCGGCGGGACGGTCGGCGCCGCCGTCCGGCTGGTCGAGCGCGCCGGCGCCGAAGTGGTCGGCATCGGCGTCGTCCTGGAGCTGGACGGCCTCGGCGGGCGCCAGAAACTCGCCCCGCACGAGGTCCACGCGCTCCAGCGCGTCTGACCGCGCGCCGGGCCGCCCGACGGCGGTCCTCCGGCGGCCGCGCGGGCTGTCCCCGGCGCCCCGGCACGACGGCGTAGACTGGTACGCCCTTCATTTCCGCTTCACCTTCAGTCAGGAGCATCCATGGTCGACGTACCGACGTCAGCCTCGGACTTGGATTCGACGACGGATCTGGACCGCGAGCGCCAGCACGTGGCGAACCTGTACCAGCGGCTGGACGAGCTGCGCGCGGAGAAGACCGAGCAGCTGGCCCGCATCCGCCGCCAGGGCGCCGTCGGCTCCCTGCAGAACCAGTCCGAGCGGGACTCCTACGCGACCCTCTACGAGGACCGGCTGGCCCAGCTGAACGCCGTCGAGGAACGCCTCGTCTTCGGCCGGCTGGACATGGACGGCGTGGACCTCGCGAGCGCGTCGGGCGACGACGTCGTCGACCTCGACGCGCTCGAGGCCGGGGCGACGCGCTACATCGGGCGCATCGGCCTGACGGACCCGGAGCAGCGCCGGCTCATGATCGACTGGCGCGCGCCCGAGGCCGGGGCCTTCTACCAGGCCACGGCCCACGAGCGGCTCGGCGTGCGCCGCCGCCGCCATCTGCTCCTGAAGGGCCGCGCCGTCGTGGGGCTCGAGGACGACGTGCTCGATGAGACGCTCCTCGACGAGGTCGCGGTGCACCAGGGCGAGGGTGCCCTGCTGGCCGCCCTCACGCAGCGCCGCACGGGCCGGATGGGGGACATCGTCTCCACCATCCAGTCGGAGCAGGACCGGATCATCCGCACCCCGATGTCCGGCGTCGTCGTGGTCCAGGGCGGGCCCGGCACCGGCAAGACGGCCGTGGCGCTCCACCGCGCCGCCTACCTCCTCTACGAGCACCGCGAGCGGCTGAAGTCCGCCGGCGTGCTGCTCGTCGGCCCGTCCCTGTCCTTCATGCGCTACATCGAGCGCGTGCTGCCCTCGCTCGGCGAGACCGGCGTGGTCATGGCCAGCATCGGCCAGCTGATGCCGGGCGTCGACGCCGTCGCGGAGCCGTCCCGCGAGGCCGGACGGCTCAAGGGGGACCTCCGGATGGCCGACGTCGTCAAGCGCGCCGTCGCCCGCCGGCAGCGGCTCCCGCAGGGAGACCGGCGCGTCGTCGTCGAGGGCACGCCCCTGACGCTGTCCGTCAAGCAGGTCAAGCGTGCCCGCGACAAGGCGCGGGGCACCGGCAAGCCGCACAACGAGGCCCGGGCGACCTTCGTCAAGACCCTCGTCAAGGAGCTGGCCGACCAGCTCGAGGCGAGGCTCGAGGAGTCCTCGGGCGGCGGCAACAAGGCCGACCGCTCCTACCTCGTGGAGGACGTGCGCGCCTCGCGTGACGTCCGGATCGCGCTGAACCTGTGCTGGATGCCCGTCACGCCGCAGAAGCTCGTGTCCGACCTGCTCTCGAGGCCCGAGCAGCTGGTCGCCGCCGCGCCCCACCTGAGCGCCCGCGAGGTCCTGACCCTGCTGCGCCCCGCCGACGCCCCGTGGACCGAGGCCGACGTCCCGCTGCTGGACGAGGCGGCCGAGCTCCTCGGCGACTACGCCGAGGCCGCCGGTCAGGGGGGCGAGGCCTCCAAGCGGGACCGCGAGATCGCCGAGGCCACCATCGAGGCGACCAACGCCATGCTGGAGGAGAAGGGCAACGACGGTCTGGTCACGGCCGACGAGCTGCTCGAGTTCAACCGGGAGACGGGCCCCGCCGTCACCGCCGCCGAGCGTGCGCGGCTGGACCGCACCTGGGCCTACGGGCACGTGGTGGTGGACGAGGCCCAGGAGCTCTCGCCCATGCAGTGGCGCCTGCTCATGCGTCGGTGCCCCATGAAGTCCTTCACCGTGGTCGGCGACATCGCGCAGGCCTCCTCGGCCGCGAGCGCCACGAGCTGGAGCCAGGCCCTCGAGCCGTTCGTGGGGGACCGGTTCCGGCTCGAGGAGCTGACGGTCAACTACCGCACGCCCACCCAGATCGCCGAGGCCGCGGCCCGCGTCGCCCAGCGCGCGGGCCTGACGGTCTCCACGCCGAAGGCCGTCCGCGACGGCCAGTGGCCGCCGGTGGTGGACCACGTGGAGGGGCACGACGTCGTCGCGCACCTCACCGAGGTCCTGCCCGGCGAGGTGGAGAAGGCCGAGGGCGGCCTGACGGCCATCATCGCCCCGCGCACGCTGCTCGCCGAGGCGCGCCGCGCCGCCGTCGGGCTGTTCGGCCGCCGCGTGGGCACGGGCTCGGGCGGCGTCGAGCAGGACGTCGTGGTCACCACGGCGCACGAGGCCAAGGGGCTGGAGTTCGACGTCGTGGTGCTGCTGGAGCCGGAGGACCTCGTCGCCGAGGCCGACGGCGGGCTCGGCGACCTCTACGTCGCCATGACCCGTGCGACCCAGCGGCTCCGTGTGATCGCCGCCAAGACGGTGCCGGAAGGTTTCGAGCCGGGTTCCTGAACCCGTTCCCGGAACTGCTACGTTAAGGCGCGTGTCACCGACTGAAACCAACGCCGTTCTGGCGCAGCAGAAGAACGATCCGAGCTTCGAGAACATCTGGCAGGAGCTGAAGTGGCGCGGCGTCGTGCACGTGTCCACGGACGAGGCCGCCCTCGAGGAACTGCTGGCCGGTGACCCGATCACCTATTACGTCGGCTTCGACCCGACGGCGCCGTCCCTGCACCTCGGGCACCTGGTGCAGCTGCTGAACATGCGCCGGCTCCAGCTGGCCGGGCACTGCCCGCTCGGCCTCGTCGGCGGCTCCACCGGTCTGATCGGGGATCCCCGGCAGACCGCGGAGCGCGTGCTGAACACCCGCGAGGTCGTGGGGGAGTGGGTGCGCAAACTGGAGGCCCAGGTTGCCAACTACCTGTCCTTCGAGGGCGCGAACGCCGCCCGGATGGTCAACAACCTCGACTGGACGGCCCCGCTGTCGGCCATCGACTTCCTGCGGGAGATCGGCAAGCACTTCCGCGTGGGGACGATGATCAAGAAGGAGATCGTCGCCGCGCGCCTGAACTCGGACGAGGGCATCAGCTACACCGAGTTCAGCTACCAGATCCTGCAGGCCATGGACTACCTGCAGCTCCACCGCGACTACGACTGCGTGCTCCAGACGGGCGGCTCGGACCAGTGGGGCAATCTCACCGCCGGCACGGAGCTCGTCCGCAAGGTGGAGGGCACGTCCGTCCACGCCTTCGGCACGCCGCTGATCACCAATGCGGACGGGACCAAGTTCGGCAAGAGCGAGGGCAATGCCATCTGGCTGGACCCGGAGATGTGCTCGCCGTACGCCTTCTACCAGTTCTGGCTGAACACCGCCGACGCAGATGTGGCCGAGCGGCTCAAGGTCTTCACGTTCCTGGGCCGCGAGGAGATCGAGACGCTCGAGGCCGCGACCGCGGAGCGCCCCTTCGCCCGCGAGGCGCAGAAGCGCCTCGCCTGGGAGGTCACGTCGCTGGTGCACGGGGTCGAGGCGACGGAGAAGGTCATCGCCGCATCCCAGGCGATGTTCGGCAAGGGCGACATCACCGAGCTGGACGAGGCGACGCTGCGCGCCGCGACGGCCGAGCTGCCCAGTGCCGAGTACGCGGGGGAGCTGAACATCGTCGAGCTCCTCCTGGCCTCGGGCCTGGTGGACTCCAAGTCCGCCGCCCGCCGGGCCGTCGCCGACGGCGGGGCCTACGTGAACAACGCGAAGGTCGCCGACCCGGAGGCCGTAATCTCCCGCGAGCAGCTCATGCACGGACGCTTCCTGCTGGTCCGCCGCGGCAAGAAGAACCAGGCCGTGATCGAGGTCGGCGAATAGCCGGCCGGTCCTTCCCGGAGCTCGACTCCCGAGGGCGCGGCCCCGTCCACGCACCTGCACCGCAGGCAGCGCAGGACGGGGCCGCGCCCTCTCTCGTTCGCGCTCGCTCCACTGGAAGCGGCTGACCGAGGCATCGCGGGTGCCGCTGGCCCGGAAGCCCCGGAATCATGGGGATCCCGCGGCGACACGCCCGGGCGTCCAGCCCGATTTTGCAGGGTGCTGTTTCCTGTGTAGAGTATTTCGAGTCGTCGCGACGAGGACAGCACGGAGGGATCCGGGGCTGAGGATCGAAGCGGTGGCGGAATCCTTTTTCTCCTTTCTTTTGAATCCGTTTCGGCGGGTGTTTTCGAACGCCCGGGGAATTGTTTCGGGTGGGGGGTTGCGGGTTCTCCGGTGTGGTGCGGGTCGCAGGTTCTGCGGTTTGCATCGGCGGGGGGATGCGGGTAAGGTATTCGAGTTGCTTCGGAGCGAAGCGGTCGGGATGTTGGTCCTGGTTGTGGTAGTCCGGGGTGTCTGTTGTTTGAGAACTCAATAGTGT